>JAJYLQ010000014.1 GCA_021787595.1 Chloroflexota bacterium | reverse complement strand
CTGTTGACTGGCGTTTCACAACCGCTGACGCACGCATTAAACTCAAGAAGCTCTATCCGACCATCTGCTGTCCGCAAAATCTTCACGGCTCTCCACTTATCAAAGCATGATTGACAAACTACTAGGTCAGAAGAAGTTGTTGCTTTCTCACCTTGTTGGTGGCGGTATGTTGAATGATCGGGTTGCTCTACTAGACACTCAAACGGGTGAGATGCAAACTGTTTACACTGATCCAAATAAATTGACGAGCATCGTTTCGGCTGCGCCAGGTGGCGAAACGGCAATTGTGGCACGGAAAGAATCCACAACTAACCCCAGGGTCAAATTGCAACGGCTCGACCTGATGAACGGCAGCCTTACCCCACTTATTGAGCAGGAGGACGCCAACACCTTAATCGCCAGTGTTCTAGTCTGGTCGCCAGCGAGGAATAAGGTTGCTTTCACTGTTGTCAATAGCTTTGAGAAGGGCTCGCAGGGTGTTAACAAGATTGTTGTATTGAACATTGATACTGGCAGGGTTTCCACAGTAGTTGAGGTCGCCAATCCTGCTTTGCTTGCGCGGCCCCTTGCCTGGCTCTCTGGAAATGTATTGTTGGTAAATAATTTGGGCGGTGAGGCACTTGATCAGGTGCTTTATTCAATTCATATCGACGGAACTGGAATTCAGCGTATTCTCAGCTTGAGCGGAGGTCGCTTTCTAACTGTGCTACCCTGATGTGAGGAAGAGCCAGATACTGTAATCATTGTTGTGAACTCCACTGTTTATACATATACCAGGCACGGTCACAAATTGCGGTTTTCTACCGCTTGATTCGCGGGGCTGAAGCCACCTGCTCAGTACGTGAAAGTTGTCGCCATGGCGCCACGGCGACGCCTTCGGACTGGCGCAACGAGTGGCGCCTTGGCGCCACTTTCATGCGCTGAGGCGGGGATTTATCCCTTGCCGAATCCCGTTGAACAAAAGCGCAATTTATGCCCGTGTTCAGTATAGTTCGAGAGAAGAAAGCATGAGACGTTGTTTTATCTTGTTTTTCTGGCTTTTCGGTGTTTAACAGGAAAGATTAAAGATCAATCCGCAGATTACGCAGATTTCACAGATTTTTCTGCGTAATCCATGAAATCCGCGGAAAGTCCGCCGCATCTTGCGGGTGTCTCCCGGCAAAAACGGGAGAGCCGTTTTTCTTTACACTATTATCATTCCTATTGACATTCATACGAATTGGTTTATGTCACCCTGAGCGAAGGGTCTCGAGTCCGAAATATGAGACTCTTCGGTCGCACACTTGCCCTGCGTGCAAGTGCAGGGAAGTGCGCTCCCTCAGAGTGACAGCCCTTAACTGACTTTTGTAAACATCAATAGTAGTTTAAATTCGATTACATCAGACACCCTCACAGGCTCTCGTGACCTGTAAGCGTATACGTACGTTAGTCAACACGCATACATCGGAAGGAGAATGCCATGAACAAGAAATTTGTTTTGATTAGCCTCATCATTGCAGGATTCATCGTAGGTGGAGTGGGGCTAATGCGAGCTTACGCCAATCCTTTCTGGTCGCTGGTTCCGCCTCCCACACCGACTCAGGGACCTAAGAGTTTAGGCCAGAATATCCCACTGTTGCCTTCGGTTCCTTTGCCTACTCAAGTAGCAAAGTCCGCCGCGGAACAAACAGCAGTCGCCCAGCTCCAACGATCTTCCCCGCCTGGCAGCGAACAAAGCTTTGCGATACCCACCAGGATAGGACAAGCGCCTGACGAAAAAGTTCGGGATTACGTAGATGCCAATTTTGGCTTTTCGTTTTCCTATCCAGCAAACTGGCAAGTGGATATGCCTCTAAACAAGACATATAGCGCCATTCCAGAGCAGGGTTATCTGGTGACCATTCGCAATTTCAACGACGTGGCTGTAAAACGGGATTTGGATCGTCAGGAGATAAAAATTGATCTGTGGCTTTTCTCCAGACCAGAAAATTATTCAACACTGGAAGCTTGGGTCACAGCCCAGAATCTGTTTGCGCCTGGGACAGCTTACAGCCAGCTTGAGGGCCTTTTATTGGGAAATGGGCAAGCCATCACTTGGACAGCAACGGGATCTACAGTGCCTCAGGGTGCCCGGTTGTACGCCCTCGAGCAGAAGGATCGTATCTATCTCGCCGTTTCCTACCCATCTACATCTTCATATACCTCAACTGTGAACAATATTGTTGAGAGCCTTAAGTAGAAATCTGGGCAAAGTGAATAAACTTCTTTGCATCAAACCTGGAGGTTGACATGTATATGAAAAAATTCCTGACAGTCGTTTTATCGGCGATGTCATTAACTTTTGCGTTGGCCTCGGCAGACGCCGGAGCAGAAACTTTGGGATGGACACTACCATTCAATGGAACAACATATATCAGCAACGGCCCAAACGAAGGTTTGCATATCAATGCATCAGCAGAAGCGATTGATTACGCGCCCAATGGTTGTATTACTGTTCGAGCCCCAGCTGACGGCACGGTTATTGATGTGATTACGGTTGCCGATTTTGGCACGGTGGTACGAATTAATGAACAGGGCTTTGGAAACAGCTTCTTTGCCCACTTAGATACCAATAATATCTTTGTCCAGGCCGGACAAACGGTAAGCCAGGGACAAGCCATCGCCTATTCTGGTAATAGTGGAACCGGCGGATCAGGTTGCCATTTACATTTTGAAGCCAGAACTGGGGTTGTTCCTGGCAATGTGTACAGCGGACAATCTGAGCCTATTCGAGGAATTCCGGGCACTTGGTGGAACACTTGGTATTCCCCGCCGCCCAACTTCCAATCCGATCCCAATCTTTTTTAGTGGCGGCGCGCAGAAGCCTGAAAATGTAACCCAACCCAGTACAATGCTATCAACGGGTCGTCATCTGGCAAACTTGGAATCACCTCCCAGTCAACCAGCAGCTCATTCATCAAACATTTCTGATACCCAGGCTACATTTCATGCGGGAGGTTCACCAAGTACGCCCGGAGATGCCAACTATGGAAGAGCGAGTTTGCTCGATGGAAGAAATTTGGTAGCGATGAGCATACGTTTATCAAAAGGGCTACTGATGAACGGCGCAGTAGCCCCTCGGGGGCAATTTGATGCCTCCGGTGTACACCATTCAACGTTGAACGCCTTGCTTATTCATCCTCATCCCTCTGGTGTTTTTCGCTCACTATTTTTTGGTAGGAATTCCTCTCAGCTTGTTTGAAAGGAATCTATGCTTCGCGCCATATAGTATTGTAGAGCATGAATGAAAAAGATAACGATCACCCATGCTTTGCCTCTAATCCTTCGCAACATCTTTCGCCGCGATGATTCCATTTTTCGTTCCCGTTCAAATTGTCTGAACCTATACTCAAGAATCAGTACTAATGCCTATGAAAATAAAACCCAAATCCATTGATTTGAAGGGGAAGGGCGATGTATACTTAAAAGGTAGGCAAATTATGGATACAAACCTTGCAAATTTGTAAGGGTCGAGGTATATTTTGAGTGCAATTAAATTATTGAAACTGTCAGGCTTATCAACATCAGCGTTCGCAATGGCGGGAGGGGGCGCCGCTTCGAATTCGGTATTCCCCCCTCGCATGGGAGGTCGAATGAATAACCCGAATCTTGCAAATCGAGATGTGAATTTATCCAGTTTGAGATTGAAAAGATTGTCGCCTGCGCAAGTCCAGCGCATTGATGATTTCCTTGATTTGGTGGGCGACTACGGCGAAGTACATCTCATTATGCAGAACGGAGAGTTACGGTATATTAATACGATTGAGAGCCATAAAGCTTGGCTGAATGGCGAAAGAAGAGTCGAAAAAAGCCAAACTATTTCTTGATCGTCTTAAGGGTTGATCCAAACAATCGAACATTGTAGGTGCAAGCCTCGGCTCTGGCGAGGGTGAAAGAATCCCGGGAGCCATGACACATTTCTATGTGTCATGGCTCCTTTTGTTTACTGGTTGAGTTGAAATTCAATTATATGTGGTTTAGATGTCTCGACAGTGTTTGTGATCATCCATGTAGAAAAACGATGAACGCCTCAAATTCCTCGACACACCACAACGATCCGAAACCCAAGAAGCTAACGGCTGAACAAGTCGAGCAGATCAATCGGGTGCTTTCGTCTTTGAGTGACTATGGCGAGATCCATCTGATCATCCAGCGAGGCGAGTTGAGGTACATCAACAAAGTGGAGAGTCACAAAGCGTGGAAAGAAATCGAAGAAACGGATGACACATAAGATAAATGGCTTCCATCGTTTTTAATTTTGATTAAGACGACCCTGGCGAGGGTGAAAGACTCCCGGGGGTCACGACGATGATTGACCAATCATCGTCGTGACCCCTTTTGCTTTAGGAAGATTGATCAGTTTATGTACTGGTATGCAATGCACAGCAAACCCAACAAGGAAACCACGCTTGCGCTTGAACTTCATGCAAGAGAAGTAGAAGTGTTCTATCCGCAACTGCGCGTGCACCCGGTGAACCCGCGCAGTCGGATCATTCGGCCCTATTTTCCCGGCTACCTTTTTGTTCATGCGGACCTCAATCGAATCGGATTCTCCGATCTCCACTGGATTCCGTATTCGTTGGGTCTGGTGGCCTTTGGAGGCGAACCCACTCCTGTGCCCGATGAATTGATCCATCGGCTCGAAAGGCGCGTAGAGCAGGTCAATGACGCAGGCGGCGAACTGTTCGATGGGCTTCATCAAGGCGAACAAGTACGAATTTCCGATGGTCCTTTTGCTGGAAACGAAGCCATCTTCGATGCCCGCTTGCCGGGAACGGAGCGGGTGCGTGTGTTGTTGAAGTTGATGAGCAGGCAGCAAGTCCCGTTGGTACTGCCCGCGGGACAAGTCCAGCCAGTAAAACCGCAGACGAGGCGCGGCCGTTAGATCGTAGAGCCGGAACCAGTCCCGCGAGCTGCGTTTCATATCGTTTTTCCGTTAGTCTGACTGAGGAGAATGTCGGAAGGGCGGATGCTTGCTAGACGAGGCGGCATCAAGCCGCCATCGTCTGCTTCGGTGCTACGAAGCACCGAAGGGACCTTTCCCTAAAACTTTTTCTTCTCTTTCCATCTATATCACCTTGTGTTCTAAGTCCCGTGTCCCCCTAGAGTAGTGGTACGTATTGAAATGGATACCTTTGCAGAAAAAGTAGTTGTTGAGCCTGACGATGATCGCAATTGGTCCATGATCATCGAGCCGCAGCGCAGTCTGCTGGACTTGCGCCTCGGCGAACTATGGCATTACCGCGACCTGGTGATGCTCTTTGTGCGCCGCGACTTCGTCGCGGTTTACAAACAAACCATCCTCGGCCCGCTCTGGTTTTTGATCCAACCCATCCTGACCACCGTGACCTTCACTGTGATCTTTGGCCGCATTGCCAGCCTGCCGACCGATGGCCTGCCGCAATTCCTGTTCTATATGTCCGGCACCGTGGTCTGGGCTTATTTTGCGGACGTCTTGAACAAGACCTCCAACACCTTTGTGAACAATTCCCAGTTGTTCGGCAAGGTCTATTTCCCGCGCATGGCTGTCCCGGTTTCGATTTTGATTTCCAGCCTGATCACCTTTCTGATTCAGTTTGCCTTGTTCCTGGTGTTTGTCGCCTATTTTCTCCTGAGCGGTTCGGTAATTCATCTCAATTGGATGTGGGTCTTGTTATCGCCTATCCTCTTGTTCATGATGGCTGGCTTGGGACTGGGCTTTGGCATCATCATCTCTTCCCTCACCACCAAGTACCGTGACCTGCGTTTTTTGGTGCAGTTCGGCGTGCAATTGCTGATGTATGCCACGCCGGTGATCTATCCCATTTCTTCCGTGCCCGCCCGATTTCAGTGGGTGATCATTGCCAACCCCATGACCTCCATCGTGGAAACCTTTCGCTATGCCTTCCTGGGCGCGGGCGATGCGAACCTTGCTCATCTATTATATAGTTTCATCTTCATGCTTGTTGTGGTTTTTCTCGGAAGCGTCATCTTCAACCGCGTGGAGCAGACATTCATGGATACGGTGTAGAAGATGGAAGACGGGTTCTGCTCTCAATCTCCTGCATCCCACCCTTCTTTCTATATGGTATAATCTCTAGAAATGGCTAAAATCAGAAAGGTGGCATTCTGTGGAAGTAAAGACACAAATAACCCGCGGTGGCAGGATCGTTCTGCCAGTCAAGTTGCGTAAAGCGCTGGAAATTCAGGTTGGGGATGAAATCGTTATGCGGCTCGAGAACGGCTCCATCCGCTTGATTCCTTTGCGCCAGGCGATCCATTTGGCACAAAAGGCTGTCCGGCAATATGTGCCCAAGGAAACTTCTCTTGTGGATGAATTGATCCGGGCCAGGCGGGAAGAGGCCGGCGGTGAGTGAATATGTTTTGGATGCTTCCGCTCTTCTGGCGCTGCTCAACTCAGAAAAGGGGGCGGAACTGGTTCAGGGCTTGTTGCCGCAAGCGGTCATTTCCACGGTAAATCTGGCAGAGGTGGTCACGCGTTTATCTGCTGTGGGGATGCCGGAAGATCAAATTCGAGATGCGCTGGCTTATCTTGGGTTGGAAATACTGCCTTTTGACGAAGAACAAGCCTTCCAGTCGGGGCTTTTATACGCGCATACTCAACCGCTTGGCCTTTCTCTTGGAGACCGTGCCTGCCTTGCTTTGGCGCAAGTCACTGATGCAACTGCGGTTACTTCTGACCGGACATGGAAAGATTTAGATATTGGGGTTGGACTAAAGCTGATTCGTTAGAGTTTCCGCTTGCTTGAAATGCCGATCCCTCCTTGAATAGTGTTGGCTTCATGTTGCTTGTGGTAGTTTTTATCGGCAGTGTCATCTTCGACCGCGTGGAGCAGACCTTTATGGATACGGTGTGAGACGAGTGTCAGGTGTCAAGTGAGGGCGGAAAGCAGTGTTCAGTTGGCCAGTGAAACGGTTTTTGATCGGACGGTTTGCGTAAATAAAATTTCTGCTTGACGTCAATGCAAGCGGTGTTGAGTTGGCGGCTGGGTCCTTGCCTGCATAAAGTCGCTGGAAAATGAAGTCAGGCTTTCAGCGAGTGGTTGCCAGGGCGCATCAAAGGGGAGAAGGATGACTGCGTTTCCCATTTTCTTCAAATAGACGCGATCACCGGGTGCGCTCAAAGGTTGTAAGCGTATTTTGATGCGCAGGGCTAAAGCCGCCTGCTCAGTACATGGAAATTGTCGCCACGGCGACGCCTTCGGATTAGCTCCCTGAGTCGGCTTTTAGCCGACTTCCATGGGCTGAGGCAGGATTTCAATCCGCCGGAATGGTTGCAGACTAACAAACTTTGATACTGTTGGCGAAATCGAGAAATTGCGCTTGTATAACTGTTTCCAGCCGCACATTTACAGGCGAAAAATGAATTCGCCAACAGTATCAAACTTTGAGCACTCCCCGATCACCCTTGAACCCAAATTCTTTGGGTAGATGTACAACCTGGTTCTTGCCATTTCGAAAGAGCTTGGCGGTTTTCATAATCTACCTGTGTGTGTTATCTATTTCCCCTCTTTGACAAAACTTCGATCTCTTGAATCAACACGGGCAAATTGGGCCGCTCAAAACTTATCTCTGGCGCCGGGGTGCGATGATGTTTGACGTCTGGAGGAATGTGTTTGTGACGAGGAAATGTGGACGCCAGTGTCGTTCGGATGCGGAAAGTCATCGTACCAATATAAACGTTCTTCGCCCTGATAAGCTTCATAGCCGTAGGCTGTGATGAGAGCCGCATCGAAATCCAACTCTTCCCTGATTCTTAATCGTAAACCATGTTTAAAGAAAATCTCCCCCTCGGCAACACCGGTATACGGACTTTCAGACCAGACCGCCACTGTGGAGCGCTCAATATCAGGGCGGTCTATTAGTGCCGCCACAAAACGGCTATATTCCGCGAGCGAGTTCAAGGGCTGGCTGGTCATCAGTAGGACGGTTGAATCCGCAATGCGTCAGTCAATCCATGCTGTTTCAGCGCTTTGGTATAAGCCTGTTTGCGCCGCAGCCATGTTTCATAAATGCCTTTCCAGCGGCTGAAATCGGAACGGGTTTCGTCATATTCATCGTAGCGCGCTAGTTGACCTGATGTAAGGGCGGCGTGGAAATCTTCACTGAGTATGCCGTACTTTTCTTCATATAACGTTAAACGGCGTTCGAGCAGTTTCATTTCGATCACCAGTTCATGCGTCTCCATATCTGATCTCCTGATGAGTGTATTGCTTCCGTAATTCTACCATTTCTTTCATCTATCCTCTTTCTCATGCCAACCGTCATCTCTGTTGAACATCTCTCTAAATCCTATAAGCTGGGCCAGATCGGCACCCCGTCTTGGGAAGGGCACCCTCGCGGGGCGAACGGCGGGTACTTTTGCCCATGACCTGAACGTTTGGTGGGCAAAAGCGCGCGGCAAGCCGAATCCGCTAGCGGAGATCGGCGACCCCTCACCCCTTCACCCCTCTCCCGCCGGGAGAGGGGACGGGAGTGAGGGAGAAACCCTCTGGGCATTGAAAGATATCAACTTCACCGTCGAGCAGGGCGAAGTGCCGGGTACGGTATAATAGACATTATCTAACTTTTATTGATCGTGTCGTAAGGAGATGAGATAATGTTACAAACAACCTGGGCTGTTGTAAAAAAAGGAAAAATCGAATTGATGGAAGATATCCCACTACCTGAGGGAACAAGAGTCATCGTGACCCTGCTTGTCGAAGATGACGAATCGCAATTCTGGTCGCTTGCCAGCCAGCATTCGTTAGCTTCCATTTGGGAAAACGCCGAGGATGATGTGTATGCCGAATTACTCCAGAAATGATATCCTTCTGGTACAGTATCCTTTCAGCGACCTGTCAGCCGCTAAAGTGCGGCCTGCAGTGGTTGTAAGTGTACCTTATCCGTCACAGGACAATTTTATTGTGCCTCTGACGAGCAGGTTGCATAACCTCATGCCCGGAGAATTTGCTCTGCAGGATTGGGGAAAAGCCGGTTTGAATGTTCCCAGCGCGGCCAAACGCGGTATCTATACAATACATTCTGATTTGGTAATCAAACTGGTCGGGCGGTTATCTGCACGCGATGCCGAAGCTTTGCAAAATTCCCTGCGAGGCTGGCTAGGGCTATAATGGGCTGTTGAGTCTTCTTGGGGAAAACATCTTTCAACCCTCATCCTTCGTATTTCATCCTTCATCTTTTATGCCTGTCATTTCCGTTGAACATCTCTCTAAATCCTATAAGCTGGGCCAGATCGGCACCCCGTCTTGGGAAGGGCACCCTCGCGGGGCGAACGGCGGGTACTTTTGCCCATGACCTGAACGTTTGGTGGGCAAAAATGCGCGGCAAGCCGAATCCGCTAGCGAAGATCGGCGACCCCTCACCCCTTCACCCCTCTCCCACAGGGAGAGGGGACGGGAGTGAGGGAGAAACCATCTGGGCATTGAAAGATATCAACTTCACCGTCGAGCAAGGTGAAGTGCTGGGCATCATTGGACGCAACGGTGCGGGCAAGAGCACGCTGCTCAAGATCATCTCACGCGTTACCGCTCCTACTGAAGGCAAAATCAAAGTGAAGGGACGCGTCGCCAGCCTGCTCGAAGTGGGTACAGGTTTTCACCCCGACCTGACTGGCCGCGAGAATATCTATCTCAACGGCTCGATTTTGGGTATGAACCGCCGCGAGATCGATCGTAAGTTTGATGAGATCGTGGATTTTGCAGAGGTCGAGCAGTTCGTTGATACGCCTGTTAAACGCTATTCCAGTCGAAGATCCCGCGCAGCGGGGCGGCATGTATGTGCGCCTAGCGTTTGCGGTGGCCGCGCACTTGGAGCCGGAGATTTTGGCGGTGGATGAAATGCTGGCTGGCCCTATTTGGCGCGGGCATTCATCATATCTTCGATTTCCTTCACCACCTGGAACAAATCCGGCGCATTGGCTGCCAACACATCGCTTTTCCCTATATGCTTGTGATGTGGTGCAGTGGGCAGGTGTGGAAAATGTTTTGTGTTGTCATAGCGAAAAATAAGAATTCCATCTGCCTTCATGTATTGAAAAGCGTACATGTAACGGTACACAGGCTCGTTTTGCCTTGCCTGAACAAATTCTCGAAAGTGCAGGCGCGAACCATCCTTAAAAACCAAATCCCCCTTGAGAAAGCCTGTCTCCCTGTCGCGATAGTCATATTCAACTTCAGGCGGTTGGGAAAGGGAGAGACCTTGCAAAAATGCCTTGATGGTTTCGAAATATTCTTCGATCACTTGATTTTAGCTTCCTTGAAAGCGTTGAGTTTTTCTTCCAGCAGACGCAGTGTCTTGATCTCGCCTTCCCATTCGATGAAGTCGAGTGTTTCTTCGAGATCACCGGGCCCGAATCTGCGCTCGAACTCAACGGTACTCATGCCGTATTGTTTCTCGAAGGTCTCCAGCTTGGCGCGCGTTTTCTTTATACCGTTTTCCACATCATACACTGCGTTTTCAATGACCGAGCGCAGGAGCGGCTTGAGTCGTTCGGCGTTTGGCGTTTGAACGGTGATTTGTTGTAGCATTTTGTTCTCCTTGCCGGTAGGATAGGCTCGCCGACAACGAATATTATATACTGAACACGGGCATAAATTGCGCTTTTGTTCAACGGGATTCGGCAAGGGATAAATCCCCGCCTCAGCGCATGAAAGTGGCGCCAAGGCGCCATGGCGACAACTTTCACGTACTGAGCAGGTGGCTTCAGCCCCGCGAATCAAGCGGTAGAAAACCGCAATTTGTGACCGTGCCTGGTATAACAGCAGATTGAAGAAGTCTTTGCGCTCTTCATGCGTCGAAGATCCAGCATGCTCGTGGCGGGGGCTGTTTTTTGCAATTGAAAACGCACCCATTTTAATGGTGAAAATAAGACCATTTTGAAAATTGCAAATTGCCAATCGAAAATCGTAAACCATCAATCGTAAATTCCCTCATGTCTCCTGTTATTTCCGTTGAGCATCTTTCCAAAGCTTATCATCTGGGACAAATCGGCACCGGCACGCTATCCCACGATTTGAATGTGTTGTGGGCGAAAGTGCGCGGCAAGCCGAATCCCATGCTTCGCATCGGCGACCCCTCACCCCTTCACCCCTCTCCCACAGGGAGAGGGGACGGGAGTGAGGGAGAAACCCTCTGGGCATTGAAAGATATCAACTTCACTGTGGAGCAAGGCGAAGTGCTAGGCATCATTGGACGCAACGGTGCGGGCAAAAGCACCCTGCTCAAGATACTCTCGCGTGCGACCGCTCCCACCGAAGGCAAAATCAAAGTGAAGGGACGCGTGGCCAGCCTGCTCGAAGTGGGTACAGGTTTTCACCCCGACCTGACCGGCCGCGAGAATATCTATCTCAACGGCTCGATTTTGGGTATGAGCCGCCGAGAGATGGATCGCAAATTCGATGAGATCGTGGATTTCGCCGAAGTGGAGAAATTCATTGATACCCCTGTCAAGCGCTATTCCAGTCGAAGATACCGCGTTGCGGGGCGGCATGTACGTGCGCCTTTACACAAAAGAGAACCAGTTTATTTTGGTTTGCCCATGAAAGCCGCTATAATATCTCTTATCGAAACAGGAAATGTGATCTTCCCGTTTCAAGGAGATTGAACCCATGACCGGTATGTATACGAATGCGACTCAAAAGCTGGAGGCTCTCAAGGATACTTTTTCAGACAGCCTTGAGTTGAGCCACGTCCTCGAGAAGCTGTTGAGCGTCGTACTCAATCAGTATCAACTACGCCTGGAACGCTACGCACGCGACCTGCGCGACTACGAAGAACGTTATGGCATGGATACCCGGACCTTTCACGAACGCTTCGAGGCGGGCGAGCTGGGCGACTCGGCGGATTTCTTCGAATGGGATGGGCTTTACGATTTGCAGCGTGATCTTACGGAAAAAATCCGCCGCCTGGAGTCGGCCCTGTGAAAGAGGCGGACGATTTATGTCAAAGCGCTGATCATTGCAAATCCCAAGGTAAAGGACTGGAAGGCGCTGCGCGAAGAAGCGCAAGGCGACCTTGGGTTGTTTCGGTATCGAATTACATTCCGTGATGGCAGTCTGCTCGAAATGTTCGAGCGATTTCAAATCGTGAATGGGGAATTGCAGGTTTCAAAATATCGCTTCCACTGGCAGGATGAAGCAGGACGGCTGCTGAAGCGATGGGACAATGCCGCACATCATCCTGAAATCCCGACCCACCCACATCACGTTCACGATGGCAGTGAGGAAAACGTGACCTCTTATGAACCCGTCGGCGTAGAGGAAATCTTGAACTTGATTGCATCCATGCCCGCCGAATGAAGATTCCGATGCTGATTTATCATGCCGCGAAGGGTGGTCTCGCTCTTCATCGCAGCTAACATTTCTTTATCACTCATGCCGCGAATTGAATGAAGGCTGATGGAAGGCCGCGAATTCCACGAATCAAGATGAACGTTACAGGGAATTCGGACAATTCGTAAAATTCGTAGCAAAAGAATCATGAGCATCCCCGTCATCTCCGTCGAACATCTTTCCAAAGCCTATAAGCTCGGCCAAATCGGTACCCCGTCTTGGGAAGGGCACCCTCGCGGGGCGAACGGCGGGGACCTTTGCCCACGACCTGAACGTTTGGTGGGCAAAAATGCGCGGCAAGCCCAATCCCATGCTGCGTATTGGCGAGGCCCCCTCACCCCGTTCCCCTCTCCCGCCGGGAGAGGGGCGAAAGGGTGAGGGCGAAACCATCTGGGCGTTGAAAGATATCAACTTCACTGTGGAACAGGGCGAAGTGCTCGGCATCATCGGTCGCAACGGTGCGGGCAAGAGCACCCTGCTCAAAATTCTCTCGCGCGTCACTGCACCCACTGAAGGCAAGATCAAAGTGAAAGGCCGCGTGGCCAGCCTGCTCGAAGTGGGGACGGGTTTTCACCCCGAACTGACCGGGCGCGAGAATATCTATCTTAACGGCGCGATTTTGGGCATGAGCCGTCGCGAGATTGATCGCAAATTCGATGAGATCGTGGATTTTGCCGAAGTCGAGCAGTTCGTTGATACGCCTGTTAAACGCTATTCCAGTCGAAGATCCCGCGCAGCGGGGCGGTATGTATGTGCGTTTGGCTTTTGTGGCGGCCGCGTAGAGAAGCCGCTTTTCAAAAACGATGATCTGCCATGCCTCAAACGTAAAGAAGCTGGTTTTCGATCTCATCGGCTGTTAATGTGTCCAAGAGCGTGGCAATGCGGCGAGCCAGTTCATATATGTTGCGGCGCGTGCCGATGATGACGCCAAAGTGTTTCTTTTCCCCCGAAATGGCTTTGCGATGGAGTTCTTCGTAATGGATCCGGTTGTGTGTAAAAAGACAGCGATGCAGGGAGATCGCCTTATCCAATTGTTCGGTGTCGTTGTGCCCTAGCATCTTCTCATCCCGTGCAGTCACAACATCAAAACCCCGGGCGCGCAAAATATCTGCGACCAGCACGGACACATCTTCATCCAGGTAAAGGGAGGCGAAGAGTTTCAATGCCTGACAGCCGGGTGTACCAGATGATCGGGAACGCGGTTACGTTCGATGTACCGGTTGATCTCTCCCTGATGGTCGCTGTAGTAGCTAAGCGCGTCGAAGACCTGCGCCAGTTGCAGATGAGGTAGATGGTTAGGGATTTCCTCGGGCAGAATTCCCAGCCGCCAAAGCTCGACAACGGCGCGAACCGTGGTCTTGGTGCCTTGGATGACAGGCTCGCCATCCAGTAGGCGCTTATCGGATACGATGTAAGGATGTATCACAAGAGTCGCCATAAGTTTATTCCTTTCCAAACATTGTAACATACACTATCTTGTTCATCCCTTTATCAATCATCAATCGTAAATCTGCTTATGCCTCCCGTCATCTCTGTTGAACATCTCTCTAAATCCTATAAGCTGGGCCAAATCGGCACCCCGTCTTGGGAAGGGCACCCTCGCGGGGCGAACGGCGGGGACTTTTGCCCATGACCTGAATGTTTGGTGGGCAAAAATGCGCGGCAAGCCGAATCCGCTAGCGAAGATCGGCGACCCCTCACCCCTTCACCCCTCTCCCAATCGCGCTGAGCGGAGTGCCAGCGAAGTCGAAGCGGGGAGAGGGGGTGAGGGCGAGGGCGACACCATCTGGGCGCTGAAGGATGTCTCTTTCACGGTGGAACAGGGCGAAGTGTTTGGCATCATTGGCAAGAACGGCGCGGGCAAGAGCACCCTGCTCAAGATTCTCTCGCGCGTGACTGCACCGACCGAAGGCAAGATCAAAGTGAAGGGACGCGTTGCCAATCTGCTTGAAGTCGGTACCGGATTTCATCCCGAACTGACCGGCCGCGAGAACATCTACACTTCGACGTTGCTCAGTGCGGGCCTCAACGGTGCGAGACTGGATATATCCCGTAAAGAGATTGGATACAAGTTCGAGGAGATTGGCACTGACCGGCGACGCCGTGCCTAAGCATCGTGTTTTTTCGGGCCCGGAAATCTTCAGCAAAGGAGGTTCTATCGAATAATCGAAGCGGCGAGAACGGACAGGTTTGCGATGTTACTTCAATCCACAATATTCACGAAGGGAGTTGCCAATGGCAAATCGAATCAAGGCGATCAACGCGTATATGCCCGATATCAAATTGGGCCGGCGCGCCGAACTGGGCGATCTGGTAAGTTTTATCGCCCGATCCACCAACCTGAATGAGGGCAGTATCCGCCAGGTATTGACCGAACTGCGCGACGCGGTGGTCTTCTTCAACCTGCGCGGCCAGCCCGTCCAACTCGAAGGGCTGGGGACCTATACGCCCACCATTGACCTGGATGGCGCGATCAACGTAGGTCATCGCGCCGATATGTACATCAAAGACCATCTCAACGTCTCAGGCGAATTCAAAGGCGAGATCGAACACCGCGACAACGTCGGTAAGAGCGGCGACGAACTGGTGGCGAAGTGGAACGCCGACCACCCGGACGACCCGGTGGCGTAGGTTTGCGTTAGTGAGTACACCGCCTTTCTTTTGACAGGCGTTCCTCTCTATCGCATAGCCACAAAACTTTCCTTGTAGCAACCGAGTCGGTTCCTTATACGAACGCGATAGGTTGCTACAAGGAACCCAAATTTTCCTGCGGACGCTCTTCATCTTCATCCCCTCCTCGACAAGCCTTCGGCGGCGCTCAGGGAACGCTCAACGCAAGCCTTCATCCCTTCGATACGGCGTCGCCGTGGCGCCGTGGCGACACTTCACCACTCAGGGCAAGCCTTCATCTTTCATCTCTCATCTTTCATCCTTCATCTTTTTCCTTATGTCTCCTGTTATTTCTGTTGAACATCTGTCGCAGCGCGCCACCTTCGGTCTCCAAAGCCTACCATCTCGGCCAGGTTTCGACAAGCTCAACCCAGCGGATCGGCACCCCGTCGCGAACGCGGGGCGAGCGGCCGGCACGCTTCGACAAGCTCAGCGCAGCGCCTTGAGCCGCGACCTGCAGGTTTGGCGGGCAAAGAAACGCGGCACCTTCGGCGATGCTCATGGATACGGTATAATCATCTCGCATATAGAAAGTGAGTACCCTATGGTTACGCCGGTTGAAGCATTAATCAAGCGAAATATTTTTGCTTCGGAAGAAGAAGCCATCAGCGAACTGGTGCGTGATTACGTTCTGCGCCAAGTGGAAGCTCTGCAAACCGAGGTTCATCAATTCGAACATAAATATGGGATGGATTTTCAGCAATTTCAACAATATCTTCACGAACGTTCTGTCATGATCGAGAAGAAATCGCTTCCGGCGAACCAACTTCAGCCGCTGAATGAGGCTGTTATGCAAGAAGAGGATGATTGGCTGGATTGGAAAGCGGCACGTAACATGCTCGAAAACTGGCTGGGATTGCGCAATGAGGTTGAAGCTTGATCACTATCCAGTTTTTTATCGTGATATAAGGAGATGAGATAATGTTACAGACAACCTGGGCTGTTGTAAAACAGGGCAAAATCGAATTGATGGAAGATATCCCACTACCTGAGGGGACCAGAGTCATCGTGACCCTGCTCGTTGAAGACGAAGAATCGCAATTCTGGTCACTTGCCAGCCAGCGTTCATTATCTGATGTATGGGAAAACGCCGAGGATGATGTGTATGCCGAATTACTCCAGAAATGATATTCTTCTAGTACGGTATCCTTTCAGCGATCTGTCCGCTGCTAAAGTGCGTCCAGCGGTAGTTGTGAGCGCTCTTCATCCTTCGGAGGATAGTTTTATCGTGCCTTTGACGAGCAGGCTGCACAATCTCTTGCAAGGAGAATTTGCTCTGCAAGATTGGAAAGAAGCGGGTTTGAATGTTCCGACTGCCATAAAGCGCGGTATCTACACAATACATCCTGATTTGGTAATCAAACTGGTCGGGCGGTTATCTGCACGAGATGCCGAAGCTTTGCAAAATTCCCTGCGAGGCTGGCTAGGGCTATAATGGGCTGTTGAATCTTCTTGGGGAAAACATCTTTCATCCTTTACCTCTCATGTCAATTGTCATCTCTGTTGAACATTTATCCAAAGCCTACCATCTCGGGCAGATCGGCACCCCGTCTCGGAAAAGCACCCTCGCGGGGCGAGCGGCCGGCACGTTGAGCCGCGACCTGCAGGTCTGGTGGGCTAAAAAACGCGGCACCTTCGGCGAGTCCTTTGCTCAAAATTGGCGATAGCGACCATGGCAATCGCGATGGTGAAGAAATCTGGGCACTTAAAGACATTAACTTCAAAGTTGAGCAAGGCGAGGTGCTCGGCATCATTGGGAAAAATGGCGCTGGCAAAAGCACCCTGCTTAAGATCATTTCACGCGTTACTGCGCCTACGGAAGGCAAGATCAAAGTCAAAGGACGCGTGGCAAGCCTGCTGGAAGCGGTGTCCTGCCGTCTCGTGGCGCCATGGCGCCACCGCCGTCGCTCGCGGCACGAACGGTGAGCTTGTCGAAGGATGGAGACCCCCTGTTCACGCGATATAATAAGAGCGGTTTACAAAAGATTGGAGCGCGAATATGACACTAGTAGATATTGGTACCTTGGTCGTCCGAAGCGCTGATATTCGGGGCGGACGTCCGCGTATTGCCGGCACCGGGGTAACCGTGCGGCGTATCGTTGGGTGGTACAAATCAGGACTGGAACCGGAGGAGATCGTTGGTGAAATTCCCCACCTCTCCCTGGCTCAAGTGTATGCGGCTCTGGCTTATTATCATGCCAATCGCGATGAGATAGAAAATGATTTGGCGGAAGAAGAATCCACTGCTGTCCGAATCGAACAACGTTATAATCGGAAGAACCTTGATCGCAAGGCATGAACATTCGAATATACTTTGACGAGGATTCAATGCGACTCGCTCTAGTGAAAGCGCTGCGAGCGCGCGGCGTTGATGTTCTGACAGCTTTGGATGCCGGAATGATAGACCGAGCGGACATTGAGCATCTGGATTATGCCGCCAGACAAGGACGTGTTTTGTTCAGCTTCAATACCAAAGATTTTTACGATCTTCATACAAGATATCTGACGGCAGGCAGCTCTCATGCTGGCATGATCCTTGCCCGCCAACAGGTGTATTCAGTTGGGGAATTGATGCGACGAATACTGCACCTGATGAATGCCAGATCGGCTGAAGATATGGTAGATCAGGTCGAATTCCTTAGCGGTTGGGGATAAAAAGTTCAAGATCAATTTCTACACAAGCCATCCTTTCCTCCATACATGTCTCCCGTTATTTCTGTTGAACATCTTTCCAAAGCCTACCATCTCGGGCAGATCGGCACCGGCACACTATCCCACGATTTGAATGTGTTGTGGGCAAAAATGCGCGGCAAGCCGAATCCCATGCTGCGTATCGGCGAGGCCCCCCTCCGTTTCCCCCCAAATTCCGCGAATTTGGGGGGAGAGAAAGAGGGGGGTGATGGTGAATCCATCTGGGCGTTGAAAGATATCAACTTCACCGTCGAGCAGGGCGAAGTGCTCGGCATCATCGGACGCAACGGCGCGGGCAAGAGCACCCTGCTCAAAATTCTCTCGCGCGTCACCGCACCTACCGAAGGCAAGATCAAAGTGAAAGGCCGCGTAGCCAGCCTGCTCGAAGTGGGGACCGGTTTTCACCCCGACCTGACCGGACGCGAGAACATCTATCTCAATGGCTCGATTTTGGGAATGGGCCGCAAGGAAATCGACCGCAAGTTCGATGAGATCGTGGATTTTGCCGAGGTCGAGCAGTTTATTGATACCCCCGTCAAGCGCTATTCAAGCGGCATGTATGTGCGTTTGGCGTTTGCAGTAGCTGCGCACTTGGAGCCAGAAATTTTAGTGGTGGATGAGGTGCTGGCAGTAGGAGATGCAGAATTTCAAAAGAAATGTTTGGGCAAAATGGAGGATGTGGCGCACAAAGGAAGAACAATATTATTTGTTAGTCATAATATGGCGGCAATTATTTCATTATGTTCTCGAGTTGCCTATATTGATACAGGAAATTTTGTGGCTGTTGGAAACCCAAACGATATTGTTCAATCGTATGTCGCGCATAGCTCGAATAACAATTCTTTAAACCTTCTTGATCGTACTGACCGTATTGGAAGCGGTCTTGCACTTGTGAAATTCTTATCCATCACTGGTGAAAATGGAATGGAATTAGATAATATAATTTCAGGTCAAGATGTAACAGTACGGATAGGTTATGAGATTCCTTCCGGGATCGTTATTGAAAGCGGTGTCTGTTTTTTGGTTTTCAAAACTCAATTGGGACAGCCTTTGTTTACTTGTTCAACGCGATTGTTCAATGAATATGTGCGTTTGTCTCCACGAGGATCCTTAAAATGTAAGATTCCACGGTTCCCATTAAATCAGGGTGATTATTTTGTGGATGTATATTTGAAACGCGGGAGTGATAGTCGCGATATATTGGATTCTTTGCAAGAAGCTATACGGATTCATGTGGTTGGAGGAGATTTTTTTGGTACAGGGCGGGTCGCGAATGTAGAGAGCAGCCCGGCATTGGTGCAACATACGTGGAGTATGGATAATTTTGTATGACTGAATATCATTTTGTATGACTGAATATCATTTTGATTATGAAGTAGTACATTGCCCATTGTGCGATTCGTCATCCTTTTCATTGTTCGAAACTACAGTTAATCGCGGCATTACCTTACATAATTGGATTTGTAAGCGATGTGGTTTGGTTTTCCTTTCTCCGCGTATGGATGTGGAATCTGTGGAAAAGTTTTACCGTTCAAAGTACCGCGTCCACGATATCGAAAGAGATAAACCTATACAATGGGTTGTTGAAAAGGAGGAAACGCGTGCTCTCTATCAAATAGATCTTTTAGAGGATTGGATAGGTAAAGTTCCACATCGTTTGTTGGATATTGGGGCGAGTAGCGGGCGGCTACTGCATATAGCAACACAAAAATTTAACTGCGTTTCTGTTGGTATTGAGCCGGGAGATAATTATAGGGCCTATGCGAGCCAAAATTTCAAGCTTTACCTAAACATCGAATCTTTAATTGCTGCAAGTGAAAAGCAATTTGATGTGATTACCATGTCTCATGTACTTGAGCACCTAGACGAACCTATTAAATTTCTATCTACTTTACGTAAGTATGTTTTGCAAGAAGACGGCGTACTCTTTATCGAAGTTCCTAACCTTTATGGTCATTCCTGCTTTGAACCTGCACATCTTTACGCTTTTACCGATAAGACCCTTTCAATGATGCTACGAATGGCTGGTTTCGATATTTTAAAAGTCAAGATGCATAGCGCCCCACGAGATTTTGGTTGGCGGAATATTTCTATTCTAGCTAGGTTGTCTAGTAGAAGTAGAATTAAATATCCCCGTCAGTTTGTTTTTCCCCCTTATATCAAATTTCAGCGTAGTGTGGGTCTATCAGGAACACGGCATTGGTATGGATATTTATTTTCTCAAACTAAAAAGTTTTTAACGATGTATGACTCTTAAAATTGCTCTATCTATCACTGAAGGTCGAGTCATTCGAGATCTATTCGAAAATGGCTTTCTTGATATGCTACATGAACACAAAGCGGATGTTGTGTGTTTTACTCCTGCCTCAAGAGTTTCCCAATTTTTAAAACAATGGTCACAGCCCGGCGTTGCCTTTTGCCCGATCCCTCTGTATGATCTTGATGTAACTTTGCAACGCTCGCTAAAGGTGCGCGATTTGATGTTGCGGCGAGGTAGATTTTTGCTTCCTTTGTGGCGGCGTAGTGTATCTAAGATTACTTTGCCTGATCCTGAAATCATTGAAAAAATGCGTGGCGCACAGTTGGCTGTCTCAACGCATCCCATGTTCCATACGGAATTTCCTGTCTATCGCGCGGCTGTTAAATTGAATATTCCCACTCTGGGCGTGCTTCGTAGCTGGGATAATCTCTACAAAGGCTTGAGAATTATGCCGGAAACTCTGGCGGTATGGAATGAGGTGAATCGTCAGGAAGCAGTTCGCTTAATGGGGTATAAACCCGATCAGGTAAAAGTCGTGGGGGGAGCACAATTTGATCCTTATTTTGATCCTAATGCCGTCTGGACTCGCAAACAATTCGCCAGTTATTTTCAGCTAGAAACGTCTCGTCCAGTGATCGTGTTAGCAACACTGGGCGCTTTTTTGCATCTTTACGATGAAACCTATCTGGTGGATTGGTTGTTGCAGGAAATAGAGAATGGGAATATTCCTGGCAGGCCGCAGGTGGTCATTCGCCTTCATCCTGCATCAAAGTTGGAACATTTTCAAAAATATCTTTCACATCCCGATGTCCGCATTTCCTTTATTCAAGGTTATATCCCCACCTTGGGTTGGACGATGACGCGCAACGATGTCGTTGTGGTTGCGAACCTTCTACGCCATGCTGATCTTGTCATTTCTCCGGGGTCAACCATTACCATCGAAGCCGCCATTTTTGATACGCCAACAATAGTCCCGTTATTTCATACTTACCAGCCTGAACTTGGAAAACGACAATATGATTTCCATCTTCGGAATCATTTCAAGCGCTTGCATGATCTTGATCTTGTCCCATTTGCAAATACCCCTGAAGAATTATTGCAGATGGTTAATCGCTTGCTGATAGATAAGTCTTGGTATCGCAAACAGCGCGCACAATTGGTGCGCGAATATATTCAATATACAGATGGTTGCTCTACCAAGAGACTGGTAGATTTGATAATGAAGGTAATGCGATGACTTTTATTGAGAAGATTTAGATATGTCCGAGAGTTGGTTATTTGGCTTGGCGCTTAACCGATTGGAACTTTCATCATTGCTTAAGATGCCTCTGCTTGAGCAACAATATGGCTCTCTTACGCCGCTTGAGAAAGCGCAAGTGGGGCTCATAATGGCGGTTTGCCAGCCGAAGGTGATTGTTGAAACTGGGGTTTGGCGCGGTCGTACTACCCGTTTTATGGCGGAATTCCTTACACTAAATCACATGGACGGGCATATCTATGGTTTTGATTTGCCTGAAGTTTTGAATGAATTGAAAAGTGGAGACTCATGGTTTGGTATAGCAGAAAATGTAACATTAATGCAGGGGACATTGCCTAACAGCCTTGTGTCATGGTTGGAATCACATGATCAACTAATTGACTTTGCATTGGTTGATGCTTATCACAGCTATTATGCAGTACGTAAGGAGTTGTCCGTTATTGCGCCACGCTTAAGCCAGCACGGTTATATTTTTTGTCATGATTATGGTCGGCTGCAGTCTAAGTATGAAGGGGTAATGTGTGCTGTAAATGACGTGGCCAGGCTGTTTAGCTTATCAGTTTTACCCTTGTGGAGTAAGGACGATTCTGATTCAGAGCACTTTTGCCAGGCGGCAATTTTGCATCGTGAAGTGAGATGCACTACTCCGCGTAAGATATTTCATTTGAGAAAATATATTGCTCAAGAGTATCCAGCACTCGCTTCAATATGGGGACGATTTCGTCATTATGTTCATGGAGATTAGGTGTGCAAATATTGCACTGGCCCGTAAGCTATCCTGATCCAGAGGATGGCAAACCTTATAGTATGATATTTATTGCCGAACATATTCGTTGTGCGAACATACATCATGATAACGTGGTTTTGGTTGGTTCACAAAAACTGCCTGAGAACCGACGGTTATTTCAAGTGACGCGGAGGTTTGAAAACGGTGTACGCGTGATTCGCCTTCATCAACGAAGAACGGGCTTGTCCATATTTGATCGTTTTCTTCATTATTTCCTGCTTGGCAAGGAATTAGCCATACTATGGTGGCAAGGC
The DNA here is from genome assembly GCA_021787595.1 of Chloroflexota bacterium. GTDB lineage: Bacteria > Chloroflexota > Anaerolineae > Anaerolineales > Villigracilaceae > Fen-1038. Next base: position 92,257 of record JAJYLQ010000014.1, on the reverse strand, counting down.
TTTCATCCAGATATTTTTCATATTCATATTTTTGCTGAAGCTCGTCTCCCGGTTACCCTGGCAAAGTGGTTTAAGATCCCGATTGTGGTCACCGAACATTGGACTGCGCTTTGTCGAGACGGCTTCTTGTCGGCAAGACGATTAGCGATTGCTAAATATATTTACGAGTCCGCAGAAATAGTCTTGCCAGTCTGTGAATCTTTGCGGAAGTGTATTGAGAAGAATGCAAACGCAACTATCCAGTATCAAGTGGTCCCCAATGCGGTCGATACGAGTCTGTTTTATTGGTCGCCACCTAAAGAGAAATGTTCTTTCTTCCAATTAATTACTGTTGCTCGACTGGAGGAGGCAAAGGATATTCCTACCCTCCTGCATGCGGTCGCGATCCTTCGACAGTTAAATGTTGATTTCCGACTATCCATTATTGGACGCGGAGATTCTTTGCCATTTACCCTGATTGCCAACGAGCTGGGTATTTCGAAACAAGTGGAATTTTTAGGAGAACTTCCAAAATCGGAAATTGCAAAACGGATGCAACAGGCGGATGTGTTTGTTCTTTCCAGCTTGTGGGAAAATTCTCCTTGTGTCATCGGTGAGGCTCTTTGTTGTGGACTTCCGGTGGTGGCAACTGCTGTGGGAGGAGTACCGGAATTGGTAAGTGAAGACGATGGTATTTTGGTGCCGCCATCTAAACCTCAAACTTTGGCGTTGGCGTTAAATGAGGTTTTAGGACATCCAGAGAAGTTTGTACCGCAGAAGATTACAAAAAAGGCTCATGCGAAATTTAGCTATGAAGCTATCGCTGCACAGTTGGATGCAATTTATACAAGCCTGGCCTTGAGAACTAATCAAAATGCCATTTGATGTTCTATATATTCATCAGGATGGGAGTTTAACCGGTTCTGCGATCAGCCTGAGGAATTTGTTGCTTGCTGTAGATCGGGAAGAAATTCATCCACGCGTATTGCTGGCGGCCGATGGGAAGGCTCGGGATCTGTACGAATCTTTGGGCGTTCCTGTGGACGTGATACCAATGCGCTTTTATGGCACGGTTCCGGGTGCGCATTGGTTTGAAGCCACCTTCTATTTGAATTGGTTGGCGCTATTTCCCAATCCGCGTTTGGCTGGCTACTTGCGGGAGAAAAAGCCGGATATAGTCCATATCAACGATAAAGCTATGTTGGCCGCTGGACATGTGGCTGCCAAAATGGGCTTTCCTGTTGTTTGGCACTTACGAAGTTCATATAATATTTCGCATTCCAAATTTCAAGCGTGGGTGTCCAAACAAATTATCCGTCATACGGCCACTCAATTGGTTGCCATATCTGAAGACGAGTGTGATGGGTTTGATGGACTAAACAATCTTCATGTTATCTATAATTCTGTAGATTTTGAAGTAGCTGAAACTGCAATCAAATTGCGTCAGCCGACTCGTTCATCGTTGGGCATTGGCCATGATGAAATTGTAATTGGTATGGTGGGACAGTTGTCCAAAATCCGTGGCGCGTGGGATTTTATTGAAATTGCTGGTCTTGTGCGGAAGAAGTTGCCGAATGCAAAACTTCGTTTTGTCATTTTGGCTCACATCCCTAGCCGAGAACATCGTACTCTGGGGTGGAGGGAACGTTTGGGGATTGTGGATGCCAGCCATCCGGAAGATAAGGCAAGGCGGTTAGCCCAAAATGCTGGGATTGCGGACTGTTTGTTGATAACTGGCTATCGATCTGATGCATTGTCAGTAATAGCAGCAATGGATATTTATGTTTCTTGCAATCATTATGGTGCCATGGGACGTCCGCCCTTTGAGGCCATGGCCGTCGGCGTTCCGGTTGCTGCCTGGACTGGTCATTCGGGTAAAAGTCGTATCTTGGTCGATCATGAGACCGCCTTGGTAGTGCCTCGTTGGGATAAGTTGGCCTTGGCCGAAGTCGTTGTGAGGTTGGCATCTGATCAAGAATTGCGTTCCTCCATGGGCCGGCGCGGGCGGGAATATAGCCGCCAGAATTTTGATCCTTATCACAATGCGGACATGGTTCAGTCTATTTACCACCAAATTTTGAGAAAAGAGAAGGGTTTGTAGTGATGTTAGAGCCTCTCATCTCGATTGGTATGCCTGTGTATAACGCCGCACCATACCTTCCGGCAGCGATTGAAGGGGTATTGAGCCAATCTTATGAAAAAATCGAGTTGGTGATCATCGATAATTGTTCCACAGACAGTTCAGCGGATATTGCTTTGGACTATGCAAGACGATTTTCGCAAAAGGTGCGGTTCGTTGCCAATCAATGGAACATTGGTTATAGCGGCAATGCCTATAAGGCCACCTCGCTTTGTAAAGGTGATTTCATACTGATGCACGGGGCAGATGATGTCTTAATGGATGGCGCACTACAAGCTTATGTAGATATCATCCGTGGAATTGAGACGCCTGACCGCCTTGTCTTAATGTCAGACTTTGAACGTGGCAATGCGACCGGTGAACCGCAAACCAGGTTGACATTGGACATTCCTCGTTATAGCCTGCGTTCTGAATCCTTGGATTTTTGCCCGACTGAAAAGATGGTCCGGTTCAATGGACACGATGTTCTCAAAGCTTGCTTTCCGCGGTTGATTGCGTTTGGTGGTGTAGGCTCAGTTTTGGTCGCACGCAAGCTTTATGAACGAGTCGAGGGGTATTTCAGCAATCATTGGTTCAATCCAGATAAATTCTTCATATATAAGATTCTTTCATTAAACCCGCAAATCATCTGGCTATGTAAGCCACTGTACTTCTACCGTGTTCATGATAACAATCAGCTCTCGCTTCAATGGGGTACAGCGGTTTTGCGTCAATTGCTGGATGAGTATGCTTACACGTTTGAATTTGACACTGAATTTTATGAAAGTTTTGCGAGCCGCGAAACTGTGATTAATACTTTCATAGAGATGGACTGCCTAAACACAGCTCTCCGAGAAATAGCAATCGGCAATCCCATCCTTGGGTTTCGACACTTGGCTTTCGGGTTAGCTTGCTATCCCGGATTGGCTTGGAAAAAGCCAAAAACATATGCTGCGATTCTTGCATGGATAGGCGGCCCATTGGCAAGACCACTATTAAAGATATTATATGGGCTGAAGAAAAACCTTGATAGATAACGAAACTACTATCATTCTGTGTGGTGGACAAATTAACTTTACCAACCTTCCGGTTGGAAGTAATTTTTCCAATGCAATGATCCCCGTGAATGGCAAACCGGTGATAGGGTGGATTTTGGATGACCTTCTTGCCAAAGACATTCGCTCCGCAGTGATCGTTCTGCGTCAAAGCAACCATCGCTTGGCGGAATTTGTCCAACGCGCCTACTCTAACCGAATGAAGATTAAGCTGGCGTTACTCGCCCAGGAAGGCACGATTGTTCAGTCGTTAGCAGCAGGTTTGATGACGAAGCCTGTCGATGGGGTAGTACGTGTGGTTTTGGGAGATACTCTCATTCGAGATTCGTTTGATGCGCAGCAAAGTTTCGTATATGTGGGCGAAGTGGAAGAGTCTCGTCGCTGGTGTTTGGCGGTTACCGATCGAAATGGGAAGGTTTTGAATTATCAAGATAAACAGGAGATTGCGCCAAAACCCTATTTGGCTTTGGCGGGGTATTACCACTTTTTGCGCGGTGATTTACTCCAACGCTGTGCGAATGTGGCGGTAGCCGACGGAGCACGTGAATTAAGCGATGTACTAACACGATACGCGGCATATGAGCCGATTTATGCCAAGCGGGTGAAGGATTGGTTCGATTTTGGTAACACAGATAATCTGATTGCCGCGCGTCAGCGTTTACTTCAGCCGCGTTATTTCAATACTTTGAATATCAATCCGGTTCTAGGTACGATTACCAAAATCAGTCAACATAATGAAAAATTGCGTGATGAGTTGAATTGGTATCTTGCGCTCCCGGAGGAACTCAAAGTCCTCACCCCCCGCATTGTTAATTATGCTGAGGAAGGGGAACGGTTGCAGATTGTGCAGGAATACTATGGCTATCCAACACTGGCTGAGCTATATATCTATGGCGAATTACATCTTGATACCTGGTCATTTATTCTGCGACGTGTTTTGGGTATTCATAGTGAGTTCATAAAACATCAGGGAGTGCTAGAACAACAATACATTGAAGCCATGTATGTTGGCAAAACGTTTGAGCGTTTGTTGAACTTAATGGGCCAGGAAAAGTGGCGTTTGATTCTTGAACAGGAGGAGATTGTCTTTAATGGTAGAGTGCTACGTGGCTGGAACGTAATTCAAAACGATGTTAAAGAGATGATCCATCGAATTGCCAAAAATACACCTGTCAGTGTCATTCATGGGGATTATTGTTTTTCGAATATTTTATATGATCTCAGCAATCAAATTGTGCGTTTGATAGATCCGCGTGGTAGCTTTGGAAGAAATGGGATTTATGGCGACGCGCGCTACGATATTGCCAAATTACGGCATAGTATCTGTGAATGCTACGATTATATAGTGGCTGATATGTATGATTTACAGGTACATGATGGAAAATACGAGGCACAAATTTATCATGGCGGTTTGCCCCCGATGCTGGGAGCAATCTTTGACCAGTCGATCAGTGAGATGGGTTACGATCTTAACGAAATCCGCTTTATTGAAGGGCTGTTGTTTATCTCAATGCTCCCCTTACATCAGGATCATTCAAATCGACAGTTAATGATGTTCTTGACAGGCTTATCTTTGCTTAACGAGGTGCTGGAATGCGGATTGCCATTGACTTGGACGGAACAATATGCCCGATCAAACAAACCCATCAATCCTACTCTGACCTAGAACCGTTACCGGGGGCTATAGAGCGTATATCCGCTCTGCGCGCTGCGGGGCATTACATTATTATTCTTACTGCACGTAATATGGCAACGTGCGACAGTAATCTTGGTAAAGTAATGAAAAATGTTGGTAAAGTGACACTTGACTGGCTGGAAAGACATAATGTGGAATATGATGAAATTTATTTCGGTAAGCCGAATGCCGAAGTGTATATCGATGACCGGGCTTTACGTTTTACATCATGGGACGATGTAACGGAAGTTCAGCTCCAGAAGGAAGCACATAGCCGATGAATTTGGTTGTGGCGATGGCAGGACGCGGATCGCGTTTTGCCGGTACAGATTATAAGGTTCCTAAACCCTTAATTCCCATCGCAGGCAAACCCATGCTCTATTGGGCAATCCAAAGCCTGTGGGAAATTTCGCATTCACAAGTGATTGTGATTGCCTTGCGCGAGCACGAGATTCATAATGTATCAAGGATAATATGTGATATTGCGAGAGACGCCAAAATAGTTTTGCTGCCCAATGTGACTGAGGGCCAGTTGTGTACTGTTTTAGCCGCGCGAAAGTTTATAGATAATGATGAGGACTTGCTTGTTGCAAGTTCAGATACTTACATTGTATCGTCACTGGCTTCTGATATTAAAAATCGTTCACCCGAAACGCGTGGCATTATCTCTGTAGCAGATATGGCCGGAGACCGCTGGAGCTTTGCACGTACCGATGAAAACGGAAATGTAGTTGAAGTTGCCGAGAAAGTCCGCATTTCCAATCATGCTAGTACAGGCTTGTATTATTTTTCGAACGGACACGAATTTGTATCTGTGGCAGATGAAATGATCGCAAATCAAGAAAAGACTCGCGGAGAATATTATGTAATTCCGGTCTATCAGAAATATATTCAATATGGGTGGCAGGTGAAATTGTCTCAAGCAAGTGAGATGTGGGATATGGGAACGCCAGAGGCTCTAAGTAACTTCAAAAATTTCGTTGGAAATCAAGGTGATTTCGCTAAATAGTTATTCGCCATCCAAAATAAGCATTGGAATTATTGTGGCACTCGTCGCTGTTGGGGGAGGATTGGCTATGGTGTATTTGCCGCCTTTTTCGCTTACGCTAGTAGTAGGCGTAATTGCGATGGTATTTGTGGTAATACGCCCGCGCGAAGGTTTCTTCCTATTGTTAGCTGCACTCTATTATCCATTATTGCCTAACATACCCTTTGGCTCCCTGGAAATTTCGATTACATCGATTCTGGCATTCGGCCTGTTTTTAGGCGCGTTGAATCTTCAACGTCAAGACCCATTCCTTCGTTTGGCGCGCTGGCAAGCTGCTTTGCTGGCAGCATTGGCAATTGTATTTCTACTTTCTGTTTTGTTTAGTGATTCGTTTGACGATTCGATTCGCGTGGCGCCCAATCTAATATCCTATTGGATAGTATTGTATGTGGCGATGGTCTTGGTACGTTCCACTGAACAGCTCTGGTTGATCGCTCGTCTAATTCTGGTTCTAGGTTTTATTTTATCCATCTGGCGTGATGAATTGGCTCCGTTGCGTATCGCCTTACACCTGCCTAACTTGGGCCTCAACGGGGCTGTATTTGTCTTTCATTCACCTGTAGCTATAGCATTAGTAACCGTCATAATGTTACAAAAAAAATTTGTTTCACGCTTCTGGCGCATCTTTGCTTGGTTGGCTCTGTTTTCAATGATTTATCATGGCCTTTTTTATCAGACGCGCGCTGGTTGGTTGGTTTGGATTGTCATGGCACTGGTTTTGGTATTGCAGGCACGGTGGCGCGAGCGCGTGATATTGGTTGCGGGAGCGATTGGGGTCTTTTTAATGGGCTTGTTCCTGTTCGCTAATGTTATTAGCACCAATTTGGCACAGACCGAAGTAACCGTAAAGGCCTTTGTCGGGGCTACTACTTATGCTCCTGTAAGTTCGGATGATTTGATTCGGTTAGTGGCTCGTGATGCTGGTTTGCGGATGTTCTATGCGCGACCGGTTTTCGGATGGGGACCTGATGCCTATGTTCGTTTGAAACCTGAATTTCTTACATATTTCGGCAAAGAATCGCTCTTGCCAGGCGCATTTAATTCTTGGCTAATTCTCCTCGCTGAACAAGGAATTGTTGGCACCGCAGTGGCAGCGGCGGTCTTCCTACTACCGGTGCTACTTTCATGGAAAGCCATCCGAAAGGTGCGTAACCCTACTACTATTTTGGCTTTTGGATTTGCACTAGGTGTCTTAGGAATTTCTATCCATCTTCTATTTATTGATCTGATGTATTCTTTTGCTTGGGCGCATGCTGGATTAGCATTAGCTTCTGCTCGCCTAGCTCTTGATAGCAATTGATTGCGTCCTTGGTACTTGCCTTTCTATATGGATTGGAACCTGATGTCAAATAATCTTACTTTCGTTTACCACACACCGTTTTGGGTTGAAAAAGGGATCGTTGTCACAAGTCATGCGGCCGTTGGAAGATATGTAGATTCTCTTGCACCATATTTTTCTGAAATTGTTCTCGTTGTACCGGGAATGGGGAAAGGTGATTCTATCCAATATTCGTTAGAATCCTCTAACATAAGACTGAGTCCCTTACCGCACTATCACAATATACAATCGTTTTGGTTCCATTTTCCTGTGTACTGCTTGAAGATGCTTCGATCAGCCGCCTCGTGGGATATCTTGAATGTGCGAATACCAACACACTTAGGTTTCTTGGCATTTCTCTCCGCCAAATTGTTTAGAAAAAAAATATTTTTTGTTGTTGTGGGCGAATTCTTCTCATATAACAATATGTCAAATTACCGCCTCCTCCAACAAAAAATTGTTAATACAGATTCGGTTATTCAAGATAAATTGATGGCCTATATGATTAGGAAGAGCGTGACATTTACCAATGGGGAGGTGTTATTTGAAAAATTTCATCACGATAATAACCATGTTTACTTAATGAGGAGTAGTACGATTAGTTTGAAGGACATAAACGTTGATAAAAAAATAGCGGCACTACATAACCCAATTCGTATTTTAACCGTAGCAGTTATTTCAGCTCGCAAAGGTAGCTCTTTAATTCCTGACATTCTATATCACTTAAGGGAGATGGGACATAATGTGGAATGGAATTATGTTGGCGAACCTGAAGGTGAGGCGGGAAAACAAGAATTAAAGCGAATGTTAGCTCGAGCAACTGAGCTCTCAATTTCTACTCATCTCATTTTACATGGTAAGAAATCTTGGTATGAGTTGCAGCAATATTATAGGGACTCTGACTTGTTTGTATTGCCTACTTTCATGGAAGGAATTCCGCGGGTGCTTTTGGAGGCGCAAGCGGCAGGCCTGCCTGTAGTTACAACAACGGTTGGTGGAATTCCTAAGGCTATTCATAATGGTGAAGATGGTATTTTGGTTTCTCCAGGTGATCCTGTGGTAATGGTAGATGCAATAGAGAAGATTATTCAAAATGGAGATTTGTATTGTTCGTTAGCAACAAATGGTCTGGAAACTGCAAGACGGTCGAGTCTCGAAACTGAAACTAAACGTATGTTGAAACAAGTTGGCAAAGATTTGAATGTTCCTCTTGTATAAATAGTGGATCGATATTTTATGAGAACAATGATTAGGCGAGTAAGAAATATTTTATTGAGCCTTATATCAAAAGTGTCGCCCGACCCATATCTTGTGGCTGAATTATGGAGAAAACAGGGGGTGAAAATTGGGACTGGGACATGTGTCTATCGTGATGTGGTCTTGAGCGATACTAATGGGTTAATTCAAATAGGAAATAATTGTGTTTTGACTGGCTGTGCAGTGATTGCACATGATGCTTCCACAAATAAAATGCTAGGGCTGAAATACGGGGAACCGTCTCCTTCCCAAATTGTGACCATCGAAGATGATTGCTTTATAGGCTATCATGCAATTATCCTTATGGGAGTCAAAATAGGAAAAGGTTCTATTGTGGGCGCCGGATCTGTTGTGACACGCGATGTGCCGTCAGATAGCGTTGTTTCTGGAAATCCGGCAAAAGTCATTTGTACTGTTGCTGAATTGGTTGAAAAAAGAATTCAACTAATAAAGTCCCATCCGGAGATTTTTCCAGCCGGAATTGAAAAATTAACGGCATTGTAGAGATGTCATTGCCGTCAACTTTTTTGTTAGTAGGCAACTTTCTTTCATCCAAAAACGGAAGTCGCTCTGTAGGCGAAGAATTAGCAGATCGATTGCAGGGAAAGGGGTTTTCAGTTGTATCTGCTTCTCGCCAACGTTTTCGCCCATTACGGTTTCTCGATATGCTTTTCACAGCTTGGCTCCATAGAAAGAAATATCAAGTAGCTTATGTCGAGGTGTACAGCGGTTTGGCTTTTATTTGGGCGGAATCTGTGTGCTGGATTCTAAACAAAATACAAAAGCCGTATATAGTTGCTTTGCATGGTGGCAACCTTCCTGTTTTTGCCTGTCGGTGGCCGAAACGCGTGAAGAGATTGCTTTCCAGCGCGCCGATTGCTATAGCTCCTTCGAGTTATTTAATAAAAGAGATGTTTGTATATAGGCGCGACATTCATCTGATCCCCAATCCAATAGAAGTAAGATCTTATCCGTTTCGATTGCGTTCAAAACCAGAACCACATCTAATATGGTTGCGCGCCTTTCATAATATCTATAATCCGCAGATGGTTCCTTCAATTATGGCAGAACTGCGTAAGGTTTTTCCGGGAATTGTGGTGACTATGATCGGTCCGGACAAAGGCGATGGTGCTCTATATGAAACGCAAAAGCGAATCGAAGCATTTGGCTTGCAACAAAGCATCAAGATCGTAAAGGGTATTCCGAAGTCCCATGTGCCAAAGATGCTGGAACTAGGAGATATATTCATAAATACTGCGAATATTGACAACACACCAGTCAGTGTGATTGAGGCGATGGCTAGCGGCTTATGTGTTATAAGCACGAATGTAGGTGGGATACCTTATCTCTTGGAAGATCAAGAGGATTCACTTCTGGTTCCCGCGGACGACGTTGATGCAATGGTTGTCGCGGTCAAACGTATTCTAACGGAACCTGATTTGGCTGAACGACTTTCCGGTAATGCCCGCCGCAAAGCTGAACAATTCGATTGGTCTGTGGTTTTGCCCCAGTGGGAAAAATTATTTTCAGAAGTTGCTAGTCTGAGAACTGCGAATTGATTTAGGCTTATGGGCGCATTTGATCCGTTATACGCAATATTGCCCGTCTGGGCACAACACGCGGCTGTAACAGCCTATGGCTTGTATTGGCGGCAGTTGCGTTTCGGTCCCGGCTATTCTCAATTTGTCCGTGAGTATGAAGGACGCGAGAAATTCTCACAAGAGGAATGGCGGGAATGGCAGGTAAAACATCTAACAAAATTACTAGCCTCTTCAGTGGATTATGTCCCTTATTATCGCGAACACTGGACAGAGTCCCAAAAACGAGCAGCATTGAATGGAGACTTGAGTGCACTGCCGTTATTGGAAAAAGACCCGATCCGTGCCAACCCAAAAGCTTTTTTGCGGGATGATATGCATCCTTCTCGTCCGCAGGTTTTTCTCACGAGCGGTTCCACCGGAACTCCCATCTCTAGTTATTTCACTATCCCTGAATTGCGCAAATCACTGGCTTTGCGCGAAATCCGTTCGGCGCGTTGGGCGGGTGTTTCCTTTTCTATGCCTCGCGCCACATTTTCTGGACGCATGGTGGAGCCAAATCCGCAGAGCAAGGGTCCCTACCATAGATTCAATGCCGTTGAGCGACAGGTTTATTTTTCAGCCTTTCATCTTAAGCCAAATACTGCTCAACAATATGTAGATGCTTTGCATCGACACAATATACAGTGGGGGACTGGTTACGCTGTCTCGTTTTATTTGTTGGCCCGATTTATGCTTGAGAGGAATATTCCTGCTCCGAATCTCAGAGCGATTATCACCACCAGCGAAAAGCTAACGCCAGAAATGCGCACTATCATGGAGCGTGCCTACGGATGCAGAGTCTATGAAGAATACAGCACAGTTGAAAATGCAATCTTTGCGAGTGAGTGTGAGCACGGTCGCTTGCATGTCAGCCCTGATGTTGCCATAGTGGAAATACTTCGTCCAGACGGCTCTCCCTGTATTCCTGAGGAAGCTGGCGAAGTTGTAGTTACATCGCTCATGCGTGAGTATCAACCATTGATTCGGTTTAGATTAGGTGATGTGGCCATGTGGGATTCAGAGCCATGTCCATGTGGAAGGCAGATGCCTGTCTTAAAAGAAGTGATTGGCCGTATTGAGGATGTTGTGATTGGGCCTGATGGCAGGCAGATGGTACGTTTTCATGGCATCTTTGTCAACCAACCTCATGTTTGCGAGGGACAAATTATACAGGAAGCACTTGATCGAATCCATGTGAAGGTTGTTCCTACAGATGGCTTCAGCACCGATGATACCAATGATATTGTGCATCGTATCCAACAACGGCTTGGCGATGTTAGGGTAGTCGTTGAGCCTGTGGCGGAAATTCCTAGAACAAACGCGGGAAAATTTCAGGCAGTAGTTTCGCACTTGAACAAGTAAATTGACTTATTTGTGAATAATCCGTTTGTTTCTCCAAAGATTCGTTTTCTGTAATTCCATTCGATCAAAAGTAAATTGTTGCGAATCGCAATTCCATAGCTGCCTGATTCAGGCGGGTATTGATGATTTGAAAACTGTTTTTAGGGGATGGAACTAACATGAGAGAAACACCCTTTGTCACTGTCATCATGCCGATACGAAATGAGGCACGTGTGATTGCCAATACGCTGGGCCGGGTATTGGCGCAGGATTACCCTGCTGATTGCATGGAGGTTCTGGTAGTGGATGGAATCTCCGATGATGGCACGCGCCAGATCGTTTGGGACCTGCGGCAGCAAAAACATTCGAACCTGTATTTGCTCGATAACCCCGGCAAAATCGTTCCAACCGGGATGAATATTGCCTTGCGACAGGCCAAAGGTGAGATCATCATCCGTGTGGATGGACATTGCATGATTGCGCCGGACTACGTGCGTAAATGCATGGAGCACATTCAAAATGATGGCGTGGCTGGTGTCGGTGGCTCAATGGAGTCCATCGGTGAGACGAGCGTGGCAAAGGCAATCGCCATTGGGATGAGTTCGCCGTTTGGTGTTGGAAATTCCGCCTTTCGAACCGTGTCTGGTGAAACTAAGTTGGTAGATACCGTTCCTTTCCCTGCATACACTCGTAACATCATTGAACGTGTCGGCTTGTATGATGAAGAACTGGTACGCAATCAGGACGACGAATATAACTATCGCATCCGTGAAATGGGGAGCAAGATATTACTGGCCGAAGATATTCATTCCACATATTTCAGCCGCACTTCAATAAAAAGTCTGTGGCGTCAATATTACCAATACGGATATTGGAAAGTGCGCGTCCTTCAAAAGCATCCGCGCCAAATGAGCCTGCGCCAATTCGTTCCGCCTGCTTTTGTATTGGCCCTGCTCGTTTCAGTTCTAGTTGCCCTATTGCCAGTGATCCATCTTTTGGGTCTTCTTGTTCCCTTGCTCTATCTAATTGCCAATCTCTCTGCATCCGTCATCACATCAGCCAAAAGGGGCTGGAAATACCTGCCGCTGTTACCGATAGTGTTTGTCATTCTACACCTGAGCTATGGCTTTGGTTTTCTGGTCGGGCTGGTCATGTTCAGGAATCGATGGAACGACAAAGTTGGCAAGGTACCTCAATGGCAAAATGTTTCTGAATAATTGAAGTGTCCTGCCTATCTTTTATTGGTCACTGATGACGGAACTATGCGCCGCTCATGGCAAAGTGTCCGATTTCCACTTCCGCCCCGCGCTGCAAAGATTGTTCGGCTTGCGCGTAAAGACGTTCAGCCACTTCATCCGAAAGATAATATTCCCCGCAGTTTTCGCAGATCTCCGCCGGTACGCCCTTGATCACCAGCGTGCGCTCGTCTCGTTGTAAAGTTACCACCGCCAGACCGGGGTGGGTTTCTCCATGTTTACAGATCAGGCATTTCATTTCTTCCTCCGGCTTCTAAAGTCGGCGCTCCATAGATCGGGTTCGGGCCAATAGACCGTAACGATGATATCCTGCGTTCGAACATACGTGTGAAAGCATGTTGGCTGAAAACAATCCGGCGAACATCCATGCACAGATTATACATTACCGCCCACCGATCACTGCTTACTGCTCATGGTTACGCGGGGTATAATTGAAGAAGGAGAAAGTATATTATGGATACCATGACAGTACCGATCGAATTGCCGCGCGACCTGTTGGGATTACTCGATGTTCCGTCAGAGCATTTGGAACCTCGACTCCGCGAGTTGATAGCATTAGAGCTATTTCGTGAGAGCCGCCTCTCATCCGGCAAAGGCGCGGAGATGTTGGGAATGTCCAAACTGGCGTTCATTCGCTTGCTATCGCAGCATGGGATTTCATATTTTACCGAAACAGCGGAAGAACTCAAGGCGGATGTAAGCCGGGTCGAGCAAATCTTCAGGAAAAAATAACCATGATCGTGGTAGCGAACGCCGGGCCATTGATCGCGCTGGCAGAGGTCGGTCATTTCGACTTGCTGAAGAGTTTGTATGGGCAGATACACATTCCTCCTGCGGTTCGCGAAGAGGTTGTGGTCTCTCAAGAGATGCGGCCTGGCGCAAAGGAAGTCGCGGTTGCTGGATGGATAAAAGTGAAAGCTGTGCGCGATTTGACCGCGGTTCAAATCCTGAGAGAACGATTGGATCGCGGCGAGAGCGAGGCGATAGTCTTGGCAATCGAACTGAAAGCCGAATTACTGCTTATTGACGAAGCGCGAGGGCGAAGAATCGCGGAGGCGCGTGGTTTGAACAAAACCGGTACGCTTGGCACATTGATCCTGGCGAAAAAGCGAGGGCTGGTTTCAAGCGTCACACCTTTACTTGATGAGTTGCTGGCACGGGGATTCCGGCTGCATGAGGATTTATATCAAGCGGTACGCACGCTGGCTGGTGAGACCTGAAACCGATATCCTTTCGTAAAATAGGCTCCAAGAAAGGAGCAAGCACATGGCAATAGTATCCATAGAAATCCCAGGCGAAGTCATGCACGCCGCACACATGACGCCTGACGAATTGAAACAAGAGTTGGCCATCCACTTATTCCAGGAAGAGAAATTGTCGTTTGGCAAAGCGCGCGAGTTGGCTGGCTTGACTGTATGGGAATTCCAAAATCTTCTGGGAAGCCGGAACATACTACTTCATTATGGGGTGGAAGAGTATGAAGATGATTTGAAAACCCTAAAAGAAATAGGGCGCATCCCATGATTGTGAGCGATTCATCGCCGCTCATCAGCCTGGCGAGGATTGGTGAGTTGAATATACTTCACCACCTTTATGGGGAACTTCTATACTTTGCACGGTCATAAATTGCGGTTTTCTGCCGCCCGGCCCGCGGAGATAAATCTCCTGCTCAGCACATGGAAGTCCCTGCGGACTGGAGCTCAATCAGTCGGTTTTAGCCGACTTTCATGGACTGAGGCAGGATTTCAATCCGCCGAAACCCGTTGAACAAAAACGCAATTTGTGGCCGCATGAGGTATAGTCCCGCAGGCAGTATGGAACGAGGTCGTGGTAAGAGGGGTTGGTCAAGCGGGTGTGGAAGAGGTCAAGTCTGCCGCATGGATAAAAACAGCGGCTGTGTCAAACGATGAATTGGTGCGTGCTTTACAAAGAGATTTGGACGCTGGTGAGGCTGAGGCGATTGCATTGGCTCTGGAGAAGAAGGCTGAATTTGCTTTTGATGGATGAGCGGTTGGGGCGTGATGTGGCCCAGTATTTTGGTGTTCGATGTATTGGCGTCTTGGGCATACTTGTTGAAGCAAAGCATAAGGGAGAAATCAAGGCGATCAAGCCGATACTGGATATGTTACGTAATCGAGCTGGTTACCGCGTTAGCTTTGGGCTTTATCAGCGCGCGCTGCATGATGCGGAAGAAAGCGAGTAGGACAGAACTTCGACGCGTCACATGCCTTTTGGGGGGCTTATGCCTGGCTTTGAGAATCGCTGTGATTAAAATATCATGAACACGAATACCTGCCCTGGTCGAGTGAAGGTGTTGCACTGATGGACATGACAGAGCGCAGATTTTTTAAGGCTTTTGCCACGTAAATCTGTGAAATCTGCCTGCACTGAGCCGCAGGCACACGTGTGTCATCCGTGTACTGCGAGATGGCAAAGCAGTTTTCGTAAGTAATTTGTGTTACTACGGGGATTTGAGCCATGGAAAACAATACCAATTTGGAGAATGCTGTTTTCACATCATCACTCGAAACATCGAAATGGCTGCGCGGCCTGAATTCCGCCGCGAAGCGCGCCTTCGATATCGTCTCTGCGTCCCTGGGACTGTTCCTGCTTTCCCCGTTCTTCATTGGGATTGCGGTTCTTATTAAACGCGATACGCCCGGCCCGGTCTTTTATCGCGGCTGGCGCATCGGGAAAGATGGCAGGAACTTCAATATCCTGAAGTTCCGCACCATGTACGAACGCCCGCAGAACCATGACGACCCGCGCATCACGGCACACGACGATGGCCGCGTCACCCCGCTTGGGCATTGGCTGCGCGACACCAAGCTCAACGAACTGCCGCAACTGTGGAACGTCTTGAAAGGGGAGATGAGCTTGGTGGGTCCGCGGCCTGAAGACCCGGAGATCGCGAAAACCTGGCCGACTGCTTTGCGCGCCGAGGTTCTTTCCGTGCGTCCCGGCATCACCAGTCCGGCTTCCGTCATCTATCGCGACGAAGAGAAAATGCTCAAGTCTGCCAGCGTGATGGACGATTATCTCAAAAGCGTCCTGCCCGATAAGCTGCGCCTCGACCAGCTCTACGTGCGCAACCACAATTTGCTCTCGGACCTGGACGTCATTTTCCTGACCTTGACGGCCCTGCTCCCCAAACTGCGCCGGAATTCCATTCCCACCGAGACGCTCTACAACGGGTTGTTATATCGTTTCAGCCGCCGTTATTTCTCCTGGTTCATCATGGATAACCTCACCGCCTTTGCTGCGGTCTCGCTGGCCATCCTGCTCAAGCGCATGAACGGCCCGCTCAACTTGGGGGGCGAATTGAACCTCCTCCTCGCCGCTGTGCTCGCACTGATCTTCAGCCTCGTCAACGCCATTCTGGGACTCGGTCGTGTCTGGTGGCGTTACGCGCGTCCGGCCCACGCGTTTGACCTGGCCTTTTCCTGCGGGATTTCCACGCTTCTCATTACAACGGTGGATTGGTTCTGGCCGAAGGAACGTTTTTTCCCGCCGGGCACGATCATCGTCGCGGGTGTGTTCGCTTTTCTGGGGTTTGTGGGCGTGCGTTACCGCGAGCGTCTGCTCACCGGCCTGGCCACACGCTGGCTGTGGAAGCGCGACGCTGGCGGGATGGGGGAGCGCGTGCTGATCGTGGGAGCCGGTGAGTGCGGGTTGCTGGCAGCCTGGCTGTTGCACAGAAGCAAGCTCTCCTCCGCTTTCTCGATTCTCGGCATGGTGGATGATGACCCGATGAAGGAGGGCCTGATGGTTGACGGTCATCACGTCTTCGGCCTCACGCGCCGCATCCCGGAACTTGTGCAAAGGAAGGACATCGGCGTGATCCTGTTTGCCATCGAGAAGATTCAGCTTGATGAACAGGCGCGCATCCTCGAACTTTGCCGCCAGACGAACGCGCGTGTTGTGTTATTCCCCGACCTGCTGACCATATTCCGCGAGCGCCTTTCTCAGTCCTCTGTGAACACGGCCTAATAGTGAAATTAGATGAAAACCGTACAAACTGTCACTGCGAGGAGGCCGCGGGCCGACGTGGCAGTCTCCTCATGGCGTGGAGATTGCTTCGGTCGCTGGAGAACGCTCCCTCGCAATGACATACCAGATTGTAAAGTTTGAATATTTTATCTATAAGGCTTGTATTCAAATTTTTTCCTTGTTGCGACGCTCCGCGTCGTAACGATTGGGCGACATTCCAACGCAGAGCGTTGGAACGAGAGTGGAAGTAGGTTATCGCCCTGAGCGGCGCACAGCAAAGTCGAAGGGCAGATTTTTTCTTGTTGCTGTGCTCTGCACGTAGCAAATAGACAGCATTCCAACGCAGAGCGTTGGGACGAGTATTGATGAAGGATATTTATGATTGAAGATTTCTGGAATGATCGAACAGTTCTCGTCACAGGCGCAGGCGGCTTCATCGGAAGCCAATTGACCGAAGCGCTGCTGGCCCAAGGTGCGCATGTACGCGCCTTCGTGCGCTATAACTCGCGCGGCGACCCCGGACTTCTGCGCCTTCTTCCCGAATTCCCCCCTCGCCTTTCTGGGAGAGGGTCGCGAAGCACGCAAAGCGCTGGGGGTGAGGGTGAAATTGAAATAATCGCCGGTGACGTTCGTGATCCGCAGGCCATCCAAGTTGCCGTGAAAGGCTGTGAAGTTGTCTTTCATCTAGGAGCATTGATCTCCATTCCGTATTCGTATCTTCATCCCGCCGAAGTCGCAGAGACCAATTTCATGGGAACATTGAACGTCTTGTTGGCTTGCCGCGAATTTGGTGTAAAGAGGCTGATCCATACTTCCACCAGTGAAGTCTATGGAACTGCCTTGCATGTGCCGATTGATGAAGGTCATCCATTGCAGGGACAATCACCGTATTCGGCCAGCAAGATCGGTGCCGATAAATTGGCGGAGAGTTTTTATTGCACCTATGGCTTGCCTGTGACCACCATCCGTCCGTTCAACACCTTTGGCCCAAGGCAATCGGCGCGTGCGGTCATTCCCGCCATTATCACGCAGGCGTTAACGCTCACCGCCATCCACCTTGGCAACCTGGATGCCCGCCGCGACTTCACCTACGTGGATGATACCGTCAGCGGATTCATGAAAGCTGCTCAGGCGATGGGCGCAGAAGGCAAGACGTTCAATTTGGGAACCGGAAGGGAAATTCGCATCGGCGACCTGGCACGCCTTGTGATCGAGAAGGTTTCGCGGCCGGTCAAGATCGTTGTGGATGAGGAGCGTCTGCGGCCCGAAAGATCCGAAGTCCAACGCCTGCTTTCGGATAACAGCCTGGCTAAGAAATTATTAGGCTGGCAGCCGTTGGTTTCGTTTGAAGAGGGCTTGGAAAGAACGATTGACTGGGTGAGTTCGCACCTTGATCTATATCGCCCCGGGCGGTATGAGTTTTAGTGCGAGATTATTTCGTCCTGCCTGCACCTTGCCGCAGGCACAGGTGAGCGGAGGGCTGAATGCAAGTAAAAGCCTGCAGTCGAAGGACGACGAATTTGAAGTGCGCTTCGACTGAGTTGCACTTCGCTCCCCAGAAAAACGCTGGGACTTTGCAGCGCGAACAAAGAATTAGGAGGAAATCATGAAAGCTGTTGTACTTGCGGGTGGACGTGGAACCCGACTGGCACCTTACACTCACATCCTGCCCAAACCGCTGATGCCCATTGGAGAAATGCCAATCCTGGAGGTATTACTGCGGCAGATGAAGCGCGCCGGTATTGATGAAGTGGTTCTGACCGTTGGGCACTTGGCTACTCTTTTGCGGTCTTACTTCGGAGATGGTGAACGTTGGGGAATGAACATCTCCTATAGCTATGAAGACCTGCCTCTGGGTACCGCCGGGCCGATTGCGCTGGTCAACAACCTGGATCAAACATTTCTGGTTACCAATGGGGACGTGCTCACCACGCTCGACCTGAAAAAAGTATTGGCTTTCCACAAACAAAAAGGCGCGGCTGCCACCATTGCTGTCCACCGCCGCCAGGTCAAGATCGATCTGGGAGTCATCCAATGGGATGGCGATGATTGTGTATCTGGTTATATCGAGAAGCCCACGTACGATTACACCGTCAGTATGGGAATCTATGTCTTCGAGCCGCGCGTGCTTGGGTATATTCCGGTTGGGAAGTATTTGGATTTTCCCGATTTGGTTCTCAAGTTGATCGCAGCCGGGGAAAAAGTTACTGGTTATGTATTCGATGGCTATTGGATGGACCTGGGCCGCCCCGACGATTACCAGCAAGCCAACCAGGATTTCGGCAACATGATGAAGCAGTTTCTTCCGGAGGATTAACCATGGAGTGGCGCGTACCGTTGGCAGATATTGATTTTGGATTGGAAGAAGAGCAGGCTGTTCAAGAGGTTATACATAGTCGCTGGTTGAGCATGGGGGAAGTCACGCAGAAATTCGAACAGGAATTTGCTGCCTTTGTCGGTGCAAAACATACCCTGGCGGTGACGAATGCCACTGCGGCACTGCACCTGGCATGTGTGGCATCCGGTCTGGGGCCGGGGGATGAAGTGATCGTTCCTTCGCTAACCTTTGTGGCAACCGCGAATACAGTCCGCTATACTGGAGCCGCAGCGGTGTTTGCCGATGTGGAAAGCACAGACTGGTTGAATATTTCACCTGCTTCCATCGAAGCGAATATAACGGATAAGACGCGCGCCATCCTCGTGGTGCATTATGCAGGTTATCCTTGTGATATGCTTGCCATCATGAAGATTGCCAGCCGCCACAACCTGATCGTGCTCGAGGATTCTGCGCACGCCATCGGTTCGGAACTTAACGGCCGCAAGCTCGGAACGTGGGGAAGCATTGGCTGTTACAGTTTCTTCTCGAATAAAAACATGACCACTGGCGAGGGCGGGATGCTGGCAACGGACGATGACGCTCTTGCGGAACGCCTGCGGATTCTGCGTTCGCACGGCATGACTTCCCTGAGTTGGGATCGCCATCAAGGCCATGCCTGGAGTTATGATGTAGTGGACTTGGGATATAACTATCGCATTGACGAGATTCGTTCCGCATTGGGCAGGGCGCAGTTCAAAAAACTTCCAGCCAATAACGAACGCCGCGCCGAACTCACCCGCCTCTATCGCGACCTATTGAATGAACTTGTCCCGCAAGTGACCATGCCTTTTGAAGAAGAGCGCGGCACATCCTGTCATCATATTTTGCCGGTTCTTTTGCCGCCGGGAACGGATCGCGTTCATTTTATGGAAGGCATGAAAGCGCACGGAATTCAGACTAGTATTCACTATCCGCCTGTGCATCAATTTCGGATTTACCAAGAAGCATGGAGACAACGCGGCCAGCCGCTGCCTGTGACCGAAGAGGTCGCCGCGCGTGAAGTTACTTTACCGTTATATCCAACCATGCAGGATGAACAGGTAAAATGGGTGGTGAAAGCTGTTCAGGAATCTTTGGCGGTTTAGAGCATGAAAGATTATTTCCGCAAGCAGGAGTTTATTTTATGGAATTAAGACAATATTTTACGATCGTCCGCCGCTGGGTCTGGCTTTTAATCCTGGGGCTGGTGTTGGGCGCGGCAGGCGGTTATGTGGGCAGCCGCTTCCAGGCGCCGTTGTATCAAGCCTCCACGCGCTTGATGGTGATTCAAGCCTCTCAGGGCCAAAACGTGGATCCTACCGGTTTGAACGGTCAGCAGTTGACCGAAACCTATATTCAGCTGCTGACTACCCAGCCGGTCTTACAGGAAGCCTCATCGCACCTGGGCTATCCAATTACTGCAAAACAATTGAGCATCCAACAAGTGGGTACAACTCAGGTCATTCAATTAACTGCACAGGATAGTAATCCCCAACATGCCGCGGCGATTGCCAATACGCTGGTCACTTCCTTGATCAGCCAGAACGAGAATTTGCAGTCGGGACGCTACACAGCCACCGAGCAAAGCCTTCAGACTCAGATTGATCAAGTGCAGACGCAGATCAGCGCTCTTCAAGGCACTATCAATGATATTTCGACGACCGCGGTCGCGGATCAGATCAAGCAGGTGCAGGACCAGATCAATGCTCTTCAGACTCAGATCAATGCTTTGACCACCCAGTACAAAGATCTTAAGCAGCAGTGGCAAACATCCGATGTACAGACACAGGAACAAAGCATTCAGGCGCAAATCAACCAGTTGCAGGCCGTTCAGAATTCCTACCAGCAGGTGTATACCAGCCTGGTCGTGCAGGGCCAGCCGGTTGCCAGCGCCGTAAATAACAGTTCCACGCGCCTGGCACAGTTGCAGTCCACGTTGAGCCAATACCAGCAGGTGTACGTGAATCTTTTGAACAGCATGGAAGCAGTCAAGCTGGCCGGACTTCAAAATACACCCAATGTCGTTCAGATCGAGGCGGCAGCGGTACCAAATACTCCGGTGCAGCCGCGCCCTATTACGAATACCCTGCTGGCGGCGATGGTCGGGTTGATGCTGGCGGGTGGAATTGTGTTCCTCGTTGAGTACCTGGACAACACGATCAAGACCGTCGAGGATGTGGAGCGTGTCTTGGGCATGACCGTGATCGGTTATATCGCCGAAATGCAATATTCCAAAGGCAGCTCTGAAGAGTTGTATGTAACAAGCCAGCCGCGTTCGCCTGTTTCTGAGGCTTTCCGTTTGCTGCGCACGAACTTGGAGTTCGCTGGCGTGGATAAGCCATTGCGTAAAATCCTAGTCACGAGCGCAGGTCCGAATGAAGGCAAAAGCACGGTCGCAGCCAATTTGGCAGTGATCATGGCACAAGGAGGCAAGCGGGTTCTTCTGCTGGATGCCGATTTACGAAAACCCCAAATCCATAAGCTGTTGGGACTTCACAATAACGTAGGCCTGAGTGACTTGTTCCGCGGAACGATTGCGGATAATTTGGTC
Organism: Chloroflexota bacterium; assembly: GCA_021787595.1. Lineage (GTDB taxonomy): Bacteria > Chloroflexota > Anaerolineae > Anaerolineales > Villigracilaceae > Fen-1038. The sequence goes on along the minus strand of JAJYLQ010000014.1, from coordinate 70,732 downwards.
GTCCAAAGTTATCTGGGTCAGGAGAGTGTCTCGGTCGTTACCAGCGGAAGTTTGCCGCCCAACCCAGCCGAATTGCTGGGATCGGCACGGATGGAACAGATTCTTACGGATGCGCTGACGCGCGCCGATGTTATTGTCATAGATAGCCCTCCTTCCTTGGTGGCGGATGTTCAGGTTCTGGCATCCAAAGCCGATGGTGTGCTGGTAGTAATCCAACCTGGCCACACTCTAACAGATGAGGTACAGGCCATGCTTGAACAACTGAATCGAACAGGCACCCGAATAGTGGGCGTGGTCTTCAATCGCATTCCACGCAACCGTTTCTACTATTATGGCGGGTATCGTCATTACTCGCCCTATTACAATCGGGGCTATGATTACTACTATACCAACGAAGAGCATCATAAAGGTAAAAAGAAGCGCAAGGCAGATAAACCAGCGCCGGTACACGCGCCGTTCGATGTCGCGGTGAATCTTGATGGCGAAGAAGACAAGGGTAAATAATTGACAACAACAGATCCATCCATCTGTCCTCACCTAAAACTGAGGAACGACCCACAAACCTCCTTGGCGTTCCCTTCGGTCTGGAGCTACTGTTACAAGGCGGTGCCTCCTGCCTCAGTCCGGATGGAACACCAGACTCAAGTTTGCCAAACGATTCATTTTATCGAATGCCCGGTTTACCAAAGGGAAACGAATGGGGCTTTGCCAAGAAAATTGCGTGGCAGGCATGATGGGATAGGACCTGGTCGTAAAAGAGTCCAACGGATTTTTTTACTGCTGATGATTTTGGCGCTGGGGATATTGTTGCTTCTGGAAATCGGAATAAGATTCCATTTATTATCTTGGGGATATTCTCTTCCGGACTTCTCTCCAAAAACATTTGTTTCATCGCCATTTGTGTTTCAGACTTTCACTCCGTCGCTTACGCCCAGTCCATGGCTTGCCACCCTGCCTGGGTTGGTTGTTCCGTTCCTACCGCCCGAGGGTACTGCAACGCTTACATCAGTTTATGCGCTAACTCCAACGGCCTCCCCCATTGCAGGATCGTGCGGTTATCCGCGGGATACGCCCATTGGGATAGATCAAAAATTTATTATTCACCGGATTGCGGGCGGGGAAAGCCTGAATGGCTACGAGACGGATTACCATACCACTTCTGCAGCTATCCTGGCAGTTAATTACAATCTGCGGGTTCCTGTCCCTTCAAACATCGTAATCGTGATCCCCTTGGATCAAACTGAGGCGCATGGTTTGCCTGTCTTTGAGACCTACCTGGCAGATGAACCAAACAGTTCCATCGAAGCTCTTTCTGCAAAGCTTGATACCAACCCGCAGGAGTTTGCGCGCTATAACAATCTCCCGCAAGTCTGCAATGCTTTTTCCGGGTGGCTGCTCGTTCCGAAACAAGCGCCCACTCCATCGTTGAGAAATTGATTTTATGCCGTCCATCCTTTTTGTGTGCCAGGCCAACCAGTTTCGTTCACCCATTGCAGCGGCGTGTTTTGAGCAGGCATTGATCAAGAATGGCTGCCGTAATGATTGGGAAGTGGATAGCGCCGGAACGTGGGCTATTTCCGGTTTGCAGGTTGCTGCAGAGGCAGTTCGGGCCGCTTCGACGATCGGTGTGGATATCAGCTCGCATATCACACAAGCCATCCTGCCTCCGCGTTTAGAGACATATGACCTGATCCTGGCCATGGAAAGCGGACAGAAGGAGGCACTGCTGGTGGAATTTCCTCATCTGTTGAACCGGGTTCATCTTCTCTCGGAAGTAGTGGATGGAATCCCTTATGACATTTCGGACCGACAGTTGCCGGATCGTTCGCCGGAAGATATTGCAAGGGAACTATGTGATTTGATCAACCGAGGCTTTGCGAAAATTTGTGAGCTAGCTTCTTCCAAGTCCGGAATGCAGGAATGAAACCTGGCGTTGTCACTCCTATTTTAGGCGATGAACCAGCAGATGCTCTAAAAGAAATTTTGGAGCATCTTTCGTCTCCCGCGGATCTTGATCATCATCCGTGGACAAAAAGCCGCATGGTGCAGGCCGCAGCGATGAGTTTGGCAGGTCTGTCTGAAAAGGGGAAAGGCCAGCAGTTGGTGACCGCGATCATTAATCTTTTCCCGCGTATGCGTCCCGCTACGCCGCCTCGGCAAGGCAAACGCCTTGATACTCGTTGGGGAGAGTTTGGAATTCTGGCGGCGCGTTATTTTGCGCCTCTGGTGTATGGAACTCCGACTCCTTCGTCTCTGCGGGACGCATGGGGTGGGATTGATCCGGCCATTCAATGGTTCGTGTACGGACGCTCGGATGGCGCGCTCTCTGATTCGGAAAAAGCAAAATATCTCTTGGTTGGGAATGAACCCGAGGTGGCGCCCATCAGCACACTAAGTGACTGGCATCGCAATGGTATGAAAAGGTTCGCGGATATCATCCTGTATTGGGAAACACATCTTCAACGATCCGAATTGGATCAGGGACATGGAGAATCTCATCCTGCCAATTTGTCGCGGCCCACACGTGGAAAGTCGGCAAAACGGATTGCTCTGGCAGTCATCGGCAGTCTGCTCCTGTTCGTACTGATTTTTGCAGGAATCAAAGCGTATCGAATCTACGGCCTCCTGCAGCAGGTGCGAAGTGACGTCACGGATCTGGAACAAAGCTTGCCCTCGACGATGAGCCTGAACGGCTTAAGACAAGCATCCGCTTCGTTGCCCCGGCTGGATGCGGATCTCACCTCATTGAAAACAGAAGTGCAGCCAATCTTATGGCTGGGTCCGTCCCTAAGTTGGGTCCCCACGTATGGAGGTGATCTTTCCCAAGCAGGCAATCTTTTGGATTTGGCACAGCATCTAACTGCTTTGGCTCAGGACGCCAATCAGGCTTTCGGACCAGTGCTGGAATCAACCTCCTATTCCTCAACGAATTCGAACGCCTCAGGGCTGTCTGGTTTGGTGAATCAACTATCCAGCGCACAGCCGTTATTGCAGCAAGCCCAGATTGAATTTCAACAGGCGCGCACGGCGCGAGAACAATTGGATATCAGTGTACTTTCTCCATCTATTCAGAATCTCATCACCCAAAAATTGGATCCGGGCATGAGTTGGATAGGGGATGGGCTATCGCTGGCGATTTCCCTTCCATCGGTTCTGGGTGCTGGGCAGGATGGTCCCAAAACCTATCTGCTTCTGGTTCAAAATGAAGATGAACTGAGGCCCACAGGCGGATTCATTACTGCAGTTGGCAAGCTGGTTCTGGATCATGGACATGTGGTTGATCTATCCTTCGAAGACTCGGGCAGTTTGGACAATTGGTCCATGCCCTATCCGATGGCTCCCTGGCAATTGAACCAATACATGGACAGCCCGGTCTTGATCCTGCGGGATGTCAATTGGTTCCCGGATTTTCCAACAGCCGTTTTGTATCTAAAAGAGTTGTATGCCTATACTCACCAGAACACAGTGAATGGCGTGATTGCCTTCGATCAGCAGATGCTGATCATGCTGCTGCAAACTTTGGGCCCTTTAAACGTGTCGGGAGTTCCTTATCCGATTACGTCAGATAATGTAGTGAGCTATATGCGGGCTTCCAAGTTGCCTCAGTCCGGTGAACAGCCGCTTTCGCCGGGCGGGGATTATGGCAAGGATTTTATCCGCACCATCACGAATGCGGTCATACAAAAAGTCTTGAGGGATGGTACCAGCGAATGGCGTCCCTTATCGCAGACCTTTCTGCGGGCATTGCAGGAGCGGCATCTTATTTTGCAAATGGATAACCCCGATATGGAATCCGTGCTGGCACGCAGGGATTGGAATGGGGCTTTATATTCCAACGGCGGCGATTTCCTTACAGTGATCGATACCAATGTGGGTTTCAACAAAACCACGGCTGTGGTTGTAACCAGCCTGGCGTACGATGTGGATTTGACGAATCTTTCCGCACCGGTTGGGAATCTTGTTGTGAGCCATGCCAACCATGCCTCAGCGGATATTCCCTGCGCTCCAAGAGGAGGAAATGTGGAAGTCACAGCGGAGGAGTATTATCCGATTGATCGCTGTTATTGGGATTACATGCGAATCTATGTTCCGTTGGGTACAACTTTGAACTCCGCTGTGCCGCAAAGCATTCCCGCTTCCTGGATGATCCTTAACCAGCCAGTGGCTCCCCAAGTCGATATATTGGATGAAGGCGAACAGGGCTTGCAAGGGTTTGGCACGATGCTGGTTGTCCCCGGCGGACAAACCATCACGACCACAATGCAGTTTGCGCTCCCCGCCGCACAAATTCTCGTGAAAGATACGGTGACGCATGCGTTTACGTATAACCTAACTGTTCGAAAACAACCTGGGACTGTTGCTATTCCGCTTACATTGCGCATTCATCTACCGAATAATGTCAATATTATCTCAGCGTCATCCGGTGGAGTTCTACAGGGCAAGGATCTTTTATTCCAAACGACCCTCGCTACTGATTTGAATATAGATGTGATTTTTCGCTCTCCATGAATCCGGACGAAATCCGTATCGTGATTGACTCAAGGTTCTGTTAGTATAAATAATGCGAAAGGAGAAAATCAATGAATAAATCAATCCGTTTCATAAGCGCGGCAGCACTATTGCTCGGTGTTCTGCTCCTGGCTGGTAACCAGATCGTTTCGGCAGGCAAATTGCCGTGGCAGAATAATGGTATCGTGGTTCAAAGTCAGAATGCCTCTGCACTGCTAGCTCCTGGCAATCATAAAGGCACCGTTCTGCCTCCACCGCCGGTAGTTCCTCCTATATCTGGTCTGGGAAATTATTCTGTGGGTGGGGTTTGTACAATATCAGTCCAGCAATTAGAATCAGATATTACTTTACACGCCATCCTGTTGCCTTTCAATACTCTGCAAGGCAAACCGACAAAAACTACGAGCTACCTTGCGGGAGTTTGTGATCTGAGATATCAACTTTCAGGCAAACCTCTGCCGGGTCTGACAAGTACTCAGGGAAATGTGCAAATTTGCTTTGCTCAGGTGCCCAATACCACTGCCCAGATTTATACTTTTGACGGACAGGTGTGGACGGCGTTAACAACTACTGTGGTAAATGGACTGGAGTGTGCATCTGCCAGCGAGAGCGGCGGATATGTGCTCGTGACCAATCCATAGATTTTCCTTTTATGGGATCAAACAAGCAGCGGAGAATCACTGGCTGATTCATTCCGCTGCTTGTTGTTTAATCTTGATGAAAAATAATCTACTCTCATGGATTGATCGTATCTCACCGCTTGTACTGGCGTGTGCCTTGACGTGTGTTTATCTTGCTACGCTGGCGCCAGGCCTGACTTGGGCGAACAATGGCGCCGATGGCGGTGACTTGATCGCGGCTGCCGCTACCGGCGGAGTCGCGCACCCGACTGGTTATCCAGTCTATTTGATTCTCGCCCGGCTCTTTCAACGAATACCGATTGGATCGCTTGCATACCGTACAAATTTGCTTTCAGCGTTGGCCATGGTCTGTGCCTCGCTTGTGGTCTATGCTCTAGTGAAGCGCTATCTGGATTCTCAAAAAGGTTTGCATAGCTCAATGCCAGCCCTCATTTCGGGGTTTGCATTTGGTCTTTCATCTTTGGCTTGGTCACAAGCGGTCATCACAGAGGTGTATGCCCTCAATGCATTTTTTGTAGCTGCGGTCATATACCTTTCCGTTTATCGAATTCTAAATATGCGGCGTGGATACGAAGATGCTGTACTTGGTCTAATGCTTGGCTTGGGGCTGGGCGTTCACGCGACCATCATCTTTTTGATCCCTATTGCCTTGCTGGTTCGTTCGATCAGCCTGTCATCGGATGTTGACGCCAAAAAAACTTTTTGGAAAGGCTGGCAATTAGATTGGAAATCCGCGTTTTGGACTCTTCTTTGGATAATGATTGGTTTGATTCCGTACCTGTTGTTGCCAGTATGGGCTTCATCGCATCCGCCCATTGATTGGGGTGACCCGGTGACTTGGGGACGCGAATGGTGGTTAGTTTCCGGACAGCTTTATCGGGGCTATCTCTTTAGCGCGTCAATTGCGGATGTTTGGATTCGCCTCCAGCTTTGGGCCGGATTCGTGACCGGCCAGTTTGGTCTACTTGGACTTTGTATCGGATTGCTCGGCTTGACTATTTTCTTTCTGCCTTCGCGGTTGTTCGCTTTGACCATTTGGGGCACACTGGTTTATTCATTGTTTGCCATTAATTACAATACGGAAGATTGGTATATCTATTTGATTTCTGTCTTCCTATGTTTTGCGATATGGATTGGCGTTGGAATGCACGGTCTGATGAACTTGGCTTTGCGCTCTCGGCGTTGGCCTGGATGGGTAGTTGGCATTGCTGTGCTTTTTTACTTGTTCGCCCTGGCGGCGTATCATTGGCCGCAAGTGGATGCATCCAATGATTTGCGCGCGGAAACCTTCGGACGTGAGGTGCTAACTAAGGCTCCGGAGAATGCGTTTGTTTTTGTCCAAGGCGATCAAGCTATTTTTGCGATGTGGTATTTCCGTTTTGCTTTGCACGAACGAGCAGACCTCGTTGTAGTGGCCCCTGATCTTTTATCGTTTGCCTGGTATCAAGATGTAATTCGGTCAACGTATCCCCAACTCTCGCTGCCTAAATATTTTCCCTGGCCAATTGTACTTGAAGTGACCAACCCATCGCGACCATTTTGTTATGTCCAATCCTCCGGACAGACTGAGATATCGTGTTTTAGTCAAAAAAGTTTTGCTCAATAGAGTAGTACTACAAGGTATACCAGGCACGGTCACAAATTGCGGTTTTCTACCGCTTGATTCGCGGGGCTGAAGCCACCTGCTCACCTGTGCCTGCGGCACTGGCGCAGGCAGTACGTGAAAGTTGTCGCCATGGCGCCACGGCGACGCCTTCGGACTGGCGCAACGAGTGGCGCCTTGGCGCCACTTTCATGCGCTGAGGCGGGGATTTATCCCTTGCCGAATCCCGTTGAACAAAAGCGCGATTTATGCCCGTGTTCAGTATACAAGGAAAAGTCAGTGATGTTGCACGCGAGGGCAATAGCGCCAGTTTTAACATGACAGATCAATATCAGAAGAGTGACCATATCATGATTTCACCGTTGACAAAAATATATGAGGGCAGCGTTGGAGCTGAGTTCAGTTATCAGGATGACCTGATCTTGCCTCGAGATGGGGAATATGTGGAAATTATTGGGCGGAAGAGGGACGATGGAACTGTATTGGCTGTGAATGTAATGTTGCCTTAAATCCAGAGATAAGCGTAAAACGCATTTATGGCTGCAATCCACTCAGTCCTCCGCTCAACGCAAAGCGGATGACCATGCCGTTGACGATCCACTCAATCGGTGCGCGGTCATCGGTGAAGACCTGCGTGGTTTGATAACCGGGTTTCAAATTCGCAAAGGTTGTCTGCATGGTGCTTAGGAGAATTGGATTCGTGTTGGGATTTCGTGCAAGCGAGGTTAAGTTAATGGCGAAGTTCTCCGGCCTGGTCGGCTGTTTGGTGGCGAAGATCATCGTGTTCAGCGTGCCGGGAATGTCCATGATGTGAATGGATGGAAAGACCGTTGCCATCGTGGTCGCCAAGCCGTTGATGAGTCGCCGGTCGCCGGGCACGCTGCCGACGTTGATCGCGACCACGCCGCTGTCCGTCAGATGGTTGTAGCAAATTTGAAAGAACTCCTGCGTGGTCATGTGCGGAGGAATGTACGGCGGGCGATACGCGTCCACGGCGATGATGTCATATTTGTACGGACTCTGTTCGAGATTCCAGCGTCCATCGCCGATGATGATATTTAGATTCGGCAGATTCTCATCGAAATATTTTTTGCCGACCTCGATGATCTTCGGATCGAGTTCGAACCCGTCAATCGGGATCGGGCCATAGACGGCTGTCGCCATGCGCGCGGTTGTCCCCGCAGCCAACCCGACAATCGCCATCCGCCTGACTTGTGATGTTGAAGCGTTTGGATAAAAGAACGGTCCGACGAGGAACTGCGCCCACGGCCCGCCGTAATTCAATGTATCGGGATTGTAAATCGAATGCACGCCTTCGCCATCGTTCAAACGCAAAAGAGTATAACCGTTGATCTTTTGCACTTGAATGTAGTTGTAAGCCGATTCCGTTTCGTAAATCTGCCCGGTCGAGTCTTTTAAATTCTGATTGCTGGCAAGGATCGCGATGACGATCAAAATCACCGGCATCCATGAATGCTGGAGCATCATTTTGTGACTTGCATATTGCCACATGCCAATCAAGGCGACGAGCAAAAGAACGATGCTGAAAACGAAAAATGTGAGCCGCGTTCCAATGGTTGGAATCGTGACCAGCACCGGAAGGAATGTTCCAATAAAGGAACCAAGTGTTGAGATGGCATAAATTGTCCCCGAAGTAACGCCAGACGTTTTGGGATCGTCCACGCTCAGGCGGATGGCAAACGGCGAGATCGTCCCAAGCAATGTCACTGGCACGATGAACAAAATCAGCACCGCGACGAACGAGCCGAGCAAAACGGCGACATCCAAACCTTCAAAAGCTTTGGCAGCGAATCGCAAAACGGGCGCGGCGATGTACGGCACGATGCCGAGCGTGAACGCGCCCCAGGCGAGGACACGGTACATCGTGGCTGAGTCCGGCCAACGGTCCGCCCAGCGGCCGCCGAGAAAATATCCCAGCGTCAGATAGATCAGAATGAGTCCGATGATGCTGGCCCACACGAGATTGCTCGTCCCGAACACGTTGCCGATCAAACGCGAGGCTGAAAGCTCCGCGGCCAATGTGGTCATGCCGGAGACGAAGACGGTGAAGTATAAGTATTTACGCATGTCTGCTCTTGGGAAGGAATTGCAATTATTATACCGTCAAGGCGAAGAGGATCCGCAGAGTACGCAGGTTTTTTCTTCATTCGTGTCATTTGCTAATTCGTGGAATCCGCGTTAAGGATCGTCCCTCATTGCGATTCCAAAACGCCATGAATTTAGCGGCACGCTGTATTGACGGCTTGCGTTGCTAACTTTACAATTCGCCCGCTATGTTACGATTTCCCTTGTATGCAGATGAACAACAATTACGTCTTGCGATCCTTGAATGCGGACGGATTTGCTACGAACGCCATTTGCTGACCTCCAATGACGGAAATATTTCCGTGCGCCTCGATGAAAATCTTATCCTGATCACGCCCTCAGGACTTTCAAAAGGCCGCATGGAATCGAGCGACCTGATCGTGATGGATTTGCAAAGCAAAGTGCATCAGTCAAAAAAGGATCGCCGGCCTTCGTCCGAAACGCCGATGCACATCGAAGTCTATAAACAACGTCCCGACGTGCGCGCGGTGATTCATGCTCATCCGGTTTTTGCCACCGCGTTGACCGTGGCGGGCATGGAATTTCCCGCCGACGTTTTGCCCGAAGTGATGCTAACGCTTGGCGATGTTCCGGTCAGCGCGTATGCGATGCCGTCGTCGCACGAAGATGCGGACGTCGTCCGGCCATTGATCCGGGATCACGATGCGATTCTTCTGCGCCAGCATGGAAGTTTGACCGTTGGCAGGGATTTGGAAGACTGTCTCATCGCGCTCGAACGCGTCGAACACGTGGCCGAAGTTTTCTGGCGCGCGCAGGCGATGGGACACGTCGAACGTATTTCGCCGGCGGTGGGCGAGAAATTGCTGCAACTGCGCGAACAATTATTCAAGAAGTGAGATATCATGCGAACTGTTTTTTGGGAAGACAACCAAACCAGGATGATTGACCAGCGCCGCTTGCCCGGCACATTTGAAATTGCGGCGTATCGAAGTCATAAAGAAGTCGCGGTTGCAATCAAAGACATGGTGGTGCGCGGCGCGCCTGCGATTGGCGCCGCGGCTGCATTTGGACTCGCACTCGCTGCGCGCGAATCCGCTTCAGCCTCGACCCGTGATTTGCTCGCCGATCTAAAATCCGCCGCGTCCACTTTGAAGTCCGCGCGGCCGACTGCCGTGAATCTGGCCTGGGCAGTGGATCGAGTCATGCGTTCTGTTGAAAACAAAAATTTGAAAGCAGATGAACTTCGCCAGGCCGTGTTGGATGAAGCTCAAAAAATTGCGGATGAAGATGTCGAGATCAACAAGCGAATGGCGCAGCACGGCGCGGCATTGATTAATGATGGCGATACCGTCATTCATCACTGCAACACCGGCTCATTGGCAACCGTGGATTGGGGGACGGCATTAGGCGTGATCCGCATGGCGCATGAGCAAGGCAAGCGCGTCCATGTTCTGGTTGACGAAACTCGTCCGCGTTTGCAGGGCGCGCGCCTGACGGCCTGGGAATTGGAGCAATATAAAATTCCGTATGAAATCATCAGCGACAATATGTCGGGTTTTTTCCTGCGCGCAGGCAAGGCTCAAAAGGTTTTCTTCGGTGCGGATCGCGTGACGGCCAACGGCGATGTCGCAAATAAAATCGGCACGTACATGCTGGCGCTCGCGGCGCACGATAACAACGTTCCGGCGTATTCCGTTGTTCCAACCTCGACGATTGATCTGAGCCTGAAAGACGGCAGCCAGATTCCCATCGAGGAGCGCGATGCGGGCGAAGTGCTCGATCTTCAATTCCGCGGCGAACGCGTCGCACCGCAAAATGCAAAGGCGCGCAACCCGGCTTTCGACGTGACGCCCAATCGCCTGATCTCGGCCATCGTCACCGAGAACGGCATCGTGTATCCGCCGTTCATCACGAACCTGCCTGAATTTGTGTCGTCTTGACGAAAGCATCTTGCCCGGCTAAAATTCAAGCCGCTCGACTGGCGTGGCGCCTCAGCGCCACGCATTTTTCTGAATAATACTTTCTGTCATTCTGAGTGGCGCTTTGGCGCCACGAAGAATCTCGCTCTTTGATAAAAACTTACGCACCCTTCTTGGACTTATGCCGGACTCCGTTTCAACCAGCGACTCTGACAACGAACTGCCTCAGGTGTCCAACCTGTCGCAATCGAGCGTTGAGTCCGTCAAAGCCGAATTGGTGCGGATGAATCAGAGCGCGGCGCAGGAAATTTCTGCGGACGAAGTGGAATTGCATTTGAGCGCCGCGGCTGAATTGAAAGTTGACAAAGTCGACGCGCACGAGTCTGCGCTTGCATTGATGAATGCCCGCGAAGTGTCCATGCAAACCAGCGCCGCGGCTGTCGTCCGCGCGGACACGGTCAATGTTGTGAATGGCGCTGTCGGAGCCGCGGTGGCAGGAACAGCCAATTTGGGAAACACATACGCGGGCGTGGTTGCCGGCCGCGAGGTCCGGGGCGAACGGATCGAAGCTCTTGTTCTGTTTGGCAATCGCGTCGAAGGTGAAGTCCACACCGTGATGGATGCCCGCAGCGCGTTGATCGCAGGTTTGCTCGGTGGATTATTCGGCGGTGTGTTATTCTTGTTGGTGCGCGGTTTGTTCCGCCGCGATTAGTTGAATGTTAAGCGGTTCGTCCGCTTTGCAGAAATTCATTCTAAAGAGCGAAGGTAACCGGAGTAGCGACTTTAGCCGCTGTCATTGGTGAGAGGCGCTCGAGGAGAAAAGATGGAGAAAGTTGTTCTAAAAGCATCCAGGCGCGATGTGCGAGGCAAGCAGGTTGGCGCCTTGCGCCGCGCTGGAAAGTTGCCGGCAGTGATCTATGGTCGTCACACCGATCCGCTCAATATTTCATTGGATGCGCACGACGCGAACTTGGCGTTGGGCAAAGTCGGTTCGTCCACGCTGGTGACAATTTCCCTGGATGGAAAAGAGTATCCGACACTGGTTCGCGAACGCCAGCGCAATTTCATCAAAGGGAATCTGATCCACGTTGATTTCCTGGCTGTCTCGCTGACCGAGAAGCTGCATGCGGAAGTCCGCATCGAATTAACCGGTCTTTCGCTCGCGGTGAAGGATCAGAACGCGGTGTTGGTTACCGGCCTGCATTCGCTTTCTGTGGAGTGCTTGCCTGCTGATCTGCCGGACAAGATCGTTGTGGATATTGCTCCGCTGGTGAAACCCGGCGATGGCATCCATGTGCGCGACCTGGTGATTGACGAAAAATTACGCGTGTTGGATGATCTCGATGAAATGGTCGTGGTTGCGACCTTCGCCAAGATCGAGGAAGAAGCTCCGGTTGCCGCGGCGGAAGGCGCGGTGCCTGTTGAAGGCGAAGCCGCCGAGCCAGAACTCTCCGTGGAACGCGGCAAGAAGGAAGAAGAAGCTCCCGAAGAAGGCGAAAAGAGGAAATAAGTTCCAATGTGAAAGCGAACTCCCCGTCAACTGGCGGGGAGTTTTTGTTTTCTGGTTCAGCCACAGACCCTGAACCCTCAAAGTACAAAGGGCGTAGGGCATTGGACGCAGATAGACGCAGATTTTTTTCGCGGCATGATTTAACGCCAAGACGCGAAGGCGCAAAGTCTTTTTGAATTTCGGCAAAGGGCAAATTTTGCGGAACGCAGACAAATTTTGCGGAATGCAGACTTCAGTCTGCGAATTTTTCGGCTGGCGGACTGAAGTCCGCGCTTCAACACGAATTCGTCTTCGCGGCTCTGCGACCTTGCGTTAAATTTTTTTCTGATTATGCCAGCTTCAATACTTTCAAAAAATCCACGGTCATTCTTGCGGTCGCACCCCAGAGCAATTCGCCGTCATACGGATGATAGGCGATCAGCGAACGGCTGCGCCCCAGCATCGTGAATTCCCAGCGATTGCGTTTGTCAGCCAGCCAATTGAGTGGAATGGTAAACACGCGCTCGACCTCGTTTTGTCCGACGCGCAGAACCGTCGGCCATTTGATGATTCCCACCACCGGCGTGACGCGAAAGCTGGTGACCGTGATCATGTTGACCAATCGTCCCAGCACGCGGACGTCACGCGGAGCAATCCCGACTTCTTCGTTCGCTTCGCGTAAAGCCGTCTCTTCAGGAGTCGCTTCGCCTTCATCGCACGCGCCGCCAGGAAAGGAAACTTGTCCCTTGTGGCTTTCCACATGTTCTGTCCGACGCGTGAAAAGCAAATGCCATTCATCGGCCTGCCAAAGAAGTGGCACAAGCACCGCCGCGCATTTCAGGCGCGCGTCCTTTGTGAGATCAATCTCGGCATAGCCATCTGTTGATGGGCCGGCGGCTTCGATGGCCTCGCGTAATTTTTGGGCAATGTAATCTTCGGTCAGATTCATTTTCTAACCACGAAGAGCACAAAGGAACACAAAGAAAAGCTTCGTGCCCTTTGAGTCCCTTGTGTTTAATTTTCTCCTCGCACCGGACTCCCACAATATTCACATTCAGCGGTGGAATTATCAATCCAATCCACATCGTCCGGATGGATCGGCGCGCCGCAGCCGGGGCAATGCGTCGGCAAAGTCGGATGTTTCTCCAAGTCTTCGGCTGGCACATTATTCAGATTGATGCCGGGCTCAAGTTCCATGACGTATTTGGTAATTTGTTGAGCTTCTTTGGTCAGCCCGCGTTGATTCAGTTCATTGACGATCTGATACGCGGCGCGCGCCAGCTTGCGCGGGCGACCGCGCACAGCGAACAAGCCAAGTCCGCGTTCGAGTAAATCCACACCCATCGCATTTTGTCCGGCGAAGATGCGGGCGCGTCCGGCCTGGATGTAAAGCAGCGGTGCGCGTTTTCCAGCACGGCCTTCCGCGGCACGCGCCAATTGTTCAAAAGAACTTGCAGCTCCGGCATAATCACCGGTCGCCATCAGTTCGTTGGCGCGCTGCAAAACAAGGATCATATCGGGCGGAGCGTAGCTCCGGCGTAATTCACGGCGAAACATTCGACGCATAATAAAGTGCCTCCTTCATATAAAATTTGCTAATGGCCGAACACATCGGCAGAGTCGATTTCTTTTTCCAACTCTTTGCCGCGTTCATCTTCGCTCGGCTCGATCCGCCGCGCGAAAATCAAAAAGCCGGTGTGAGCCACCATCCGGTCGGTGGGGCGCAGGCGCGCCGGCTCGGCTTTGTAATAGCGCACCAAAATTTCGCAGACTTCGATGAACGCAAAACGTTCGCGCCGCAGTGCGACCAATAATTGTTCAACCTGATTCACGGTTGGCAAAAGACTGCAAAGGAATCCACCCGGCTTCAACGCGGCGCGGACTTGCGGAATGTAATCGTACGGATTCGGCACGTCGAGGAAGAACGCGTCGCTGTCGGTTTCGTCGAAGCCCGATTGGATGTCGCGCAGCTTGAAGTCCACGCGCGAAGCGAGGCCGACGCGCTCGAGATTCTTCTTCGCCAGATTCTGCATATCTGGCCGGATTTCGTACGAGATGACGCGTCCCTCCGCGCCGACAGCGTACGCCATTGCGATCGTCATGGACCCGGAACCGGTTCCCGCTTCGATGACTTTTTTGCCCGGCCCGATTCCCATCGTCACCAAAATGAAACCGATGTCTTTCGGATAAAGGATTTGTGTGGAGCGCGGCAGGTCGGTGAGCAAATCTGCGAGCGATGGCTGCAGCAAAAAGAACGGTGCACCCAAATGACTGAAGACTTGCGTGCCCCAGGCTTTGCCGATCAGGTCGTCGTGCTGGATGACGCCGCGATGCGTCTCGAACTTCGCACCGGCTTTGAGCGGGATGATGAAATGTTTATGCCGCAGGCCCACGAGTTCGACAAGGTCGCCGTCGCGTGCGATATTGGAAATCCCGCCCATGGCGGGGGACGTTGTATTGTTGAAAGTCATGAAGATATTTTACCGCTGAGTTTAATTCCGTTCCTTGAACTTATTGAAACTTTTTTGAAGAGCGGCATCGCGCTGAGCGGAGGTGCATCCTGAGCGAAGCCGAAGGATTGCACCGTAGCCGAAGCGTGGCGCTCACAATGCCGCTGAAATGTCCTTCGACTGCGCGGCGCTCAGGGCGCCGCTCCGCTCAGGACGACAAACTTTCAATTCCTTTTTTGAGCATCCACAAAACCATCAAGGCGCAAAGTCACCCAAAACTCTTTGAGTCTTGGCGGCTTCGTGGTAAATGGACTATTGTTGGTTGTTCTCCAAAGTTGGAGGCTGCATCAGTGTTGTTGGTTTCGCCGCGGAGCGGAATCTCCAATTGCCCAATCCCAATGCCAGCGGAATGATGATGCACAAAATGACTAGGATGGAAATCCCGGCAAACGCCATGACCGTTCCAACCGCGTCAGGCGAATTTGTCCCGGCGGCGCCGGCTACGATGAACACGACACATGCGTTCCACAAGCTGTGCAGGAACATAGCCAGGGCATACGAGCCGACGGCAAATCGAAAACGTTTGCTGGCGCGAAAGGATGCGATGCCCCAGCCGGTGATGCTTGCCGCGGCAATGTGCATCATGGTGCTTCCGCCGCGCACCAAAAGCGTCGAAGCCCAGCCCGTATCGGGCGTTGCGGATGCCAGCAAACTTTCCAACAGGCCGAAGCCCGCGCCGCTCAACGCGCCGACCACAAATCCCTGCGCGGGCGAATTGAGATGATCAAACACCAGCCAGGTTGTGATTGATTTGCTGGTTTCCTCGATCAGCGGAGTTAATACGGAGAAGAAAAATAATCCCAGCAAAATGACCCACGGACTTGTCAGCCACGGGCTTGCGATGGTCAACACGTCATCCAGGTTTGCGGCATTCGAAAGCTGGTTTGCGATTTGCTGAAAACTATCCAGAAGCTGCGGATTCAATCCCAGATAAATTCCGACGCCGAGCAATCCAATGATCAGAAGAGCCAGCTCGCTCAAAACAGCAATGGATGTGCCAACGGCCATGCCGGTCCCCAGCGCGCCCCAAAAGCGTTCACGCGAGCCCGCGTCCAGGCCTCCGGCGGCGAGCCGCACCAAAAGATAAACGGGCAGAACGATTGCAAGCAGATAAAATGGGGGCGCGAGCCAGCCGAGAATCCCAAAGTCGAAAAGCGCCTGGGCCAGAAATGAAACTCCAATCCAGATGGCGAGGATGAAAACTGCTTCCCAAAATCTCAGCGGCCGCGGCGCCCCCGCCGCGATTTCCCTGCCGCGTAATCGTTGGATTCCAAAATAAACGGCGGGCAATAATACCGCGCCTGCAAATATCAGCGCGCTTGCCAGCACAAGGGTTTCGACCAGCGTCGGGCTGTTCTTTGAAAGCGTATGCAGAACGGCCTGGACGCTTTCGACGAACATCGTCAATACTGCCAGGCCAAACGCAGCCAGCGCGCCGCATGCGCCTCCGATGACAAGCAGGATGGTGCGCCAATCGCGACCGCGGCTCTGCATCATTTCACCTCGATGTTCACGCTGATGATTTCATCGCCGGGCGCTGCGCCGGGATCCTTCGATGCGTCGCGCGGCGTCAGGCTCTCGACAACATTCATGCCTTGAAGAACCTGCCCAAAAATTGTGTACCGGCCATCCAAACCCGGCTGCGGCGCGTACGTGATGAAGAATTGGCTGCCGTTCGTGTTTGGCCCGGAGTTTGCCATGCCAACTACGCCGGGTTTGTCGAATTGCAGGCCATTGTTCGTTTCGTCATTGAAAACATATCCCGGCCCGCCGTTGCCGGTTCCGCTTGGATCGCCGGCCTGTGCCACAAAGCCGGGGATGACACGGTGAAACGTCACGCCGTTATACCAGCCATTTTGCGCGAGAAAGACGAACGAGTTCACAGCCAGCGGTGCTTTGTCTGGAAAAAGCTGAATCACGATGTCGCCTTTCTCTGTGTGAATGGTCACGAGGTATTGCTTCGACGGATCAATGTTGAACGCCGGGCAGGATTTGAATTGCCGCGCGCCTAACGCGATCAGGCTGATGGTTGAGTCCATTGTGTTGAAATCGAGCTGGAACAGGGGCTGCGGCTTGCCATTGAGCAAAACCAACGGGACAGCCTGGAGTCCCGCGGTGTTTGCCGCGTCGAACATGGACTTGGCTTTGCTCGCCGTTTCGGGACTGTTCAACGCCGCTGAGAATTTGGACGCGTCAAGTCCGAGGCTCGAGGCTTGTTTGTCCAGCCACGATTCGAAATCCGTCTCGGAAAGGTTTGCCCATTCCGCATTTTTCTGGAACAGCACATCGTACATTTCCCAAAAATGTCCCTGTTCATCTGCGGCGAGGGCGGCGTCCACGGCCATTTGTGATTTGTCCAACGCGGCGATTGGCACAGGCCGAAAGACAAACTGCAAATCTTTTGGATGTTTGTAAACGAGATTGCTTGCGACCGCCGCCATCGAAAGACAGATCGGCGTTTGGAAATCGCAGTATTCGATCATCGTCACCGGCGCGTTGGATGGGCCGCGTGTAAAGTCTGTCGCGGTGACTGCCGGGAAATTTGATGAACTGGCCTCCGGCGTGGGAATGGTGTTGATCGCGGTGCAGCCGGCTCCTGCCGACGTTGCGGCGGGAATAAGCGTTGGTGTTGGAGATGAAACCGCGTTGGCGGTTGGTGTCGCCGCGGCTTGCGATGAGCAGGATGCAAGAAGCACTAATGCGGAGAAAGAAAGAAGTAAGAGGAAAGAGGTTTTCAAACGCATGAAGAGTTTTCTCTCTGTGAAAAGGCGCGAATATTGTTTATCTTCATGTCACCCTGAGCGAAGTGGCGCTAAAGGCGCCACTCAGAATGACATTGAATGAAACAGAAGCGATTTTCCCTATTGTCCCACTGCTTTCTTCAATTCGTCAAATGAAGTCATCCACGCGATGCGATTGATGAAATCAGCCAAGGACTTGCTTCGAACGCGCAAGGCTCGCACTGCCGGGCCGACCGGGTCCGCGCCGGCCGCGCCGCCGGGGACGTCCGCGTACGCGCCATAAAATGCAAAATAGGCCTGGTTGAGTTTGCGAATGTAATAACCGTTCTGCACGAAGATCTGGCGGCGCTGTTCCATGTAGGCTTCGGCTTCGGTGATCTTTCCTTGCGCAAGCAGCGCGTCCACATGGACACGCGTCGTGTGCATCTCAGCGTTGAAATTGAAGGGCGGGGGCGCCGCGGCATTGTCAGCGTTGGAAATGATTCTAGGGAACGCGGCCAGCCCAAAGCCTGCGCTGAGCGAAGTCGAAGCGTCCGGAAATGAAGCGCTGCCATATTCGGGATAATAACGCTTCATGACCTCCGCGCCGATCTCCGTCCCGGAAATATCTGCCGTCGTTTCGTTCATCGTACGAAGTTCGGGCGACGCATCATACAACATTCCGAGCGGACGAAGGGTCAAATAATTGTGCGTCCATTCGTGCGCGATCGTGCTGACGAGCCACGCAAGATCGGTGGTCTGCATGATCATGGTCGGATAAACGCCGACACCGCCAATCGGGACGACCAGCGAAGAAACATTCAAACCCTTGTCTACGCGGTCTTCCAGCGCGGCTTGCTGGTCAACGCTCAGACCAGGCAGGAGCGAAATGTTCGCGACTTCTTCGATGTGGTCGCGCGGCGAGACGATCAGCGCGTCCGGCACCGCTGTGGAATGGAACGAAATGGTGGGGATCGGCTGTCCGAGTGTGGTGAGGCCGAAGTCCGCCGCGACCTGGCTGACTTGTCCCTGTAAAATGGCCTCGGCGATGGGAGCCAGGCTGGCTTGTTGTTTGTCGAGCGCGGCGAGTTCGGCGCGGATTCGAGCAGAGGCCGCAGTTTTGTCTGTGATGGATGGATCGGCGTACACGCGATTCAATGCGTCGTTTGCCTGGTTGATTTGCTGTGTGACAAACAGATCGTCGCTCACCACAACTTTGCTGGATTCGCGGTTCAGGTAGCCCGGCATCCCAACCGCGCCCTGCTGGATTTTTACGCGGGCCGCGTCGAGCATCCACGATATGTAATCAAACTCGATGTCGCGCGTGTAGACACTCACACGGTCGAATTGACTTGTGGCGCGCGGCGCGCTATACGTGAACAGCATCAAGCAAATCGCAGAAATGAACGACCATTCGAAGATGCGACGGATACGATACAACATGGCGGCGATTATAACGAGGCTTGGTTAGCCGTGAATAAGAATACCCCCGTTGTTGTCCTTGCTCTTCAAATCCATCTTCGCCGCAATTTTTGACGCAAAGGCGCTGGGACGTCAGGATTTCATAATTTTGTTCTTTGCGTCTCAGCGTTAAATTCGGCGTGAGTTTCGCAAAGCGGCAGCTTGCGATAAGAATACTCTTTAAACCAATGCAGGGACGAAGCATAGCTTCGTCCCTGCAACACCCTGCCCTCGGGAAAAATTATCTGTTCTTCAAATATTCGTCAATGGCAAGCGCGGCCCTGCGCCCGCCGACCATGGCGGTCACAACCAGATCGGGTCCGGTGGCGCAATCTCCGCCGGAGAACACGCCGGGACGTGACGTTTCGCCGGTGGCTTTATTCTTCACAGTGACCAGACCCCAATCGTGAGTTTCGAGATCGGGCGTGGTTTTGCCGATAATGGGATCGGGCCAATAACCGAGCGCGAGAATGGCCGTATCACATGCGACGCTGAAATTTGAATCTGGAACAGGCACGGGTCTGCGGCGGCCTTTGGCATCCGGTTCGCCAAGCACCATTTCGATACATTCGATGGCAGCCAGATGTCCATCTTCGCCAGCGATGAATTTCACGGGCTGGGTCAGGAAGCGATATTTTGCGCCTTCGTCGCGCGCCATCTGGCGGTCTTTTCGTCCGCCGGGCATTTCTCTTTCCGTGCGGCGATACAGACAGGTCACTTCTTCCGCGCCGAGTCGCAGCGCGGTACGCAGACAATCCGAAGCTGTGTCGCCTCCGCCGATGACGGCCACGCGCTTGCCAATCTCGACCGGCTCCTTCATATTTTCGGGAAGCAGTTTCTTGTCCACATTGGTGCGGATCAAAAAGTCTGTCGCCTGATAAACGCCGGGCAGGTCGGTGCCGGGCGTATTTTCCATGGGCGCGTCGACTTCCGAACCGACGCCGATGAAAACGGCCTCGAAGCCTTCCACGAAAAGCCCGTCAATGGTTTTGTCCCTGCCGATGTAAGTGTTCGGAATGAATTTGACTCCCACGCGTTCAAGCTCGTCCCATTTTTCGAACCAGATATTTTTCGGGAGTTTGAAATTTGGGATTCCGTAGACGAGCAGTCCGCCCGGCGCGGGTTTGGTATCGAAGACGGTGACCTCGTGCCCTTTCTGGACGAGGGCATCGGCGCAGGCCAAACCGGCGGGTCCGGCCCCGATAACGGCGACCCGTTTCCCGGTCGGAGTGCCGAGCGGGATCACGTATCCCGCAGTGCGGCGTTCATAGTCAACAGCAAAGGCTTCCAGTTCGCCGGTGAGGACCGGTTGATGGTGTTTGTTCAAAACACAGGAACCCTGGCACAACTGCTCGTGCGGGCAAACGCGCCCGCAAACTTCCGGCAGGGAACTGGTCCGGTGATAGATCTGCGCGGCTTCGATGAATTTGCCCTGTTCGATCAGCCACATGGCAGATGGAATATCGTTGTTTGCTGGGCAGGCTAACATGCAGGGCGCCGGGTCCGGGCAATGGATGCAACGTGACGCCTCGACCATGGCGCGTTCCGCGTTAAACTCGACTACAACCGCCTCGAAATCACAGGTGCGGGTTTCGGGCGGCCGCAAGTCCAGATCATAAAATGGTTTGTTTGCGCGCGCCTTGCGGTCAATGGCGAGAAATTCGCTTGGAACGGCCTGCATGCTTCCTCCGTATACAATAAAGGCTATCTATTCCATGATACCCAAAGCCATTTGGCAGGCACAAGCTTTAATGTCACCTATGCGGACGACAATCGTCACAATTTTATATACATATTATTTAAAATATCATCAGGGCCGTGTCACCGCGCCATGGTTAAGGTAAAATCACACGTTGCGAGGTACCTCGCGGAGGTTAAGTGATGTCGAAGTTTTTCAATTCAGTTAATGTTTTTTTCAGGAAAGCCATGGAGTTCCTGAAAAGCAAACGCAAGTTGACGATTCCACTTGGGATCGTGCTGGTCATTGTCCTGGCCTTTTTGCTGACGCGCGGCCGCGGCCAGAATCAGAACACCTACCAAACTCAAGCCATTGCACGCGGCGACCTGAACGCGATCGTCGGCGCGACGGGAAGTGTGCGCGCCGCGCAGAACGCGTCTCTTGCCTGGCAGGTCAGCGGCACGGTTGGCAAGGTCAATGTCAAGGTCGGCGATCAAGTAAATCAGAATGATGTGCTTGCCGAATTGGATTCGAGTTCATTGCCGCAGAATATCATTCAGGCTCAGGCCAATCTCGTCTCAGCGCAGAAGACGCTTCAGGACCTGACGTCCTCCAACACGGCTACCGCACAGGCGGCGATCGATTTGCAGAACGCTCAGGATGCCTACCAAAGAGCTTATAACTATCGGCTCTCCTTGAATGGTGAGCAATGGATCAAGACGGTTGTTATTCAATACAACAATGGTCATGAGATTCCTGTCATCAAGTGGCAAAAAGGGTATTGGGACGCACAAACGATCCAGAATGCCGATAACAGCCTGGCGCTGGCGCAGGCTCAATTGGATGATGCCCAGCGAAATTATGACCGTGTGAAGAATGGACCCAACCCGGACGATGTGGCCGCCGCGCAGGCGAATGTTGACGCCGCGCAAGCCACTATAAATTTGGCGCGCATCGTCGCTCCGTTCGGCGGCACGGTGACCCAGGCCGATCCGCTGCCAGGGGACCAGGTTGCGGCAGGAACGTTTGCCTTCCGCGTGGATGATCTTTCCGCGCTGCTGGTGGATGTCCAGGTTTCGGAAGTGGACATCAACAGCATCACGGTCGGCCAGCCGGCCACCCTGACATTCGATGCGGTTCAGGGCAAACAATATAACGGCGTCGTCACCGAAGTTTCGCAGGCCGGCGACGTCACATCGGGTTCGGTCAACTTTACGGTGACGGTCAAGCTGACGGATGCCGATTCGTCTGTCAAGCCGGGCATGACCGCCGCGGTGAACATCATCGTGGACCAGGTGAAGGATACGATCCTGGTTCCGAATCAGGCGGTTCGTTTTGTAAATGGGAAGCGTGTTGTCTACATTCTGGTCAGCGGCCAGCCCAAACAAGTAGAAGTCACGCTTGGGGCTTCGTCGGATACGATGAGCGCAGTCGAGGGCGGGGCTTTGAAGGAGGGCGATCTTGTCATCTTGAATCCCCCAACCCAGCTTCAGGGTCCGGGAGGTGGCGGAGGAGCAGTCATTCGAGGAGGCGGGTAATGACCGACTGGGTGGTCGAAGCCCGGGACTTGAGAAAGGTCTATAAGATGGGCGAGGTCGAGGTCGAGGCACTGCGCGGCGCATCGCTGCAGATTGGGCGCGGCGAGGTGGTCGCCATCATGGGGCCCTCCGGTTCCGGCAAATCCACGATGATGAACATCCTCGGCTGCCTCGACCGCCCAACCTCGGGCGAATATATCCTGGATGGCGAATCGGTTTCCTCGCTGAACGACGATCAATTGGCAAACATCCGCAACCACAAAGTTGGATTTGTTTTTCAGTCGTTCAATTTGCTGTCGCGGCAATCGGCCCTGTCCAACGTGGAATTGCCTTTGCGTTACTCCGGCCTTGTGAATGGCGGACGCCGCGAACGCGCCAGGGCCGCTCTTGAGGCGGTGGGATTGAGCGATCGCATCAACCATCGTCCAACGGAGCTTTCGGGCGGACAGCAGCAGCGCGTGGCGATCGCGCGTGCCATCGTCAACAACCCGGCCATCGTCATGGCCGATGAGCCAACCGGGAACCTCGATTCGAAAGTCGGCAAGGAGATCATGGCGCTGCTGCTGAACTTGAACAAAGAGCGCGGCACCACGTTGATTATCGTGACTCACGACCCGACGGTGGGCGAGCAGGCGCAGCGGATCATCCGCATTCGGGATGGGCTTGTGGAAAGTTCATCGAACGGCAGGAACAAATGAATCTTACGCAGTTGATTTTAGAGTCGCTCGAGAGTCTTAACTCCAACAAAATGCGTTCGGGACTGACCGTGCTGGGCATCGTCATCGGTGTTGCGGCGGTCATCGCGATGCTGGCGGTTGGAAATGGCGCGCAGGCTTCGATTCTCGGATCGATCAACGGCGTTGGTACAAACCTACTGTTCGTTTTCTCCGGCGCACGGAATAATTCTGCCGTCAAAAACCCGCGCCCGGTTACGATGGGAGATGCCAATGCCATGATGGATCAATATGCTGCGCCGGACGTCAAGGCGGTTGCGCCGGTTTTGCAGACGAATGGGATTGCAGACTTTAATGGGAATACCAAAACCACGACGATTATCGGCGTCACCCCTGAATATTATTCTGTCCGTAATATCAGCCTTCTGGATGGACAATTCATCAGCCAGGCAAACCAACTTGGGCGGGCTTCGGTAGCCGTGATCGGCGTGGATGTGGCCGACGCGCTGTTTGGCCGCCGCGATGGTCTGGTGGGTGAAACGATTCGGATTTCCGGTCAGCCGGTTCGAATCATCGGCGTTCTAACGCCCACCGGCGGAAGCGCATTTGGTTCGCAGGACAACGAGGTTCTTGTTCCAATCACAACTTTGCAGGCCAGATTCTCGGCGACCCGGCCCAAGTCTGCCCCCGATGCCGTGGATGTGATCTATGTGCAGGCCACCGATTTCAGCACGGTGACCGCGGCGACCGATGAGATTTCACAAATCCTTCGCACGCGGCACCGTACCGCGGTGGGCATGGACGATTTCACAGTGTTTACACAGCAAAGTATTTTGAATACCGCGCAAAGCGTTACCGGAATCCTGACGATTTTCCTCGGCGGCATTGCGGCCATCTCTTTGCTGGTGGGCGGCATTGGCATCATGAATATCATGCTCGTATCCGTCACCGAACGAACGCGCGAAATTGGATTGCGAAAAGCGCTCGGCGCGCGCAAGCGTGATATTCTCATTCAGTTTCTGGTCGAGTCGTCGCTGTTGAGTTTGATCGGCGGGATCGTCGGGATCCTCTTTGGCTGGCTGATCGCTTTCACGGTTGGAAAAGTCGCCGCGGCCACCGGCAACAACTTCACGCCGGTCGTCGGCGCGGACGCGATCCTGCTGGCAACGGTTTTCTCAGCGGCTGTCGGCCTGTTCTTTGGAATTTATCCGGCCAACCGCGCCGCAGGCCTCGAACCGGTCGAAGCGCTGCGCTATGAGTAATATGACCACTGTAAAAGGGACCATCCTGGCATGCTGGTTGATTTTTCTTCTTTACTGGTACATTCTTGCCGGACCGGTCAAGCCGATTCAGAGGACAAGCGGATGGCTCAGGGGCAATTGGCATCAGATATTGCTGTTGGCGGGATTTCTGCTTATCTCGAATCCTCTGGGCCTTGCCAGGGTCAACCCAATTGCCTTTTCCATTGCCTCGCCGACGCTGGTCATCCAACTTCTCTCGGTTGTTTTTGCTGTGGCAGGTCTGATCGTTGCGGTCATCGCCCGGAAAACGCTTGCCGGAAATTGGAGCAGGGAAGTTGCCATCAAGGAAGGACACGAGCTCATTACGACCGGTCTGTACCGCCATGTTCGGAACCCGATCTATTCGGGCATTCTGCTGATGACGCTGGGAACCGCGCTCTCGTTTGGAACGCTTAGCGCGGTCATCGGCTTTCTCATCGTTATGCTGGCAATCTGGCTGAAATTATGCGGTGAGGAAAAGATCCTGGCGCAGCATTTTTCCGAGGAGTATTTGGCGTATAAGAAACACACCAAAGCCCTAATTCCATTCGTGTGGTGACTGTGCGAAATAAACTTGCTTTCATTGTTCTATGCAGCCTGCTCTTGAGCGGCTGCAAACTGCAGAAGACAGCGAATCGATTTGCCAACCAGGTGACCAACGGCAGTGTGTCCACCATGACGCCGGTTACATCTGCGACGGAATCCTCTGCCTCGCCGCTCGTCAATACCCCCGTTCCGACTTCGACGGTCGCGCCTCCCGCGATAGCGACCCCAACAGCAGCGCAGATCCCTCCCGCGGTTACGGTTTCCGCCGTAAAAGGGAATCTCTTCATCCGGCGCGGGCCCGACATGGCATTTGATCCCGTCGGCGCGCTGATGGATGGTCAAAGCGAAACTGCGACCGCGCGCGATCCGTTGTCGAAGTGGCTTCAAATTCCAATTCCGGGACAGGAGGGAAAGGCCGGTTGGATTTCCATTCAGACCACGTACTCCTCCATCACCGGTGATGTTATGAGTCTTCCAGAAGCCGCGCCCGCCGTTTGGCCGGTTCTGGCTTTCATCCAAAATTGCATGTCCGATCAAATGGAAATTGATCCCGGCGCGATCGTTCTTCCTTCGTCTGCTTATTTTCCGGATAACCGCATCCAGATCAATCCGGGAGTCTATACCATCCACGATACGACTGTCACCGGCAGCCCGGAAGTTATGAAGGTCGAGGTCAGGGAAGGCTCTGAGATTAGCGTCACTGTGGACGGCAGCGGGCACAAACACAAATGCCCGGCACCCTGATTATGATTGGCATCCAACGTGAGCCGTGCTAAAATTGCGGCATGACAAACTTCAATGTTCTGATTTCGGATGGACTGGAAGAGAGCGGCCAGTCCATTCTTCGCGCCGCCTCCCGCGTGGACGATAAAGCGGGCATCTCCGCCTCGGAGCTGGTCAACGCTGTCGGCGGGTACGAAGCGCTGATCGTGCGCGGCCGCACCAAAGTCACAGCCGGGGTTTTCGACGCCGCGAAAAAACTCAAAGTGGTGGGCCGCGCCGGAGTCGGCGTTGACAACATCGAACTCGCATCCGCAAAGAAGCATGGCGTGACCGTTGTCAACGCGCCGGTCTCGACCACGGTCGCCGTTGCAGAGTTGACGTTTGGCCTGCTTTTGGCTTTAGCACGTGAATTCCCTCGCGCGGATGCGGCGATGAAAAAAGGCGACTGGCTCAAGAAGGAACTCGAAGGCGTCGAACTGAACGGCAAAACGCTTGGCATCATTGGTTACGGACGCATCGGCATGGAAGTGGGAAAGCGCGCCGCTACATTCGGGATGAACGTCCTCGCGTACGATCCGCTGATTCAAGAATCTGACATCAAGGCGCGCGGCGCGGAGCCGGTTTCGATTCAGGATTTGTACGAATGGTCTGATTTTATTTCTTTGCATTTGCCGCTCAATGTTCAGACGCGTGACCTGGTCGGCCCGCTGGCTTTTTCCGAAATGAAGGATGGCGTGCGGATCGTCTGCGCGGCGCGCGGCGGGATCATTGACGAGTCGGCGCTGCTGGCCGCTTTGAATTCCGGGAAGGTCGCAGGCGCGGCGCTGGATGTCTTTACGAACGAGCCGCCCGGCCCGACCGACCTGATCCAACATCCAAAGGTGATCGCCACTCCGCACATCGGTGCGCAGACGGTCGAAGCGCAGGCGCGTGCCGCGGAAGATATTGCCAACGAAGTCCTGGCCGCGCTGCGCGGCGAACCATTGCGTTGGAAAGTTTCATAATTTTCCCTCACCTAACCCCTCCCGACCTGCGGTCACCCTCCCCTTTCCTCTCCCAACTTTGGGAGAGGAAAGGGGAGGGCAGGGTGGGGATGAGTGAGGGCATCAAGGAGAATCCATGAGCGAAAAGTTGAATCAACTGAAAGACCTGTACGGTGAAATTTCTGATTTGAACAACGCGGCTGCCTTGCTGGGCTGGGACCAGCAAACGTATATGCCGGCCGGCGGCGGCGAGGCGCGCGGCCAGCAGCTTGCCACGCTTGGAAAGATCTCACACGATAAAATGACCTCGGATGAATTCGGCAAACTGCTGGATGAGCTGAAGCAGGAATTTGCGGGTGTTGACCCGTTGTCATCGGAAGAGGCGGCCATGTTCCGCATGGCCGCGCGCGATTACGATAAAGCCGTGCGCGTCCCGTCCGAATTCGTGGCGGAGCAGGCCATCGTCACGACCAAGGCGTTCGAAGCCTGGGTGGAAGCCAAGGCCAAATCGGACTTCTCCATCTTCCGCCCGCATCTCGAAAAAGTCGTCGAACTCGTCAGGAAATACATCAGTTTCTTCCCGCCCGCGGACCATCCCTACGATACTTTGCTTGACGATTACGAGCCGGGCATGAAGACCGCCGATGTAAAAGTCATCTTCGACGGCCTGCGCCCGAAGCAAGTGGAATTGATCAAGGCGATTGCTGCGCGCAAACAGGTGGATGACAAATTCCTGCACAAGAAATATACCGAAGAAAAATTGTGGAACTTCGCTGCAGGCGTGACGAGGCAGTTCGGCTATGACTGGACGCGCGGGCGCATGGACAAGGCCCCGCATCCGTTCGAGACGTCATTCAGCGTCAACGATGTCCGCATCACGAATCGCTTCGAAGCCAGCAGCCCGCTCGCAACGTTATTCAGCGCCATGCACGAATCGGGACACGCGATGTATGAGCAGGGCGTGAACCCGGCCTGGGAACGCACGCCCATTGGTCACGCCGCGTCGCTGGCCGTCCACGAGTCGCAGTCGCGCATGTGGGAGAATCTCGTTGGACGCTCGCTGCCGTTCTGGGAATATTTCTATCCGAGACTCAAGAAAGTTTTCCCATCGCAATTGGACGGCGTCAGTTTGAAGAATTTCTACAAGGCCATTAACAAGGTCGAGCCGTCCTTCATCCGCGTCAACGCCGATGAAGCGACATACAACCTTCACATCATGCTGCGCCTCGAACTCGAGATCGCATTGGTCGAGGGAAAGGTTGCCATCAAAGACCTGCCTGAAATCTGGAATGCAAAGATGAAGGAATATCTTGGCATCACGCCTCCCAATGATGCGTTAGGCGTCTTGCAGGATGTTCATTGGTCTTATGGTTCCATCGGTTACTTCTCGACCTACGCGCTTGGCAACCTGGTCTCGGCCCAGTTATGGGAAAAGATCAACAAGGATATCAAAGGCCTTGATGAAGAGATTCGCAAAGGCAAATTCGATTCCCTGCTGGGCTGGCTGCGAAAACACATCCACACCCAGGGACGCAAATATTATCCGCAGGAGCTGGTTCAAACGATCACCGGCTCGAAGATCACTCCCGAACCGTATGTCCGTTATCTGACGACCAAATACAGCGGCATCTACGCTCTGTAAATCTGCCGGTCCAAGAAATTTCGTAAGTCCAACAAGTCTGGCCATTGACATCGTAGACTTGTTGGACTTTTTTAACTGTCAGACTCATTGGATCTTCATGCTTCGAAAAATCCTTTTCTTCGCTTCGCTCGCGGGACTTTTGGCTGGGTGCGCGTTACCTAGAGCAACTTCCATCCCGACGGCTTATCCCGCCAATTACCTGCCGACGGTGATTTACCTGACCGCCGAATCCATCAACGCGACCAAAGCCGCAGAGGCCACGCCCACGCTCGCGGTGACCGATACGCCCACGCCGGTTCCCGAAACGCCGGGTCCGACAGCCATCCCAACGCTGGGACCCGGGTTCCAATTATCTGCGCTTCAAATCAACAAGCCGGGTCCGATGTCAAAGGTCGCGTCGCCGTTGGAATTGAGCGTGGTCGCTTATCCGGGAAAGAGCAATAAAGTCGAGTTTGATCTTTACGGAGAAGACGGCCGCTTGCTCGGGAGAACCATTCAGTTCGCGCCGCCTCATCCGCTGGGCGATTACTTGTATGTGAAAATCCCATTCGAGATCCGCGCCGCGGCTGAATTGGGGTTGATTCAGGTCAGCACAAAGGACGACCTCGGAAATATCCAGTCTCTGGTCTCTGACCGCGTATTATTGATCTCGAACGGCGACAGCATCATCAACCCGGCCGGCAACACTATTTACGAACGCGTTGCGATCAACAGCATCCCTGCGGATTCAACGGTGTCTGGAGGTGTCCTTTCGCTTAAGGGAGAGTTCTTGCCGTACAACAGCCAGCAAGTTGTGTTTGAATTGATCTCGAATACCAACAAGAGTCTGGGGCTGCGCGTGATGAATTTTCCGAACGCCAATCTGCAAAATTTTTCCACCACGATTCCATATAAAGTTGACTCGCAAACGCAGGCGCGGCTGTTCATCCGCCAGGGGGATGATTTGTTGAACAGTCCGGCGTATGTTTATAGCGAGATCGTTACGTTGAAGCCGTGATGCTCCAGAATGGAAACGTTGTTTCATGAAAAAATCAGCCCCGCCTTTGCAGGGCTGATCTGCTTTACCACGAGACCTTCCGTTACGGTCCCTTGACCAGGAAATTGCTGAACAGCGTATCAATGCCTGCGTCGCCGCTCGAGCCGGTTCGGACGATCAGCCCCGCGCCGCCAGTTGTGTAATCCGAATCTTCGACTTGAAGCAGAGCTTGCCCGTTCAGGACCAAAGTCAATGTGCTGCCGGAACAAACACCTTCGATGTGATTCACATTGCCCTGGCTGACCGTGTTTGGGCTGAGTGTTGATTCATCCAACGAAGTTGCATTGCCGCTCGCGTCATATTTATAGATTCCGTAATCCCCATTTTGATCGAATTCAAACGTATACATGCCGCCATCCTGGGACGCGCGGCAGGCAATGCCGATCAATCCATCGCTTGGGCCAGCCGTTTCCTGCGCGTCCACCTCGACGCTCATATCCGTGAGGTTATCGGTATTCGCGTTCCATACAACCTGGCCGCCGTCCGTTTTGTTGATCAGAATGTGATACTTCCCGCTTTTGTATTCGAGCGTGTAATTGGCGTCGTGCGAGGTATCCCAACCGCTGTTGGTCTTTGTGAAGTTGTCTTTGAAAAGAACTTTGGAAAATGGAACCGGGGTATCAATCGGTTGGGGCGTAGCGGTCGGCGCAGCGGTGGGCGGGGCAATGGTTGGAACGCTTGCGATTGGCGCCTCGGTGGAAAGCGCAGTCTTGGCAGCCGAATTGACGTTCGAAAAAACATAGAACAGGATCGCGCCAACCGCCCCGAGGATAATGCATGTTAATGCAATGGGCAGGATCACACCGGCAGCCGTCACGCCAGCCGTTACCTTTCCAGCCGTTTCGATGGTCTGCATGGCCCGGTCATTGCTTTGAATCGTCTCCCCGCTGTAATTGAATTCGACCGGCGGGGGCGGGGCCGGTTGTTCGCGCAGTTCCTCCGGCACGATCACGGTGTTCCCGCAATACTGGCACTGGACTTCCTTCTCCGCGCCGGACGTCAGGATCGGAGAACCGCAGCTCGGGCATTGAAACGTTTTTGTGTCGCTCATGGCATCTCCTCTAATTCGATTGGTTGATGCTCGAATATATCACAGGCAGCTTTGGCGGGGGATGCCCCATTTGGCACATGCTATAATCGTCGGACAATGTCTGCGCCGATTTATTTCGACCATGCCGCGACCACGCCGGTTGACCGCCGCGTGCTGGACGCGATGATGCCTTACTTTTCCGCTTCCTTCGGGAACCCGTCGTCGGTTCACCGTTATGGACAGCAGGCGGAGGCCGCCCTCGATTCTGCGCGCGAGACGGCGGCGTCTGTGCTGCATTGCCGTCCCGACGAAATCGTCTTTACCTCCTGCGGCTCCGAGTCGGACAATCTGGCTTTGCGCGGCGCGGCCCTGGCGATGCGCGAGAAAATCGGCGCGAACCGGATTCTCACGTCGAAAGCCGAGCATCATGCCGTCAGCAAGACTGCCGAACAACTTGAAAAATATTATGGTTTTCAAATTGAATGGCTGGATGTAGATGAGCATGGAATGGTCACGCCTGCGACAGTCGAAAAAGCGATTTGCAATAAGGCCGCGCTGGTCTCGGTGATGTATGCCAATAACGAGATTGGCACGATCAATCCGATTCGCGAGATCGCCGAAGTTTGTCACCGACATGGCGTTCTATTTCATACCGACGCAGTACAGGCTGCCGCGTATTTGCCGGTGGATGTCAGCGCATTGGGCGTGGATTTGATGTCGCTTGGCGGGCACAAGTTGTATGGTCCAAAGGGAGTCGGCGCGTTATACGTCCGCAAAGGTGAGCCGCTGATTCCATCTCAAACCGGCGGCGGGCAGGAAAATGGTCTGCGCGCTGGGACGCAGAATGTTCCGTATATCGCCGGCTTTGCAGAGGCGCTGCGCCTGGCTGACGAAGAACGCGAACAGCGCACCGCGCACGTCAAGCCCTTGTGCGACCGAATCGTTGGCGCGGTTTTGGAGACGATCCCCGATTCCAAACTGACGGGTCATTTGGAATCGCGCCTTCCGAATCACGCCTCGTTCGTCTTCAAAGATGTGGATGGGAATCTTTTGCTGCAATTGCTGGACGCGGCAGGCTTTGCCTGTTCGTCCGGTTCCGCTTGTAAAACGGGCAACCCCGAACCATCCGAAGTCATCACATCGCTTGGCTTTTCGCGTGACTGGGCCTTAGGTTCTTTGCGAGTGACGCTTGGAAAAGACTCTACACCTGGGCAGGTTGGCCTGTTTTTGAATACCTTGCCATCTTTGGTTGAGAAGGCGAGAAAGTTAGCCGCAGATAAACGCGGATGAACTCGGATGGGAGGATAAACAAATGGAAGTAAACGAAGTTACTGAGAAAGTAATAGGCTGTCTTTTCAAGGTCAGTAATACGCTTGGCGGCGGCTTTTTGGAAAAGGTCTATGAAAATGCAGGTGCAATCGAAATTGCCAAGACAGGCCTGGACGTTAAACAACAATATCCAATCGAAGTCAAGTACGATGGAATTGTTGTCGGGCAGTTCTTTGCTGATCTGCTTGTCGCGGACCTGGTTTTGGTTGAATTCAAAGCAGTGAAATTGCTTGAGGATGTGCATACTGCTCAATGTTTGAATTACCTGCGAGCCACGAATTTACCCGTTTGTTGGCTTGTCAATTTTTATCGCCCGAAGCTCGAGATCAAAAGGATTGTTGCGAATAGCGCGTGGATTGCAAGGTAGTTCATCCGGCTATCTGCGTCCATCTGTGTTCATCTGTGGCTGAATCATGACCAAAGTTGTTGTTGCCATGTCGGGAGGCGTGGATTCCTCCGTTGCTGCGGCTCTGCTCAAACAGCAGGGCTATGACGTCATTGGCATGATGCTGAGGCTGTGGTCCGAAGCGGGGAAGGAGGACTCGAACCGTTGCTGCACGCCGGATTCAATGGGACTGGCGCGCCGTGTGGCGGCAAAATTGGATATTCCATTTTATGTGGTGGACGCAAAGGAAATCTTCCATAACACGGTTGTAAATTATTTCTTGGAGGGATATGCGCGCGGCGAAACGCCCAATCCGTGTTTGATTTGCAACCGCCAAATCCGCTGGACGTTCTTGCTCGATCATGCGCTGGCCCTGGGCGCGGATTTTATGGCGACGGGACATTATGTGCGAATAAAGAAAGATGAAAGAGGAAAGAATCAATTGCTTCGTGCGGTGGATAAAAGCAAGGATCAGTCTTACGTTTTGCATGTTTTGAATCAGGAAAAATTGTCGAAGGCGCTGTTCCCGGTGGGCGATTACACCAAGCCGGAGATTCGCCGGATCGCTGAATCGTTTGGATTGCCCACCGCCTCCCGGCACGACAGCCAGGATTTGTGTTTTCTCGCCGGCGACGATTATCGCAACTTTCTGCGGCGCAACGCGGCGGAAATGTTGAAGCCGGGACAGATCATGACGCGCGACGGGCGGGTGGTTGGCGAACACACTGGCCTCCCAAATTACACCATCGGCCAAAGAAAAGGTCTTGGTATCTCTTCCGCGGTTCCCCTGTATGTCATTACGAAAAACACAATACGCAATACGCTGGTCGTCGGAACGCGGGATGAGCTTGGATCCAATCAACTTGCCGCGCATGATGTCAATTGGATTTCCGGCGAGGCGCCGAAAGAGTCGTTCCGCGCGGAGGTCAAGATTCGCTACACTGCGAAAGAAGCGTCAGCCGAGGTGAGGCCGCTGAACGGCGACCAGGTCGAAGTCCGGTTTGACGCGCCGCAGCGCGACATCACCGCCGGGCAGGCCGCGGTCTTCTATCAGGGCGATGTCATGCTGGGCGGGGGCATCATCCGGTAAGATATAATTGTCCACCGGGCTGGGTTTTCATCGTGACCATTCCATCCATTGTCTTTGGTTCGATCGTTGCCTTGTTGATCGGCGCCCTGTTTCACCTGCTGCGCGACGGCGGGTTCGGGCGACTCGTTTTGTATTTGTTCCTCAGCATCGCGGGATTCTTTGCCGGGCATTGGATCGGGAATTGGCGCGGCTGGATTCTGTTCCCGATTGGCCCGCTCGATCTTGGCGCGGCAGTCATTGGAAGCCTTGTCCTTTTGGGCATCGGGGATTGGCTGAGCCTTGTGGGCGCGCGCCGCCCCGCGGACCGGGACGACGCGGTATAATTCGGCGCTTGTCGCAAACCGAAAGGATATCCATGAACTTTGTAACATTTGTGATTGATGTTTTTCTGCATCTTGATACGCATCTGAGTGCCATCATCACGCAATACGGCGCGTGGACGTATGGTCTGATGTTCTTTGTCATCTTTATGGAAACGGGGTTTGTCGTGACGCCGTTCCTTCCCGGCGATTCGCTCATCTTCGCCGCCGGCACATTTGCCGCACTTGGCTCGCTCAACATTTGGTTGCTTTTCATTTTGCTGGCCGCGGCCGCAGTGCTTGGCGATACGGCCAATTATTGGATCGGTCATTACCTTGGCGACCGCGCCTATAACATCAAATGGATCAAAAAGGAATATCTCGACCGCACACATGCGTTCTTCGAGAAACACGGCGGCAAGACGATTTTTCTGGCGCGCTTCGTTCCCATCGTCCGCACGTTCGCTCCGTTCGTGGCGGGCATTGGGCGGATGTCGTACAGTTATTTCTTTTCCTATAATGTGTTTGGCGGCATTCTTTGGGTGGCGCTCTTCACGTTTGCCGGTTATTTCTTCGGCAACATTCCCTTCATCCGCGATCATTTCTCGATGGTGATCATTGCCATCATTTTGATCTCGCTCGTTCCAATGGGCTTTGAAGCATGGAGAAGCCGGCGCGAGTCGAAACAGACCAAACAAGCCGAGGCTTGAAAATGTGAGACGCCTTGCGGTGTCTCTTTTCAATTTATGAAACGTTGGGCGATCTTCTTCGGGCTTTTCATCATTGTCGTCATTATCCTTGCGGATACAGGGCATCTGGGAAAACTAGGTTTGATCTATGCCTTTCCTGGCGGCCATTGGGTTGGACATTTTGTTCTGTTCGGATTGTTGAGCTTCGTTGTGGATTTGAGCGTCTTTGAAGCGCGTCCGCACTCGGACCATAAGCGGGATGCCGTTATAGCCAGCTCGATCCTGGCTCTCTTTGTCGGCATTGAAGAGTTTTCTCAACGATTCTTTCCAACCCGGCACTCCGAACCGCTTGATTTTGTTTTCAGCTGTTTGGGAATCGCATTTTTTGCGTGGCTGGCGGTTCGATTAAAAACGTAGGGGCACGGCTAGCGAAGCACGCAGAGCGCACGCTGTGCCCCTGCATGTTTTACGGATACACGCGTTTGATTGTTCTTGGGAATGCGATTGCCTCGCGGATGTGTTCGATTCCGCAGATCCATGACGTGACGCGTTCCACGCCCATGCCAAATCCCGAATGCGGAACCGAACCGTATTTCCGCAATTCGAGATACCACTTGAATGCGGACTCGGGAAGTTTTTGTTCGTGAATGCGTTTCAACAACAAATCATGGTCGCTGATGCGCTCCGAGCCGCCGCAGATTTCGCCGTAACCTTCCGGCGCAAGTAAATCCACGGATTTGCACACTTCCGGCCGGCCCGGCCACGGCTCCATGTAAAAGGCTTTAACCGCGGTGGGATAACCATAACAGAACACCGGCTTATCGAATTGATTCGTGATCGCGGTTTCGTGCGGCGCGCCAAAATCAATTCCCCAGTCGAATTTAAGTAACTCTTTTTTTTCTGGATCGGTTTCTTTTTCCCGCAATTCGCCGATCATCTTTGCCGCATCATCGTATGAAATGCGCGGGAACGGCGCTTTGATGTTTTCAAGTTTGGTCAGATCGCGGCCCAAGGAAAGGAGTTCGGGCTTTCGATCTCGAAGCACGCGCTGGACGATGTGCGTGACCATCTGCTCTTCGATTTCCATCAAACCGTCTAAATCACAAAAAGCCATTTCGGGTTCGAGCATCCAGAACTCAGTCAGATGCCGGCGCGTCTTTGATTTTTCGGCGCGGAAGGTTGGGCCGAAGCAATAGACTTTTCCAAACGCAAAGATATTCGCTTCGTTGTAAAGCTGTCCGGTTTGCGCGAGATACGCTTTGCCTTCATCGAAATATTCGGTCTCAAATAAAGTTGTCGTGCCTTCGGCTGCAGCAGGAGTCAGGATCGGTGTGTCCATGGCGATGAAGCCATTGTTATCGAGCCATTCGCGCGTCGCCGCCATCACTGTCGAGCGGACGCGCAGGATCGCCCACTGACTCGGCATCCGAATCCACAAGTGGCGATTGTCGAGGGCAAAGTCCACGCCGTGATCTTTGAGCGACATCGGATAATCCGCGTCGGCGGTTTGCACGATCTCGATCTTCTTCACGCCGATCTCATATCCGCCGGGGACGCCGGGCGCGCGTTTATCGGCGCGAACCGGGCCGGTAATAATTACTGCTGACTCTTGCGGCAATCGCATCAATTGATCAAAAATCTTTTCATCGAGATCGCCTTTGAATGCCACGCATTGGACAAAGCCGGTTCCATCGCGCACCAACAGGAAAACCAATTTGCCCTTGTCGGTGCGGTTATAGACCCAGCCCTGGACAGTCACTTCCTGACCGTCATATTTTGAGATTTCATCAACACGAATGATTTCTGGCATGTATGTGTTCCTCCGTTGTTTGTAGGGGTACAGCGAGACGAAAGATTGCAGCGATCTATTCGGGACTCGCTGTGCTCCTACAATTCAATCTGAGATTTTGATATGCAATTCCTTCAACTGTTTTGGTTCAACAGATGAGGGCGCATCAGCCATCACATCGCGCGCACCGGAATTTTTCGGGAAGGCAATCACTTCGCGGATGTTCGGTTCGTCGGCCAGCAGCATCACAAGCCGGTCAATGCCCGGAGCCATCCCGCCATGTGGCGGCGCGCCGTATTCGAACGCTTCGAGCATGTGACCAAATTTCAACTGGATTTCTTCGTCTTTCAAACCAAGTAATTGAAATATT
This sequence comes from Chloroflexota bacterium, assembly GCA_021787595.1. Taxonomy (GTDB): domain Bacteria; phylum Chloroflexota; class Anaerolineae; order Anaerolineales; family Villigracilaceae; genus Fen-1038. The sequence goes on along the minus strand of JAJYLQ010000014.1, from coordinate 34,732 downwards.
TTAAACTGAATATCGCGGCGATGGATGCGGATCGAACCGGATGCCATCTCGTAACCGTTGCACACCATATCGTACGCGTCCGACTGAATCTCGCCGGGGTTCGTCTCGAACTTTGGCAGGTCTTCCATCTTTGGCATCGTGAACGGATGATGCGCGGCGTCCCATTTCTTTTCTTCCTCGTTCCATTCGAACATCGGGAAGTCCACGACCCACGCAAAGGCCATCACATCTTTATCAGCCAGATCAAGTTTATCGCGAAAGACGAGCCGCAATCCGCCGAGGACTTTATTGACGACCGCGCGTTGATCTGCGGCGAACAAAATCAAGTCGCCTTCTTTCGCGCCGACTTTGGATTTGGCTGCTTCGATTTCTTCAACCTTAAGGAATTTCGCCGCCGTTCCTTTCGGACCTTCAGCGGTCACCGCTAAAGTGGCCAAGCCTTTCGCTCCGAACGACTTTGCCATCTCGGTCAACTCGTCCACTTCGCGGCGGGATGTGTCCGCGCAACCAGACGCGACGAGGCACTTGATCACGCCGCCCGCTTCGAGGGCAGATTGAAAGACGCGGAAGTCACTCTTTGCAAAAATGTCGCTTACGTCAACGAGTTGCATTCCAAAGCGCAAGTCCGGTTTGTCCGATCCATATTTCTCAACAGCATCTTTATAGGTCAACTTGGGCCACGGTGATGCAAGTAATCTTTTATGCGGCGTGACCGCGGGGATCATCGCGGTATAAAGCCCTTCGACCATTGCCAGCACATCGTCGCGCTGAACGAACGACATCTCGAGGTCGAGCTGTGTGAATTCGGGCTGGCGGTCGCCGCGCTGGTCTTCATCGCGGAAACAGCGTGCGATTTGGAAATAGCGATCCATGCCCGCAACCATCAACAACTGCTTCAATTGCTGAGGCGATTGGGGCAGGGCATAGAATTGACCGGGATAGAGGCGTGACGGAACGAGATAGTCGCGCGCGCCTTCGGGCGTGGCTTTGAAGAGAATCGGCGTTTCGATTTCGATGAAGTTTTGCTTATCGAGGTAATCGCGCATGAACTTGATCACACGATGACGCAGGATCATGTTTTCCCGCATCCGTTCGCGGCGCAGATCGAGATAGCGATATTTGAGGCGCGTGTTTTCATCGGCTTCGTTCATCTCGCCGTTGTTGACCATGAAAGGCAAAGTTTTCGCGGGGTTGAGAACGTTGATCCCGCTGGCAATCACTTCGATTTCGCCGGTCGGCATGTTCGGGTTTTCCATTCCCACCGGCCGCTTCTGAACCGTGCCGACGATTTGCAGCACCCATTCAAAGCGGATGTCAGCGACGACGTTCAATGTTTCTTTCGATAAATTGGGATTGATCGTGATTTGAATGATTCCGTAGCGGTCGCGTAAATCGAGGAAGACCACTCCGCCGTGATCGCGGCGGCGATGCACCCAGCCGGCCAGCGTCACTTTCTGGCCGGCGTGCGATGCCCGTAATTCTCCGCACGTATGAGTTTTGTACATAATGCGCCTCCAACTTTACTGTCTGTCATTGCGAGGGCGCTGGTCGAGTAGGACGAAGTCCGTATCGAGACCGAGCCACGAAGCAATCCCTAAATCGAGATTGCTTCGTGGCGCGAGGCGCCACTCGCAATGACATGATGTTGACAAAATAAATCGCCCTTCGTGGCGTCCTGGCGCTACGTCGGGCGATTGGTTTGACCTGGGTTCTTTATCAACCTGCAAAGCTTCGCCCAACGACACGAGGGTTGTCGTCATTGTCGTTGTTATTATTATTGGCGAAGCTGATGTTGCCGTTCATGGTGCGGTATTATAGCATAAAGTTCGGGCCCGAGATCTGATTAGCTCACATTACGCAAAACGCCCCGAAGGCTCCAGTAATTCAGACTCGCTTCTGCCCCAAACCTTCGGGCAGTGCGTAACATCAACTGATTAACGGAAAAAACCGGGAGCAAACTGGGCACCAAACGCGCCACGCTATGACCAGTGGGTGATTCGTTTCGGCTCCGCTTTTGGTAAACTTGTTACAGGAGCAGAGTGTGAGCATGATTAATTGTCAGCAACTCATCATTGATACGTTCGTTGACCATATCCGCTCTTCCTACGGGCGGATGTATACCGATCTTCAAAAAGAATTCAGCGAGGTGGTGGTTTGGAGCGGGAGACTCGCACTTGAAAATATCGCGAATTCAGATGCCTTGTATCATAACGTGAACCATACCGTCATGGTCTCTTCGGCGGGCATGGCGATCATCGAAGGAAAACACCTGCGCGAGGGCGGCGTCTCGCCGCGCGATTGGATGCACTTTATGATCGCGCTCATGTGCCATGACATTGGGTACGTTCGCGGTATTTGCAGGAACGATACGAAGAGAAAATTTGCAACTGGCGTTGGGAATGGTGTAGTAGAAATCCCTCCTGACGGCACCGACATTGCTCTCACGCCGTATCACGTTGACCGGAGCAAATTATTCGTCCGCGAGCGGTTTGGGCATGACCTGCTGAACGAAATGGTCCAGCATTTGGATGCGGATGTCATCGCCTCATATATCGAGATGACCCGTTTCCCGTCTCCTGACAGCGATATGTATAAGGACACGAAGGGTTACGGCGGGCTGGTACGCGCAGCCGATTTCATTGGTCAGCTTGGTGACCCGGATCGAACGCGGAAAACTCCGGCCCTGTTCTACGAATTCCAGGAAATCGGGTCAAACGAAAAGTTCGGCTATAAAACGCCGGGCGACATGCGCGCCAAGTATCCGAGGTTCTACTGGGGAATGGTCAGCCCTTATATTCAGGATGCTTTGCAATATCTTCGCCTGACCGAAGATGGGCAGCAATGGATTGCGAATATGCAGTCTCAGGTCTTCGACGCGGAACATACGGATTGACGATCAACATACCTGTGTGCGCCTGATTATTTTGTTACGCTATCGCTGACTTCGTCGAGTTTTGCCGCTTCTTCATCGGTCAATTTCCACCCAAGCGCGCCGGCATTTTGCAGGGCCTGCGAAGCATTCTTCGCGCCGGGAATGGGTAACGCGCCTTTACACATAATCCAATTCAACGCCACCTGCGCGTTCGACTTGCCGCCGTGATCCTGGCCGATTTCGGTCATCTGTTTGATCAATGGGCCAATCCTAGAGATCAGGCTTAGATATCTTCCGCCGCGGCTGCCGGGCGGCGGATTCGCTGGCGTGTACTTGCCGGTCAACAATCCCATTTCGAGCGGACTGTATGCGATCAGACGTATTCCCAATTCCCTGCAGCGTGCCAGCAATCCGTTCCTTTCGACTCTACGGTTGAGCAGGCTGTAATGTACCTGGTTCGACGCGAGCGGGACGTTCCTTCGCTCGAGAGCCGAGTACGCGCGCAGCATCTGTGACTGATCGAAATTTGAAACCCCCACCGTGCGCGCCCAGCCTTTGTCAATGCAGGTGACCAGGCCTTCCATCATTCTTTCGATTCCGAACAGCGGCGTCGGCCAGTGGATTTGATATAGGTCCACCTTCTCGAGTTCGAGTCTGTTGAGACTGCGTTTGAGCGCAGACGAAATCGAATCTTTCGTCAAGCGCCACGGCATTGGGAAAAATTTGGTCGCGACCAGAACCGGCTGGTCAGTTTCCTTGAGAAATTGTCCGGCCAGGCGTTCGGAGCGGCCCGACCCGTAGACTTCAGCCGTGTCAATAAAACGGATCCCCTCCGTGATGGAAGTCTGGAACGCCTGGCGAATGTCATCGTCGGTGTAGCCGCGTCCGTATTGCCAGACCACCCTGTCGCCCCATGACCAGGCTCCCAATCCCAGTTCAACCGCGTGCAAAAAGCGCACTTCATTGCTAACAGCATCGTCCATGTGGCCTCCGGAGATTGGGCGATTGTATCTCAAAATGTTCTGCGCGGGAGCGCTCCAAGTTTGTTAGCCTGCAACTATTCCGGCGGATTGAAATCCTGCCTCAGCCCATGGAAGTCGGCTAAAAGCCGACTCAGGAGGCTAATCCGAAGGCGTCGCCGTGGCGCCGTGGCGACAATTTCCACGTATTGAGCAGGCGGCTTTAGCCCTGCGCATCAAAATACGCTTACAACCTTTTCGTACACCCTTCTGCGCGTTGCATATAGCCAGTCAGATTGTTTCGCGATAAAATCACTTTAAATTTTTTATTTGGAACTGATGGGCCGCTTTTTCCTCACCGCTGGGTGAGGGGAGTGCGCTCCCTGAGTTCCAGGGAGTTCCCGTGGCATCTCACATGGAAGCAAGTCTGCCTGAGTCCCCGGCCATTTTAGCGAGGCGGCTGGGTTTGACCTTTACCAATCTCGCCCTGTTGACGCGCGCGCTGACGCACCGCTCGTATCTCAATGAGAACTCGAATGTGTCGGAGGATAACGAGCGTTTGGAATTTCTCGGCGACGCGGTGCTGGATTTCATCGTCGGCGCGTGGGTTTATAACCATTGTCCTGAAATGGACGAAGGCGCGTTGACGCGTATGCGTTCGGCGCTCGTCCGCAATGAGCAGTTGGCGGAATTTGCCCGTCGTCTCGAACTGGGCAAAGCCATGCGGATGGGACGCGGCGAAGACGCTTCGGGCGGGCGCGAACGTGACAATTTGCTCGGCTCGACCTTCGAGGCTTTGATCGGCGCGATCTACCTGGAGCCTGGCCTCGGCCTTCCCGCGGTCGAACGGTTCATGGAGCCATTGCTGGATTCTGTTCGCGAGCGCGTTCTCCTGCGCGCCGAAATCTACGATCCAAAGAGTCATTTCCAGGAATGGGCGCAATCTCAAAGGCTGGGAACGCCTCGTTACGTGGTCGTGAGTCAGAGCGGGCCCGACCACGCCAAAGTCTTCGAGGTGGAGGTCCGCCTGAAAGATCAAGCTTATGGACGCGGCAAGGGTCCGAGCAAACAAGTGGCTGAGCAGGTTGCGGCGGAAATTGCGCTGGAGACACTCGATATTCGCTGACCGGCGATAACTAAAATTCAAAATTGAAATCGTAAACGGATAAATGCCTCTTCGCCTCAAATCCCTCGAATTGCACGGATACAAAACGTTCGCCTCGCGCATGGTCTTCGAGTTCGCGGGCGGGATCACCGCGATCGTCGGACCGAACGGCTCCGGCAAATCGAACATTGCCGATTCGCTGCGCTGGGTGCTGGGCGAACAATCCTACACGCTTCTGCGCGGCAAGAAAACCGAAGACATGATCTTCTCCGGCTCGGAGCATCGGCCGCGGGCCGGCATGGCATCGGCTGAAATCGTTTTCGACAACGCCTCGGGCTGGCTGCCGGTTGATTTCGCGGAAGTGGCGATCACGCGCCGCGCCTATCGCGATGGTCACAACGATTATTTGTTGAACGGCCAGCAGGTTCGCCTGCGCGACATGAATGAACTGCTGGCGGCGTCCGGGCTTTCGGAGCGAACGTACACGATCCTGGGCCAGGGCTTGGTGGACGCTTCGCTGGCTTTGAAAGCCGACGAGCGCCGCCGTCTCTTCGAGGAAGCCGCGGGCGTTGGGCTTTATCGCGTCCGCCGCGAAGATGCGATCAAGCGCCTCGAAAACACACAGCGGAATCTCGAGCGCGTGCTCGACATCATGGCCGAACTCGAGCCGCGGCTGAAAAGCCTCGAGCGCCAGGCGAGGCGCGCCAGCGAGTACGCGTCGGCCCAGGCGGATCTAAAAGTATTGCTGCTCGAATGGTACGGTTATCACTGGCATCACGCGCAGCAGCAATTGAACGACGCGCGCGAAACCGTCCGCGTGCAGGAAGGCAAAGTCAGCGAATCGCGCGAAGTGTACGCGAGGGCCCAGGCGGAATATTCCCAATTCCGCGAACGCTTGAGCGGATTGCGCGCCGAACTCAACGCCTGGCATCGCGAGTCTTCGGATTTGCACAGCCAGCGTGAGTCGGTCAGCCGCGATCTGGCCGTGCTGGAAGAACGCCAGCGCGCATTGAGCGCGTCACATGCCGCGTTATTGGCCGAACAGGAACGCGCTTCGAACGAAGAAAAACTGGCGCGCGAGCGACTCGCGGAAGTCGAACAGGAAGCCTCGCGTTTGCAGGCTGAACTCGAAGAAGCGAAAAGTCAACTGGCAAACGCGCAGCAGGCTTTGCAAATGCGCCAATCCGAGCGCCAGTCCGCAGATGAGCAATTGCAATCCGCGCGGAATGCGGTCACGGCACTTCATTCGCAAAGAGCCGAGATTCAAGCGCGGCTCGACGAACTCGCGGCCCGGCTCGAATCGCAAAAACAAAAATTCGAAGCGGCTCAGCAGACCATTCAATCCGCGGAAGCGGAAGTGAAAAAGGCCGAGCAGATTCATCGTTCAGCGCAAACAACGCGCATAAAAAGCGAAGACGCTCTTCGCAAAGCTGAAACAGAACTCGAAAGTAAAAAGAAAGAGGTCGAAAAGATCGAATCGGAACGCCGCGCAAAATTGGAAGAGCGCGTGGCGCGCCAGGCGGAATATTCGCGGGCGCAGGCGCAGCTGGATGTTCTCATTCAAGCCGAGCAATCGTTGGTGGGCTATGCGGAAGGCGCACGCTATTTGCTCGAGGCCGCGCGTCAATCGCGGCTCCATGCGCGCGGTGCGTTGAGCGCCAGCCTCGATGTTCCCGCCGAACTCGAAACGGCGATTGCCGCGGCGTTGGGCGATACGCTCGATGCCGTTTTGCTCGAAACGAATCAAGTTGAAGAAGCTCTGCATTTGCTCGAATCGGAGGAAGCCGGCCGCGCTGCGCTTGTGCCGTTGGATGGCCAGTCGAATCATTCGCTCGACAAACCGGGCGATGTGGATTGTCTTGGCATCGCTGCCGAACTGGTCAACGCGCCCGATGAGCTGCGCGCCGCGGTCCAACTTTTGCTGGGTCACACGCTCGTTGTGCGCGACCGTCAGGCGGCGCGGCGTTTGGTTGCAGATCTTCCCGTGCACGCCCGCATCGTGACGCTGCGCGGCGAAGTCTTTCGCGCAGACGGACTCATCATCGCGGGCAAATCCGCATCAGGCTCAACGTTGAGCCGGCCGCGCCAAAAACGCGAGTTGAGCGAAACGCTGGCGTATCTCAACGAGCGCCTCGACGGCCTGAATCGCGCTGTTGAAAATCTTTCGAATGATTTGAACGCGGCGCAGAAAGCGCTCGCAAATCACGAAGAAAATTTACGCAGGTCGCGCACAGAATTTGAAAATGCGCAATCGGATGACCAAAAAGCTTTGGTGGATTTGGAAACCGCGCGCCGCCAATTCGAATGGCAAGAGGGCCAGCGTGAGGAATTGCAGAAGGAAATATCAGACGCGGAAAAGGATCGGGAACGGTTGTCCGCTTTGGTGTCCGAGAACGAAACGAAGACAGTTCAAGCACAGGACGAGATCCGCAGGCTGACGAGTCAGTTCGATGAATTGAGTCTCGATGAGGTCCAGGAACAAGTCACATATTGGACGACGCGTTTGGCCGTCGTCGAGCAGTCATCCAGCGGCGTTCGAGCGCGCAATTCAGAGCGGCAGCAAAATATAGACTGGCTTGCGCTTCAACAACAGGATGTGCAGGCGCGGCAGGGCGAGATCGAAGGTCAGTTGAAGGAACTGGAGGAAGAAAAAATAATTTTGCGCGGACGCGAAAGCGAACTGCACGCGCAGATCGAAGAACTGCGCGTGAAAATCGAACCGGCTGAAAAAGATTTGGAAAGCGCCGAGCAGGAAGAGAATCGTTTGCAGGAAATCGAGACGAACGCGCAAAGAAACCTTGCGAACGCCGAGCGTGTCCTTGGACAAGTCCAGCTCGAACAATTACGCAAGCAGGAAGCGCTTGAATTGCTGCAGCAAAAAATCGTGGACGATTTTGGCCTGGTGTCTTTTGAGTACGCGGCAAATGTCGAGGGCCCGGTTCCATTGCCGCTTGAAGGGCTGGTTCAACAGCTTCCCGTTGTCACAGAACTGCCGCTTGATCTGGAAGATCATCTCACGCGGCAGCGCGCGCATCTGCGCCGCATGGGTCCGGCCAATCCCGATGCCAAACAGGAATTCGATGCCGAGTCCGAACGGTATTCTTTCATGTCCGCGCAGGTTCAGGATTTGCGCCAGGCCGAAACGGATTTGCGCCAGGTGATCGCGGAGTTGGACGAATTGACGCGGCAGGAATTTTCGCGGACCTACGAAGCCGTGGACAAACAATTCCGTGCGATCTTCACCCGGCTTTTTGGCGGCGGCTCGGCGCATTTGTCTTTGACCGACCCTGACAATTTGGTCGAGACCGGCATCGAGATCGAAGCGCGTCTGCCGGGGCGGCGCGAACAAGGTTTGTCCCTGCTCTCCGGCGGCGAGCGCAGCCTGACGGCGATCGCGCTGGTCTTCGCGCTGCTCAAGGTTTCGCCGACGCCGGTCTGCGTGATGGATGAAGTGGACGCGATGCTGGATGAAGCCAACGTTGGGCGCTTCCGCGACCTGCTTGTTGATTTGAGCAAAGACACGCAGTTCATCGTCATCACGCACAACCGCAACACGGTCCAGGCCGCGGACGTGATCTATGGCGTGACGATGGGGCGCGACTCGGCGAGTCAGGTCATCAGCCTGAAGCTGGATGAAATCAGTGAAGAGATGCTGGGGAGAAGTCGAACGTAAAAGAATCAGCCGCGAAGTTACTCTTCGAGTACGGCACTTTACATGAAGACGCCCAGCTTATCCAAAAGCCGGGCGTCCGTTGATTTTGCTCAGGGGATTGCAGCCGGTCTATTACTGCGCGGCTGTTGGTATGGCGGGATTGGTAGGGACGATGGTCTTCCAGATGTCGAAAGTTTGGACATTGTAGGTTTTGCGCAGGCCAGTCAGCCAGTTGTTGAAAGCGGTCTGTTGTGCCTGGCTGTACGCGCTGGCGTCCAACGGAACCGTTTCGTGAGCCAAAACCTGAATGATGTGATAGCCAAACTGCGACTTGACCGGCTGGCTGATCTCGCCAACTTTCAAGCTGAAGGCGGCCTGTTCGAATTCCTGAACCATGACACCTTTGCCAAACCAGCCAAGATCACCACCTTTGTCCTTCGTGCCAGTGTCGGTTGAATATTTCGCGGCCAGTGTCGCAAAGTCCGCGCCGTTGACCAATTGCTGGCGGATGGTCTCGGCCGTAGCCGCATCCGCGACCAAAATGTGACGCGCCCAGACCTCATCCTGTGAATGCGGGACATCGGCTGTGATAATTTTGAACAGCTTTTGGCGCAAAACGTTGACGGCATATAACTGCCTTGTCTGCTCCGCCGTCAAGCCTAATTTTTCCGCGGATTGAAGGCCTTGATTGTATTCAGTTTGAAAAGCCTGATATGTAAATGGCGTGGCGGTGGGGATTGGCGTACCGGTGGGTGTGATTGTGGCCGTCGGCCCGGGAGTCGCCGTTGAGGTTGGTGGAAGGGTCGCAGTCGGCGAGACCGAGGGATTCGGCGTGAGGGTGGCGGTGGGCGCCAAGGTGGGTGTCACCGTGGCGGTCATGAACTCCGTAGGCGTGGGAGTGATCGTCACCAGCTTCAGCGTCTCAGGCGAAAGGGTCGGGAAAGTAGTAACCGAGGTGGGGGTGATGGTCGGCGTTGGCGAGCCGCTCGGGAAATACTGATACGAAGCTTGAATCGCATCGTCCACTTCCTGCGAACTGGCTGTGATGTCGCGCTTGGCTGCCTCCTGGCGCATCAATTCCTCGTTGATCATTTGATCGAGCACGGTTTGTCCCAGTGTGGTCGGATCGTTCAGTTGAGATGTGATCTGCTGTGTTTGGGAGGATAAGTTCATCCCAAACATCTGTGTATATTGCTGATATACGTTAAGCTGGTTGATCAACTGCGTCCGGTACATGCGGACGCGCGCCTGCCATTCGCCGACCGTGATCGAAACATTTCCAACCTGGGCGACGGCGCGGCGGTACTGCAAATAATTGATGTCGAGGTAGCCGTATCCCAGCAGGCCGATAATGACCACCACGATTCCAATGAAGCTGAAAAGAATGATGCGCGTCTGCCGGCGTTCGCGTTCGAGGCGCGCAATGTGTTTCTTGGTATGAATCACGGGTTGTTTATCCCGCGGTTTTGCCATGTTCTCTTACTCCTCGATTGAAAAAATTCGGGGCATGGAGCTGATCCATGCCCCGTTCTGCGTGGATTTAGCGGCTGTTTTCGTCCCACCGCTCGCCAATGAAGGGGAGCAATGCGATATGGCGGGCGCGCTTGATCGCGCCGGCCAGCACGCGCTGATGGCGCGCGCAGGTTCCGGTCTGGCGGCGGGGGCGGATCTTGCCGTCGTCCGTGACGAAGCGCCTGAGCATGTCCGCCTTTTTGTAATCAATGTTCAGGCTCTTGTCGGCGCAAAATTGACAGGTTTTTGGTTTGGCAAAGTAGCGGCGCTCGCCGGGGCCGCTTTCATTGCTTCGTTCGACTTCTTCTTCAGCCATGATTTAATTCACTCCATACAATTAGAACGGGAACTCATCCTCTTCGGCGGCTTGTTCGCCTTCCGCCGGCATGGATTGATCCTCGCTGTGATTGGCTTCTCGGCGTTCGCCGAGCATCATCATTTCATTGGCAACGATCTCGACACTGGTGTGCTTTTGTCCCTCCTTGTCGTCCCAATGGCGGGTTTGCAGGCGGCCTTCCACGTAAACCTGCTGGCCCTTGTTGAGATACTGTTTGCAGATCTCGGCCAGGTTGCCCCACGCCACGATGTTGAACCATTCCGTTTCGCTGTGGCGCTCTCCGTCGGCGCTGTTCCACGAACGGCTGACGGCCACCGTAAACGTGGTCACAGGACGGCCGGATGGTGTGTAGCGCATTTCGGGGTCCTTGCCAAGATGACCAATGATCATTACCTTGTTCAAGCCTCGGCTCATATCAATCTCCTTTTTCTAAAACCGGGCAAAACAAAAATTATGCAACGAGCGTCAGCATGTGCCGCATGACCGTCTCAGTATAACGCAGGTTCTGCTCCAGCGCGGCGGTTGTGTCTGGCTTGAGTGATACATTGAACAGCACGTAATTGCCTTCGCGGTGTTTGCGGATCGCGTAGGCCATTCTGCGCTTTCCCCAAATATCCACTTTGTCCACGCTGCCGCCTGATTCGCTCACCCAGCCTTTGACGCGGTCGAGCACGCCGTTGAACGCGGCCTCGTCCAGGTCCGGCTGGATCACACAAACCAATTCATATTTTCGCATGGGGATGCCTCCTTTCCTTGGGTTTGCTCCTGTTCACGCCGTGGGCGGGCCGGGAGCGGAAAGGCACGTATGAGACGTACCTTACGAGCAGGTTGATTGTACGCTAAGACCTTGATTTTGGGGAGGGCGGAGTCGTAAACTCGAGTGACTAAAGTGAAAAATTCGAAGCGGGCTGACTTTAGGCACTTTGCATTTCCGACTTTCGATACATTTATTTTCGCATCTTACCGGACGTAAATCGGATTGCTGAAAATCCAGCCGCGCCTGCGCCCGAGATAATTCCGATAAGATTCGATGCGGTAGACGCCAGGCTCGTTTGTGATGTGCGTCATGGCTTGTTTTCCTTTGGTCGCCCGAACCAGTTGACCATTCTTAAAAAGTCTGATCTCGGCCATGGATGGCAGATGCGCCTGAAGTGTGACTCCGCCCTGGGCCTGGATTTCGTCTCCCATAACGGCGTCCGCCTCGCGTCCCTGGGCAGTGAAGCGAAAACCGCGCGTGGGCGCGGGCAGGTCGTATCCGACGAAACAATGTCCGGCGGCGAGCGCGTCATAGATCATCTGCCTGTCAACGGCGGCATCTCCAGCCAGGGGCCCGGGGAGGAAGATGTGCGTGTTGATGGCGCGGAAATGAAATTCGTATGGAAAGATGATGCGGTGCAATGGGCCGAGATGCTGCTGGAGCGCGTGCGCGTCCGAACCGCCGATGACGACGACGCGATTCTCTTCGAGCAGCTCGTCCCATTTGCGAAGCGTGACCGGCAGCGGACCGCGCGCGATGAGTTCGGGAAAGAAGGCGTAGAAGATGCCGTGCAGTCTGGTCGGGATGACGGTCTTGAATTCGCTCAACCCGTTCCAGAGTTCGATACCTGTAAAATCCTTTACAGTCCAGTCCGTCCATGAAATATCCATTTCGCCGAAGACCGGCGCGGATGGATCATTCGGGTGGGCGATGAAAGACAGCCCGCCCGAATCTTTTACTGCGCTGATGAGCAATTGCGGGTCGTCGGCGAAGGGCGCCAGTTCATGCTGCGCGCCGAAAACCAGCAGGTGATTTTTCTGCGGGTCGCGGTGCTGGTCGTGGATTTCCTGCCCGACCAGCACCAGGATCTTGCGCCGGTCGTTTTTGTAATAGCCTTCGAATCCTTTTACCAGGATATTGTGGTCCGTGACGATCACGGCATCCAAACCGGCTTTGAGCGCGGCGTTTGCAATATCCTGGTGGCTGCCGCTGCCGTCGGAGTAACGGGTGTGCATGTGTAAGTTGACTATGATTTCCTGCATAGGTTCTCTGAGTTATAAAAACGTGATGCGCACGCAAAGTGTCTAAGGTTGGAAGTGTCGAGTGACTAAAGTTGGCTTACTTTGCACTTGAGACTTCGCACTTTAGACTTCGCGGCGCTCGGTTGACGACTTCCGTTTATCACAGGTATAATTTGCCCGCTAATTTTCAGGAGGCACACGCATGGTACAGTTTCTGGATATCGCGCTGATTATAACTGCTGTGGGGCTTATCCTCAGCGTCATCTTGCAAAGCAAAGGCGCAGGGCTCGGCGGCCTGACGGGTTCCGACGTCAGCAGCGTATTTACGGCCCGGCGCGGCATCGAACGCGTTTTGTTCTGGGTCACGATCATCTTGAGCATTTTGTTCTTTGCGCTCGCAATTACGATCATCTTGATTGCGCGCTAACTCAACCCAATCAGGAGAGGCCGGCTGTTCGCGCGATCTCTGCGGGGATGGCATACGGCCTTTCTTTTTTGCCTGACTCCGAATCCAAAACAATCTTGATAATGAAACGTTTACGCTGGCAGATTCTGGTGGTGGTTCTCACGCTGGTGATTGTGGCCGCGCTGCTGGTCAGCCAGCAACCGGTGCTGACGCCGCTTCTGCCGCAAGCCGCTCCCGGCGGCGTCTATACCGAAGCGCTGATCGGATCGCTTGGACGTCTCGATCCAATGCTCGATTGGAATAATCCGGCAGACCGCGATGTGGATCGTCTCATCTTCAGCGGCCTGATCAAATTTGACGCGCGCGGCCTGCCCCAGCCGGACCTGGCCGATTCGTGGGGTGTAACACCCGACGGCACGGTTTACAACTTCACGATTCGCGATAACGCGGTTTGGCAGGATGGGACTCCGGTCACCAGCGAGGATGTGATGTTCACGGTTGGCCTGATCAAGTCCAGCTCGCTCTTTCCGCAGGACGTGAAGGATCTGTGGAATCAAATCCACATCGAAAAACTGAACGACAAGAATCTGAAATTCACACTGCCCGAACCGTTCGCTCCGTTCCTGGACTACATGACGTTTGGCGTGCTTCCCCAGCATATTCTTGGCACGACGGATCCCGCGCAGCTTGCCAGCGCGCCGTTCAACATCAACCCGGTGGGGACGGGACCCTATAAGTTCGATCATCTTATTTTGGACAACGGCAAAATCACCGGAGTGGTGCTGACGGTAAACGACAAGTATTACGGAAAGAGCCCTTACATTCAGCAGGTTGTTTTCCGCTACTATCCTGATTCCAAGTCCGCGTTGGACGCGTACAACCAGGGCGAGGTATTGGGAGTCAGCCGGATTTCAACGGACGTTTTGCCCAATGCGCTGGCGGACTCGAATCTTTCAGTCTATACCAGCATACTGCCGCAGTTGAGCATCGTCATGCTCAATCTAAACAACAACCAGGTGCCATTCCTGCAAAACGCCAATGTCCGGCACGCGTTGATGCTCGGACTCAACCGCGATTATATTGTTTCGACCTTGCTGAAAGGCCAGGCCATCGCGGCAGACGGGCCGATCCTGCCTGATTCATGGGCATATTATGATGGCATTGATCACATTGCCTATGATCCGACCGCGGCCGCGTCCATGCTCAAGAGTGAGGGTTATGTTATCCCGGCTTCCGGCGGAAGCGTCCGGTCCAACAAGGATAAGGTCGCGCTGAGCTTTACGATGGTTCATCCAGACGATCCGCTTCACCTGCGGATCGCGCAATTGATCCAGCAGGAATGGGCGTATATTGGCGTGCAGGTCAATTTGCAGGCCGTTCCGTACGACCAGTTGATCGCGACCTATCTTGCGCCGCGCTCCTACCAGGCCGCGTTGATTGACCTGAACTTCGCGCGGACGCCCGATCCCGATCCATACCCGTTCTGGCACCAGGCCGAAGCCACCAGCGGGCAGAATTATTCGCAATGGGACAGCCGCGCCGCCAGCGAATATCTCGAGCAGGCGCGCACCACGACGGATTTCACCGTCCGCGCCCGTCTGTATCGCAACTTCCAGGTTGTGTTCGAGAAGGATATGCCGTCGCTTCCGTTGTATTTCCCCGTCTATAACTACGGCGTGGACGCGCAGGTGCATGGCGTTCAGATAGCGCCGTTGTTGTACGATACGAGCGACCGCCTGGCTTTCCTGGCGAACTGGTATCTGGTCACGCGCCGTTCCCTCGAGCAAACGCCTACGGCTCATCCTTGAAATCCATATTAAAATAAATCTTCGCTGGTTCGCAGAGAAAAGGAGACGATATGCTTGATAAAGCTTTGAGTTATGCAAATGAAAATCGCGGGCGTTTTCTTGCCGAGTTGAAGGAAGTTCTGACGATCCCCTCCATTTCCACTGACCCGGATCACAATCCAGACATGCAGCAGGCGGCCGAGTGGATGGCTTCGCAGTTGCGTTCACTGGGCATGGATAATGTGCAGATCATGCCAACCGGCGGCCATCCTGTTGTGTATGGCGAGTGGATGGGCGCGGGCAAATCCGCGCCGACCGTGATGATCTACGGACATTACGATGTCCAGCCGCCCGATCCGCTCGAGTTGTGGACAACGCCGCCGTTCGAGCCGTCGGTGCGCGGCGAGAATCTTTACGCGCGCGGCGCAGCGGACATGAAGGGTCAGGTGCTGGCTTCGCTCAAGGCGGTCGAGTCCGTCATGAGGTCCGGTACGATGCCGGTCAATATCAAATGGCTGATCGAAGGCGAAGAGGAAATCGGTTCGGACCATCTGGATGATTTCATCAAGAATCATAAGGAACTTCTTGCCTGCGAATTTTGTTTGAATCCCGACGCGGGCATCCTTGGGGAGGACCTGCCGTCCATCACGACCGGCTTGCGCGGATTGGCTTATTTCGAACTCCGCGTCTATGGCCCGGTAAAAGATTTGCATTCCGGTCTGTTCGGCGGGACGGTTCACAACCCGGCGCAGGCTTTGATGGAACTGGTCGCGGGGATGCACGACAAGAATGGCAAAGTGACTTTGCCCGGCTTCTATGACAAGGTCCGCAAGATCAGCAAAAAGGAACATCGGGATTTTCTGCGGCTGCCGATGAATAAAAAATCCTTGCTGGAAATGACCGGCGTGCCCGCGTTGTGGGGCGAACCGCAATTCATTCCATCCGAACGCATCGGCGGACGGCCAACGCTGGAAGTGAATGGTTTGTTATCCGGCTTTACCGGAACCGGTTCCAAGACCGTGCTGCCCGCGTGGGCGATGGCAAAAATCTCCTGCCGCCTCGTCCCGGATCAAACGCCGGAAGAGACGATCAAGCAGATGAAGAAATATCTCAAAGAGAAAGCGCCCAAGGATATCAAATGGGAACTCGAATATTTGCACGGCGCAGGCCCGGCATTGACCAGCACGGATAATCCGGGCGTGCGGGCATTGAGCCAGGCCATGGAATCTGTTTGGGGCAAGCGTCCGCTTTTCCCGCGCGAGGGCGGTTCGATTGGCGTCGTTGTCCAATTGCAGAAGCATCTCAAGGCTGATTCTGTTTTATCCGGCTTTGCCCTGCCGGATTGCGACGCGCATTCGCCGAATGAAAAACTGCATCTGCCGACATTCTATAAAGGCATTGATACGCTGATCCATTTTTTCTACAATTTGAAATAAATTTATAGGGGCGGGGTCATCCCGCCCCTGCGCGATTGGAATTTAATGGAAGATCGAATTATCACATACGGCGGTCAGGCAGTCATCGAGGGCGTGATGATGCGCGGGCAAAAGGCGTTTGCCATTGCGATGCGCGCACCCGATGGCCGCATCGTCGTCCATAAAGAAAAGCTGGATTCGATCTACCGGTCGAAGATCACGAAGATTCCGTTTTTGCGCGGCGTGATTTTGTTATGGGATGCGCTCGGACTCGGGATGCGTGCCTTGACCATCGCGGCCAACACGCAAACCGGCGAGGATCAAAAACTCGAAGGCCCGGCTCTCTATGTGACTTTGGGCTTTGCCCTGATCTTTGGAATTGGCCTTTTCTTTTTGCTTCCTGCGGGGATCGGCGGGCTGGCCGGGAAATATCTTGGCTGGAATGTTTGGTGGAATAATTTGCTCGAAGGCGCGGTGCGGCTTTTGTTGCTGGTCGGTTACATTTGGGCGATCGGCCTTATGCCGGATATCAAACGATTGTTCGCCTATCACGGCGCGGAACATAAAACGATCAACGCTTACGAGGCTGGCGCAGAATTGACCCCTGAATCTGTCGCAAAATTTTCTCTTGAACATCCGCGCTGCGGCACAGCTTTCCTGCTTACATTGGTTTTGGTTTCCATTCTTGTCTTCACCGCGCTCGGACCGCTGCCGATCCTTTGGCGACTGGTCAGCCGCGTTTTGTTGATTCCGGTGCTGGCTGGGATCGCGCTCGAATACATCCGCTGGACGGCGAATCATTTGGACAGCCGAATCGTCCGCTGGTTGATCAAACCAAATCTGGCGCTTCAATCACTCACGACGCGCGAGCCGGATGCCTCGATGCTCGAAGTCGCCATCGAATCGTTCAAAACGATGCGGCAAGCCGAACAGGAAATTGTGACATAATTCATGGGGGCGGAGTGATGCTCCGCCCCTGCATAATTTAAAATTCGATCTCCCCAATTTGTTCGAAGTTAATATCGAACGCTGTTTCGGATTCCATTTCCGCTTCGGCTTCGCCGAGTTGCCCCGCCTGTGCGCCGCGATTGCAGTACGAACGATAGACACAGAAGCGGCACATCTTTTCGTCTTCGGTCAACGGGAATTCATCGGCTTTTGAAATCTCATGGATGACTTTTTCGATGGCGGACTGGTCGCGTTTGAATTGAGCGGACGAGTACATGAAACGCGCCGGTTCATTGGGAAAGTCGGCGTACCAATAGATCATCTCGATCTGTTCCGGGACGAGGGGCTGGCCGCCGTTTAAATGGGACCCGGCCAGGATCAGGAGGAGCCGGTAAACGCGCGTCTGCCAGCGCGCCGCCATCCATTCGTCGCGCGGACGCTTGGCGTATGTTTTCCAGTCGAAGATGACGGCTTTCTCCCCCGGCTTGATCGCAACCAAATCATATTTCGCGAGCAGGCGATGATCCCCGATGGGACAAGAGAGAGTCAACTCTGGCGACAGACTTCCAAAGTCTTCAAGACTTTGGAAGTCCAACCAGTTTTTCCGCCAGCGTTCGAGGTTTGTCGTATTTGCCAGTTCGCCCAATTGATCGGTCGGCAAACCAAGCAGGTGCTGCTGGACGAGCCGGTGAAATAATTGGCCTTCCTGCTGGCGTTTTTCGTTCTCGACAACCGGCTCGGACTCAACTGCCGGCCACGCAAGCTGGTCCATGTATCGCAATTGAAAACGACGCGGGCAGTCCGCGTAATCCTGCAGGGAGGATTGTGAGAATGCGAACGGTGTTGGAAGTGCTGCCATGTTTGCTGGCACAAATGTACCACAAGTGCGGCTGAAAAAGAATCATCCTGCCGCCCATTTTCGGGCGGCAGGATGATCGAATTGACTCGAATGAATTCTATTCGCCGATCACAACGGAGGCGTGTTCCTCCGCAAGTTTGCTGCGATCTTCCTTGCCGCGCACAAAGGAGATGCCTGCCGCGATCAGGACCAGGACCGTCGAGACATAGAACGCGCTGTGCATGCCGGTAACAAATGCCTGCATCGGGGCCGAGCCGAGCGCGACGTTTGTTCCGACGAATAATTGCATCATCACATCGCGCGGCAGGCTGCTGGCCGCGACCGCCAGCGCCAGCGCAAAGCTCGTGACCATTCCTGCCTGACGGAGGGTCGCCAGCGTTCCGGATGCAATGCCGAGGCGATTCTTGGGCGACGCATTCATGGCCGCGCTGGTGTTCGGCGGATAGAACAGGCCGCCGCCGAAGCCCATCAATCCGAGCCCGACTGCGATCTGCCAATATGGCATGGCCGGAGTGATTCGCGTGAACCAGACCAATGCCGCACCCTGAATCAACAGCCCAATCGTCGCCGGGATGCGCGCCCCGATGCGGTCTGCAATGTTGCCTCCCAATGGGGCAACGACCGAGGTAACGATTGGCAGAGGGATCAGCAGCAAAGCCGCTTTCAACGGATCGTATCCGAGCACACCCTGAAGATAAAACACGATCAGGAAGTTGACGGCGAACAATGCCAATGACTGCATCATGGCTGAAAGCACGGAGAAGTTGTAAATGCGGTCGTTGAACAACGAAAGATCGAGCACCGGATTATCCGCGCGGCGTTCCCACCACAGGAAGAATGCAACGCCGACAAGGAATATCCCGAACAAGATCAGGATCGGCGTGGAAGTGAAGGCATATTCGATCCCCAGGGTCAACGCGATCAGCAGGGCGGTCAGGCCGGCGCTGAAACTGACAGCGCCGACAGTGTCGAAACGTTCGCCCTGCTTGCGGGTGCTCATTTCTCTCAATGCGCGGTAGCCCCAGATCGCGCCGAAGACTCCGACCGGCACGTTGATAAAGAAGATCCAGCGCCAGTCGGCTAAAGTCAAAATGAGGCCGCCGAGAATGGGCCCGGCCACGCCGCCGATTGAGAATGTAATGGCGTTGATGCCCAATGCCTTGCCGCGCTCATTGGGCGGAAAAACCTCGGTGATGAGCGCCACGCTGTTGACCACCATCATCGCCGCGCCGCTGCCTTGCACCAAACGGAAAATGATCAGCTGTGTGGCATTGCCCGAAAAGCCGCATAATGCCGAGCCAATCGTAAAGATCACGAAGCCCAGGTTGTACATCCGCACGCGGCCCAATATGTCGGCCACGCGGCCAAAGCTCAACAGGAAGACCGTGCTGACGAGGATGTAACCCATGATGACCCAGATCATTTCGATCAGGTCGGCGTGCAGCTTAACCAGCATATCGGGCAGGCCCAAAATGACGATGGTGCTGTCAATCGAAGCCATCAGCGCGCCGATGGTCGTCACGCTCAATACGATCCACTTGTATTCGATCTTTTTTCCAAATAAAGAACGCTGTGTTTCCATTTTCTTTTGTGTCTCTCCTTTAGCCAGCATTAATAGAAGGTTTGTGATTCGAGATTTCTTACGACGATTCTGCGGGTTCGTGCGCGGAGATTTTTCCGTCGAGCGTGAAGAGCTCGCAGAGCAGATTCATCGCTTCCGAAACGCGGTCCCGCTCCTCGTTCGACAGTTCCGAAAGCTTGTCCGTAAAATAAGCCTGCGCGTGCCTGTGGGCCTCCTCCAGTTCGTGTTTGCCCTGGCGGGTCAGCGTCAGACAAACCCGCCGGCGGTCGCTCCCGTGCGTGGCCCTCGTGACGAGTTTTCGATTGACCAGCGCGTCCACCAGCCTGGACATCGAGGGGAGCCCCAGGCCGATGTGGCCGGCTGCATCTGAGAGCGACGCGCCCCGATTCGCATCGAGGAAGGCCAGGGTGCGGAACTGCGCCATGGAGAGGTCGCCGACGCGCTTCTCGCGGAATTTTTTCCGCATCAGGCGCGTCAACAACGGGACGATATCCATGACGAGCGCGGCGGTCTGACGGGAAGATGTCACGATTTGGTTTCCTTTGAGAATAGTTGCAAAAGGCAATTATATTTTGCGAATCGGGGTTGTCAAGCCTGGCACAGCAGGTCTTACGAATTTCCAAGAGAACCTGGGCTCTCTGGGGAGCGCCGTGATCCAGATTCTCTGGACGCGGACTGCGCGGAAAGCGCGGACGTTCACGGATTCTCCAAATTTTTTCCCGCGCCGATCCGCGACATCCATGTCACCCGCGTACAGAATCATGACAACTCTCGGCGAACCATAATTCAGGTTCATTGGGAATTGCCGTGATGGACCAGCATATTTGGCGGCATGATGTAGTAGGTCAAATTGGCAATTTGACCTACGGCTGGCAGCGCACCACGGCAAGTCCCAGAGAGCCATAATTCAGTTAATTGCAAATTCATGCAGATGGGTTAAAATCGGATAACCAGACAAGACTAACAAGGAGGCAGGCAGTGAACATCGGTATTTTGGGTACGGGAGTTGTCGCGCAGACGATTGGTTCCAAGCTGGTTCAGTTGGGCCACAGCGTGATGCTGGGATCACGAACGGAAGCCAACCCGCGGGCAGTCGTGTGGGCCAAGGAAGAGGGCGGTAATGCCTTGTTCGGTACGTTTGCCGAGGCCGCGGCTTTCGGCGAGATCATCTTCAATTGCACGTTGGGCACGGCCAGCCTCGACGCGTTGCAGCAGGCGGGCGCCGAAAATATGAAGGGCAAGATTCTGATTGACTTGTCGAATCCATTGGATTATTCCACCGGGCCGACTCCGGCGCTTTCCGTCTGCAACACGGATTCGCTTGGCGAGCAGATCCAGCGCGCGTTCCCCGAGACGCGCGTGGTCAAAACGCTGAATACCATGAACGTCAATGTGATGGTCAACCCGACCATCATTCCCGGCGATCATGATGCCTTCGTCAGCGGCAATGACATCGAAGCCAAGGCGCAAGTCATCAACATCCTGAAGAAATGGTTCGGCTGGCATTCCGTCATTGACCTGGGCGATATCACCACTTCGCGCGGCGTCGAAATGCTCGTCCCGCTCTGGCTGAGATTGTGGGGCGTGATCGACTCTTCAAAGTTCAATTTCAAGATCGTCAGTTAGTAAAAATGTAAAGTCCATGCCACCGCTGTTTTTTGTTGTATACTTTATCCATACGGAGGCGTATTGTGACAAAGAAAATCATTTCCCTAATCGGTTGGTCGGCATTGCTGGTTTTGTTGACGGGCGCATTGACTGCCGCGTCACCCACGCCAAATGTGACTTTCACGCTGGTCAGCGGACTGCCAGCCACAATGAATGTCGGTGATACCGCGACGGTTGTCGTGCAGGTCACGAGCGATCAACCGTTCAACTTTGCCCAGATGCTGCCCAATTTTCAATATCCGGGTAAAGGCGTGGTTGCTGTTCAAGGCGGTGATCACGCGGGTTCAGGCACAACAGCCACTTTGCAAATTACATTCAAAGCCAAGAGTTCCACCGCCAGTAAATTCCCGGGCGGCGTCGCACCGGTTTCTGTTGTGGCGGGCGCACGCTTCCAGGGCGGATACGTTGCCTCGCAGCAATTCGATTTCGACGTGGCCGTGCCATAACGAAAATCAGATGGTGATGAGCGAATCAAAAATCGGGACTTCGAGCGGGTCCCGATTTTTGTGTTTTATCTCATCTGCGCCAGCGCGATCGCGCCCAGACTGCCCGATTGATTTCCGAGCGCAGGCGGGACAACGTATTCATCAATATGTTTCAGCAAAGTTTCGCTTTCAACATAACCATTCATCGTTTCCAAAACTTTTCGCCGGATGACCGGAAATAGAAAGGTCCGGTTCATGATCCCGCCGCCGAGGATGATTCGCTTCGGCGCGAGCGTGACGATGAAACTGTTCAATGCCAAAGCAATGTACTCCGCTTCGAGTTCCCAGAACGGATCGTCGTCTGAAAGTTTTTCGCCGCGCGCGCCGAATCTTTTTTCGATGGCGGGGCCGCAGGCGAGTCCCTCGAAGCAGTCTCCGTGGAATGGACACTGGCCTGGAAACGGATCGCGCTCCAAATCGTGCGGGATGCGGATGTGCCCCATTTCTGGATGAAACAATCCGAGCAATGGCTTGCCGTCTTTGATATATCCGCCGCCGATTCCCGTGCCGATGGTCAGGTAAAGTGACGGATCCAAGCCCTGGCTTGCGCCCCAGCGAAATTCTCCAAGCGCCGCGGCGTTGACGTCGGTGTCAATCGCAACGTTGACATTCAGCGCGCGCTGAATCCGTCCGCGCACATCCGTGCCGCGCCAGCGCAGCTTTGGCGTGGAGGCGATAAATCCGTATGTTGGCGAATCGGGATTCAAATCGAGCGGGCCGAAACATCCGATGCCGATGGATTTGATTTTTCCTGAAGTTGTGCAAGGCTGAAAGAATCGAATGATCTTTTGAAATGTTTCATCCGGCGCGGACGTTTCGATGCGCGTTTGTTCGACAATATCTTCCGGTCCGCTGCCGATCACACAAACGATCTTTGTCCCGCCGGCTTCGATGCCGCCATAGATGTTCATGAGACTATTATATATGAGTTGGTAAGAAAAGATATTTTGACAGCATCGTGAATTTCGATTTCATAAGGAGATGTAATGAGCGCAGTGAATGATCGAAACAAAAGCATCATTGACGAATTCCGGGCAAACGGCGGCAAAGTCGGTGGGCCGTTTGAAGGCAGAACGCTGCTTCTCTTACACACAAAAGGAGCGAAAAGCGGACGGGAGCTAGTCAATCCGGTTGCTTATGTGAGAGACGGTGAACGATACGTGGTGATCGCATCGAAAGGCGGCGCGCCGACAAACCCCGATTGGTATTACAACATCGTCGCCCATCCCGATCTCATGGTTGAAGTTGGAACGGAAACTTTTCATGTTCACGCGTCAATTGCCGAAGAACCGGAGCGGACACGGTTATACAACAAGATGGTCGAGATGATGCCAGGCTTCGATGATTACCGGAAGAAGACCACACGAAAGATTCCGGTTTTTGTGTTGACGCCCGTGAAGTAAAACGTTCTTGATACGATGTCATTGATTTTAGATTTCGTCGTATAAATCTTTCCAAGTTGGGTTCAAGCTGTTTGTCAAATCAATCTTCTTTTGCCGTGAGCCGCCCTTTGATTTGCTTTTCGCGGAGAAGCGCTGAATTAATACTTGAACCATATTCATAGTAAACCAATTTGGTGACGTTATATCTTTTGGTGAAGATTCCCCCCAGCCCGGATTTGTGCTCATACACGCGGCGCTTCAGGTTATTGGTCACGCCTGTGTATAGAACATGATTATGCTCATTAGTCATTATGTAAACGCAGTACTGTTTTTCGGACATGTCTATTTATATTATGTCGTTGCGAGGGCGCCGCGAAGCAATCTCATGTTGGCTTCAAATGATCAATTGCAAGTGCGATGAGACTGCTTCGTCGGGAGAGAACGCCCTCCTCGCAGAATCATGTTGTATCCATGTCATTGCGAGGGCGCCGCGAAGCGTGCCCGAAGTAATCTCATGTTGGCTTCAAACAATCAATTGCAGGTGCGATGAGACTGCTTCGTCGGGGAAAGCGCCCTCCTCGCAGAATCATGGATGGTTCTCTTTCCATCCCATCAACGCCGCAAACGGAAGCGATGGAGTCGCGTCACCTTTGCGGCCTGTGTTCCAAGTAATAATTAATTCTTTGCGCGCACGCGTAATGCCGACGTAAAACAGTCGCAAGCGCTCGCGGACATAGTCCAAGCGCGAACGCCGCGTGGCTGAACCTTCTTCGTAATAATCATACTCGCTGATCGAAGTTGCGGAGGTCAGTTGCGCCAACCCTTCAGCTTCGAGATTCAAACTGTCGCGCACGAACCATCTCTCCGAAATAAAATGATCGTTCGGCTGGTTCGACGGATAATCGTAGTTGTTCACGGACATCAAATATACGCGATCCCATTCCAAGCCTTTAGCTTTGTGCACCGTCGAAATCACAACGATACCTTTGTAATCATCGGGATTGAAGCCCGCGTCATCTGATGAAAAGCCGATGAAGCGCCGTTCGTTGCGTGCGATCTCGTGCAAGCTCGGTGTCAATTCAGGCAATCGCCACTGCGGATTCTCGTCCGCGACCTGACGTAGTACTAGCGCAAGTTTATGTGACAAAGCCAGATCAGTGGGCGATGTAAATATATCTTGAGACAATGTGAGTATCAATTGATCAATTGGTAAGACAGTCGCGTCGTGCCAGCGGAGGATGACTTCGCGGAAAGAGTTCAGTTCAGTGATAATTTCATTCTCCCTCACCCCTAACCCCTCTCCCATTGGGAGAGGGGAGGGGGTGAGGGGCGCAAGATATTCTTCCACATTCTTGAACTTGCGAATCAACCTTGCAATATCTTCAACCAATGGTTCATGCTCTTCATCATCGCGCCAATCGCGTCGCCAGACTCGATAGGCTTGCGCCAGCTTCGATGCGCTATCCGGCGCGGCGAGATAAGCCAGCACATAACTCAATGCACCAGCCGCAGCACGCGTCGGCGATGTGCTTCGCAATAGTTCGCGGTATTCGATTTTGCGTTGCTTTAGCGCTTCTGCAACTCTGGCAGCGTGATCGTTGGTGGACGTCAACACTGCAACGGTCGAATCTTTGTGATCGGGCAACCAATTCTCAATGGATTTGACGACCGCTTCGATCTCTTGATCAGGATTGTATTTGTTGCTCAATAGGTTTATCGCGTTTGGATCATCGGGCGGGTTGGGTTGTGGATCGCCCTTCGGCGTGGGTTGGATGTACGGAGGCGATAACGCGTCGCGCGCTTCGGGAACGAGATGCTCAGTCATCGTCCAATCAATTAGATAATTGGCGAGGTTGATAATGGATTGTTGGCTTCGTCCTGAATTCGGTAAGTCAAGAGATTGATCCGCGTTTTCTCTAAAATGCTTGAGCAATCTTGGATCGGCGGTGGTGAAGGTTTCAAAGATGGCTTGGTTTGGATCGCCGACGCGAACCCAATTGCCTTGAGACTCATCGCGCTGAGCGGAGGTCGAGTAGCCGTGTTCTTCGGCGTATCGAGACCGTAGTCGAAGCGCCCCTTCGACTTCGTGGCGCGAGGCGCCACTCCGCTCAAGGGGATAGCCTGAAAGGAGTCTCAAAATATCTTCCTGCAATTGAGATGAGTCCTGCGCTTCGTCTTCGAGGATGAAGGGCCAGCGATAACGCAGACGTTCGAGGAGTTCATCGGAGGTGTTCAACATCTCATACGCGAGTCGAATCAAATCGTCGAAGTCCACTGCACCGCGATAGGCGAGGGCGCGTTGGTAATCGGAATAAATTGTCAGACCCATCTCAGCTAAAGAAAGAGGAGCAGGCTGACGGCGCTGCCCTGAGCCGGTCGAAGGGTCGAGGGCGAGGCGGAGTTTATCCGGCGTGAGTCGCCTGTCTTTGGCGGATCGAATAAAACTCGACGCGATCGATTCGATTAAGTCGGGCCAGTCCTTATCGCGCACGCGTCGAATCTGATAATCATCAATCGATTCGGAAATGTATTGATCGAGAAAGTCGGGATGCGTTTGAACCCAGGCGCGCGCCGCGTCGGCAATCATGGACGATGAAGCGGTCTCGTCCACGATGGAAAATTTTTTGTCGAGACCCACCAGCGGCGGATTCTCGCGGACGATGTCGTGCGCCAATCCATGCAAGGTGCGGACGCGATAGCCGAGTTGAGGGATGAGCCCGCGCGCTTGAATGAACTCGCCAATTCGTGAGGCGAAATTGTCCACCGCCGAGTTGACCAGCGTGACGATGAGCACTTCCTGATCGCGTTCGAGCGCGCCACTGGATATGATTTGCGCGGCGAGCGCCGAGAGTGTGTGTGTTTTGCCCGAACCAGGCACAGCAGAAATGCCAAGCGTGCCGCCGCGATAGGCGAGGATTTCACGTTGCGAGGGGCGAGGAGTGAAGACAGTCATCAGTGACCAGTAATTAGTTGCCAGTGTTTAGCGCGGCATCTATTTGCTCAATTACAGTTTTTTGCGGTGAGCCATCGCCGGGTTCGCGTTCTCTTGCAAGTTTTTCTGCTTCTAGCAATGGGATATTTTCTGGAATTGGTGAAATAGAATCAGAGCGTGGTGCTCCAACGTCATTTGTGCCTATATTCCACCAATCGCGTAGTGTCGAAAGCATTTTACGCCCTTCTTCTCCATGTTCAAGGCAGAATGAAATTATAGGGCGTAAAGGTGTTCCTTGCGAGCGACCGCCTAATACTTCATCTAATAGAAAGCGGTTATATCGCAGAGCATAGATGAGTGCATGTTGATAGTATTTTAGAATTTCAGAAGCCTGTTGTTCCCATGCGAGGTGACCTTGCGTTAACTGGAGCGAGGCAAGGTGATCGTTGTATTCATATTGCTGTGCAAGTTGTTCTGCTTCTGAAACTAAAGGTGAAATTGATTCATAATTCCCTTGTATGTGCTTAACACGGATAAGTCCTGTAATCGCTCCACAATAATAATAAAGACGACCTGTCCATTTATAATCAACGAGATTCTCGCGATAATACTTTTCTGCGTCGCTCCATTTGTTTAACATTTCATGAACAATGCCAAGCCAGTTTATAGTTTCAAGCATATATGAAGTGTCTTGGATTTCTTTTTTGATAGATAGACTTTTTTTGAGTAAATCTAAAGCCTTTAAAAGTTCACCTTTTCGTGCAAGAACAGCGCCATAGAATCCAAGTGCAACGGATTCCTCTCTAGGGGTGTATTTGGAAAGGGCTCGACTTTTTTCTAAATCTATAGCAAAGTGGCGTTCGGCAATATCGAACTTATTGCAATAACCAGCTACGCGAGCAGTATCCCGTGTTTCAAACCCTGAAAGTATCCCAAGATCCTTGCTAATCTCATAGGCCTCCTTTAAACCCTCCTCTGTTTCTTCCCAACGCCCCGTATAAAACCAAGTCATCCAAGAAGAAGTTGTCATTTTTAGGAAGGGAGGATCATTTGCTTCACGGATTTTCGCTAGGCAATGTTCACGCGCTATATATGCACTAGGCCAATCTCCTCGATACGTGTAATGCCATCCAAAGCGCAGATAAATGATAGCAAGATCATAAATAGCGTTATATTCTTTGTAATAATTTAAGGCTCTGTTCAGATATTCTAAAGCTCTCTCCCATTGCCCTTTATCCCTGTATATGGGGCTGAGCTCTAAGAGACTCAAAGCAAGTTTGTTGTCTAAAGGGCTTATTTTCAAACTTTCTTCAAAGCACCAAATTGCTTTGTCTACCACTGCAGGAATCATGATTCTTCGCTCGCGTTGTATCATTCCCCAATCGTGCAGAGCGTATGCACGAAGTTTTGAATCCGTATTTTTGCTATTAATTATTTCTTGATATAAACTTTCTGCCTCTAGTCTATACTCTTGCCTATAATCCTGTAAATATATGAGACGCGCATTGTAGTATTTCAACCATAAATTTCCTTCCGTGGTCTTTACGCTATAAGTACTCGCATCATTTATTAATGTTTTTAATTTGCTAACCAATCTAAACCGCGTGAGTTCTTCGGCAGTTTCTTGAAACAATTTTATGCCTGTTTTTTCATTCGCGCTGACACGGTGATATAAACGTTCTAACTCCCACTTCTCTGATTCGTTGCTTGTCGCTTTCTTCAACTGTATTTCAAAATACTTTGCAGCCCGCTCATGCAAATCTTTGTGGCGCTGAGGATCATCAATGCTAAGACTCTCTTCCATGACATCTCGTACGCTATCATGGAATCGGAGTCCGTCTTTACTAGACTTAATAAAAGGAAATTGCCGAAGTTCTTCGTATGCGGCGCTTACATCTTTTAATTTTGTTACTGCTCGTAAAATTGATCTATCGAACCAGCGAACAATGGCGGCTGCTTCCAATATAGGAAGTAATTCATGTGATACTCCCTCGCGAAGTCGCTTTACAACATCTCCATAAACTTCTGCTTTGTGTTCTTCAATGTTAAATTCCTGACCATACTTTACCCATAACCTTACCGCGGTTGCTAAAACCATTGGTAAGCCGCGCGCAAATGCAATTATTGCTTCAACTTGCTTTGGATCAGGTTCGCCTCCGACCATCGTTGCGTAATAGCGACGCGCCAATTCGCGCATATTATCTTCGGTCATGATTTTTAACTCTTCCACTTGGGTGTGAGCCAACCAACCCTCCCACCTGCGATCCCAATTTACCATTTCACGTCCCGCGATCACCAATAAAATATTTGAATCTAATTGTTTGGCGACATCGCATACCCAATCGTTTAGTGCACTCATTTGCTCAAAGGTGTCGAGCATCAATACTAAACGCTTTCTTTTCACAACTGTAGCAATGTCTTCAAGAAAATCTTTGGTAAGCGTTTTAGTAGGATCAAGGAGTAAATCAATATCTGGTTTTGTTAGGAAGCTACTTAACCAATCTACTAATGCATCGACTCCAATTCCACCTAATGCGTTAACAATTGGTCCACCAGGAATCAAACTGATTGCCGCGCCGATAATCGCTTTGGCAACAGCTGTACCAACTTTTTCTGCCGCTTTCTTTCGTGCCTCTTGCGCCTTCTTAACTTGATCTTCTACTTTTGCTTGAATTGCCTTGTAATGAACTAGCGTTTTCTGGAAATTGTTGAGTGTAATGCCTTCAGCTTTCAACTCATTTGACCAGTTTGAAAGTACATCCACTGCTGATTTTGATTCCTCTGCTGAAGTAAGGGCAACAGGAACATGAACGCTTTTGGCATGTAAGCGAAACATTCGTAATAAAGATGATTTTCCTACACCGCCTACACCGTGAATTGCGAGAATTCGTTTTGGAAGTTTTTCGGTGACAACAAGTTTGGCAAATAAATCACGTAAATATTCTACGTCAGTGAAATACTTTACCAAATCATCAGTTTCTGGATCGGCTGAAGGTTGTTGTGCCATTGTTCATCCTCAATCATTTGATGTTTCTTGCAACACTCTTTGAAACGCCCTCAACAGCACTTCGTGCCGCAGGCAATTCGCCGCGCTGCCACCTCACCCCTAACCCCTAACCCCTCTCCTATAAGCGGAGAGGGGGATGCGATGAACTGCGAGGAATTATTTCGCACTCGATATTCGTTGACGAACTGTTTCGATAACTTTGTGGATTTCATTTTCAACATCCCCGCGAAAAGTTGATTCGCTGAACCGCCATGTTCCATCTGGAAGTCGTTCTTGAAAATGATGAGGGTAGCTTTTCAAATTCTTGAGTGCGGCATAATCGGGATGTGGGAAATCATCCCAGCCGAAGAGTCTTTTATCGCCCGCGT
Source organism: Chloroflexota bacterium (assembly GCA_021787595.1). Classification (GTDB taxonomy): domain Bacteria; phylum Chloroflexota; class Anaerolineae; order Anaerolineales; family Villigracilaceae; genus Fen-1038. The sequence goes on along the minus strand of JAJYLQ010000014.1, from coordinate 5,458 downwards.
ATGGCAGGGTCAGATCAATCAATGCGTAGGAATAACCGTTGGTCGTTGGGTCAAAGTGAATATCAAGAAATCGCGTCGTGCTAATGAAAGCGCGCACTTTGCCGCCGATCAGCTGAACACTCGTGAACAGTCCGCTCTCGCGCAGAATGCGGATAATAGACGCGTGCCAGATACTCACACAGTCTCCAGAAAACGAGTCAATTGCTCGAGTTCGTGTTGAATACTGTGCCACTCCAACAGGTCGGTATACGATGTGTGATCATCGGCAGTGACTTTTTGTTTTTTTACCTGTGCTTCCAGTTTGTCGATCTTGCCATAATTTTCGGATAATTGACTTGCGCGCTGGCGCAATTCGATGATGCGATCGGTCGCGGCTTGGGCAATGCCGCGTTGAACGATTTCATCTTCGTTGAGCGCTAAGATTTTTTGCAGGTCGCTTAGTAAATTTTGCGTGCGAGAGGTGAGAACCATAATGCTCTCCTTTTGACAAATCAATTATAACCATTTCCTTCTTGCAACACTCTTTGAAACGCTCTCAATAATTCGACGTTGCCACCTCACCCATAATCGCCTTCGGCGCGCTTTGTGACCCTCTCCCAAAAGGAGAGAGGAACACGAGCACATAGAATCTAAGTTCATCTGTGGCTCTTTTCTATGTTGCGCAGCAAACTCTTATCGCGGCTTAAGTCAATGTCTGCAAGCGGTGATGAATGAAAGAATTCAGACAATTTCATTTGAGCTTTATCTTTCTTGTGCATTCGCATTCTTTTGACCGCTTCGACAATCATGCGCTTGAGTTTATCAATATTGTTCATTGCTCCATCTTGTCCAACATTTACTCATCAGCAGAATTCAACAATTCATCCACAATCATTTGAGAAATACTGAAACCCGATCTTTGCAAATTTTCGATCTCTGATTTCAATTTTGGGATCAATCCAAGTTGTTTAGCTTTGAGTAAAATTCCTATTGTCCCAACTTTGGGAATGTCGAGTTGATCGAGTTTTCTCCTGCCTTTTCTTTCGTCCATTAAAACCCAGTCGGCATTCATTTCTTTTGCAAGGATGATCGTTTCCACTTCCCCTAAATCCATTTCGTCGAGCAGAACCTCTACTACGGCAAGACGATCCTTTACTTCTACAACATGAATCCAACTTGCGTTGGCGACCGCTTGCTTTGCCATCCCTTCTTTTCGTCCATGCGTAACCGTCTCATCGTAAACAGCTTGCGGAATATAAACTTCCCCAAAAATCTCTTGCAGAAGTTCAAGTCTGCCGATGGACGCTAATCTAATCAACGGTGTAGTATCGGAGACGACGATCATTTTTTCGCTTTGGGCTTGATCTTCCTGACCGATTCGATCTCTGCTTTTAGTTCCTCCTCGTTGTAATTGACGAAAGCGATCCCGCGAGTTTTCAAGAGTTCGATAAATTCAAGCCGCGACAAACCCAGCAGTTTTCCTGCCTTGCCCGATGAAATCTTCCCTTCGGAGAAAAGTGAAAAGACCAGCCATTCCGAAATTCGGCGTTGGATTTCTTCTTGAGATAATCCTAAGGTCAAAAGGTCATTGGGAATATGCACATTGAGAGTAGTTTCTAACATAAATATCTCCTTGCTGCCATCCTATTTTAACACGATGTCGCATTGATTATTCATCGCTCGCTTGCAATACTCTTTGAAACGCTCGCAGCAATTCGCCGCGTTGTTCAAATCCGCTTTCGCGTTTTGCCCTCACCCTAACCCTCTCCCAATTTGGGAGAAGGGAAATGTGCGCTTGAAATCCGTGTTTATCCGCGTTCATCTGTGGTTCTTTTCTGTAACTCCCTTGAAGCAAACTCTCTATTGTGGTAGTGGAGTCATTCTTATTCGATGATCTTCTACAACCGAGAAGTGTCCAGCCCAATCGGTGCGGTTAGCAATCGCTTGTACTGCAATTCGTGCGATATGTTGTGAAGATGGTGTAGAGATGCGAAACAAAATAACCCCGCTGGTTGCTGGTAATTTTGAGCGAAACGCTAGCTCCCCAAAATCCTTATCAAATGTGATTAAGATGCGTTCTTCCTGCTGAGCGCGGGCGAGAACTTGTTCATCACTGCTTCCGCGCGCGTCTTCTCGAATCCATGCAACATCATGCCCTTTTTCTCGCAAGGCTTCGACCGCATCCAATGGGAAATTCTCGTTCGCGAGAAGACGCATCAATCATGCCTTTGATGGTTCAAATGGGTAAATCTTTTCAGCCTTTAGAATGCTTGCGGCATAGTTCAGGCAAGCAGTAATGTCATCATGCGTGATGCCGGGATAGTTTCGCATGATTTCGTTTTCAGGCCAACCTTGTGCCATCAAATCAACGATGAATTCCACGGCGAGCCGCGTGCCTTTGATAACGGGTTTGCCGACTAGAATCTTCGGATCAACGATGATTCGATCTTGCCAGTTCATATGAACTCCTTTGGAGTCAATTATAACCATTTCCTTCTTGTAAAACTTTTTGAAACGCCCTCAATAACTCTCCTCGTTGCTCAAATCCGCTTTCGTATTTTGCCCTCACCCTAACCCTCCCCCATAAAGGGAGAGGGAACGGGCTGGCGCAACAGACTATGTTCCATTCACTATGAACCATTCTCTTGCTCCTGTAATACTCTTTGAAACGCCCTCAATAATTCGCCGCGTTGCTCGAATCCACTCTCGCCCAAATTGCTGATGCCGAGATAAAGTTTCTCGCGGCAGCGATGCAATAAGCCCGAAACCAAGCGTGCCATCGTCTGCTGATTGGTCTGCTCTTCGTCGGCGAATGTCCACGGTCTGCCAATCGTCCAAGCGCGGCTCAATACTTGCGGATGAGTCAATGGCTGGTCGAGTCGCTCATACCATCCGCTCGAGCCAACGTCGAGCCAGAACTGGACGGTCACGGGTCGGTTCATCATCAGGAACGTGTAGGCAGGTGCGACCAAAACCGATTCTTCGTTTTCCGATTTCCACGATTCCAAATATTGCGCGGCGATGACGCCCTCTTGGAGCATGGCGAAATATTCTTTGCCGAAATCAAAATCGGGATGATCTCGATCCACGAACGACGGCTCCATCGCCAGACGGAATTTCCGAATCGATTCGATCAAACTGGCGGCGACGCGTGCCGCGTCGAGGTTGCGATGGAATCCGAATCCAGGCTGGGACAGAATCTCGCCAAAGAAGCGGCGCATGAAATGATCCAACGGCAAAGGTGAGTCTTCGCGATAATTCAGAATCCAATCTCGAAGTGTCGAATATCGATTCCCGAATGTAAACGTGATGCGTTCCTGTTTATCGGGATTGATTTGATCGAAAGTCGAAAGCGTGAAATCTTTGATGCGATAAACGATTTCAGCCAATAATTGTGCGCGCACCAGATCCATATCGAGGGCGAGCTTGAGCGCGTACGCCACATCGAATTTGGATGGGCGGACATTCCAATACGGATGCGCCAGCGCGGCGAGAGTCAAAAGCGCTTGCGATGCGGGTTCATCATGCAATGACCGCGACGGGCGATGCGTTCGCCATGGAATATTCTTCGCTTCGAGTCGACTCGTGATGGCGAAACGAAGTGCATCGGAAAGATAGGGCGCGAGGATGACGATGTCAGAAGCCGATATTCGATCTTCGTTAATTCGACGTTCGATTTGCTCAACAATGGTGTCGAGGAGTTCGGGATAGAAATGGGCAGTGATGATTTGTAATGACCTCTCCTCCTGCGCCCCCTCTCCGATTCGGAGAGGGGGATGGGGGGTAAGGTCAGGAACGATTGCTTCCACCAATGAGTTTGAAAGATGAGCAATCTCATTTGACATCACGAACGATTCATCGAATTTGATTTGCTCATCGCATAATTCGCGTAAAGCGAAAGCAGTATCCACGTCCGCACCGAGGAAACGGCGATAGCCTGCATCTTCATCATAGATCAGTAAAGCCGAGTCGAATTGCGGCAGCCATCCGCGAATCAAATCGTGAGCGCGCGGAACATCTTCCTCTATGTTGTCGTAAATCAGGTGACGATAATTGCGAACCAAGTAATCGCGCACCAGTGAGTCGGGCCAAAGATGGTTCAGGAAAATTTCAAGCTGGAGCGAGAAATCGAGCAGATTATTTTGCAGACAAAATTCGCGGAAGCGCGTGGCGCAGTCCTGTGCGTTGGCATAGATGCTTCGTTGACCTGGGTCACCGATCCAGGCTGAGTCGAGACGGGAGCCAATTTCTGTATACGGGAATCCGACTGCGGCGGATTTATTCAGGTTATCAACGATTTGGGAATACAAACGATTGCGGTCAATCGTCAGCGACTCGAAATAACCTTGATCGAGCAATGGTCGCACGATGTGTGCCATGTAGTATTGCGCGGTCTCGAGCGTCAGAAAAACGGGCGGACGTTCGGGATGCGCGAAGCCGGCCTTCTGTGCGGCGAGCGGCCAGAACAAGTCCACCATGCGCCGCGCCAAACCGCCAATCGTGGCGGGAGTCACTTCGCCGCCCGCGACCCGTTCGGGCGATTGGATGATTTCGAGATAAGGTTCCTGCAGGGTCCGCTGCGGGGTGAGGACGAGAATCGAATCGCCGGGGATTCCCGAAGCCAGCAAATACTTCAAACGTTCGACGCCGGCGGTGGATTTGCCTGTCCCCGCGGGGCCGGAGAGGAAAAGCTTCGAGGCCGAGTCGGCTTCGATGATGGCGAGCTGGTTCGAGGTCAGAGGGAGGCGGGTCACACGTCAAGATTAGCGGATGCAGAGAGATTTGTCAACAAGAAAAAGCAGGAACGCCTCCATGGATATCGGGTTAATGGATGTAAGTTTAGGTGCTATCCACTTTAGTTTATGCAGGAGGCTCGAATGTCGTCTGATTTTTATCTCTGGCCCGGTTTTCTGGGAACGAGGGCCACGTTCGGTCCCGATTTGGCGCTTGTGTTGATCCTGATTTCTTCGACGTTATTTACCATTGGCTGGCAGTTGGCCGTTCATAAACGTTATGAAGTCCATCGCTGGATGCAGACTTCGGCGGCTATTATCAACGCCTCGGCGGTGCTCGTGGTGATGGTCGGATCTTTTTGGGGATTCACGCTCCCGAAAATTGCAAGCCATCTGGCTGAACCAGCGGTGTGGGTTACGACGGTCCACGCCTTTATCGGAACGATCACTTTTCTGTTCGGAGTTTTTGTTGTGCTAAGGGCTAACAAGCTTGTCCCGCAGGCTTTGCGCTTCAAGAATTACAAGCTTTTCATGCGGACGGCTTATTCGCTCTATATGTTCGCTGCGTTGGCTGGAGTAGCGGTTTATTTTGTGACCTATGTGCTGACGGCGTAGACGCTTCGTCCTGTCAATGCAAAGTAGAAATGTCCCTTCTTCTGCAAAGTAGAAGTGTCCCCTGGGAGAAGGGAGAAGGGGAGGGAGTGATAGACTGAAGGAACTCGTGCAGAGGATAGGGCAACGCTGGA
>JAJYLQ010000037.1 GCA_021787595.1 Chloroflexota bacterium | reverse complement strand
AGTTCCGGAAATTCCACCAGAGGATACATAACAGGCCTCCTGCAGGATGATCATGTTCATGCCTCTGGATTCTACCGCTCGGCGCTCGTTTGATTATTCAACCGTTAAAGTGCTGCAAAAGTCGAGTTAGAACACAAATTTTCCTGTGACGAGAAGCATCATGCTTCCCAAAATGCAGACGATCATCATCAGCATTACGACCAGGACAAAACGCTGGATTGCCGTCATGCCAAGGAGGCGTCCTGGCGAACGGCGGACGGGCGGCGGGGCGGGAGTCCCGGCCGCCTGCTGGAATTGCGCTTCCTCTTCGTAGAATGGACTGGAGTTGGCCTGCTCACGCAAATTATCGAACATGATGACCTCTGACTTTATTCGATTTTATCATCCGCAGGCCGCAGGTGAATCTCACCAAACTGGATTGCAAGGGATTTGTCATTTGCAAACAGGCGAAGACTTCCATCCGGCTCGAGGCCGAGAAGCTCTCCTGTCAGAGTCGACTCATTATCTTTTCGCACATGAACCTGCTGGCCGCGAAACGCGAGATAACCTTCCCACGTCCTGATAAATTCATCCGTTCCGATTTTTGGACGCCATCGAATCAACGCCGACAGAATTTCCCTCAAACACTCCAGGCGGTCAACCGGTTCGTTCAACTCGGACTCGAGGCTGGTTGCCGGGAAAAGCAGCGGATCAGCGGCTGGCACCGACGCGGCCAAAACGTTGACGCCGATTCCCAGCACAAATGCTTCGAGTTGATCTCCCATCCAAACGGATTCAACTAAAATTCCGGCAGCCTTGCGTCTGTTGATCAAAACATCGTTCGGCCATTTGATTTGCGCGGGGAGTCTGCGCGTCCGAAAAGATTCGGCCACAGCCACCGCGCCCAGCCCCGTCATCCGGGCCGGATGCGTGCGTTCCGTCGCGTTGGGGCGCAGGATCAAACTAAGAGCCAGGGCCGTTCCGGGAGGCGTGTGCCACTTTCGTCCCGATCGGCCGCGGCCCGCCGTTTGTTCGTCTGCGATCACGAGGGATAAATCCGGCGCGCCCTGATTCGACCAGGCGCGCGCCTCATCATTGGTGGAACCGATGCTTTTGAAAAAACGAAAGTCGCCCAATGCGATGGCACCTTTGGCGCCACCAAGAGCGGCTTGTAATTCGGATTGGTTCACTTCACGAAACGATCTGCCACGGATCCACCGCGGTTCCATTTTTGCGGACTTCGAAGTGCAGGTGTGGACCGGTGGAATTGCCGGTGGAACCGGAAAGGGCTATCACTTGCCCGGCGCTGACATAATCGCACACTTTGACGTTGAACTGGCTCAAGTGAGCGTAAACAGTAGCCCAGCCGCCGCCGTGATCAATTTCGATCACGTTGCCATAGCCGTATTGACTCCAGCTGGCATAGACCACCACGCCCGCGCCGGAGGCAAGCACCGGCGTGCCTTCGTAGGCTGTGATATCGATGCCCAAATGTGTCGGGCTAAAGTCGTTGCCTGAAATGGTACGCGGGCCATTGGTCGGCCAAAGGTACGGCGGCGAGCCTCCCGATTGTGGACAACTGCCGCCGCCCAGTTCGGAGGTCGCTGTCCCGTTGCCGCGCTGGTACGTTGGAACGAACTCGAGCCACGATATCAATTCGCGCTGCCCGCCTGGAACCATGATCACCGTACCGGGCTTGATCTGCGGGTTGGTCAGGTCAATGTCATTGCCTGGCCAATTCAATATATCTTCCGGCTTCGCCTTGAATTCCTTGGCGACCGAATTGATGGTATCGCCGTCTTTCCACGCGTAGATGATCCCATCCACCGGAGGAATTTCGAGCGTCATGCCGGGGGTCAGATTCTGCGGGTTATCGTGGAGTGTGTCCTTGTTGCTGTATAGAATGGACTCGGGCTTGATGTTGAATTGTTTGGCGATGGCGAAAACCGAGTCGCCTTTCGTCACCTGATATGCCGTGATCTGATAGCTCGCCTGCTGGGAAATATCCGTTTTGAGATTGAGCTGGCGGCCAATGCTGGAGATTGCGGCAATATTTTGAGCCTGGCCCGGGGCCGGAAGGTTGACTGGAGGCTGCGATTGATTCGCCGCGGCGGTCGGTTCCGGACGGGTGGCGGCAGGGACGTCCCCGGACCGAGTCCACCAGAAAGTTGTTCCGAACAGCGCGATCACGACGGCGATTGTGATTCCCCAGGAGACCCAGCTGAAACGATGGGTTGTGAAGTTTTGGAGAGATTTCTTGAAATCGAATTTCATTTTGAGTTATGGGCGTTTAGTTTTCTTCCGTCAAGGTTTCGAGGAAGTGCTGGTTGTTCTTGGCGCGGTCAAGGCGGGTAAGGATGGCTTCCGTTGCGACGGTCTGATCCATGCCGGCGCCGCCGGGCGGGGGCGTGGTCATTTGGCCGTACATGCGGCGCATCAGCCAAACCCGCTGCAGAATATCGGGGCCGAGCAGCAAGTCTTCGCGGCGCGTGGAGGAACGTTCGATTTCCACCGCGGGGAAGATGCGGCGCTCCTGCAATTTGCGCGAGAGTATTAATTCCATGTTGCCGGTGCCTTTGAATTCTTCGTAGACGACATCGTCCAAACGGGAACCGGTGTCCACCAGGCACGTGGCGATAATGGTCAACGAGCCGCCTTCTTCGATGTTGCGCGCTGCGCCAAAGAAACGTTTTGGCGGATACAGCGCCGAAGGATCCATACCGCCGGAAAGCGTGCGCCCTGATGGATTGACCACGAGGTTGTAGGCACGCGCCAGGCGGGTAATCGAGTCCATTAAGATTACCACATGACGGCCAATCTCCACCATTCTCTTAGCCCTGTCTAAGGCAATTTCTGCCGTGCGGACGTGGGAAGTAACGGGTTCGTCAAAGGTCGAGGCCACTACTTCCGCATCCACCGAACGATCCATATCGGTCACTTCTTCCGGGCGTTCGCCGATCAGCGCGACCATCAAATGCACGTCGGGATATTTGGTTGAAATGGCGTTCGCAATTTGCTTGAGGATGGTGGTTTTCCCCGCTTTCGGAGGAGAGACGATCAAACCGCGCTGGCCGCGTCCAATGGGTGCAATGAGATTGATCAGGCGCGGAGCCAGCGTATCGTGATCCGTTTCCAGGTCGAAGCGTTTATCGGGGAAGATCGGGGTGAGATTCTCGAAGACCGGGCGGCGGGTGGCCTCTTCCGGGTCTATGCCGTTGACCGTTTCCACTTTGAGCAATCCGAAATGTCTTTCAGATTCACGCGGCGGACGAACGTGTCCAATGACCAAATCCCCCGAACGGAGATCATAGCGGCGAAGCTGCGCCTGCGAGACGTAAACGTCCTGATCGCTGATGCGGTAGTTGGCGGCCCGCAGAAAGCCAATGCCTTCGCTCATGATCTCGAGGATGCCGCCTCGCAGTTCGATGCCTTCCTTCTGCGCTTCCACCTGGCGGATTTGAAGGATGAGAGCTTCCTTCTTCAGGCGGTTGAAATTAGACACATTGGCATCTTTGGCAAGCTTGCGTAGTTTTGCCAGTGGTTCGTTTTCAAGCTCTAGGATTTTCATGGTTCAATGCCTTTTGGAATAATGAATATTGGGATGAAGCCAGCGCCCCCGTAGGTGCGGGCTGATTTCAAAATGGATTTTGTTGAGAGGGGAAATTGTTCAAGATAACAGGTTATGGGCTTGCAGTACCGCGGTGTGGAATTGAATTGTTGATTATCCGGGGAAGTTACCTGCATTATAGCACGCTCGTTCAGTGGATGCAAGCGATTTTGCGATTTTCCAATCTCCGTATGACTTTCCCAAATCCGGAATTTCTCAACACGAATAACCGTTCGCGGCCAATACCCAACGTACGGCCGCGCCCGCCAACGCGACGGCCGCCAATGGAATCAAGATCCACCGTGGACACCTCACACGCCCATTGCAAGGAGCCGTGTAAAAACAACTTCCGTTTTTCGCGCTGAATGAGCGGGGCTAACCCTAAAGGGTGCTTCGCGAAGCCACCTGCTCACCTGTGCCTGCGGCACTGGCGCAGGCAGTTCGTGGAAGCTGTCGCCACGGCGACGCCTTCGGGCTGGCATAACGAGTGGCGCCTCGGCGCCACTTTCATGAACTGAGGCAGGACTTTAGTCCGACGAGCGTGGACGAGAAGAAATCCAGAATCGGGAAGTTGTTCTTACATGAGTCCTAACCAAATGCGCGGCCCCCGAAGATTTTCGAGAACTCCGACGATGATTCGAGCCGGCAAAACTCTTCAAGGAATGCCGCCTCGTTTGGCGAATTCGCCCAAGGCTTTGCCCAGATTTCCGAGCAGGTCTGGCACAGCAGTGATCAATTCGCTCAGCGCATCGAAGCCAGATTTCATTAACCGGGCATCCACATTTTCCTGGATGGCGAATTGGAGTTTCCGTGCTTTGTTCGTGATCGTCTGGCGTTGGGCCATCAGCTTAAGTCGAAGCTCGCGGCGCAACGCGGCCGCTTCCAAATCCCTGCCTTTGATATCGTTCCATGCCTGATACAGCGTAGTGAATTTTTCGATGTCTCTATAAATCGGTCCCATGAAAGGCCCGGCGGATGGGATGTCCGTTGCTGCATTGCTGAAGTAGGTAAGTGATGCCGTGATTTTCCTGCAGTGTTTATCTTCGATGCCGGTCTGTTCGAGATTATAGAGATCGTTCAGCAGACTGGTCAGGACCACGGAGCGAAAATAATTGAAACGCCAAACAGGCGACCCGCGTCTGCCGTTCAGCTTCCCCGCGGATACCTTGTTTTTTCCCGTCGTAGATTTGGCCCTTTGCTTCCTGCGGCTCTTCGACACGATTCTCCTCCATCAGGCAATTTCATGGATGAATTCTTGGCGCAAGTATAGCATCGGCGTTTGAATTTGTTGAACAGGCGTTTCGGCGAGGACGCGGTTCTGTAAATCCAGCAGGCGGCGATATAAACCGTTTTGGCCGAGAAGCTGCTGATGAGTTCCGCGTTCGATAATCTGTCCGTGATCCATTACCAGGATCTCATCCGCGTTTTCCAAACCGATCAAGCGATGTGTGATGAGCAGGGAAGTCTTTCTCCGCATCAAGGCGAATAATGTCTCCAATACTTGTCTTTCGGTCAACGCGTCCAAATTGGCGGTGGGTTCGTCCAGAATCAAAATTGGTGCGTCCTTGAGGATGGCTCGCGCGATGGCGAGTCGCTGGCGTTCGCCGCCGCTCAAGCGAAGCCCCTGCTCGCCGATCAATGTGTCATAACCTTTTGGCAGACCGGTGATGAAGTCATGGATCTGCGCGGCGCGCGCGGCGGCTTCGATTTCTTCCTTCGTGACTCGACGGCGCGCCATCCGCAGATTTTCATGGACCGATGTGTTGAAAAAATACGTGTTCTGCGAGACATAAGCGATTCGTTCCCGGACTGCATCCGGCGCGTACGCTTTGAGCGATTCTTCGCCCAAACAGATTTCGCCCGATTCGTAATCCCAGAATCGCAGCAGCAAATTTGCGAGTGTGCTTTTCCCCGCGCCGCTCGGCCCGACGATGGCAATCGAAGTTGAAGGTTGAAGGTTGAAAGTGATATGTTGAAGGGCAGGGACGGCGCTGCCGGGATAAGTGAAAGATAAATTCGAGAATTCGATAGCCGATAATTTGATATTCGATGTTCGATCATCGAGTTTCGAATATCGAATATCTTCTTTGATTACTGGCTCAGTATCCACTACTTCAAACAAACGACGCGCCGCCTCGCGCGTGCTCGTCCACATTTGGGCGGCGAGGGGCAGAGGAGTCACGGCTTCGTAAGATGCGAGTGAAAGCAATGCCAATGTTGCCAGCATCGCTCCGTTTATATGACCCGCGCTAATTTGCGGGATGGCCAGAAATAAAACCAGCCACAATGCAAAGTTCGTTAGAAAAGTCGTCAACCCGGAAAATATCCCGTTGATGCGTGCCATGCGTTTTTGCGAGTCGCCGTACTCTTTGCCGGTGTTTTTGATCTGCGCGAGACGATCGTTGCCGCGGCCGAAAGATAAAATGTCGGCCAGGCCTTGAATGCCGTCCACGAGTTGGACGTGCAAATCCGCGCGGCGGGCGATGGCTTCAACGCCGGGGCGCTGACTCATCGTCTGCGCGAGGATGGGCAGGACCAGGCCGAGGAGCAGGAAAAAGCCAATTAAGAGCGCGGCCAGCCGCGGGTCGGTCGAAGCGAGGAAGATGGATGTGCCAACCGCGACGAGGATCGCGGTCAACGGCGGGGCCACGACGCGCACATAAAAATTTTCCAACGTCTCCACATCGCCGATGATGCGCGCCAGCAAATCGCCAGCGCGATAGTCCATCAAACGCGCGGGCGCGAGCGGTTCGATCTTTTCATAGAACCAAACGCGCAGGCGGCCCAGCAGCTTGAATGTGACGTTGTGTGAAACGAGACGCTCAAGGTAGCGGAAGACGGCGCGGGCGATGCCGAAGAAACGCACGCCGACGATGGCAACTTCGAGCACAGCGATGGACGGACGCAGCGCAGCTTCCGAAATGAGCCATGCCGACGCGCCCATCAATGCAACACTGCTGCCAATGGTAAGACTGCCAAGCAAAACGGAAAGCGCGACCCAATTCCAGGAGCCATTCAAGAAAGACGTGAGACGAAAGAAGACGGGTAATTGGTTGCTGGTAATCGAAAGTGGAAGGTTCGAAGGTTCTGCATAAGTTGTGAGAAGTGAGGAGTGGGAAGTTTGAGAAGGGGAAGAAACTTTGTCCCCGCTTTTTACTTCCTGCTTTTTACTTTTCACTTCCTCCTTCCCACTTCTTGCTTCGTTGACTTTCACCATCTTTGCATAGACACCGCCTTGTGCAATCAATTCCTGGTGGGCACCGGTTTCAACGACGCGGCCTTCGTCAAGGATGATGATTTGATCGGCGTTGAAAATTGTGTTCAGGCGATGAGCGATGGTGATGACGGTCCGGTTTTGCATTAAGCGGCGCGTGGATTCTTCAAGCCACGATTCGGTTTCGGGATCGAGACTCGATGTTGGCTCGTCGAGAATCAAAATCGGCGCGCCTTTGAGAAATGCGCGGGCGAGCGCGAGTCGCTGCGCCTGCCCGCTGGAGAGACGCGCGCCGCCTTCGCCGATGACCGCCTCATATTTCTCTGGAAGCGATTCGATGAATTCGTCCAAATGTGCGGCTCGTGCGGCGAGAGCAATTTCTTCATGGGTCGCATTTGGTTTGCCGAGACGAATGTTCGCGGCAAGCGTGTCGTGAAAAAGATAAGGACGCTGAGGAACCCAGGCAATGTGATTTGGCAATTGGTAATTGGTGATTGGTAATTGGTTGATGATGATTGTGCCCGATGTGGGGCGAATGAATCCAAGTAAGAGATTGACAAACGTGGATTTACCTGCGCCTGTTTTACCAACAAGAGCAATATGCCGTCCGCGTTCGATGGTCAAGTTGATGTTTTCTAAAGCAGGTTTGCCCTCGGATGGATAAGTGAAAGAAACATTTTCAAATGTAATGGTTGATATTTCTGGAAGTGACTTCTCACTGATAACTGATAACTGTTCACCGGCAGCCGGCATATCCAAAATTTGGAAAATACGCCGCGCCGCGCTTGTCCCCGCCATGCCTGCGTGAAAGCGCAATCCCAACATGCGGAGCGGCAAATAGAATTCGGGCGCAAGAATCAACAAGAATAACGCTTCGTGAAACTGCATCTGTCCATAAAGCAAGCGCAGACCAACTTCCACGGCAATGATGGCGGTGCTGATGGTCGCAAGCAATTCGAGCGCAAAAGCCGAAAGGAAAGTGACCTGCAAAACTTTCAACGTCGTATCGCGGAACTGATCGCTGACTTTGGCGATGTTCTGTGTCTGCGCTTTGGATTGGCCGAAAAGTTTGAGCGTGGTCAATCCCTGCAGGCTGTCGAGGAAATGCGCAGAGAGGCGGCTCAACGTTTCGTATTGCCGCCTGGTCACCACTTCCGCGCCGCGGCCGATCATGTACATGAAAAATGGAATCAACGGCGCGGTCAATAAAAGAATGATGCCGGATAATGGATCGAGCGGAAAAACAAGTATCAAAATGCTGATGGGGACGAGCGTGCTGACGACCAGCTGCGGCAGATATTGACTGAAGTATGCGTCGAGCGCTTCGATTCCCTCGACTGCGGCCGCGGTCAGCTCGCCGGTGCGTTCGCTTCGGCTGAAAGCGGGACCCAGCGCGAGAATGTGCGCGAAGAGGCGTTCGCGTAAATCGGTTTTGACGCGCACCGCGACGGCGTTCGCGGCGATCTCGTTGAGCCAGGTCAACAGTCCGCGCGCGGCGATGACGATAAGCAATAACTGCATCCAGTGCGCGACCTGGAGCAGAGTCTGCTTTTCGAGGAAAACATCATTAACGGTAGTGCTGACGAGGTAGGATTGGCCGATTGCCAGCAGTCCGATGAAAAGTCCGGAGAGAATCGTTAAGGCAAGGGCGGGGCGCGAGTCGCGGGCGAGGGCAAGAAGTCTGCGGTGCATGGTTAATTGCGTAGGGGCACAGCGTTTGGTTGACCGACGAAGCCGTGTCGGAGGATCGCTGTGCCCTTACCGTTATAGACCAAATTAATAAACCAGTGATTCTTTTTTCGTTGTGATGCGCTTGCGGAACATGTAATATGTCCAGCCTTGATAAGCCAGCACGATGGGGACGAAAATCAAGGCAATGATGCTCATCACCGACAGGGTGTATTGGGAGGAGGATGCGTTATAGATGGTGAGACTGAAATCCGGGTTCGTGCTGGAGATCATCACGCGCGGGAACATCAGCAGGAAGAACGTGACCTGCGTCAGCACGATGTGGAGCGCGGTCATGATGAAGGCCCAGCCTTCCATCCTGCGATTGATGAAGAAAATGGTCAGCAGCAGCGCGAGGTAAGCCGCGATTGGTGTGATGCCGGGGTTGATGCCGAGCTTGCTGGTGATGTCGGTGAAGATGTAAGTACCGATCAGCAGCAAAGTGGTGATTACCGCGGCGGCGATGTACAGTTTTGTGGAGAGCGCATGGACGCGTTCGCGCAATTCGCCATCGAGCTTCAAACCGAGGAAGTTCGCGCCGTGCAGCAGGAAGACCGAGACCGTTGCCAGCCCGCCGATCAATCCGTACGGATTGAGCAGCGTGAACAAGTTGCCGGTATACATCATCTTCGCGTCGATCGGGACACCGCGAGCGAGGTTGGCAAAAGCCGTCCCAAGCAGAAGCGCGGGCAGGAATGAACCGACTGCGATCATCCAATCGAAGGTGCTGCGCCATTTCGGATTGGGATCTTTGGAACGATATTCGAACGCGACGCCGCGGATGATCAGCCCGACCAAAAGCAGGAACAGCGCCAGGTAGAAACCGCTGAACATGGTGGCATACCATTGTGGAAAGGCCGCGAAGGTCGCGCCGCCGGCCGTCAAGAGCCAGACCTCATTGCCGTCCCACACGGAACCAATCGTGTTGATGATGGCGCGGCGTTCGACATCCTTTTTGCCGACGAAGGGCAGCAGCATTCCCACGCCGAAGTCGAAGCCTTCGAGGAAGTAGAAGCCGATCCAAAGAATGGCGATCAAGACGAACCAAAGGGTTTGCAGAAATTGGTAAGACATTTTGTCCCTCCGCGATTAATCCTGCGCTCCGACGAGCGGGGAAGCAACGTCAACGGATTCTTGCATTGGCACATCGGCGCCGGCAATTGCATATTTCCTCATCAGATAGAAATCAGCCGCGGCCAATGATCCATAAACGACTACGTAGCCAATCAACGAAATGAGCAGATCAACGGTGGTCAGATTCGGCGAAACCGCGTCCTGGACTTTCAGCAGCCCCTGCACGATCCACGGCTGGCGGCCCATCTCGGTCAGAAGCCAGCCGCTGATGTTGGCGATGTATGGCAGAACGATCACCCACGGGACCCACTTCATCCATTTGGCTTTTTCGATATCTTTCCGCAATGCAAACAGGAAGAGAATGGCGAGGAGCGCCATCAGGAAACCGATCAGGAACATGAAGCGGAATGCCCAGTAGGTGACAACCATCAGCGGAATGTAATCACCGGGCCCATATTGCTGCTGATATTGAGCCTGGATGTCGTATACGCCCCGAACTGCGCAGTTGAAATTGTTACAGGCCAGGAAACTGGTCACAGCGGGAAGCCTGAGAGACCAGACTTCTTTCTTGCCGCTGAGGTCGCCGATGGTCAGGATGGAGAACGAGGCGGGCTGCTCCGTGTTCCAGAGCGCTTCGATGGAGGCCATCTTCATCGGCTGAGTCTGATAGATATACTGGCCCTGCGTGTGTCCATCGAGGATAACCAGCGCTGCTGCAACGAGACCGACGATGGCGGCCATCTGGAAAGAACGTTTGAACAGCGTCACGCTATTTTGGCGGACGATGTGATACGCGCTCACACCCAGGATCAGGAAGCTGGCGGTTGCCAATCCGGATGCGATGGTGTGGAAGAAAAACAGCCAGCCTTTGGGATTCGTGACCAGCGCGTAGAAATCATTCAGCATCGGGCGGCCCGTTACCGGGTCAATGACGTAACCGACAGGATGCTGCATCCAGCCGTTGGCCAGCAAAATCCATAGCGCAGAAAGATTCGAGCCGATGGCAGCCAGCCAGATCGAAGCCAGATGGACTTTCTCGGGCACTTTGCCTTCGCCGAAAATCCAGATTCCGAGAAAGGTGGATTCGAGAAAGAAAGCCAGCAGCGCTTCGATGGCGAGCGGCGCGCCGAAGATGTCGCCCACGAATCGGCTGTATTCCGACCAGTTCATGCCGAACTGGAATTCCTGAACGATGCCCGTCACCACGCCGATGGCAAAGTTGATCAAGAACAGCTTTCCCCAGAACTTGGCCATTTTGTGGAATGTCTCATCCTTGGTCTGGTAATAGCGGGTTTGCATGTAGGCAACGAACCAGCCGAGACCCAAAGTGAGCGGGACGAAAAGAAAGTGGTAAACGGTCGTCAAACCGAATTGCCACCGCGATAGAGTAAGTGGATCCATAGCTTCTCCTTCAAAAAATTTTGGTATGCATGCCCTCCGGCTGCATACTGGATCACGAAACTAAATTGGAAATTGCAAGGGGAACCGCTAAAGATTCTTTCGCCAGGTCTTCAAAAGTAATGGATGCCATCTCGCGCAGCATGGCGGCTTGCACGCGTCCCCACTTGGTGCGGACGGGACAATTGGCCCGGAATGGGCAGTCGTCTTCGCCTTTGGCCTGCATGCACGCGGAAAGAAGGATTGGCCCCTCGAAAGCCTCGACCGCATCTTTGAGCGTGATTTGCGCTGCCGGGCGCGGAAGCATCAATCCGCCCTCGCGGCCGGGGAAGGTGTTAAGCAGGCCGGTCTTTGCCAATTGGGCCACGATTCGAGTCATGAACGAAGGCGGGATCAGCATCTCCTGCTGAATCTCGCTTGTGGATAGCTTCGTTCCCTCGCCGCGTTTGGCAAGGGCTAAAATCACACGGACTGCGTAATCGGTTTGACGGTTGATTCGAAGCATTATGACCCTTACGGATTAAGTAAACGATTACCTAAACTGTAAAGGTTTTCGCGAAAAATATAAAGTACAGAATGTCACATCTGCTGTGTTACAAAAATCATGTGAACTTTTTCTCAAATGTGAAAGCGAAAAAAACCAAACTGATTGGACGATGAAAGGGATGGTGAAGGCTGGCGAATGCGGCTGGAATTATGAAGCGCGCCGTCAATAACAAATTGGGCTTGACCGCCGCAAATGACAAATTGCCCAAAGCTTTACTTGAACCTTTACCGATTGGCGGCACGGAAGGTTACGTGCCCGATATTCAAGGAATGCTTTCCGCGTACTACGCTGCCCGCGGCTGGGATGAAAAGACAGGTTGCCCCACAGAAGAAAAATTACTTGCGCTTGGATTGGAGGACGTTGCAACAGATTTGTGGGGATGATTGCATGTCATTGTGAGCGATGGTCGAGTAGCCGCGAGTGTTCTTCGAGCGGCATATCGAGACCGAGCGAAGCAATCTCAACTAATAGCTAATTAAATGTTTTTGGAGATTGCTTCGTCGCCGCTGGTTTCGACAAGCTCAACCAACGCGGCTCCTCGCAACGACATCTCAAATCATTTTCTTTTCTTCGATTTCAATTTAGCGCGTTCAAGATTTTCCTTCACTCGGAACTTCACGATCTTGCTGACCAATTTCAATGGCAGCGGCTCATCGAGCGGAAATTGGATCGCTCCCTTTGTGCTTGCATACTTTTTCGTTTCCTTGATGAATGCCTGCACGCCGCTCGGCGTTGGATAAAACCCGATGTGATTTTTCAACGCGCCAAAATGAACCAGATTGCCTTTCAGATAAAAGGTAGGAATTTGATAGCTGATCTTTTCCGTTGCATCCGGCGCGGCGGCGCGGATGGTTGCACGCATATCTTTCAATTTCTTCTGAATATCTTCG
Organism: Chloroflexota bacterium; assembly: GCA_021787595.1. GTDB lineage: Bacteria > Chloroflexota > Anaerolineae > Anaerolineales > Villigracilaceae > Fen-1038. Next base: position 16,815 of record JAJYLQ010000037.1, on the reverse strand, counting down.
GGGCAATTGGAAATGTATTCATCAATCGAAGTAAATTTATTGGATTGCATAAGTTCTCCCGTTGTTCAAGGCCATTCATTGCGCCTAGATGAATAATCTTTGTCAATCTCTTGATCAGTATCTTGTAAAATCACTTTAATCCATCCACTTGCGAGCATGCCGATTATCAATCCAACACTCACGACAATGAAGGGAGCAAGGCAGAGTGTTGTTGACCATAAAGTCGAAGTATCTTCTGATGGCCCGAAAGTGCTTGATACAAAATTGCTTGGATTATAGATAGCCATCCCTGTTAATGCGAAAACAATATAGGACACAAGGGCGCTAAAAGCTCCACGAAAAATGCCTCTGCCGACCCGTACGGATCTGAAAGATATAACAAAACTGAACCAAAATAGTGATAAGAAAATGAACAAATCCGTCGCGAATACTTTTGTCGCATCAGGGTGACCAGGTAAATACCAGCCCCAAAATCCACCAACGATCAACGCATTAATGAGAATAACAATCAGTCGTACGCTTGGCGACATTTCTACTGGGGTTGGTGTTTGTTTAATATTTGATGAAGTCTTTTCTTTGGAGCGATCAGTGAAAAGAACAAACAGCCCTAACAAAAAATCCAGAATTGTAACAATCGAAGCGATGGCTGTAAGTGCTGTAAAAGATGACTCATTCATTGTTATTACCTTTTACGTACTCAGGGATGGGCAACAATTAAAGTCATCGAAAAAGAAGCTGATGCCATTACTGAATCAAGATCGCATTCGGATTCTATTCTCATCCACAATCCAAAGCTTCCCGATAAGAGATTCATTTTTGAATAACTTCATTGTTTTTCTTAACACATCGAGGACATGAATTTTATCCTGGCGAGACAAACGAAAAACAATCAATCCATAAAAATCCGCAGGCGGATACGTGCGAATGTCTGAAAAATCGGCATCGAGTGTTATCAATATGCGCTTTTCATCTTGGCAAACTCTTGCAATAACGGCATCTTTGGCTCCAACAAGTTTTTGATCATGGACGGTAAAAACATCGTGCCCAGCCTCACGCAGAAGCTGGGCAACTTCAATCGGTAGATTTTCATCAATCTTGAATTTCATCTGCATCCGCTAGGCGGGCATTGGGATAGTACGTTCTTTGGCTAATTCAGCACCATAAGCAATTGCCGCGCGGATTGATTCTTCTGAAAGGGATGGATAGCTCTTAAGGATTTCCTTTGCAGAGAGTCCAGCCGCAAGGTTATCCAGCACAATCGAAACCAAGACGCGTGTGCCTTTGACGCATGCTTGTCCGTGTGCGATTTCGGGGTCAACGGTAATATATTCGCGCCAATTCATTCAGCACCTCGTGGTAATATAATTACCTACGTAGAATTATACATCTAATATGTTGAGGCGAGAAATGAAGCTTGTTACTGTTTCTGAAATGAAAGCCATTGAAAAAGAAGCCGATGCCAGCGGCTTGACCTATGACCAAATGATGGAAAACGCCGGGCAGGGACTGGCTGAAGTCGTTCAGGGGTTACCCATCGAAGAAGATGACCGCGAAGTGTTTGGTTTGGTCGGTTCGGGAAACAACGGCGGCGATGCGCTGGTCGCGTTGTCGCATCTCGCCGCGGATGGATGGACCGCACGCGCCTTTCTGATCAAGCGCAAGAATGACGAATTGGTCAAGCGTTTGGCGGATGCTGGCGGCGAAATCCTTTTCGCGGATGAAGACAAAGGTTTTCAAAACCTGAATGCGTTCATTCAAACCGCGTCGGTCGTTTTGGATGGCGTGCTCGGCACCGGAATCAAATTGCCGTTGAAGTCCGATGTCGCGGGAGTTCTTGCCGAAGTGCAGTCCATCCTTGAAGAATCGGAGAACGAGCCGTTTGTCGTTGCGGTGGATTGCCCGTCGGGAATTGACTGCAATACTGGCGAAGCCGCAGCGGAATGTATCGCGGCGGATTTGACCGTCACGATGGCGGCAGTCAAACAAGGTCTGCTCAAACTGCCCGCGTATGAATTGGCCGGTGAATTGCAGGTCGTGGATATTGGCCTGCCCGAAGACTTATCCTCACTGAATTCAGTTCAAACGGAAGTCGCCGAGGAAGAAATGATCGCGGCGATTTTGCCGGAGCGCCCGCTGGACGCGCATAAAGGAACGTTCGGCACCGCGCTGATCGCCGCGGGATCGGTCAATTACACGGGAGCCGCTTTATTATCCGGGCAGGCTGCGTACCGCGTCGGCGCGGGACTGGTGACGCTGGCCGTTCCATCGCAATTGCACGACACGCTGGCGGGTCGCTTCCCCGAAGCGACATGGCTTTTGCTTCCAAATGAAATGGGCGTCATCTCGCGCGACGCCGCAGAAGTCTTATCGAAGAATCTCGAACGTGCCACGGCCATGTTGATCGGGCCGGGATTCGGTTTGGAAGAGACCACAAAGGAATTCATCGAAAACTTCCTGACCGGGAAATCTTTACCAAGGAAGGCAACGTCGCATATCGGTTTCTTGCACGAAGAAAATGAAAAGAAAGAGAAACAGGAAAATAAATTGCCGCCGATGGTCTTCGACGCCGACGGTTTGAAATTGCTTGCCAGGATCAAAGACTGGTATAAGCTGTTGCCTGCGCCCGCGGTTTTGACTCCGCACCCCGGCGAGATGTCCGTGTTGACCGGTTTATCGCGCGATGAGATTCAAGGCGACAGACTTGCAATTGCCAAAAAGTTCGCAAAAGAATGGGGACACGTGATCGTGCTCAAAGGCGCGTTCACGATCATTGCCTCACCGGATGGAGGCGCGGCTGCGATCCCGGTTGCGTCTCCGGCTTTGGCGCGCGCGGGAACCGGCGACGTTCTCGCGGGACTGATTGTCGGCTTGCGCGCCCAGGGCGTGGATGCGTTCGAGGCCGCGGTCGCTGGCGCGTGGATTCACGCACAGGCCGGCCTTTATGCGGCTGACGATTTGGGAACGACCGCGTCCGTGCTGGCGGGCGATGTGTTGAATTCGATCCCTGATGTGCTCGCGGATTTAAGTTGAAGGTTGGAAGGTTTAAAAGTTTGAAAGTTAATAACTGATGTTACGCACCCTCACCCTCCCCTCTCCCATAGGGAGAGGGCTCCCTTCCCCTTTTGGGGGAAGGGCCGGGGATGAGGGAGGAAAACTGCGTAACATCAAAGTTAATAAGGAAAAGACGTTCCTCGGATTTAGAGAAACGTCTTTTCTTATAACTTTGAACTTCTAACTTTGCAACCTGCTAACCTTCCAACCTTCTAACTCTTGAGAAATTCTTCCACGGCTTCCCGGCTGATGCGATATGCGTTGCCAAGTTTCTTGGCTTTGAGAGAGCCGTCGTTGATGGCCGCCATCACGTCTTCTTCAGAGACTTTCAGGAAACCAGCCGCCTCGGACGGAGTCATCACCTCGGGCATTTCTCCGCCGCCGGAGGGTTTCGGAGCGGACGATCCGCCCTGCGCGGTGTTGGTCATCCCGCCTTGAAGCGCCTGTCCCATCAAATTGCCGATGCCCATTCCGGCGCCGATGCCAGCCGTCAGACCCGCGCCGCCGCCCTGATTGTTGGCCGCGTCGCGCATGGCATCCGCCGCTTGCAGTTGAGTGTATGTCGCCATATCGAGCATGCCCATGTCACGCAGCTCCTGAGCCGACTTATCGGAAGGCTTCAAATTGCCGACATAGAACGTCTTGAGCATCATGCCGAGCGCGGCAAAATCGTCCTGCGCCTTGGCCCGCACGCCCGCGCCGATCTCTTCGGTGAGTCCGATCAATTCCAGCACCGAGTGCTTCGCGCCGGTTTCACCAAGGATGTCCTGCAGCTTGGATAACAGCATCGTGCGAAGACGGTCTTCGATGTCGGAGGTGTGGAAGGTTCCCTGCGTGCCGACGATCTTGGTCACGAACATCTGTGGATCGGTGATCTGGAATGAGTATGTGCCAAAGCCTTGCAGGAGCGCGACGCCGAGTCCCACGCCGGGATTGCGGACGATGATCGGCTGCGGCGTGCCCCACTTTTTGTTGGCCCATTCCTTCATCGAGACGAAATAAATTTCGGCGGGGAAGGGCGTCCGGTCATTGAATGCCTTGCCGATCCAGTTGATCAGCAGCGGCACGTTGGCGGTCGTGATGGTGTGACGCCCCGCTTTGAAAACATCCAGCGCATTTCCGTCGCGGAAGAAGACCGCCGATTGCGCCTCGCGCACGATCACCTGCGAGCCGATGCGGTAATCGCCAATCGAACTGTCATCGGGGAAACGATGGACAAGCTCGTCGGTCATTTCATTTGGATATTCGATGACATCAAAAATTCTGGCCATTTTCTCACTCCTTTGAATGTTCTATAACGGTTTGCATTATAGTCCATGCTCATTGCCGGGACAAGCAACCCATTTGTCTTATTTTTATACGGATTTACGTTCCAGGCGTCGCGCTTCCCGAGGCGGCTTTTTGCCTCTTTGCCCGTTGGAATTCTTTCCGGGATAGCAGATTTCGTGTATCGTCCCCAAACTCCATAATGTATGGCGCAAGGTAGGTACGCAATTTTCTCGCGTTTCCTATCCCTTCAGGAATCGAATCAGGATCGGGTTGACAATTTCCGGCTTTTCGTAATGTGGAATGTGGCCCGCACCTTCGATCACATGAAATTCAGCGCGCGGGACGGCCGCCAAAATTGATTGGCTTTGTTCCAGGGGCAATGTCTGGTCCTGGCGCCCCCAAAAGAGTAGAACAGGCATCGTTAGCTTTCCCAATTCTTTGTAAACTTTGGGGAAACCATTTACAGTCTTGTTACGAAGCGTGGACAAAATAGAACGCTTGAAGCCGCGATATTGCATCTGCGGGCGATATTGATTCTGGAATATCTCCACATGCGCCGGGTCGAAGAAATCCGAGGCGGCGGCTTTGACCATCTTCTCGGTTCCAGCCAGCCCGAGAATCAACTCGCTGACGCCGGGCAGAATCGCAGCTTTATAAACCCATGAAAGTGGCATCGGCCGCGTCCCGATGGGGTCAATCAAAACCAGCTTGGGAACGCGTTCGGGATATTTCACCGCGAAGCCAGATGCGATGGCTCCGCCCATGGAAAGCCCGATCACGAAAACTTGTTGGATGCCAAGTTTATCCAACAGCTCACGCAATTGGCGAATGAACAAATCGAGATTGTATTTTGCCCGCGGCCGGTCGGAGAAGCCGCGTCCGAACAGGTCGTATCTCAAAACGCGGAATCCGGATGAAGTCAGCGCGTTGAACGTGGGGTCCCAGATGAAACATGGAACGGAGAATCCGTGAACGAGTACAACGGTCGCCCCTGCACCTCTCCCAAAATTGGGAGGGGGGGTAGAGGGGAGGGCAAGCTCGTAATGTGTGTATCCGTTGGAAAGTCGAATGAATGAGCCGCCAATTTGACGGCGCGTATCATCATTCAGTTCCTTTGTTTCACCGCGGTAAGGAAATCCCATCATTGTTATATGCAGGGGCATAGCGTCGCCATGCCCCTGCGAAATTATATTTTCCCCAACGCCCGCAGAACGCGTTCGGGCGTGAACGGAAATTCATTGATCCAAACGCCGGTCGCGTCGTGAATCGCGGCGGCGATCGCCGGAGCCAGCGGCAGGAATGGAATCTCGCCCAGCCCGCGCGCGCCCCATGGCCCGTTTGGTTCAGCGACTTCGACGATTACGGATTCGACTTTTTCCGGAATATCCAGGATCGTCGGAAGCAAATACGTGCTTAATTGATCGGTCAGCACGCGGCCCTCTTTTGTTTTGAAGTCTTCCGTGATGGCGTAGCCCTGCGCCTGCACAACTGCGCCTTCGATCTGCCCAACAACGAGATTGGGATTGATGGCTTTGCCCACATCATCGGCCACGATAACCTTCACGAGCCGGACGTGACCGGTTTCGGTGTCCACTTCCACTTCCACGGCCTCGGCGGAATAAGCATACGAAAAGTTTGGATAGGAATAGCCGGTCTCGTGATCCATGTGCGTGGTCTTTGGCGCGAGATAGGTATATTCGGCGATGGCGGGTCTTTCTTCGGCTTCCCATTTTTTCAATGCCGCCTCCGCTGCGCCTTTGATGGCGTTGCCCGCCATGAACGTCATGCGCGATGCGGACGATGAGCCGGGGTTGCCTTGCGTTGCAGAGTCGGACGGAATCACTTTCACTTTGGATGGGACGATGCCCACGACCTCTGCGGCCATTTGCGCCATCACAGTGTGCGTGCCTTGTCCAACTTCCGCGCCCGCGTGATGCACGATCACGCGTTCGATATTGCCATTGCCGTGGATTTCCACTTTGGCCCAGCTATTTTCCTGATAGCCAAAGGAAAAGCCGACGTTCTTGAATCCCGCAGCGAAGCCGCGGCCGCGAACCAATGCGGATTGACGACGACGCGCAACCGTCGGAGATTTGTTGATCGGTGTCCAATTCGACTTCTTGGCCGCGGCTTCGATGACCTTCGAGATACTTACCGGATTTGGAAGCGGTGTGCCGACCCCCAACGTCAATCCTTCGCGAAGGGCGTTCTTCAACCGAATCTCGACCGGATCCATTCCGAGTTTTTCCGCGATTTTATTGATTTGTCCTTCTGCCATGAACAACGCCTGCGGCGCGCCGAATCCGCGGAACGCCGCGCCGGGCACATTGTTTGTGTAAACGCCATATACATCCGTTTTTACATTTGGAATGAAATACGGCCCGGTGGATGTGAGGGTGGCGTTACCCAGCACCTTGTTGGACGTGTACATGTACGCGCCGCCGTCGCCGATGATTTCATTTTCAGCCGCGACCAGTTTGCCGTCTTTTGTCGCGCCCCATTTTGCGCGCAGAGTCGCCGGATGCCGTTTGGAATGTCCGATGATGGATTCTCTTCGGCTCCAAATAATCTTGACCGGCCGCTGAAGTTTCCATGCGGCGAGCGCCAGCACAACCTGCACCGACAGATCTTCGCGCCCGCCGAACGCGCCGCCGATTTCGGGATAGACCACGCGGATGCGTTCCTCCGGCAAATTGAGCGCATGAGCAATCGAAGTGCGGTCGGCGTTCGTCCATTGGCCTCCGCACGCAATCGTGACCCGGCCCTCTTCATCAATAAAGGAAAGTCCGGCTTCCGGCTGCAGATACGCGTGTTCCTGCGCGGGCGTACGGTATTCGCCTTCGACGATCACATCCGCTTTGGCAAAGCCGTCTTCGATGCTGCCTTTGCGGATCTTGTAATGCACGCAGATGTTCGAATCGCCCCGGTCGGGATGAAGAAGCGGCGCGCCGGGCTTCATCGCTTCGATTGGATCACTCAACACCGGCAGATCTTCATAATCCACTTCGATCAACTTAAGCGCGGCCTGCGCTTCGGCTTCGCTGTGCGCCACGACCACCGCGACTTGATCGCCGACAAATCGAACAATGTCCGTATAAGGTTTTGACGAACCCGGTCCGCATAGAACGGGCTGATCGGGAATCTGCAATCCATATTCGTTGACCGGTACATCCTGGGCGGTGAACACCGCAGCCACACCGGGCGCGGCTTCTGCTTTGCCGGTCCTGATATTTTTGATGCAGGCATGCGGGCGTTCGGCAAACAGAATCTTCATGTGCAGCATACCCCTCATGGAAAGGTCGCCGGAATACTCGGCCTTCCCGGTAACTTTATCGCGCGCATCCACGCGCGGAATGGATCGTCCAATTGCTGGCATGGAAATCTCCGTTGGTTTTGTTGATCTTGTTCGTATTATACAACTTCTTAATAATCAATACCTTCGCCAATGCGGTATCGGGAGCGGCGAACGCAGGGACAATTTGCGAAACTGTCCCACAAATGGCGAGGGTATTGAATAATTGCTCTTTTGGGTGGTCTAGAGTATATTGGGTTTTACTTTACGAGGTTCTTATGCCTTTTTCCAATGACCTGTTTAAAGATTCCGGTGCCAGGGGAATACTGGATTATTTGCAGTCGCGGTTGGATGCGCGCGATCTTTCGTCGGAGGAGGCGCTTGCGATGTTGAGCGCTGTCCATGAAGAATTGAGCCGCGGCCAATTGGATGATCGGAGCGTTTATCGCGAATATTCGGGCTTCATGGAATCGTTGCATGAAGAAATGCCCGATGTGCATGATTATGTAGTCTCGGCATGGGAGGAACGCGGCGCGAAAGAAGCTGACCGGGAAACGGATTCTGATGAAACTGCCGATGAGGACGAAGGCGGCGCGGAAGAGGCAGGTGGGGCCAAACCTGAACACGGGTTCAAGGAGGCCGAAGCAACGGAAGCCGCGGAAGGCGAAGAGAAAGAGGGCGGCGAGGAAGAGGAGGAATCTGAGTCAGAAGATGAAGAGGATGAAAAAGAAAAAAACGAGCCAGAGGAAGAAGAATCAGAACCCGAAGAGGATGAAGAGGGCGGGGAGGAGGAAGAAAAGGAGGAGGGTGAGGAAGAGAGCGAATCTGAAGAGGATGAATCGGAGGAATCCGAAGAATCCGAAAAGGAAGAGGATGAGGAAAAAGAGCCGGAGGAGGAAGAATCCGAATCTGAAGAACCTGAGAAGGAGGAGGGGGAGTCCGCTGAAGGCGGGGAGGAAGGAGAATCAGAAGGGAAGGAAGGCGGCGAGGAAGGTGAGGCTGAAGAAGAGGGCGAATCAGAAGCCGGGGAAAAAGGCGAAGGCGCCGAAGAAGAGTCGGAATGGCCGGAGATGGAAGAACCGGAGCCGGAAGACACCCTCGAAGAGGATGAAGAAGACGAGCCGCCCGCTGTTGATTGAACCAAAAGTGTGACGCCAGGGACGTCACACTTTTTCATCATCGCTTGTATCTTTTGACTTTTATGTTTGGCCGCTCTGCATCCAATGGACCAAGACGCGGGGGGCCGGTAATTTGATAGACGAGCGCATATCCGAATGAGATGATGGCGCCAAGCACGACAATGTAGATAAGGGTCAGCACCAGCAGGAGATAAAGATTATCCATGCTCTCGATTGCGGCAAGGATGGGAACCAATCCGGGAAGGCTCCAAAGAAAAGATGGTGTGACGGGACGGCCAAGCAATTCATGCGGAAGGGGCCAATTCTGTGCGAAGGCGATGCTGGCCGTGAGAGCGGCGAGGCCGTAAGAGATGATTGGCACGACTATAATCATCAAACAGCCGATGCCGCGCCAAACCGGATGGGGATGCTCGGGTTTTGGCTCCACCCGCTGCCGGTTGAAAGAACTATATTTCGTCATCGCGTGTTATACCTTGACTGTCATGGCGTCTTCGATGGCCTGGAGGATTTTATAGTAACCGGTGCAGCGACACAAGTTGCCCGTGATGGCCTGCTCGATTTCATTCTTTGACGGATGCGGATTCTCTTCGAGTAGTTTCGCGGCAGACATAATGAAGCCGGGCGTGCAATATCCGCACTGCACCGCTCCGTCCTGGACAAAAGCCTGTTGCACGGGATGAAGCTGGTCGCCGTTCGACAGTCCTTCGACAGTGACGATTTCCGCGTTATGCGCGCGCGGTGCGGGGACGAGGCATGACATGACGGCTTTGCCATCGAGAAAAACCGTGCAGGCTCCGCATTCGCCCTCGGCGCAGCCTTCTTTGGTTCCGGTCAGCATTCCTTCTTCGCGCAAGAGTCTCAACAAAGTCTTGTCATGGCCGGACGTAAACGTATACTTTTTCCCGTTGATGGTTGTTTCGATTGAAGCAGGCGCGGGCCGGCGCAATTTCTGCGTTCTGCTTTCTGCATTCTGTTTGCCCCAAAGCAAAACTGGTTTCTCTGGAAAACCATCGCGTTCCGTTTTATCGCGCAGGGACTTCAATCCGCGCGAAGTGATGACCTTTACCATTTGTTTGCGATACGCGGCGGAACTGCGAACGTCATCAATCGGTCTGCTGGCGTTCATCGTTAATTCGGCGGCATGAGCGATGACATCGTCCGTGAGTTTTTTGCCGACGAGATAAGCTTCCGCTTCGGGCGCGTGGACGATGGTCGGCGCGACGGCCCCGAGCGTGATCGCGGCTGATTTAACGGAACCCGATTTCAGAGTCAGGACCAGAGCGACGTTGACCAATGAAATTGCCTGGGCGCGGCGCAAAGCCAGTTTGATGAATGTCCCGCGCTGATCTTTCGTCATTGCCGGGAATGAAATATCCACGAGCATTTCGTCCGGCTGCATCACCGTCTTGCGGACGCCGGTATAAAAATCCTTCAAGGCGACTTTGCGTTCGCCGCGCACCGATGCAAGCGTGACCGACGCGTTCAACGCCACGAGCGGAGTGATCGTGTCGTTGGCGGGCGAGGCGGTGATGAGATTGCCGGCGACGGTGCCGCGGTTGCGGATTTGCGGCGCGCCGACTTCCCAGGCCGCGCGGGCCAACGGGTAAGCGCGCTCGCGAATCAAATCCGAAGCGGCGCAATGATTGTGCGTTACGAGCAGACCAAGATGAACGACGCCATCTTCGTCCAGGTGAATTTGATCGTGGCCGGGGATGCGGGTTACGTCAATGAGCGTGTCAATTCCTTTGCGGACGCCGCGCTCGAGTTCGAGGATCAAATCGGTTGCGCCCGCGACAATACGGGCACGTTCGCCTTTTTCGTTCAAGGCTTCGAGGGCTTCTTCTGTGGAGGTTGCGTTTATATATGAATGCCACATGCACTTTTTTTACCACAAAAAATAAAAAAGGCACAGAGCCTTTACAAAGTTGTCTGTGCCTGTTCGTATGTCGTTGCGAGTGGCGCCTCGCGCCACGAAGCAATCTCATGTTAGAGGGGATTGCTTCGTGGGAGAACGCCTCTCGCAATGACGTTCGTCACTTTCCGCTGCCGGTGAATGCCTCGGTCCTTCGATTGAACGTGTCCACAGCCTGGCGGCCAAGCGTGATGATATTGCGGATCGCCGCAGGCAGGGCGCTGTCGTCGCCCAGGCTGGCCTCGATATTATCCAGCCCGTGGCCGATTTGATCCGCGAGATCGAAGAATGCCAGGTCAAAGTTATAAAGTTGTTCCAGTTCCTTTTCGTTGATCTTGACCGCGTCGAACAAACCGGAATAGCCGCGCGCCGCCGTGCTGATCTTATCCATGAAAGTCCGCATCTGGATGACGGCCTGCTCCATGTCGTCCACGAACTCGATCTTACCCGCACTGACCAGGTCGGTCTGCAAGCTGGACGCGCGTTTGACCAGTTCCTCGAACCTGCGTGCGATGGTGTCGCGCACGAGCTTGTCGGCGTCGCGGCGGTTTTGCCGTTCGACATATCCGCCAAAGCCGGGGATGTACGAAGCCAGTTTTTTGAACGGGTCCATCTGGCCGCTAACGTTTTGATACATGTCAGTCATTTGAGCCTCCTGCGAACATTTACGGATTCAGGGAAATTAAGTAGCATGGACTCATTATGCCGTACTTTCTGGTTATAATCAAGAAAGACAAATTTCCTATTCCAAATGAGTGCTCACCACGGAGAGGCACATGCGCCTTGCGTGCTTCGCGAAGCCCATCGAGAAGAAATAAAGAAAAAGCTCCGTGCGCTTTGCGGTGAATAAAATAGAAATTCGCTCGACGTGCGTAAAGCACGCAGCGTCGGGCAAGGAGAAATGCAATGGTTGCGAAAGTTCAAGAAACGAATGATATTCAATCCCTGTTGGGCGATAAGGCGAAATTCCTGCTTGGTTTCAACTCGCCCAAAATCCCGAAAGAACGCCTGCACCTGCCCGGCTCCGATTTTTTGGATCGCATTTTTGAGCATTCCGATCGCAACAATCGTGTGCTCGGCAGCCTGGCGCGGATGTACAAAACCGGTCGGCTCGGCGGAACCGGTTATCTTTCCATCCTGCCGGTTGATCAGGGCATCGAACATTCGGGCGGCGCGAGCTTCGCAAAAAATCCCGATTACTTCGATCCGGAGAACATCGTCAAACTTGCCATCGAGGGAGGGTGCAACGCCGTCGCGTCCACATTTGGCGTTCTGGGAATCGTCGCCCGCAGGTACGCGCACAAAATCCCGTTCATCGTGAAGATCAATCACAACGAACTGATGACGTATCCGAACAACTTCGAACAGATTTTGTTCGGCACGGTCAAGGAAGCGTATGAGATGGGCGCAGCCGCGGTCGGCGCGACGATCTATTTTGGCTCGGACGATTCGCACCGCGAGCTGATCGAGATCGCGCAGGCGTTTGCGCTCGCGCACGAACTTGGGATGGCGACCGTGTTGTGGTGCTACACGCGCAATAAAGCGTTCAAAAAGGACAAGGATTATCACGTGTCCGCCGACTTGACCGGGCAGGCGAATCACATCGGCGTGACGATTGAAGCGGATATCATCAAGCAGAAGATGGCGGAAAACAACGGCGGCTATATTGCCTTGAATGCGGACGGCGTTTCGTACGGCAAATATGACAAGCGCATTTACAGCGAATTGACCAGCGACCATCCGATTGATTTGTGCCGTTATCAGGTTGCGAATTGCTACATGGGCCGCATCGGACTCATCAATAGCGGCGGCGCGTCCGGCGACAACGACTTTGCCGAAGCGGCGGCGACCGCGGTGATCAACAAGCGCGCCGGCGGCATGGGACTGATCTCAGGCCGCAAAGCGTTCCAGCGTCCAATGGCCGAGGGCGTGAACTTGTTGAACACGATTCAGGATGTGTATTTGGATAAGAGCATTACGATTGCATAATGATAAACAATCAGCGCCGTCGAAAGACGGCGCTCTTTTATTCTTGTAGGGAGACCAGGTGAAAAATTATTAAGCAAAGTCGAATGGGTTTTCTTGTTCAAAATCAGGCAGGCAACTCGCCTGGCTTCCGAGTTCTTGAACGAAGGCATTCTTAAGTCCCAGATCAAGCGCGTACTCGGTGACCTCATCATATTCGGATTCTGTCAGTGTCCGGTTGATTTCAGGATACTTGCCGGCTTTATGTTGTGGGGAATACTGCGACATGATGCTGACGAAAATATCCGGCGATAAATCTGCCAGGAACTTGAGACATCGTTTGCTGTTATCGAGCTGGCCGGGTAATACAAGATGACGAACCAAAAGTCCGCGTGTGGCGATGCCATCGTCATCCATTTGCAAGTGACCAACCTGATCCAGCATTTCTCGAAGAACGCCGGGGATTACTTTTGCATAATCGAGCACGGCTGAATATCGTTTGCCAAGTGCGTTGTTCATGTATTTAATATCGGGAAGATAAATGTCCACCAGGCCGCGGATTTGCCGAAGCGCATCCAGCGAATCGTAGCCATTGGTGTTGTAGACGATTGGAATGATGAGACCTTTTTCTTTCGCGGCGATGATCGCATCGGCCATCTGAAAAATCATGTGAGACGGCGAAACGAAGTTGATGTTATGCGCGCCTTTGGATTGAAGCCGCAGCATTTCATCTGCAAGCTGGTCAACGGTCAAGATTCGAGTCGGATAATGCTGAAATTCCTGGCTGATCTGATAATTCTGGCAAAAAACACAACGAAGATTGCACCCCGCGAAGAAAATTGTCCCGGAGCCTCTTGTGCCCGAAATGGGCGGCTCTTCTCCAAAATGCAGACCGATGTGAGAAACGCGAATCTCCGCGCCGATTTTGCAAACCGCGAGTTTCCCTTCGAGGCGGTTGACTCCGCAATTACGCGGGCAGCAGGTGCAGTCTATCAACTGATTGGCAAACGGTTCATTCATGTTATGGGTTTATTGTAACTGTTCGCCTTTATATTTCAAGTGATAATCTGCTTTGTTTCTTTGCCAAATCTTCACGGCGGAGATGGTGATATGCCTCAATCTGACCAAAAATTACCCGCGACCGGGACATGCTTATCCCGCGCACCCTTGTCTTTTTGCTTTCCTCATGTCGTTTCGTCAGCGGGTGAGGGAACTATATTTTTACACACCCAAAGATTCATATCTGTTGATTAATATTACAGCGCAAAGTTAGAGTGTTGAGGGTTCTGCTCATGGCTTTTCTACCGTTTTTGCCCTCATCCCCAACCCTTCCCCCGAATGGGGAAGGGAGTCTCCTCTCCCTTTGGGAGAGGGAAAGGGTGAGGGAGAATTGGCAGGGAACGATTGCTTGACTTTGCGCTGTAATGTTAAGGGCGCGCCATGAACACCACCTTCTGGCAGTTCTTTGTTTTTCAAATCCAATGTAATGGATGGATTACAATTGCCGCGTGCGTACATATTTTTTCGTGGCAATTGTGCTGGCATTTCTGCTTTCGGCCTGCGGGTTGAATATTTCCGTGCCTTCAAGGGGGACGGTCGCGCCGTTCATCATCACGGCGACGCTGCCTCCAACGCCCATTCCTCCGCCAACGCTGACGCCTGTGCCGCCAACTCCGTCGCCGACGCTCGCGCCCGTTACCGGCACAACGTCAACCCAATTGAATGTGCGCGGCGATCCATCAACATCCGGCGCGCCGCTGGGAATGATCGGCCCATTTGCAAAAGTTCAAATCGTCGGCAAAGACTCGAGCGGAAAGTGGTACCAGATCATTTATCCGCAGGGCAAGGACGGCAAAGGCTGGATCGTCGCGCAATACGTGCAGGTTGATAACCTGACCGCGATCCCAACGATTGCGGACGCGGCAACGCCGTCGCCAACGGGAGCCGCCTCTTCGTTCCAGGCAGGTACCGGCTCCGCGCCGAACGCAGCCGGGACGATGCAAACCGGTGAAACCGTCGCACCGACAGCCATCCCGCCAACGATCACGCCGACTTTGATTCCCGCGCCGCCGGACGGAGACTCGGCCCAGTCGCCCGCCATCCGTATTACGTTTTCGCCGTCCGGTTCGCGCTCGCTGATCTATTCCAGCGACGTTTCCGCGCCGCAGGGCGATGCGGAGGATTGGATTCGATTCACACCTTACACTTCGAGCGTGACGATCCATTTGGCCTGTACCGGCAATGGAACGCTGGAAGTGGATTTGCAGCAGGATGGCACACAGATTCAAAATTGGAATGGAACGTTATGCGGCACGACTCAACAAGTTGATGTTTCAGCAGGCCGGGCTTATCTGATGAGCCTGGCCGCTGAGCCAGCCAGCGGGCAGTTGGAATACGTCCATTACACGCTGAGCATCGCCACGCCGCCATAACTTTTGAGGAAGTGTTCTTTTTTGGTTCCGGCTCGTCCGGGTTAGGAGACTTATGAAAACGCTCATCAAAAACGGGACGCTCATCACCGCATCCGAAACTTTTCAAGCAGACATTTTGATCGAGGGCGAGACGATCTCCGGCATCGGCACTTCGACTTCGCTCAGTGCGGGACTGGAAGCGGAAAGTCCGCCGCTCTTAGCGGATTCCGCGCAAGTGATCGACGCGTCGGGAAAGCTGGTCCTGCCTGGCGGCGTGGACCCGCACACGCATTTCGATTTGCCAATGTTCGACACCGTTTCGTCCGACGATCATTACACGGGCCATAAAGCCGCGGCGTTCGGCGGGACAACAACCGTCATTGATTTTGTTTCCTTTGATTTTGACACCTTCGAAGAATCAGTGGATGCGTGGCATAGGAAGGCCGGGAAAGCCGCGATAGATTATTCCTTCCACATGAACCTGACCAAGTTCAATGACAGGATCGCCAGAGAGATTCCGTCTTTGCGCGATATGGGAATTACAACGCTGAAGGTTTTTACCGCATACAATGGCCGTCTGCGACTTGATGATGGAAGCATCTTCAAAGCTTTACGAATCACCAGGGATAATGGAATGCTCGTGATGGTCCATTGCGAAAATGGGGATGTCATTGACACGCTGGTCACGGATGCGCTGGCATCTGGTCACACGACTCCCGAATGGCACGCGTTGACGAGACCGGCCTGGGGCGCGGTCGAGGCCACACTGCGGATGGCCGCCATGTCGTCGCAGGCGGATGCGCCGGTTTATATCGTCCACATGAACGTCGGCGGCGAAGTGGACATGCTCAAGTACGCGCGCGAGCGCGGCGTCAAGGTGATGGGGGAGACGTGTCCGCAATATCTGTTCTTCACGATGGATCACTTGCGCCGTCCCGACGGCGCCAAGTGGATTTGCTCGCCGCCGATGCGGACGGAAAAAGATAATGCGCGCATTTGGGAAGGTTTGCATGATGGCACGCTGCAAACCATCGGCACGGATCATTGCCCGTTCTTTTTCGATGGCACGAAACCGATCATGTATGAAGGCAAGGAAGTGAAAATACCCGGCAAGGAACTGGGCAAGGATGATTTCACAAGGATCCCGAACGGATTGCCCGCGGTTGGGGATCGTTTGCCAATTCTATGGACATACGGTGTGCGCGCCGGAAAGATTACCGCGAATCAGTTCGTGGCATACAACAGCACGAACCCGGCAAAGATATTTGGTTTATATCCGCGCAAAGGCGCGTTGTTGCCCGGCTCTGACGCGGACATCGTCATTTGGGATCCGGAAAAGCGCGTGAAGTATGGCACGGCGCATAGCCGCCATCGCACGGACTACAATTTATTCGAAGGCTGGGATGTGGCTGGCATGCCGGAAAAAGTCTTTCTGCGCGGCGAGTTGATTGTGGACGGTGAGAAATGGTTGGGGAAACCCGGTGAGGGA
This sequence comes from Chloroflexota bacterium, assembly GCA_021787595.1. Taxonomy (GTDB): domain Bacteria; phylum Chloroflexota; class Anaerolineae; order Anaerolineales; family Villigracilaceae; genus Fen-1038. Next base: position 287 of record JAJYLQ010000037.1, on the reverse strand, counting down.
AAATTTTTGAAGAGAAGTGAAGGCGAGGTCTTGTAAAAGGAGATCGCATCCCCGATACACTATCGTTGAGGTGAGAATCGAGTTTGTGAGTTTTGCCTTTGCCGGGTTTTATTGCCTGTGCGATTTTAGCGGGGAAGCCAGTGCTTTCAAGGCAGTTTCACTTAGCTGGACTTTGCCCATTCGGTTGTTACAGAAAGGCCCAATTAGCCGTCTGGGAACGGTATCTGGATGGTTTCGTTAATGGTTTTTGCACTTCATAATGAACTGGTGATGTTCGAAAAAGGAAT
>JAJYLQ010000036.1 GCA_021787595.1 Chloroflexota bacterium | reverse complement strand
ACAGCGTTGCTTCACTTGGATAAAACCAGTGAGGTAGATTTAGTATTGCCCAAGACCACCCCGAGGCTGTTGAAAAAGTCTCGTTAGAACCACCTGATTATTCAATTCTTAAGGTGCAAAAGTCGAGTAATAAGTCATCATTCTGGAGCTGTGATAACGTCACAAATGAGTTTTGTAAATGCTTTTGCCTCAGATTTGCAACTAAGTTTTGATCGCCATGGCGCATTCTATTTGGACCTTAATAATGGAAAATTATCAGCTGCATTTACGACAGATGAGGGGCCACAAACGTGGAAATTTGGTCCGAATACAAAGGTGGTTGTTGATATCCTCGATAAACCACCGACTGGATATGTATTTAAAGATTGGGAAATTCCTACTGTTACAGTAAAACCTCATCATGTCCAAGTGCGATTATTCGCAGACAAACAAACTGGTGATCTTCATCTATGGGCGGTTCCCGATGCACCAGTGAATCAGCTTACGAAAGATGAGTTGTTATATATATACCTCTATGGACCAGGACAGGTTATTGGTCGACTCGATCAGCATAATCCAGGTTTTTCGCAAAAACTAAGTATCTATGTTTCTTTATTAACACAAAGCCAGTATCCTCCTTTCTTCGATTTCGGTCCGCCACAATAGAACAATCGTCATACTTGTATTCTTGTTAGGTATTCAGTACGCTAACTTTATATGGATCAGATGCCTTGGCGGAGACGTGCGTTGGTGATTGTAGAATTGTGCTTTGCGGTTTTGGAAGCAAATAAAGTATGAAAGACTTCTTCATCAAACTCTTCATGTCCATCAATGCTTTCTTCCTCCGCCTCCTCCGCAGGGGAAATGAACATTCTTTGCAGATGAGCTAAGATTTTATTTCTGGTTGGCTTCGAAATCGGAGAACTCCGAAGGTTTTAGAATGGGAATATTCTCGAACATTTTCAAGTCAGTCAAATCTTTATCCCCCGAAACGATGCATTCCACGTTTCCAGCCAGCGCTGTTGCCAAAATCATATCGTCATCTGGGTCGCGGCATACCGGCGTCTTGAGCGGGATCGGCTCGATCATCTTCGCGGCTGTATTCAAAATATCCAGAGTCTCGCGCACATCGGCTTCAGAAAATTTGAACTTCTTTCGCAGATGGTTTTCCAGTTCATCAAGGATAAATTTCGAAATGACAATCTCGTGCTGGCGTATGCAATGCTCGAATAGATCACTGGAAGTCCCATGAGTGATGAACGCGGCGATCAAGACATTCGTATCCAGCAGAACTTTCATGAGATCAGATTGAACACATCCTCTTCCTTGAAAACACCCATCTTTTGCGCTTTGGCAGATAACCGTTCCCGCAGCAAAGTCAGCCTTCGGAAAAACAGGTATTGCTTCACCGCTTCATTGATGACTTCCTCAGCTCGAACGCCTTCTTTGCGCGTCAAATCTTCCAACGCGGCGCGGACTTCTTTCGACAGGGAAACATTGATGGTAGACTGCATGTCTCGCTCTCTTTCTGCTGGTATCATTATAACATTGACGTATCGGTGAATGATAAGCGCGGGTCTATCGTTTTTTTGTAAGAGTCCAACGATCCGAAAGCATAAATGATGGTCGCTCATTTCCGAATCTTGCGAGGTTATTATGAAGGATCGCCTGATAAAACTTTTCATGTCCATCAACGCGTTCTTCCTCCGCCTCAGCCGCGGACGGATTGGAAGCAAACTCGGCACGCAAACGGTTTTGATTCTGCACACCACCGGACGCAAATCGGGACAAGAGCGCGTTATCCCGATTGCATATTTTGATTACGAGGGCAAGTATTTGATCGTCGCCTCGAATTGGGGAAAAGATAAAAATGCGGAATGGTATTTGAATCTAAAGCGTCAGCCGCGCGCCGCGCTCGATGTCAAGGGGAAAAGAATCGAAGTCCAAAGCCGCGAAGCGACGGGCGAGGAATATGATCGGCTGTGGAAATTCGCAACGGAAAAACATCCGCCCTATTTGAATTATCAAAAGATGACGACGCGTCACATTCCGATCATGGTGTTCGAGCCAATTGTCATTGCGAGTGGCGCCAAAGGCGCCACTCGCAATGACAAGCAGTGGTTTGACAGTTCATCTTCAAAAGGCTAAACTTGGTCAAGCCTTTTCAGGAGTTGATCATGGATTTCAACAAGGATGATGCTGTCTCACATCGCGTCCGGGCGTTCAAAGACCGTATAGCGATGCTCAAAGAGAACGATCTCTATTTTTACAACCAGCCGGTCGAGGAAATCCGCGGCGGCGCAAGGGTTTTGGTTCACGGCCGCGAAATGGGGATGTATGCGTCGTATGGCTATCTCGGCTTGCTCGGCCATCCGCGCATCAACGAAGCGGCGCGCAAAGCGATTGATAAATTTGGAACGGGGACGAACGGGGTACGCATGTTGGCCGGAACGCTGACCATCCACGACGAACTCGAAGAGACGATAGCGAATTTCAAACATGCCGAAGCCGCAGTGACGTTTACTTCGGGATATGTCACCAACCTGACCGCCATCTCGACGTTGATGGGGCGCGGCGATTACGTCCTGTCCGATAAATTGAATCACGCCTCCATCGTGGACGGATGCCTGATGTCAGGCGCAGAATTCCGCCGCTTCAAACACAATGACATGGAGGATCTGGATCACCGGCTTGAACAAATCCCTTCCGGCGTCTCGAAGCTGGTCATCACGGACGCGGTCTTCTCGATGGACGGCGATGTGATTGACCTGCCGAAAGTGGTCGAGATTTGCAGAAAGCATGGCGCGTATCTGATGATGGACGAAGCGCATTCGGTCGGCGTGTTGGGCAAAACCGGGCGCGGCATCGAAGAACATTTCGGCCTGAACGATGTGGTGGATATCAAAATGGGAACGTTGAGCAAGACGATCCCGTCCGTGGGTGGATACGTGGCAGGCAAGAAGGAGTTGATCAATTATCTTCGTCATGCCAGCCGCGCCTATATTTTTTCCGCGGCGCTTCCGCCCGCGCAGGCCGCGGCGGCAAATGAGGCCTTCAAGGTGATTCTCGATGAACCGTGGCGCGTCGAAAAACTTCGGCGCAACGGCGAACTCTTCATCAATGGACTCAAGTCTGCGGGCTTCGATACGATGCTGACCACAACCGCCATCGTCCCGGTGCTGTGTGGTTCCGATGAACAAGCCTTTGCGATGACGCGCGAAGCCCAGCATCACGATGTGTTCGTCCTGCCGGTTGTTTCGCCCGCTGTCCCCGAAGGACAGGCGCGTCTGCGCGCGACGGTCACAGCCGCGCACGATCCGAGTGAGATCGAACGCGCCATGGATGTCATTGCTACTGCCGGGAAAAAGATCGGGATTATCTGACATTACCGCGCAAGGTCGAGCAATCGTTCCCTGCCAATTCTCCCTCACCCTTTCCCTCTCCCAAAGGGAGAGGGGACTCCCTTCCCCGTTCGGGGAAGGGTTGGAGATGAGGGCGAAAACGGTAGAAAAGCCATGAGCAGAACCCTCAAAGTTCTAACTTTGCGCTGTATACTGAGCATGGCATGGATGCCGGTCGAGTAGTGGCGCCTTTGGCGCCGCTACCGGGACCCGGAAAAACTTTTTCATGAAATTCTCAAACATGGCATATAATATTTTTACACAACTCTGACGGTTTTGTCATCTTCAAGTCGTAGAATCGATTCCCAGCTTGGAGGTAAGAATGAAATGGTCATGGAAAATCGGTCGTTTATGGGGCATTGACATTTACATGCACGCCACCTTCCTGCTCATCATCGGATGGGTGGCTGTCAGTTACTGGCTGCAATATCATGATTGGAACTCCGTTCTCGGTGGAGTGATCTTCATCCTGGCACTGTTTGCCTGTGTCGTGCTGCATGAATACGGGCACGCCCTGACCGCGCGCCGCTTCGGCGTGAAGACCCGCGACATCACGCTTTACCCAATTGGCGGCGTCGCCCGCCTCGAGCGCATCCCGGAAAATCCCATCCAGGAATTGTGGGTTGCGCTGGCAGGGCCGGCAGTGAATTTTGTCCTCTCCGCAGCATTGTTTGTATACCTGTTTTTGACGAACGGCCTTGGAGCGCTTCAAAATTTCAACATCATGTCCGGTAATTTCGCTGCCGGTTTGTTGGAAGTCAATTTCATTCTCGCGGTATTCAATTTATTGCCCGCGTTCCCGATGGACGGCGGGCGCGTCCTGCGCGCCATCCTCGCCATGAACATGGATTATGTGCGCGCCACTCAAATCGCGGCCAGTGTGGGGCAGGGCATGGCTTTTCTCTTTGGCTTTGCGGGATTGTTCTACGATCCGTTCCTGCTCTTCATCGCCCTGTTCGTTTGGATCGGCGCGGCGCAGGAATCCAGCATGGCGCAGATGAAAAATTCGCTTGGCGGCATCCCGGTTGGACGCGCCATGATGACCAACTACGAAAAGCTTTCGCCATCCGACACGCTGGCGCGCGTCGTCGAATTGGTGCTTTCCGGTTCCCAGCATGACTTCCCTGTCGTGGAAGGTGGACGCGTGGTGGGCATCCTTGACCGCGAGACTTTCATCAAGGCCCTGGCTGCAAAAGGACAAAGCGCTCTGGTCGCGGACGTGATGCGGCGCGGCGTACCCGAAGTGGATACGCACGAAATGGTCGAGTCGGCGGTGACGCGCCTGCAGGAAAGTTCCGCAAAGACGCTGCCCGTCACGCATGCCGGAGAGCTGGTCGGCCTCATCACCTCCGAGAACATCACCGAGTTCCTGATGATCCGTTCCGCCCTGCGGATGTCTCCCGGCCGAATAAGATTTGTTTGAAAATTTGGTAGTGGCTCAAAGTAAGGGATACGCTTCGTGGAGCGGGATAGCATCTCTCACTGCGTCGCTTACCTGTATGCCATGACCAAAAATTTTTGCGGGTTATGCTTCGATCATGAAGGATGGGTCACGTTTTCCCTTCGAGGACTTCGTAAACGTGGCCTGCTCATCTAAAAAACAAACTTGGTTGGGTTCTCGAAGAACGTTGTCCATGCCAGGCACTGGCGCGGTGTGAACACATACAATCCGCCGCCGTCCCATTGATCCGGTTCGGGTGAATAACCCTCGCCGGAATATTTGGACTTATATTCATGTGAAAGTTTTTGGGCCAATTCAGCGGACGGCCTTCCGGCAGGTTCAGATATCCCATCCATGATGACCACATCCTTCCCGCTTTCCAAATGCAAAGTCACATTTGGATTCTGCGCGATGTTTTTCGCGTGCCGCGTTTCGGGACTTCCATCGTAATAGAACTTTCCATCCGCGAAAACGCCCCAGCGCGGAATCACATGCGGATGTCCATCCGGGCGCACCGAGCAAAGCCAATAATTGATGGAGCGCGTCAGGCGTTCTTCAACGTATTCCCATGCCACTTCTGAGATTGGGTTGTCCACGTAGCCTTTGGGGAAAGTTGGGCGTGTGATTTTGGTTGGCTTCATTTCGAATGTTCCTCCATAGAGTCGGAATGTGATGATACCACGCCGGTATGATAAACTCTGAACATGCCTTCTTTGATTCTCAAACCCGGACGCGAGAAATCCGTCCTTCGCCGCCATCCGTGGATTTTCTCCGGCGCGGTCCAACGCGTGGATGGAGATGTTGCATCCGGCGGGACTGTGGATGTTCTCTCCTCCGACGGCGATTTCCTCGCCCGCGCCTCCTACTCGCCTCACTCGCAAATTCGCGCCCGCGTCTGGACATTCGACGATGAACCCGTTGATGCTGATTTCTTCCGCAAGCGAATCAAATCTGCAATTCGCTCACGTGACACCTGGCACGTGGCACCTGACACCGACGCTTTGCGTTTGATCTACGCCGAATCCGATGGCATCCCTGGCCTCATCGTGGATCGTTATGCGGATGTCCTCGTCCTCCAATCATTGACGGCCGGTTCCGAATATTGGAAAGAAACCATCGCCGATGTTCTGCTCGAAGAGACCGGCTTGCAAATCATCTATGAACGCTCTGACGTTGATGTCCGCGAATTGGAAGGATTGCCAACGCAAGTTGGAATCTTACGCGGTTCCATAATCCATTCTCCATTGACCATCACTGAATATGGCTTGAAATTTCTGGTTGATATCGAGCATGGACACAAGACCGGTTTTTATCTCGACCAACGCGTGAACCGCCGCAGGGTGGGGGAGTTGGCGCGAGACCGCGATGTGTTGAATTGTTTTTGTTACACAGGCGGGTTTACTGTCCACGCGCTGGCGGGGGGTGCGAAGTCTGTCGTCTCGGTGGATTCGTCCGCGGATGCGCTGGCTTTAGGACGCGAAAACGTTTCATTAAACGGCCTCCCGGAATCAGAGTGGATCGAAGCGGATGTCTTTCAACTGCTGAGAAAATTCCGCGATCAGAATCGCTCGTTCGATATGATTGTCCTTGATCCGCCCAAATTTGCATCCACCGCCGCGCAGGTGGAAAGGGCCGCGCGCGGTTACAAAGATATCAATCTGTTGGCGTTCAAACTTTTGCGGCCAAATGGAATCCTTGTAACGTTTTCCTGTTCCGGCGGCGTGGATGCGTATCTGTTCCAGAAGATCGTGGCAGGCGCGGCCCTGGATGGGGGCGCGGACGCGCAGATCATCGAGCGTCTTTCGCAATCGCCGGATCATCCCGTTGCGCTCAATTTCCCCGAGGGCACGTATCTCAAAGGGTTGGTTTGTTTGAAGAAATAAGAATCTTATCATTGCGAGGAGTGGCGCTAACAGCGCCACGACGAAGCACTGCGTTCTCTCAGTGTGGCAATCTCCTGTTTGAATGCCAGACGAGATTGCCACAGCGGAAAAGACGCCGCTTCGCAACCCTCAACCCTCATAGAGCAAAGGGCGTTGGCATCTTGATTTACGCGTTTCCAAATTCTCTTAAGAACACTTCCACCACCTGCGGGTCGAAATGTTTCCCGCTCTGCTCGCGGATGTATTGCAAGGCGTCCTCCTTGCTCCAGGCTTTTCGATATGGACGGTCACTGGTCACGGCATCCCAAACATCCGCCGCGGCGAATATTCGCGCGGCCAATGGAATCTGCTCGCCTTTCAATCTGCGCGGGTAACCGGTGCCGTCCCATCTTTCGTGATGACAATAAGGAATATCCAGCGCGCGGCGCAGGTAGCTGATCGGACTGAGCATGTCATAAGCGAACTGCGGATGCAGTCTCATGATCTGCCATTCTTCGTCCGTCAATTTGTCCGGCTTGAGCAGGATATGATCGGGCACGCCGATCTTGCCAATATCGTGCAGCAGCGCGCCGCGCCGGACGTGAACAATATCCTCGTCATCGAACTTCATGGCCCTTGCCAGCTCGACTGCCATTTTTGTCACGCGCTGGGTATGGCCTTCGGTCTCGTGATCGCGCAAATCCATGGCCTGCGACCAGCCTTCGATGGTCGCGTCGTACGCGACCGCCAGTTCCATGTTGGCGCGCTGAAGGCCGTTGAACATCTGTGTGTTATCCACTGCGATCGCGGCCTGCCCGGCCAGCGTCTCAAGGAAATTGTTCCATGCCGGCGTGGGGGCAAAATCTCTTCGGAAGAAAATGCCCAGCACGCCTTTTACTTCCCCTTTGGAGATCAATGGCATGAGATGCTGTGACTTGAAGCCTTCCTCTGACCAGGCTTTTGCAGCGGCCTGCTCGATCGTGCCCAGCTCCGAAACATTAGCGTGAATCATGCGGCGTTCCAGGATTGCCCGTCCGCCAAACGAGTTGTTTAGCTTCAGCCCGGTGTGTTCCAGCCCGTGCCCATGGAATCCCTTTGCGGCAACGGATTTCAAGACCTGTTGATGAGGCTGTATCAGGAGAATGCTGGCCGCGTCCGCATCCAGTTGATTTATGGCATGGCTCAGGAGAACGTCGAGTGTAAAGCTCTGGTTGAAGCTGCTCGAGATGGTCAGGTCAATGGCGTACAATGCCTGGAGTTGCTGCACCTGGCGGAGAGTCTCTTCGTGCAGGTGCGCGTTTTCGAGGGCGATGGCGGCCTGGTTGGCAAGTGTGGCCATCAGGCGCTCATCGGCTTCATTGAATGCATGCGGTTTCTCACTTTCGATGCTGATCACCCCCACCATGCGGTCTCCCGCCTGCAATGGAACGTACAAGCCGGAATGCAAGCCGGGGAAGATTTCGAGATAGCGGCTGTCCTGTGATAACTCGTTCGCGTGAACGATTTGCCGGTGCTGTACAGCCCATCCGGTCAAGCCGGCCCCGGTCTTTCCAACCAGGGATCGGAAGCGATCCTCGGTCACCCGTTTTTCTGCCTCCTTCAAATTGTCCGGCAGGCTGGACGCCAGCAGTTCGAGCGTCCCATTTTCCGGGTGGTAGAGGCGGACGGTTACGTGGTGCCAATCCAATTTTTTGCCTATTACGTCTATGATCTTCTGCGCGATCTCTTTTGGATTCAGGAGCTGGTTGAGCGCCAGGCCGCTTTGATACAGCATCTCCAATTCGGCAAGATGCTGGCGGATGGCGTCTTCTGCGCGTTTGCGCTCCGTGATATCCACCGCAATGCCCACGACTCCAACAATCTTGCCTTCTTCGTCGAAGATAGGGCTGATATGGTTATCGAAAACCACGCCGCGCAGTTCGTCAACCGCATTCACTGTTTCACCGGCCAAGGCGCGTTGGAAAACTTCCTTCCCTGTAAGCGTTTCTCCGCTGTATTCGATGAAAGGGATCGTACCGTAGAGATCAAGGGCTGACTTTCCCACGCTTTCGCTTTGCTTCATCCCGGTGCGCTCCAATCCCTTGCCTTGCGAGAGGGTGAATACCCCTTGTGAATCCATGACAAAAATCGTGATGGGCGCGCCGCTCAAAACGGCTTGCAGTCGAACCTCGGTCTCTGCCAGAACCTTTTCTGCCTGCTTGCGCTCGGTGACGTCGTGATAGTTAATGACAATGGCTCCGATGCTCGGATCATTCAGAAGATTGGTGACGACCGCCTCGGCCCACCGCCACGAACCGTCGTGATGCCGCAGGCGGAAGGAGGCGCGATCCTGGCCGCCCGGTGTCGAAGACAGTCCTGCCAGCCTTGGCTGGATCCACTTCAAATCATCCGGATGAACGATCTCCAGGATGTTCCGGCCGACGAACTCATTCTCTTCGTAACCCAACATGCGGGTGGCGGATGGACTTTCCCACAGGAGAGTTCCGTCAGTGGTCAGAAGGGAAATATAATCCACCCCATTTTCTATCAGTGCGCGGAAGCGCTTTTCACGATTGACCAATTCCACTTCGGCTTGCCCGCGCTCGCGCCGGATCTCGGCTTCCCGCATTTCCCGTTCGATGACCGGCCCCAGCCGCGTCAGGTTGCCCTTGAGCAGGAAATCATGCGCGCCGGCTTTCATGACCGCCACCGCGGTTTCTTCGCCAATGGTTCCAGAGAGGATGATAAAGGGCAGATCCTTTCCGCTGGCCTGCAGAACCTCGAGCGCCCTGGGCGCGTCGAAGGACGGCAGGGAATAGTCGCAAATAATGACATCCCATTCCCTGTCCTTAAGCGCGGCGCGCATGGCGTCTGCCGTCTCGACCCGCCCGGTCTCGACCTCGTAGCCGATGCGTTTTAGTTCTCGCAATACAAGCGCAGTGTCGTTTTCTGAATCTTCCACAAAAAGAACACGCAATGGCATTGCTGTCCTCTGCATTCTATTTTGGCGGCACTTCGTTAAGTACCAGCCAGTATAAACCAAGCTGGCGCGCGGCTTCGACGAATTGGTTGAAGTCCACCGGTTTGCGGACGTAGGAATTCGCGCCGTTCTTATAGCCCTCCACCATGTCACGTTCTTCCTTCGATGAAGTCAGGATCACCACTGGCAGCAGGGAGGTGCGCGGATCCGCCCGGATGCGGCGCAGGACTTCGAGTCCATCCACCTTCGGTAATTTCAAATCCAGCAGGATCACCTGGGGCATGTTCTTCGGATCTCGTTCAGCGTAAGCGCCTGTGCAAAACAGAAAGTCCAGCGCCTCGGCTCCATCATGCGCGACGACAACTTTGTTGCCGATATTGTTTTTCTTCAAAGCGCGGATGGTCAAGGCTTCATCATCCGGATTGTCTTCCACGAGCAGAATCATTTTATCGTTCACGGTTCGCCTCCAGTCCTACAATGTGAAATAGAATGTGGCGCCTTCGCCTACTTTGCCTTCTGCCCAAACGCGTTTGCCGTGTTTATGGATGACGCGCTGCACAATGGCCAGCCCAATGCCCGTACCCGGGAATTCGCTGAGGCTGTGCAGACGTTGGAAGGCGCCAAACAACTTGTCTGCGTACGTCATGTCGAAGCCCGCGCCGTTATCGCGCACGAAAAATATTTTGTCCTCAGCCTCCGCCTCCCTCCCCGGATTGGAAGAGGGGAGGGGGGTGAGGGAGCCAAATTCGATGAGCGCGTTTTCCCGCCTGGATGTAAATTTCCAGGCGTTGCCGAGCAGGTTCTCCAGCAGGATCCTGATCAGATGCGGGTCGCCGCTGGCCGTCAGGCCGGGCGCGATGGAGAAAGTTACCTGTCGTCCGGGCTGCGCATGTTGAAGCTGAACGCAGATAAACTCGGCCATTTCGCTTAAGTCAATGGGCTGACGCTCCAGAGGTGCGCGCGTCACGCGTGAAAGGTTGAGCATATCATCAATCAATTCGGCCATGTGCTGGGCGGAAGCCCGCACGCGCTGCAGGTAACCCTGTCCTTCGGGGGGCAGTTGGTCGGCGTAATCTTCGAGCAATGCCTGGCTGAAACCGTCCATGGCGCGCAGGGGCGCGCGCAGATCGTGAGAAACGGAATAGGAGAAGGCCTCCAATTCCTTGTTGGCGGCCTCAAGCTGGGCTGTTCGCTGGACAACCCGCTCTTCGAGTTCGGCATTGAGTTTGCGGATTTCTTCCTCGGCGCGTTTACGCTCGGTGATATCCTCGGCGGTATTGAGTATGAATTGCTGCCCGCCCATTTCCACCAAATCTATGTTCACAGACAGGATGCGCGTTTCGCCGGATTTTGTATGCGTGATCGCTTCCTGATCGTGGACCGAACCTTTTGCCCGGAGTTCGGCCAGGATGCGCGCCCGCGCCTCCGTGTCCGGGTTGATGCCAAGTTCGAGCGTGGTCCTGCCCAGCATTTCCTGTTTGGTATATCCGGACATCTTCGTCCATGCCTCGTTGACGTCAATGATCACGCCGTTGGGCAGCGCTGAAAGCGTCGCAGCGTAGGCGGCCTTTTCGAATACGAGGGAAAACTTTTGTTCGCTCTGCAGCAGGAACTTCTCGGCGCGTTTGCGTTCGGTAATGTCTATGGAGAGGATGAAGACACCTTCAGGGATGGGCTGGATGCTAAGGTCGAACCAACCAGCTTCCCCATCCGGGTAGACGAACCTGTTTTCCAAATGGCGGACAATGCGTTCCTCCATGCAGCGCTCGATCTCCGAAAACACAAGGGTGGATTCGATGCCCGGCCACACCTCCGTATATTTGCTGCCCAGCAATTCCCGGTTGGGACGGCGATTATGTATTTCGGCGGCTGCATTCAAATAGAGGTAACGCCAGTCATGGCCGAGAATCTGGGCGCCTTCCAGCATGTTGTCGAGCGATGAGTGGAAGCGTTCTTCACTTTTGCGAAGTTTCTCTTCGGCTTGTTTGCGTTCGGTGCTATCGCGCAGGATCACGGTCAGGATTTTTTGCCCGCTGACCATCACCTGCGATATCGAAGCTTCGATGGGAAACTCTTCGCCGTTCGCGCGCAGGCCGCTCAATGGGCCTAGTTTTCCCATGGAGCGTGATGAAATGCCTGTTTCCGCGTAGAGGCGCACATGTTCCCTGTGCGCGGCGCGGAAACGTTCCGGGATGAAACGTTCCAGCGGCATTCCTATCGCTTCTCCGGCGGGACACCGGAACATATCCTCGGCGGCAGCGTTGAACATCACGACCCGCTGTTCGGAATCTATCGAGATGATGGCGTCCATGGCAGAGGCGATCACGCCCGTCAGGCGGGCCTCGCTGTCATGCAGCGCCTCTTCGGACTGTTTGCGCTCGGTGACATCCTGTGCCATCACCAAAACCGCGTCCCGCCCGTTGAACTTCAGAGTGTGCGAGGTGATTTCCACGTCAATGACGCGCCCGCCTTTGAGACGGTGCCGCCACTCGCCGGAATGTTGGAGCGCCGGACGCGCGCGTTCGATATCGGCGATCAGGCGGGTCACATCCGCCTCTGGCCGAATATCTTTGATCGTCATCTTCTTGAATTCGGCGCGTGTGTACCCATACTTCCCCACTGCTGCATCATTGACTTCAAGAAACGCCAATGACTTAAGGTCATATACCCACATGGGAACGGGGTGATTTTCGAAAAGAATATCGAGGTTGGTAAGGCGGTTGCGAACTGCCTTCTTTCCCATCCTGGTGGGTGTCTGCAGCGTTGTTTCTGCCGATGCTTTTGGCGCCATGGGCTCTCCTTTTTGCTGGCAGGATTCCGACCCCAGCACACCAGCCAGCCAGTACCAGTAAGAAGCATCTGTTTATAATCTGACCTGCTCTAAATTTTTATAAATATCGTACCTTTTCGTGTGTACGTCAAGGGTGGATTGCGGCAGCCTGCCTTTCAATTGCATAACGAAACAGGCCGATGGCAGTTATGAACGGATTGGAACCTGCGGCAGATATTTCCCTCCCGAAACCAAATATTCGTTGTTGGGGACACCTGATCGGCAGCCATCAGGCGTTGATTTCTTCGCGCTCCGCTATTTGGGACATCTTGTTTCGTTGTTCCTGAGAAAGGCGTGTGTATTCCGAGTTTTGCTCGCTGGTATCCTCATTTTCCACCAGCAATACAGAGGCGTCCCGGCTCAATAAAACGGTATGCCATGTATTGCGCCGGACGTTATAGATTTTTCCGGGCTCCAGGGCCTGTGGGACTATTGTTTCGACTGCCGCGCCATTGCCGCCGATCAGCAAAACCCCCTTCCCCTTCAACAGCACGAAGACCTCGTCCGTTTTGGAGTGGCGTTCCATCGAATCGTTATGCTCGGGATGGATGTCATCCAGGTAATTCAGGATTGCCACCCGCCAGCCATTGAATGTCACCAGCGATTGGAAACCCTGCCCGTTATATTCCCGGATCTGCAGCCAATTCTCATCCATGTTGTTTTCCCAGCCAGATTTCGACGATGTGTTCATTGCCCTCCAGGTTTGGCGGAATTAAATTTCCCTCGATGATATTTTTGTCCGCGGTCATTTTGACGACGCCTTTGCTGACGTGTTCCGGGTTGTGGACGACGATCCGGATCACGCGGCCCCGAAAGCGGCGCGTCGCCTCGAAGCCCTCCCACGCTGACGGAATGCACGGGTCAATCTGCAGGCCGTCATACGTTGGGCGGATGCCAAGGATCCATTGTGTGATGGCGACGTAATTCCACGATGCGGTTCCTGTCAGCCATGAGTTCTTTGCTTCGCCGTGAGTTGGGGCATCTTTGCCCGCGATCATCTGGGCATAAACATACGGCTCGCATTTATGGACTTCGCCGAGTTCTTCGCGCGCCGATGGATTGATCCGAAGATAATAATCGTGCGCTTGATCGCCGCGCCCGATCTTTGCTTCGGCGATCATGATCCACGGATTGGTGTGGCAGAAGACCCCCGCGTTTTCCTTATATCCTGGCGGGTACGATGAAATCTCACCGAGGTGCAAATAATATTTTGTGAAAGCGGGTTGGTGCAAAACAATTCCATGCGGCGTGGCGAGATGTTCCGCGACGGAATCCAGCGCGCATCGAGCGCGGCCATCGTTTACACCGAGGCCCGCCATCACGCAGATGCCCTGCGGCTCGATGAAGATTTGTCCCTCGTCGTTTTGCTTCGAGCCAAGCGCGCGGCCGAAGTCATCGTACGCGCGGCGGAACCAATCGCCGTCCCAGCCGTGCTGCCAGATGACGGATTCCATTTCAGCAGCTTTCCCAAGATAAAAGTGAGAGGGGAGAAGTGAGAAGTCCCGATTTCCCTTCTCGCTTTTCACTTCTGACTTCTCACTCAAGTCCGCCATCTCTTTCGCTGCCAGCACGAACAAGCCGGCAATAAAAATACTCTCCGCAACTTTTCCATCTTTGTTCGTTGTGGTTTGAAAGGACTGGCCGGGCGCGTCGGAAAAGCAATTCAAATTCAAACAATCATTCCAATCCGCGCGGCCGATCAACGGCAAACCGTGCGGGCCGAGCCGGTCGAGCGTATACTGGATCGAACGTTGGAGATGCTCGAACAATGGCGTCTCGGAACCGGGCTGGTTATCGTAAGGAACGCGTTCATCGAGGATCGTCCAATCTCCGGTCTCTTTCACGTAAGCGGCTGCTGCCAGCACCAGCCAAAGCGGATCGTCGTTGAAGCCGGAGCCAATGTCGTTGTTGCCGCGTTTGGTCAGCGGCTGATATTGGTGATATGCGCCGCCGCCTGGAAGTTGGGTCGCTGCCAAATCGAGGATACGTTCGCGCGCGCGTTGGGGAAGGAGTTGGACAGATCCAAGCAGGTCTTGATTCGAATCACGAAAACCCATGCCGCGTCCGATACCCGATTCGAAATAGGAAGCCGAGCGCGACAGGTTGAATGTGGTCATCACCTGATAAGCGTTCCAAATGTTCACCATGCGATTCGTGTGAACATCGGGAGTGGTGACTGTGAATTTTTCGAGCAGGCCATCCCAGTAATTTCGCAGTTCAACAAATGCTTTTTCCACTTCATCGGTTCTCAAGTAACGTTCGATGATCGGCAAAACAGTGCGTTTGTTGATGGTTTGTGAATCAGGCGGATCGAATTTTTCATCCTTCGGATTTTCATGATAGCCAAGAATGAAGATGATCTTCTTTTGTTCGCTGGGCATCAGCCGGACTTTGACATGCTGCGCGCCGATGGGCTGCCAGCCGTGCGCGACTGAATTGGATAACTCACCGGCCTCCACCGCCCGAGGCGAATCCCAGCCTCGATATGGACCGAGAAAAGCTTCGCGGTGGGTGTCGAATCCGGCCAATGGTTCGGAGCAGGCGAAATAGGCGAAGTGATCGCGGCGTTCGCGGTATTCGGTCTTGTGATAAATGACGTTGCCATCAATTTCTACTTCGCCGATCGAATAATTTCTCTGGAAGTTGGTGGCATCGTCGCTGGCATCCCACAGACAGAATTCGACTGCGGAGAAAACGGAGAGATTTGCAGTTTGGCTGCGATGATTGGTGAGAGTCGATTCCCAGATTTCGAGATTTTCACCCAAAGGAACAAAGTAACGAATTTGAGATTCGATTTCAGAATATTTCGAGCGGATGACGGCGTAGCCTAATCCGTGGCGGCACTCGTAGGAATCCAACGGGACGCGCGTCGGCATCCATGTCGGCGACCAGAATGAGGGTCCAGATAGGGGCGGGGTCACCCCGCCCATACGATCATCGCGCAGATAAAGAAAGCGTCCGCCGGTATCCAGCGGCGCGTCGTTGTAACGGTAGCGGATCAACCGCCGCAGGCGCGCGTCTTTATAGAACGAATATCCGCCGCCCGTATTGGAGATCAGCCCGAAGTAATTTTCGCAGCCGAGATAGTTGATCCAGGGCAGGGGAGTGTCGGGACGCTCGATCACATACTCGCGATGTTCGTCATCAAAATGTCCAAAACGCATGATGCCTCAAAAAGATGAAACGTAACCGAATGATTTTGCACGAAACACCGCAAAACGACTTGAGGCCGCCCAGTCCCACGCTTGCATTTTGTCGCGGGACTGGGGAAGGCCACACTCCCCCTAGTCAAACATGAGGAGAAAAGGAGAGAGAATAATGTTTGTTGGTTTCATTCCGTTCAATGCAAGTCTCGGTTACAGAGAATTCGATTTGATAAACTCGATCAACTCGTCGAATTTCGTGAAAGCCAAACCGGTCACTGTGTCGGCAGCGCCATAATAAATTGTCATGCGTCCTGTTGGCGGATCGACGAGGGCGGCACATGGAAAGACCACGTTGGGAACGTCACCCACACATTCATAGATTTCCCTTGGGCTGAGCAAATAGGGACGCGTGCGGTGGATGACTTTCCAGGGTTGTTCGAGATCGAGAAGCGCCGCGCCAAAGCTGTAAACGAAACCGTTGCATGAGGTCAGCACGCCGTGATAGAACAACATCCAGCCTTCGGAGGTCTCGATGGGCGTTGGTCCTGCACCGACTTTTGTCGCTTGCCATCCGCCAACCGGGGACATGACATGACGGTGATGTCCCCAATGAATCAAGTCCGGGCTTTCGCTGTAGAAGATATCGCCGAAAGGCGTGTGACCGGTGTCGCTGGGGCGGCTGAACATCGCATACTTTCCATTGATCTTGCGCGGAAACAGAACGCCGTTCCGGTTATACGGAAGAAAGGCATTCTCCATTTGATGGAACGTTTCGAAGTCATGGGTGTAACCCATGCCGATGGTCGGCCCATGATAACCGTTGCACCACGTGACATAATAACGGTCTTCGATCCAGCAAACGCGCGGATCGTAGCCATAATCGAATTTTCCAATCTCACTATCATCGGATTTGAATTGGATGCGTGCCGGCGCAATGTCCCAACGAATGCCATCCGCGCTTTTGCCGGCGTGGATTTGCATGTCGCGCGCGGCGTTGTCGCAGCGGAAGATGCCGGCAAAGCCGTCCTTGAAAGCCACGACCGCGCTGTTGAAAATGCTGTTTGTGTTTGGCACCGCATTGCGAGTGATGATCGGATTCTTTTGCGAGCGCCAGATCACTTCACTGTTTCCGCCTGGGCGTTCCTCCCAGGGAATGTTGGCCAGCTCCGCGCCGATTAATTTCATGCTTGTCATGATCCTTTTTTCGCGCAACGATAACAGCGACAAAAATTTATTTCTCCACGCCAGTAATGACAATGCCCTGAACAAAGAAGCGCTGGGCCAGAACGAACAGGATCAGCGGAAACAAGAGTGTTAACAAGGATCCCGCCTGGATCAACTCTGGCCGCGAGCCAAACAGGCCATTGAAGCGCGCCAGCGCCACGGAGATGGGCTGCAAATCCATTCTGCTGGAGAGGTAAATCAGAGGATTGAAATAGTCGTTCCATGCCCAGACGACGTGAAAGACCGTGACCGCAACGATGACAGGGTAGGACTGAGGGATGATCACCGACCATAAAACCTGCAATGGGTTGGCACCATCAATCATTGCCGCCTCATCCAGTTCGCGCGGCAGCGTCATGAAATACTGCCTGAGCAGGAAAGTATCGTAGGCGTTGGCGAAGAACGAAGGCACGATCAACGGCAGCCAGGATCCCACCCAACCGATCTTGGTGAAGAATGTGAAGGTCGGGATGATGGTCACGGTACTAGGCAGGAAGATGACGGAAAGCAAAACCACAAACAGCACGTCGCGTCCGGGAAAACGAAATCGCGAGAATCCATAGGCGACCGGGATGCAGGAAACCAAAACGCCGATCGTGGTCATGAATGCGTAGAAGAAGGTGTTCCATAGCACGCGCGGATAGTTGACGTCGTTCCACATTTCCACATAATTGCTCCATTGCGGCGCGAGCACCCAGGGGCGCGGCAGGGACTCATAATAACCCGTCCAGACGATGGGATCACCGGCCGGTTTAGCCGGATCAATAAAGATGCTGCTCTTCTGATAACCCTGGATCAAAGCCAGTTTCTTCGTCGTTCCATTGGGCAGGGGAACCCGGTAGAGTTCCAAAGGCTTGCCGGCGTAATCACTCATGTTGATGACTTGATTTACCGGGAAGCCCGATTTGTTGACCTGAAGGGTATACGTGTTCTTATTCTCGCCGGTGTAAACATAGGTAGGATACTTTGCCGGCCAGATCGGTGCGCCGGGGGTGGCCACCTGAGTCTGTGTCTTTAGAGAAGTGAAGACCATATAGAGGAATGGCATCAGGAAGAGGCCGAGCAAAACGGTCGCGAACGCGGTGACCGATGCAGGCCAGGCGATTTTCTTGAATCGGTTCCAGCGGCGATTGCCGCCGGCCCGGCTGATCGCGGGCTTCTGCAGGATTGAATGGGTGGTCATGCGTGCGCCTTTCCTTATTGCCTCTCGCCCGCATAATAGACCCAGTAACGGGCTGTGGCGAACAGCGCCACGGTGACGATCAGAATAATGATAAAAAGCGCCCAGGCCAGCGTCGAGCCGTAGGACATGTTCTGAAACACGAAGAATGTCCGATAGAGATACAGGTTGTAAAACATGGTCGCTCCTCCGGGAAAGCCGGCGGCGTTGCCGGTGTTCAATGCCAGCGGCACCAGGAAATATTGGAACAATGCGACGACGCTCAAGATGAGGTTGTAGAATACCACCGGGGAAATCATGGGAAAGGTCACATAGGCAAACCTGGCAAAACTGCCTGCGCCGTCCACTTTGGCCGCGTCGTATAGATCGGTCGGCACGGCCTGCATCCCGGCCAGCATGGTCAACATTGCATTGCCGATCCCCCAGATTCCCAGCAGGACATACGCGGGATAGACCCAGTTAATGTCGTTGATCCAACCCGGGAGGTCACTTCTGGGAACCCCCAGGGCCAGGAGCGTCATATTCACCCAGCCGAATTCAGGGTTTAGCACGCCGGCCCACAGAAAGATGCTCGCAACAAACGGTACGATGTAGGGCATGTAGAACATGGAGCGGAAGAAATTCTGCCCTTTAAGCGCGGGGTTGTTGACCAGCAGCGCAATGCCCATCGGCAGCAAAATCCCCACGGGAATCGCGATGAGGCCATACCGGATCGTTACCCACAGGGATCCAGGGGTCGAGTCCGGCCGTATGTTCCAAACCTGGGCATCCTTCAGCAGCGCGGCATAGTTGTGGAGTCCCACGAACTTCGACGGGTCCAGCGGATTATCGGTAAGCCTGAGGTTCATGAAAGAGAACACCAGCGTTGCCAGCATGGGAAACAGAGTAAAGACGAGGAAGCCGATGATCCATGGCGAGATGAACAGGAGTCCGTTCCGAAACTCGCGCCTGGCAAGCGGCCCCATGTTGCGAATCGTTTCAGGCGAGCCTGTCTTGGGCAATCTGATTAGATTCTCCATAATAACCGTGCGCTCCTTGCTGGATGTTCATGAAGCAGGTCTCTGGGCGCGACGCAGCCCGGAATGACCACTCCAATAGAAATAAAAATGACGCGATCTGGCGGCAAACAAGCCATGAGGTGGGCCAGACAAACTGGCCCACCCGCTCTCATGGGAAAACTTTATTGCGCCTTGTTGAAAATCGCCTGCAAATCGGTTTGGAACGTCTGCTCCTCTTTGGCGAGATCAATCGGGCTGGTGATGATCAAGCTGTAGAAGGTCTTGCCGCGCGCCCAGGCCTCGCTGAAATTGGGCATATAGCTTTCAGCGCTGGGGGAATCCGGGTAGTTGAGACCGGCCACGAGCGTATCCCAGTTCTGAACGGCCGGGAATGCGACCTTCTTGGCCGCGAGCCAGGCGGCCTGGTCAGCCGTGCGGGCGGGGAAAGCACCGTACGGAGCCGGTTCGGCGGCTGAACCGATGATCAACTTCTGGACGCCGGTGGTCTCAAGATAATACATGGCATCAAAGGCAGCCTGCGGATTCTTCGTGCCTTTCCAGATGCGGAACGTATCGGCATCAATGCGGCCGCCGACCTTGCCGTTGTAGGTTGGCATGGCGCCGATATCCCAATCCGCGGGCGATTTGTCCGAGCCATCCGTAGTCACATGGGTCATGCAGCACGTATACCAGACGGGGTTGTCAATCATGGCCACGTGGTTGCCGTCAAAGGGGTTGCCGCCATTGTTGAGGCTCTGCTCGTAATTATTGTTTGGAATGAACGGTTGATCGCCCCAAACACCGTTGTAGGTCCACTGCCAGGCGGCCTTCCACGCATCGGGGATCTGAGCGGTCTTGCTATCGGCCGCCACCAAAGAGCCGGATTGCCAGAAAGAGCCGACGTAGTTCACGTGATTCTCGAAGCCCCACGTGAAACCGTAGTTCACGATGTTATTCTTGTCGAAGCCGGCTTCCGTGGCGTTCTTTCCATTCTTGTCCGTGGTGAGGGCCTGAGCGACTTTGGCGAGCGTGTCCCAGCTCCAATCGACCATGGTGCCATCCGGCATCTTATACTTATCGCCATACTTGGCAGGCGGATAGTTGTAGCCGGCGCTATCGAAGATGGCCTTGTTGTAGAACAGGGCTGAAGGATAAACGGCGAATGGCAGGCCTACGTCGCCCTCCGATGTTTCGTACCATTTGACCAATGCCGGGTTGTAGATCGAGGTGTCAACTTTGGAGATGTATGGCTTCAGGTCAAGCCATTGTCCATGGAAGGCGTTTGAACCGGCCCAGCCAACGGGGCCAATGATGTCGGGCCCGTTGCCGGACGCGATCTCGGTTGAGAGAGTGTCAATTGCGGAAGCGTTCGGCACGATCTCCAGAATCAGCTGGATCTTGTCCTGCGATGTGTTGAAATCATTCACGACTTCCTGTTCCACCGGGATTTGAACTTCGTTCGTGCCAGTACCCAGGCCGACGTACCAGCGCACGCAGGTCTTACCCGCCTGGCAGGAAGCCACAGGGAAGGGGGTTGTGGTTGGGGTCGCTGGGGCCGCGGTTGGACCTGCTGGCGTGTTGGTTGCAGCAGCGACCGCGGGTGTATCAGTTGCTGCAGCAGCCGGTGCCTGTGTAGCGGCTGTTGCAGGGGCTGGTGTGGCGGTGGCGGGAGCGCACGCGCCGAGCAGCATGCTCAACCCGATCAAAAGTGATAAAACGATAGTTAAGCGTTTCATCTTCGTTCTCCTTATTGCGATATGGTATATTTCTCTGGTGAGAAATCCGTAACCTTGCTGTGGAATGCGGACTTCTCGTCGGTGGCGTCCGGCATCCGATTGGATTCCGGACGTCATTTCTCGAACGATCCACTTCCATTTATTTTTTGACTCGTCACCTCCTGGCAGGCGCCAAATTACAGAATGGATATCGAAGGAATAATCCGCAGGATTTCGAAAGGACAGGTTCCTGTCTATTTTCTGCGGGATGCTCCGCATGATTCCCGGATGACAAGCTCCGTATCCAGGATCACGCGGCGCGGCGTTGTGTTTCCGGTCTCGATCTGATCAATTAACAATTCAACGGATTTGACGCCGAATTGAATGACCGGCTGGCGGATGGTGGTTAATTGAATGCTTGAAAGAGTTGCGATTGGAAGATCATCGAAGCCGACGAAAGCCACATCGTCCGGGATGTTCAAGCCCGCCTCTTTCGCCGCGCGCATCGCGCCGATTGCCATGATGTCCGACGCGGCGAAGACCGCATCGGGCTTGGCGGGCAAAAGTTTTTGCATTGCGTAATACCCGCCCGCTTCGGTGAAATCACCTTCGGCAATCAGGGAATCGTCAACGCTCCTTCCGCGTTCTTTCAGGGTTTTGACATATCCTTCCTTGCGGTCCAATCCGACGGTGCTGTTGGCAGGCCCGCTGATTGTCCCGATGCGCTGATATCCAAGCCGGACGAGGTGACTGACTGCGCTCGCGGCGGCGTTGATATTATCTATATCAACGTAGCTGACGTTGTCTGAGCGGAAGGGACGGCCCGCGACCACGAGCGGCATGGCTGCGTCAACGAGATGGCCGATGATTTCCTGGTCGCCGTGATGACCGGCCTGGACGATGACGCCGTCCAGCAGCCCTTTGCGGGAGACGCGCGGAAAAATTTTTTCCTCATCCTCTTTCGTGCCGACGAGGAAAAGCGCAAGTGTGTAGTTATATTGATTGCAGGCCTGGGCAATGCCCTTGGTCAAGTGGGGATAATACGGATCGGTGAAGAAGAAGCTTACGCTGTGGGGAAGGAGCAGGCCGATGGTCCACGAACGCTGGGATGCGAGCGTGCGGGCTGCGGCGTTGGGATGGAAGCCTGTATCTTCGATTACTTGAAGCACGCGCTGGCGGACCTCGCCGCGCACGTTGGGATGGTTGTTCACGACACGTGACACCGTGGAGCGAGAGACCCCGGCTTGTTTCGCAATATCTTCCAACGTGAGATCTGCCATCGCGGTTACCTCTTTTTGGTAGCGCTCTCAGAGAGAAATTTAAAAAAAGTGAATATTTTCAAATATCTTGCAGAAATCAGATTGAAATTGCATTAATAATGGGAGCGCTCCCAATTTCCAGCGCCAGTATACAGTGTCTTTTGCCAGGAGTCAACTGGTTTATGAGAGCTGGCACACAAATGAATAACGTTTGACGCACCCAATGCTGCAGCCTGTAAAATGTCGTCCCCGTCATCCAGCGAATAAGAGAGCGTTCAATGGAAAAGTTTCCCGCATGATCATCCCCTGAATTCCATGACGCGGGCTTCCAGCCGCAACCCAAGAGATCACCCCAAAGACACAGAGAGCACAAAGGTTTTTTCTTCGTGACCACAATGGAATTTCTCTGTGTCCTTTGTGCCCAGACACTGTGTTCCATTGGTTTCGTGATGAAAAATCTTCGCGGTCGTGATGGATTCTCAGGGGTAATATCATTCGATCGAATTTGGGAAGGGGATGACCCTGTACAAATTATCCTTCGTTTATGATCTCGATCAACGCCCTCAAATTCACTCCAATGCTGATTCCAAATCCGTCACATCCGCCAACTTGACCTTCCCAATCCCAGCGGGTAGCGCAAAACGAATCGCTGCCGCATTCTTCTTTTTGTCCGCTCGCATGGCGCGGATGATTTCGCCGCGCGGCAACTCTTTGGGAATGCGGACGGGCAATCCCAATGCTGACAACGTCTCAGCCACCGCCTCCGGCAACCCTTGGGCGGCCACCGCTAAACGTTCCGCCAGCTTCGCCTCGGCTGCCATCCCAATCGCCACGGCTTCGCCGTGCCGCAGTCGAAATCCGCTGACAAGTTCCACCGCGTGCCCGACCGTGTGCCCGAAATTCAGCGCGGCGCGGAATCCTTTTTCATACGGATCCTCCTCGATGATCCCGATCTTCACCGCCATCGCGCGTTTGACGATTTCTTCCAGGTTATTTTTTGCCCATTCTAAACCGTGTCCGCATAGATAAAACAGTTCGGGATCGGAAATGACCCCATGTTTTACCACCTCAGCCATGCCGGAAATCAACTCGGCTTCGGGTAAAGTTTTCAGGAATTCCACATCTGCCAAAACAAATTTCGGCGGATGGAATGAACCGATTAAATTTTTTCCTTCCGGCAGATCGAATCCGGTCTTGCCGCCGAGCGAGGCATCCGCCATGGCAAGCAGGGTCGTCGGCGCATAGATCCAGTCAATGCCGCGCATGAACGTGGACGCGGCGAAACCCGTTATATCCCCGACAACTCCGCCGCCCAGCGCAATGACTGTGCTTTTACGATCCACTCCACTTTCAAGGAAGACTTTCCACAAACGCGAAACTGTTTCGAGATTTTTATGTTTTTCCCCGGCGGGCAGGACGACATATCCGGGTTCTGAACCGGACGCCTGCAAAATCGTTCGCATCTTTTCAAGATGAAACTTCGCCACGTTTCCATCCGTCACGATGACCGGGTTTTGCATCGGAAAGTTTGTCAGATTGGAAATATCATCTGCGCTGACATCATATTCTCCCATTGCAGATAAATGATGCCGCCCCAAAATAATTTGCAATTCCTGCGCGTTTTGCCCGGCGGGTTTTCCGTCCACATTTAACCGAACAGGAAACGATGCGTAATGCCGGCTTCGCTTCACCAGCAAAGCCGGCAATTTTTCGCGCAGGTCCTCAGCGAGCAATGGACGTCTCCCGGAATCTGCATTCAATCTTTCCAGCAGCGTTTCCAGCTTTGCAGTCAGCAAAATGATTTTTCCGGCGCTTTCGGCAGCTGCGCGATTTTCATCGCGCAGCAACGCGCCGCCGCCCAATGCAATGACCGATTCTCCCCTCCCGTAATTGGGCGAGGGCCGCGCAGCGCGGGCGAGGGCTTCTTTCAGCGCCGCAGTTTCCAAATCACGAAATGCGGACTCGCCTTGCTCATCCATGATTTGCGGAATGGTCCTGCCGGCAGATTTCCCTATTTCAACATCCAGGTCAACAAAGGGCAGGCACAGCCTCTCCGCCAGCGCTTGGCCAACGGATGATTTTCCAGTGCCCGGCGGCCCGTAAAGAAAAATGTGAGTCATAAAATTCCTTTCACGTTGCTGCGGGACCGCGGCTCCGAAATGTGCGAGGCCTGGCGCGCCGAAGACGACGTCTTGCCCGAAGTGTCGCATGGCGCCAATGCCCTGCGCCCTACTACGCCCTTTGCTCTATGAGGGTTCAGGGTGGCAACACAATCTCCCCGATCCATTGGGGATGGCTTCGTCGCGAAGAACGGGAACTATCCTCGCAATGACACGATCTGCTATTCCCAAAACACATGCGGCGTATCATCCATATTCAAATCTTCGAGTGTCGCTTTGCGGAGCGACTCAAAGCGCGGTCTCATTTCGTTCATCGAGTCGCCGCCCAGTTTTTCGATCAGCGCCTCGGCCAGCACGAACGCGACCATGGATTCCAAAATCGGCACGGCGCGCGGCACGGGACAAAAGTCCGAGCGCTCATATTGGGTCGAAGATTCCCTGCCTGCCGCCAGGTCAACAGTCGGCTGCGGAGTCAGCGTGGTTGCAATCGGCTTCATCGCCGCGCGGATGACGATGGGCTGTCCGTTGGAGATTCCACCTTCGATGCCGCCGGCGTGGTTCGAACTACGTACTGCATGGTTCATATCCCGTAATTGGATTGCGTCATGCGCCTGTGTGCCAGGGATTTTCGCATTCGCAAATGCGTCGCCAACTTCGACGCCTTTGATGGCTTGAACGCTCATCACCGCCATCGCAAGTTTTGCCTCGAGGCGCTTGTCCCATTGAGAGAACGAACCGAGTCCGATCGGAACATTCAATGCAACAACTTCGATGACACCGCCCAGCGTATCTTTTGCATGGATGACTTCTTCGATGCGCGCCCGCATTTGTAGAGCCGCGGCTCGATCTGGGCAGCGGACATCGCTTTCCTCCGCCGCGTCCAGGCGGACCCGGTAATCGCCCCCGTTCAATTCGGCTTCCACTTCGCCGATGGATTTCACGTACCCGCCGACGATGATCCCGAATTGGGCGAGAAAGTGTTTGCAGACCGCGCCCGCCGCAACGCGCATGGCTGTCTCTCGCGCAGAGGCCCGTTCCAGCGCGGGACGCAAATCCTTGTATCCATATTTCACCGCGCCGGTCAAATCCGCATGGCCGGGACGCGGCGCGGTCATCGGCTCGACGGCTTTGCCTTTCCATTTGATGTGATCGGCATTCCCGACGAGCAGGGCAATCGGCGCGCCGGTTGTTTCGCCCGCCATGACGCCGCCGAGGATTTGGACAGCATCTTCTTCGATCTTCATCCGTCCGCCGGAGCCAAAGCCTTTTTGACGGCGGGCCAGCTCAACGTCAATGACCGAAGCGCTGAGTCTCAGCCCGGCAGGAATACCGTCGAGGATGGCGGTCAGCGAAGGTCCGTGGGATTCTCCAGCAGTTAGGAAGCGAAGCATAAGGTCTCCAAAAAGATGGTTAATGGTCAATGGAGTCGAGCAGGGCCTTTCGAGGCGGATTGAAACCCGTCCAGGTTTCGAATGAAAGCGCGGCCTGCTCGATCAACATACCAAGGCCGGTTGCTGCGGATGATCCGGCAGCCCAGGCATCTTTCACGAGTTTTGTCCTGCGCGGGTTGTAGACCAAATCGTAAACTGCGGATCGAGGCGGAAACGGCAAACCCTCGGGCCAGGGGGATTGATCCGCATTTGGCGCCATGCCGAGGGGAGTGGTGTTTATGATCAGCGGAAAGTTCGAAGGCCGGAAGGCTGGAAAGTCGAACTCCATTGTCCCGGCGCTTTTAAATTGCTTCGCCAAATCTTGCGCTTGTTCAATGCGGCGCGCGGCGATCGTGATTTTCCACCCCTCATTGATTAGAGTATAAACCACCGCGCGCGCTGAACCGCCCGCCCCCAAAACCAATGCCGATTTACCAGCTTCCAAGTTGCTGTTCGCAATGAACTTTTTCAAATCAGATAAAAACCCCGGCGCGTCGGTATTGTCACCCATAAGTTTGTCATCCCGCAGATAGATCGTATTTACCGCGCCAATGACTCGTGCGGCCGGTGTAAGTTCATCCAGGAATGGGATGACATTTTGTTTATGCGGAATGGTGACATTGAGTCCGCAAATTTCTCCAGCGCAGACTCGATCGAGCATTTTTCTCAGGCCGTTCAAATCGTCCGGCCGAACAGGGAACAGGGAATAGCCGCCCTGTAAGCCACAAGCCTTCAAAGCCGCTGCATGGATTTGGGGCGAGAGACTGTGATCGAGCGGATAGCCAATCAATCCCAGGTCGAAGGTTCGAAAGTTGGAAGGCTGCATGTTGATCAACGCAAGGCCTCCAGCACTTCAAAGAAGTTGGGGAAGGTTTTTGAAACACAGGACGGGTTTTCGATGACCACGCCATGTGCCCGCAAACCAATCAAAGAGAAAGCCATCGCCATGCGGTGATCGTTATGGGTTCGAATGGTGGCGGGCCGGAAAATTTGGCAGGGATCAATGGTCATGCCATCCTTGCGTTCCTCCACTTTCACGCCCAGGCGGGCAAGTTCAGCGCAGGTTGCATGAAGGCGGTCTGTCTCTTTCAGGCGGGCGGACGCGATGCCGCGGATCCTTGTCGGCGAGGAGGCGAAGGGCGCAATGGCCGCCAGGGTTTGAGCGGTGTCGGGAATATCGCGCATGTCCGCGTCGACGCCGCGCAGTTCAGCGGGGCCGGTGACCCGTATGCAGTGATCAGTTTCGGCGACGGCGCAGCCCATTCGTCGAAGAATATCGAGAAATGCAAGGTCACCCTGTCTGGATTTGCGCGAAATATTTTCGACGCGCACTGTCCCGCCGCAAATCGCGGGCGCGGCGAAGAAGTAGGAGGCCGCGGAGGCATCGCATTCGATGGAGTAGAAGGAAAGAGGAAAGTAGGAAGACGGATGAATGGCAAAACGGATGTATTCATCCCGCTCGATCTCGACGCCGAAGTCTTTCATGACGGCAATGGTCATGTCAATGTAAGGTTTGGAATTCAGTTCAGCGGTGAGTTCGATTTCAATCGGGGATTTTGCATAAGGTGCGGCCATCAACAGGGCCGAAAGAAACTGCGATGAAATATTCCCGGCGATTCTTGTCCTGCCGCCCGCCAAGCCAGACGCGACAATTTTTACGGGAGGACAAATTCGAGAAGGATGAAGGCCGAAAGATGAAGGCTGAACAGTTGCCCCCAATTGCGCGAGAGATTCGACAAGATCGCCGATGGGCCTCTCTCTCATGCGTTGGTCGCCGTCCAAGATATACTCGCCGTTCCCAAGCGTAAGGAACGCGGTTAAAAAGCGCGCCGCGGTTCCGGCATTGCCGATGAAAAGTTCCGCTTTCTGGGCGGGGATTTTTCCACCCAGGCCCGTGACGATCATTTCATGATTCACGTCGTCCAATTGAATATCGAAGCCAAGCGTTTGCAGGGCTTTGGCGAAATAGCGCGAGTCGTCAGAGAACAAAGCGTTGGTTAAACGTGTTGTTCCATTCGCCAGTGCTGCGATCAGCAAGGCGCGGTTGGTCAGCGACTTGGAGCCGGGCACGCGGACGGCGGCATGGAGGGGATGAGGAATGGGAATGATTTGTCTTTCGGTCATCGGTACTCAGCGGGCAGCCAGCAGTTCGGCATATTGTGATGAAGAATGATTCAGCAGGTTTTGCAACTGGATGTCGTCGCCCGATGCAAGCGCGGATTCGATTTCGTCGAGCGAGGCGCGAAAACGGTGCAATGCCTCCAGCACGTCCTCGCGATTCGATCCCAAGACGCCCAGCATCATGGAAGACGGCGTTTCCGCCAGACGACTCGTGGATTTGAAACCAGGGCCGATAATTGAAGCGGCATCCTTTGGCGTGGCAAGCGCCAGCGCGGACGAAAGCAAAAATGGCAAATGACTCGTCGCAGCAAGAATGCGATCATGTTCCGCCGCATCGAGAATGGCTGCTTTGGCGCCGACCGCTTCGATGATTTGACGCGCGGCGGATAACGCGCGCGGCGTGGTTCGTCCCAGCGGCGTCAGCAAAAACGGCGCGGCGGAATACAACGTCCGTTCGGCGTTGGCGAGGGAAAGCTTTTCCTTTCCGCAGATCGGGTGCCCGCCGATGGGGTCGAATCGTTCGGGCAAACGCGACATGGATTCGACGATCAATTTTTTGGTCGAACCCAAATCCATGACAATACAGGGATTCGATGTGAACATAGGCAGTTGCTCGAGCAGGGTCAAGATCGCGGGCACCGGCGCGGCCAGAATAACGAGGTCGGCTTCGGGTAGAAGGTTGACGGGATCATCATCAGCGAGGTCAACGATATTTTGACGGCAGGCCAGCTCGAGCGCCGCGCGATGCGGATCGGTCCCATAAAGCGCGGCGCACTTTCCTTTCAACGCCAGCGCCAGCGAACCGCCCATCAATCCCAATCCCACAATTGCGATCTTTGATTTGGATAAGCAAAAGTCGTCTTCGTTCATTTGCCCTCATCCTGGCCCTCTCCCGAAAACGGGAGAGGGGACTCCGGTGGTTGCGAGATTGCGTCCCATGACCTGCGCAATCTGCCCGACCTGCTTCACAAGCTCGGCAAACTTTTCAGGCTTGAGCGACTGCTTTCCGTCGGAGACTGCATGCGCGGGGTCGGGATGCACTTCGATGATGAGTCCGTCTGCGCCCGCGGCAATCGCAGCGCGGGCAACAGCGGAGACATAATCCGCGTGCCCCGTCGAATGCGATGGATCGAGGATGACAGGCAGGTGTGTCAGGTTCTTCAAAACCGGGACGGCGTTGATATCGGTGGTGTTGCGCGTGGCCGTTTCGTACGTGCGGATGCCGCGCTCACACAACATCACCTGTTTGTTGCCGCCCGCCAGAATATATTCCGCAGACATCAACAGTTCCCCGATCGTCGCAGAAAACCCGCGCTTGAGAAGCACGGCGGTTTGCGTTTCGCCGATGGCGCGCAGCAGATTGAAGTTTTGCATATTGCGCGCGCCCACCTGGAGAACGTCCACGTGCTCGATCATCAAATCGAGCTGCGTCTGCGACATGATCTCGGCCACGATGGGCAATCCGGTTTCTGCGCGCGCATCCACAAGATATTCGAGACCTTCCTCGCCCAGCCCCTGAAATGAATACGGCGATGTGCGCGGCTTGAAGACTCCGCCGCGCAATGCGGACGCGCCCGCCTCTTTCACCGCCTGGGCCGTCTCGATGATCTGTGAGCGACTCTCCACCGAACACGGCCCCGCGATGATGGCGATCTCCCGGCCGCCGACCGTGAATCCGTCGAGCGGGAAGACGGAATTCTCCGGATGGAATTGACGCGAGGCCAGCTTGAAGGGCTGCGTGATGCGTTTGACCACATCCACGCCATCGAGTCCCTCGAAAATATCGGCGGGGATGTTGTGCGCTTCGCCGATGGCGCCGATGATGGTCGTTTCGACTCCCTGCGAGAGATGAACAATCAGCCCCGCAGCTTTGACGTGTTCGATGACATGCCCGACCTGCTCCGGTGTGGCGTCTGGTTTCATGACGATCATCATTGTGATTTCTCCTTTCGATATTCGAATTCGCCGCAAATGAACACTGATAAACGCGGATGGGAAGATGAACGCGATCCGGCTTCCATTTGGAGCTGTTTCTTGTTCATCAGAAAATCTGTGTCCACCAGCATCCTGCCCTGTGTTCCATCAGGGTTCAGGGTCTGTGGTGATCTGCGGCTATTTCAAAGTACTTTCTACCATTACAGCGCAAGGTCAAGCAATCGTTCCCTGCCAATTCTCCCTCACCCTTTCCCTTTCCCAAAGGGAGAGGGGACTCCCTTCCCCATTTGGGGGAAGGGTTGGGGATGAGGGCGAAAACGGTAGAAAAGCCATGAGCAGAACCCTTAATGCTCTAACTGTACTGTTTACTTACTTCGTCACCCCCCTCTGTTTACGCACATCGTGACCCCATCCATATTTGGTGTTCAAATTTCATGCAAAGAGAACAAAACCGCAATTTCTCCGCCACAGCTGGGGTGGGTCACGATGTAGGTAAATTCAACTGGGTCACGATGTTAGAAAACAGTACATCTCTAACCTTGCGCTGTAATACTAAATACCTCGAAGATCGGGTCTCAGTTTGACGGCCTCTCGTAAATAAACGTGTTTGATTTCGCTTTGCGGTCTGTCCGTATTCCAATGGATCAACACACGAATGCACAATCGCAAACTTCCTTCAACGGGAATTTCGCGCGCGCACAGCATCGGGACTTGCATCCAACCGATTTGACGCGCGGCCAGCGCGGGATGCACCGAGACGATGTCATCGGTGACGGTGAAAATCGCCGAAGCAATATCATCTATCTGCAAGTCGGAATTGGCGCCCAGGATCGCCTCGAGCAATTCCTTCGTCGCAGCCAGGACATTCCCTTTCGTATCCGATTCGATGGCGGTCGCGCCGCGGATGCCGCGCGTGGTCATGAGGACTCCTTCCCTCACCCCGGCCCTCTCCCTTTGGGAGAGGGGAGCGAGAGGTAAACAAAAAGAGCGGGACCGTTGTGGTCCCGCTCTTTGAGCCTACAGAAATATCACTCTGTCCGCTTAAGCGCCACCAACGGCAGCCGAATCCCGGAGGCCGTAAAAGTAGTACGCAAAATAAAAGCGGACAGTCGTGAACATGTTGGGCGGTATTCTATGACGGAGGCATGAATGTGTCAAGGACGAATCATCCGTGTTAACGCAAAGTAGTAGAGTCCCCTTTGTGCAAAGTTAAAATGTCCCCTTTTGAAGGGACACACAATGGACCCCATACTACCTATGAGCCCTAAAGAACTCACACGACTGGAAGTCATGCAGCG
>JAJYLQ010000035.1 GCA_021787595.1 Chloroflexota bacterium | reverse complement strand
CTGTTGACTGGCGTTTCACAACCGCTGACGCACGCATTAAACTCAAGAAGCTCTATCCGACCATCTGCTGTCCGCAAAATCTTCACGGCTCTCCACTTATCAAAGCATGATTGACAAACTACTAGGTTGGATGGCAATGGATAACATAGTACTAACTGCCAGGCAAGTTCAGGAACTTCTGCATGTGGATCGCACCACCATCTACCGGATGCTCAAGGATGGACGCCTGACCGGAGTCAAAGTGGGTCAGCAGTGGCGTTTCTACGCGCGTGAGGTCAATGATTTGTTGAGCGGTGCAGCCTCCGCCGCCGATAAAGGCGCGGCGGTTTCGACCGCCATATTGCCGCTGCATTGCATGCAGCCCATGCAGGATGTCTTTGCCGAGATCGCGGAAGTGGGCGCTGTAACAACAGATGCGCATGGACAACCCCTGACGCACATGAGCAATTCCTGTGATTTCTGCAAGTTGGTCTTGGGCAGCGCGGAAGGACGCCGGGCGTGCATCCAATCCTGGCATGAACTGGCACGCCAGGATGACCCTTCATCGAAGTTCAGCTCCTGTCATGCCGGACTCCAATATGCCAGCGCCCGCATCGAAGTGCAAGGAGAGTTAGTGGCGCTCCTGGTTTCGGGGCAGTTCTATACCCAATCCCCTTCTTCCCAGGAGGAGGCAGAACGCGTCCACTCGTTGGCCGAGACATTGCATATTGATGAAAGCCTGTTATCCCGAGCCGCCGCGAAGATTCCCGTTTTGGACAGTCGAAAGGGATCCCAGATCCGGGAATGGTTGAAAAAGGTCGCTCACACTTTTGAACAAATCAGTTCCGAGCGCGCGAACCTGATGCATCGCCTCAAACAGATTGCCATGATGAGCGATTTTGAATCCTGACCCGGACAAGCCGGAATACCGGCTGCAGAGACACAAAGAACACAAGCGCCTTCTTTGTGACCGCGAAGAATTTCTCTGTGAACTGCGTGCCTGAGGGCCTGTAAAGAACAGGTTCCCCCAGCCATCACGAAACTGGTTAAAACATGCCTTTTCGAGTTTCGGGAGATGGCTCTTCAGGAAACGCACCCTTTCCCTGCGTGAGCTTGCGATCCCAAAGACATGCGGGAAGTTATTTATTTAGTGATGTTACGCAATTTTGCTCGAAAGCGTGTGTCTCCCCTCACCTTGGCGCCTTCGGCGTGCTTCGCGACCTCTCCCGCGGGGAGAGGGAACTCCCTTCCACTTTCGGGGGAAGGGTTGGGGATGAGGGTGCGTAACATCAGATATTTATGGCCCCTAAGCGCTGTGTTCGATCGGTGTTGTGGTGAAAATTCTTGCGCAAAAAGCAGGAAGTTCATTGCTGGAGTACTAAACATTTTTATAAGGAGTATCGTATGTCTTTCAATTTTGATCAGGAACTGGATTGCAGCGGCCTCGCCTGCCCCATGCCCATTTTGAAAACCAAAAAGGCCGTGGATGCGCTTCAGGTGGGGCAGGTTCTCAAAATGACCGCCACGGATCCCGGTTCGCTGCCGGATATCGAAGCCTGGACGTCCAAAACGGGCCAGGAACTGCTCGGCCACGAAAAGAACGGCGACAAGTTCGTTTTCTATATCAAGCGCGCCAAATAAACCTGAACGCGCGGGTCTGCTAGGAGAATATACAATGGCAAAACGATTGGCAATCATTTCGACGCATGGCAGCCTGGACGCCGCTTATCCCCCGCTGATTCTGGCAACCGCGGCGATGGCGCTGGATATGGAA
This sequence comes from Chloroflexota bacterium, assembly GCA_021787595.1. GTDB lineage: Bacteria > Chloroflexota > Anaerolineae > Anaerolineales > Villigracilaceae > Fen-1038. The sequence continues at coordinate 29,596 of JAJYLQ010000035.1, read as the reverse complement.
GTGGCGATTTTCTTTACTTTCTACGGTTTGGAAATTCTCAAGAAAGGCAATGCGGACAAACTGCAAGTCGCTCCGATTGCCAACCCGGCCATGCCGCAGCCCATTCCCGGCATCTCCGTACCGAACATCATCGGTGTCCTTCCCGGCATGACGGCAGTGGCAACCGGCATGATGAACAATTGGATGAAAAAAGCCAACGTCGCCAAACTCAGCGAATTGTTGGCGATGGCGCAGGAGATGGGCGTCCGGCTGATCGCCTGTCAAATGTCCATGGATGTATTGGGGATCAAGAAAGAGGAATTGATTGACGGCATCGAAGTGGTAGGGGCGGCCACATTTGTCGAATTCGCCAGTGACGATGCGGTCGCCCTTTCCTTCTAATGCGTGGAAAAAAGTTCGAACAACTTCCCGATGAAAGGTGACCTTTTGCATGGATAAGATTTTGATCATCATGACCAGCGGACCGGATACCCCGCGCCGCTGCGCGACGCCGTTCTTCTTTGCTTCGCTCGCCGCCGCCATGGATTACGAAGTGACGATGTTTTTTACGATTGACGGCACGCTGCTGCTCAAGAAGGGCATGGCGGAGACCGTTTATCCGAAGGCGGGCGGCAAGCCGGTCGGTGATTTCCTGAAAGATGCCCAGGATGCGGGCGTCGAATTCCTCGCCTGCACCGCTTCCACGGAATTGCACGATCTGAAGCCCGAAGATTTGATTGACGGGGTCAAGATGGTCGGTGGGGCAAAGATGTGGCAACTGGCCGAAGAGCGCAAGACGCTGACGTTTTAGTTGAAAGGAAAATACTTATGACGGATATCCGTGGCTGTAATTTACCTGAAGATCTGTATTACCTGATCGAGAAGCACGTCTGGGCCAAACCCATGGCAGATGGAATCGTCCGCGTGGGAATGACCGCGGTCGCGGCAAAACTTTCCGGGTCCAATTTGGCCGCGGTGACGGTGAAGGCGAAAGCCATCGGGCAGGAAGTCGCACAGGGCAAGAGCGTCGCGACCGTCGAGAGCAGCAAGTTCGTCGGACCGGTTCCGGCGCCCATCACCGGCGTACTGGTGCGCGGCAACGATGCTCTCGCCTCCGATCCGAATCTGGTGACGCGTGATCCGTATGGAGAAGGCTGGATTGCCGAAATCGAACCATCCAACTGGGACGGTGATAAAGGCAAACTCGCAACCGGCGCGGACGGGTTGGCGGCGTACCAAAAGAAATTGGAAGCCGACAACATTTCCTGCGCATAACAAGGCAATTGGCAGGCGCGAAATTTCCTCGCTCCTGCTCCAAAAATATCCTTTTGAGGAGGAGGAATATGCCCGAAGAAACTATTGCTCAAGGCTTGAAGAAACAAGGCGTATCACGCCGCGACTTTCTCAAGCTCAGCGGCCTGCTGGCCGCGGCCATGGGGCTTAACATCACCCCGCCCGTCAAAGCCAGCGGACTGCCATCGAAATTGGCGCGCGGCTATCAAGCCAACCGCGCCGTTCTCAGCGCGCTGGAATCCAAGCCGCGCCTGCCTGTCATCTGGCTTGAATTCCAGGATTGTGCCGGATGCAGCGAAGCCATCACCCGCTCCGATTCGCCCACGCTTGTCAATCTGGTCCTCAACACGCTGACCATCGAATACCATGAAACCCTGTCAGCGGCGGCTGGTTTTCAGATCGAACAAGCCAAGCAGGACGCGATGAAGAAATATGCGGGCCAATATATCCTGGTAGTCGAAGGCAGTATCCCGCTGGACAATAACGGCGTGTACTGCACCGTGGGGGGCAAGACCGCGCTTTCCCTGTTGCAGGAAGCCGCGGCCGGCGCGGCGGCGATCATCGCCACCGGCAACTGCGCTTCCTTTGGCGGATTGCCCAAAGCCAATCCGAACCCGACCGGCGCAAAGGGCGTCTGGCAGATCATTACCGACAAGCCCGTGGTCAACATTCCGGGCTGCCCTGCCATCCCCGAAGCAACGACTGGCACGATCGCACATTTCGCCCTCTTTGGCGCATTGCCTGCGCTGGATGGCCTGCACCGTCCTATGCCGTTCTATGGGAATACCGTTCACGACCGCTGCCTGCGCCGCCCGTTCTACGAGGCGGGCAAGTTTGCCATGTCGTTCGATGATGAAGGCGCAAAGCAGGGATGGTGTCTCTACAAACTCGGCTGCAAAGGCCCGACTACGTATAACGCCTGCGCCTCGATCAAATGGGACGAAGGCCTGTCCTTCCCCGTTCAATCCGGGCACCCATGCCTCGGCTGTTCCGAGCCGGACTTCTGGGACGGCGGCGGGTTCTATCAGGGCCAGTCCGCTCCGCTCGAGCGGCCGGCCGTTACGGCGGTCGGTGCGGCGGTGGCCGTCGGTGCAGCAATCGGCATCGGCACAACGCTGGTGAATCAGGCGAAGAAAAAAGTCAAGGAAGGTGCGAAATGACTTGGGAATCCGTATTGGAGTTTGCGCGCGGCCCGTTCTTCTATGCCGCGCTGCTGATTTTCGTGGCAGGCATGGTGTACCGCCTCGTCAACGTGATCGGACTGGGTTGGAACAGGGACCGCGTACCCGTCAAAGGATCCAAGACAAGCGGCGTGGTGATGTCTTTCCTGAAAGGCATTCTGATCTGGCCCTTCATTCCGTGGGTCAAGAATACGTTCAGCCGCAATCCGCTGATTTATGTAGGTGGCGGATTGTTCCACCTGGGCTTGTTTGCAGTGATCTTTTTGGGCACGCCGCACATGCTGGTGTGGAAAAGTTTGCTGGGCTTCGGCTGGCCCACTTTAGCCACGCCCATCGTGGATTGGCTGGCGGCGGTTGCGATCATTGCCATGCTGATCCTGCTGGTCCATCGCATCGTGAATCCGGTGGTCAAGTTGATCTCCGGTCCGGCGGAATACGTTGCCTGGCTGCTGGTCTTTCTGCCGATGCTGACGGGTTACATGATGACCCATCATCTGTGGTTCCAATATGATGTGCTGTTCAGCCTGCACATGCTCACGGTGGACGTGTTGTTGATCTGGGTTCCGTTCAGCCGCATTTCGCATTTCATTTTCTACTTCTTCGCCCGCACCATTCACGGACAGGAATTCGGCAAGCGCGGTGTGGCGGTATAGGAGGCATGAAATGACTGCAACCAAACAAGCAATGGATGCTTTTGTTCACGAAACCGGCGGCTGGGTGGCTTCGCAGTTGGAAGCCTGCACGCGCTGCGGCATGTGTGCCGAAGCCTGCCACTTCTATCAATCCTCGGGCAACCCCGAATACGCACCGGTCTGGAAACTCGAATTGCTGCGGCGCGCCTACGAACAGCGCTTCACCATTTTTGGCGGGATCAAAGCCGCCATCGGGTTGGATAAGCGCGTCACAGATGATGATCTCAAACATTGGAGCGAACTCAACTACTACGCTTGCACGGTCTGCAACAAATGCTCAATGGTCTGCCCGATGGGCATTGACCTCGGTTCGCTGCTGCACGGCGTGCGCGCGGGATTGTCCGCAGCCGAGTTGGTTCCAGCGGACTTGATGGCCGCGGTCAACAAACAGGTTGACGAAGGCAGTCCGCTCGGCATGACCAGCGCGGTCTGGGATCAGCGCCTCGAGTGGGTAGCGGATGAATGGGAGGTCGAGATCCCGCGCGATGTCAAAGGCGCGGATACGCTGGTGGTCTTTTCATCCATCGAAGTGATGAAGTTCCCAACCAACGTCGCCGCCATCGCGAAAGTTCTCAACAAGGCTGGCGAAAAGTGGACGGTCAGCAGCAAGGCGCGCGAAGTTGTCAACTTTGGTTTCTACGAAGGCAGCGAGGAACACACCAAGCTGTTCATCAACCGCATTCTCGAAGGCGCGAAGGAATTGGGCGTCAAGCGCATCATCGTGACCGAGTGCGGCCACGCCTACGACGCGTTGCGCTGGCACGCCGCCAACTGGATCCCCGAAGCGAACGACTTCGAGGTCATTCACATCACCGGCGTGTTGGGCGAATTGATCGGCGCGGGACGCATCAAGATCAAACCCGGCTTCTTCGATCAGAACGGTAATGGGACGATCACGTTCCACGATGCGTGCAAGATCCAGCGCAAGGGCGGGCACATCCAGGAGCCGCGCGACATTCTCAATGTGTTGGCGCCGAAATCCTTCAAAGAGATGACGCCCAATCGTGAAGAGTCCGTTTGCTGCGGCGGCGGAGGCGGCGTGATCGCCATCAAAGCCGCGGATGCGATTCGATATAAAGCGTTCGAGTTGAAGATTGACCAGGTGAACAAGGTCGGCGCGAAGACCGTTGCCATGACCTGCTCCAACTGCCGCCTTCAATTCACCGACAGCGTCGAGCATTTCAAATTAGATTGGAAAGTCACCGGGCTGGCACAAATGGTCGCCGATGCCCTGGTGGAATAGAGGTGAAACATGGCACAACGACTTGTTGTTGATCCAATAACCAGAATCGAAGGACATCTGCGCATCGAAGCGGAAGTGGACTCGGGCAATAAGATTACCCAGGCCTATTCATCCGGCACGATGGTGCGCGGCATCGAGATCATTTTGAAAGGACGCGATCCGCGCGAAGCCTGGGCGTTCACGCAGCGCGCGTGCGGCGTTTGCACCACCGTGCATTCGTTCGCTTCGATCCGCTCGGTGGAAGATGCACTCAAGATCAAAATCCCCAAAGCCGCGAATCTGATTCGCAATCTGATGATCGCACAGCAATACGTTCACGATCACATCATGCACTTCTATCATCTGCACGCGCTGGATTGGGTGGATGTGGTTGCGGCGCTCAAGGCTGACCCGGCGCAGACCGCAACGATTCAGCAAAGCATTTCGCCGTGGAAGAACGCTTCACCGGCTTATTTCAAGGATATCCAATCCAAAGTGCAAGCCATCGTCAACAGCGGGCAGCTTTCGATCTTTGCCAACGCGTATTGGGGACATCCCGCTTACAAGCTTCCGCCCGAAGTGGATTTGCTGGCGGTCGCTCATTATCTCGAAGCGTTGGACGCGCAGAGAACCTTCACCAAAATCCACACGATCTTCGGCGGAAAGAATCCGCACCCGAACTTCGTGGTTGGCGGCGTGCCGATGCCGATTGATCTCAACTCCGATACGGCTCTCAATGCCGACCGGCTTTCGATCATCAAGGACAGCATTGACCGCATGATCGAGTTTGTGGATCAGGTTTACATTCCAGACCTGCTGGCGGTCGCGCCATACTATCTGGATTATGCCGGCCTCGGCGAAGGACTCGGCAACTTCCTGACCTGGGGCGAATTCCCCGACACGGACAACAGCGACACATCGAAGTTCCTCGTGCCGCGCGCGGTCATCACCAACCGGGACATTTCCCACGTTCAGGAACCTGATCCGCGCGACTTCCAAAAGATGCAGGAGTTTGTTGCACATTCATGGTATGAGCAAAGCGTCGGCGATCAAGCGGGCTTGCATCCATGGAAGGGCGAGACCCAATTCAACTTCACGGGTCCGAAGCCGCCGTACGATCAGCTCGAAGTGGATCAGAAATATTCCTGGCTCAAGGCTCCACGCTGGGCTGAGACTCCGATGGAGGTTGGTCCGTTGGCGCGTGTCCTGGCGATGTATGCCAGCGGTCACGAACAGACCAAAGACCTGGTCAACTTCGTGCTCGGCAAATTGAATGCTCCGGTCTCGGCAGTCTTCTCCACGCTGGGACGCACTGCGGCGCGCGGCATCGAGACCAAAGTCTTCGCCGACTTCATGCTCCAAACCTACAACGATCTGATCGACGCGATCAAAGCCGGCGACACCGATACCTTCAACGGCGACAAATGGGAGCCGACGACCTGGCCATCCCACGCCGAAGGCTTTGGTTACATGGAAGCCCCGCGCGGCGCGCTGGGTCACTGGGTTGTGATTGATAACGGCAAGATCGAGAACTATCAAATGGTTGTTCCGACCACGTGGAACGGTTCCCCGCGCGATCACAAAGGTCAGGCGGGCGCGTACGAAGCCTCGCTGGTTGGAACGACTCTCGCCAAACCTGAATGGCCGCTGGAGATTTTGCGAACGATCCATTCGTTCGATCCGTGCATGGCTTGCGCCATTCACATGGTGGATGCGGATGGAAATGATTTGGGCGAGGTCGCTACAGGTTTGAACGTCTGTGTTAGCTAATCACAAGTGATTTGATAAGAGAGAGGCGGAGGGCGTCAGGCAAGAAAGACTCCTCCGCCTCTTGTTGTCACTGGAAGATAGGATGAACGATACTGCCGCCAGAAAAATTGTGCTTGGATTGGGAAATATACTTAATCGCGACGAGGGCTTGGGCGTTTACGCGATGAAAGAACTTCAAAAGATTCTAACGAACCGCGCGTCCGAGGTTGAATTTCTGGATGGCGGCGTGCTTGGGTTGAATCTCCTGCCGTGGGTGGAAGAAGCCAGCCATCTGCTCGTGCTGGACGCGGTCAACGCGCGGAAAGAAGCGGGGACATTAATCGAGTTGAAACGTGATGAAATTCCTCTTTACACCGGCATCAAATTATCTGATCATCAAGTTACCTTTCAAGAAGTGCTGGGTCTCGCGAATTTTCGCGGACGGCTTCCCGCACAACTTCACCTGATCGGCGCGCAGCCTTCTGATCTTTCGGTGGGCGTTGATCTAAGCCCCGTCATCGTTGGTATCCTCCCGCAAATTCTGGATCGCGCCGAAGCTGTCTTGCGGGAATGGCAATTGTTGAAATGAAAGGAGTTTCGAAATGTTTGGTTTGGGTGTGCCTGAATTACTCATCATCCTGGTGATTATCCTCCTGCTGTTCGGCGTGGGACGAATTGGCAAAATCTCCAGTGAACTTGGAAAGGGTATTCGCGATTTTCGCCAAGGGCTTTCGGGAAACGACGATGAAAAAGTAAACAAGGATGCATGAGCTTCCCATCACCGAATCGATTCTGAACATTGCCCTGCGCCATGCACAGCAGGCTGCAGCGACGCGCATCACCGATCTGCATTTGGTCATCGGCAAACTTTCCTACGTTGTGGATGACTCGGTCCAATTCTATTGGGATATGATCGCCAAAGGCACCATCGCCGAAGGCGCGCAACTTCATTTCCAACGCGTGCCTGCTGAAATGCTCTGCCTCGATTGCAATCATCGTTACGCTCCCGATGATGAAACGCTGGCTTGTCCCAATTGCCAAAGCGTGCGCGTCAAGGTCGCGGCGGGCGATGAGTTTCGTCTTGAGTCCATTGATGTCGAGACGAACGAAGCACCGACTCCCATCTCATTGGAGAAATGAATGCCCTTGAACGTTCCCATTGTTGAAAATATTTTGAGCGCCAATGATCGTTTGGCCCAGGAGAACCACGCCCGTATTGATGCGGCGCATGTGTTCTCGATCAACTTGATGGCTTCGCCGGGCGCGGGCAAGACTTCCATCATCGAACAGACTCTCTCGCGTCTCGCGGACAAATTGCGGATCGCCGTTATAGACGGCGATATCGCCACTTCGCTGGATGCCGACCGCGCCGCCGCAGCGGGCGCGGGCGCGTCCATTCAAATCAACACCGGCGGCGAATGCCATCTCGACGCGGTCATGCTGCGCGGCGCGCTCGAACAGCTCGACCTCACGAAGTTCGATCTGCTGATCGTGGAAAACGTCGGCAATCTGGTGTGTCCCGCTGAGTTCCGTCTCGGCACGCATAAGTCCGTGTTGATCGCCTCCGTTCCCGAAGGCGATGACAAGCCATATAAATATCCCGGCATGTATCGCGGCGTGGACGCGCTGGTCATCAACAAGATTGATCTCCTGCCGTACATTCCATTCAAGATGGATTTCTTCCAGCGCGGCGTGGAAGCGCTCAATCCTGGCGTAAAGACGTTTCCGCTCTCATGCCGCACGGGCGAAGGGATGGATGATTGGGTCAATTGGCTGTTGAGTAACATCGAGCGAGGCTGATATGTGTTTAGGTGTGCCGGGAAAGATTGTTGAGATTTATGAAAAGGGCGGACTCAAAATGGCGAAGGTGGAATTTTTCGCGAGGCTTGCTTGGATTATGTGCCAGAAGCGAAGGTCAATGATTATTGCGTGATCCACGTTGGATTCGCGATCAGTTTGTTGAGCGAGAAGGAAGCGATGGAAACGCTTGGCCTGCTCAGGGAAATTTCCAACATCGAAACAGAACTTGGACCAGGAACCACCGCATGAAGATTCCATTCATCATCAACGACGCGCCCTATGGATCTGAAAAAGCCTGTAACACTTTGCGAACGGCGATCACATTTTGAACGTATATCAGCGGTCTCGACCCTGAAAGGGCGCAGGGCGTTACGTGGCGTCGCGGGCGCCACTACTCGACCAGCGACTCCTTGGAGAAAATTATATAGAGGTAAAACATGACCGATAAAATTGATTTACAAGATGAACTGACCATCCCCGCGGATCGCTTCTATGACCGCGAACATCACATGTGGGTCACAGTCAATTCCACGCAGCGGCAGGCGCGCGTTGGCATGGACGCGCTGGGCTTGAGCGCGCTCGGCGATTTGGCTTATGTCACATTGAAGAATGTCGGAGCAGTTATTCAACGCGGCGAATCGTTCGGCACGCTCGAAGCCGCCAAGATGACAGGCGATCTGATCGCTCCGATCAGCGGCACGATCCTCGCGCGCAACGAGGCAGTCATCAAGAATCCATCGCTTGTGAATCTGTCGCCGTACGATGATGGATGGCTGGTCATCATTCAACCCATCGATTGGAAAAAAGAATCTGCTCAATTAGTTTCTGGAAATGCTTTGTCCGCATGGATCGAATCAGAGATGAAACGTTATCGCGGGCAAGGCTGGATCGATTAATCGTATTCCACTTGCAAACATGTCACCCTGGGCGTAGTGAAGGGTCTCGGATTTGCAAACTGAGAGACTCTTCGGTCGCAAAGGACGCTCCCTCAGAGTGACATATTATTTTTTGGAGTAACCTCAATACAGGTGTTTGATTTATGGATTGGCGTCTTATTACTGATGATAATGTGACCGCCTCCTTCGGCTTGAGTGCGGACGAAACGCTCGCCGAACGCGTCGGCGCAAATTTATCCATTCCAACTTTGCGGCTTTACACCTATCGCTCGCATTGCGCGCTGGTGGGGCGTTTTCAAAACGTCGGGAACGAAGTGCGCGTGGACTATTGCAAATCGCACAACATTCCAATCAATCGCCGTCCGACGGGCGGCGGCGCGATCCTCATGGGTGCGGATCAACTCGGCGTGGCGCTCACGATTCCAGGACGCGCAGATGATACCCTTCGACTGAACGCTCAGGGCGACGCTTACAGCCATGCGCGCGAATTGATGAGCATGTTTTCCGAAGGACTCGTGCGCGGCTTGAATCAACTGGGCGTTCAGGCGAGTTTCCGCCGCAAGAATGACATCGAAGTGGACGGCAAAAAGATCATCGGGCTGGGCATTCATCGCGCCCGTTCCAACGGCTTGCTTTTTCACGCCAGCCTGCTGGTTGACCTCGATGTCGAATTGATGCTGCATGTTTTGAACACGCCGTTTGAAAAAATTTCGGATAAGGAAATTTCAACGGTCGCAGGACGCATCACAACGGTTCGACGCGAGACGAAGAGCGGGATCATGCTCGATGAAGTGCGACAAACCATCGCAGACTCATACGCATCGTCCCTCGACGTGAAGCTGGTCGCCGATACATTTAACTCAGACGAACTCCAGGCCATTTCCGCGCTCGAACGCGAAAAATATCTTAGCGACGATTGGATCTATCAAACGTCCGAAGTCGCGGATACCTTCGGATCAAGCAAGATCAAAACGCCCGCAGGTCTGCTCGATGTGCGCGTGACTCTCGCAGGGAACATTATCAAAGCCGCGTTCATCGGCGGAGATTTTTTCGCGTCGGAGAATGCGGTCGCAGACTTGGAAGCGTCACTGCGCTGGCACACGAGTCAAGCCGATAAGGTCGCGGCAACGCTGCAGAAAATCTATCAGCGAAGACAAAATGAATTCAACGGCGTGCCGCTCGAAGTCCTGATCGAAGCGGTGAACAAAGCGATTGCCCGCGCGCGTCTGGCGGAGAGTCAAGCGCGCGCCGATCCGTATGGATGTTACGTCAATCCCGGAGGGCAATATGCTTGATGCGATTCAAGCTTCATCGGAATGCATGGAAATCCGCCGCAAAAATTTTTCGGATGAGATTTCTTTTTACGCGCCGGGCTTGCGAAGTTACAAGACGGATGAATACCACGGCCACAACGCGGTGGAATTTGTTTCGATCAGCGTGACTGGCACGGCGTGCGCACTGGCATGTGAGCATTGCAATGTGACGATGCTGCGCGGCATGACCAATCTGCCACGCTATCAAGGCTCGCTGTTTGATTTATGCGCCTCGCTGGCTAAGCGCGGGGCGCGCGGCGTGTTGGTCTCCGGCGGCAGTGACCGCAAAGGGCGCGTGCCGCTTCTAAAACATATTCCCGATTTGATGCGCGTCAAAAGCGAACTGGGATTGACGATCCGCGCCCACCCCGGTCTGCCCGATGAAGAGACGTGCGCCGCATTGGGCGAACTCGGCGTGGATGGCGCGATGCTCGATATCATCGGTCATCGCGACACGATCCATGATGTTTATCATCTCGATGCCGATCCTGAAGATTATGAAGATGTGCTGGCAATGCTGGAAAAATATCGCGTCCCGACAATTCCACACATCATTCTCGGCTTGCATTTTGGCAAAATGCTCGGTGAAGAACGTGCACTGGAGATGATCGTGCGGCATCCACCGAAATTATTGGCGTTGGTGATCTTGGAGCCATTGACGAAAACGCCGATGGCTCACGTTGCACCTCCGCCGTTGGACGAGATTGCGGCTTTCTTTGAAAAAGCGCGCAAGGCGCTTCCCTCCACGCCTGCGATGTTGGGATGCGCGCGTCCGATGGGTGCGCTGAAAGTCGCGATTGATCGCTTGGCAATAGACGCAGGCTTGAACGGCGTTGCTTATCCTGCCAACGGAATCGTCGAATATGCGCGTCAGGCTGGATTGCATCCGCAGTTCATCAATGCCTGCTGCGGCGTGAGTTGGTAGATTTTTCTCCCTCACCCCGGACCTCTCCCAAAGGGAGAGGGTACTCCCTTCCCCTTTGAGGGAAGGGTTGGGGATGAGGGGCAGGAGTTATCATGGCAAAAGTTACGATCCCATCCGACCAGCAAGCGGAACATTATCAGATCAGTCCTGACTATGTTCGTATCAGCATGGCGGCGGCTATCGAATTGGGACTCAAACCCGGACGCATCTATCGTTCGAGTTGCGATTGCATCAACCTGCTTCAAAATTATCCCGAAGGTTGTTACGCCAATTGCACGTACTGTGGATTGGCGCGTGAACGTCCCGGACTTCCTGAAGATAACACGTTCATCCGCGTCGATTGGCCGTTATACCCGACCGATCTAATTGCGGAAAAAATTGCCGAGCGCGAGGCCAAAAAAGAAATCGGCCGCGTTTGCATTTCGCAGGTGCAGGATCATCGCGCCAACCACGATCTCTTCGACACCATCCACCGCGTGCGTGAACGCGCGCTGCAAGTGCCGATCTCGGCCTTGGTCAGCGCCACGTTGTTGAACGAAGAAAAACTTTATGCGATCCGCGAGGCGGGCGTGGACATCGTCGGCATCGGACTTGACGGCGCGACCGAAGAAATTTTCGATGAAGCGCGCGGCAAGAAGACGCGCGGTCCGCATAAATGGGATTATCACTGGAAGATCATCCGCGCCGCACGCCGCATCTTCGGACCAATGAATGTCAACTGTCACATCATCGTCGGCTTGGGCGAAACCGATCACGATTTGATTGATTTATTTTTCCAATTGAAGGATGAACAGATCGCGGGTTATCTCTTCTCGTTCAATCCCGAACCCGGTACGGCTACGCAAGATCGTCCGCGCGCGCCGATCCATCGTCATCGCCGCGTTCAGTTGGTCAAGCATCTGATCGAAGATTATGATCTGCCGCGCAATTCTTTAACATTCGATGACGCAGGTAATCTCATCGGGCTCGACGCGCCCGCCTCGATCATAGATGATGCTATTAACTCAGGCACACCTTTCATGACCGATGGCTGTCCCGACCGGCATGGCGTGATGGCTTGCAACCGTCCGTACGGTTCCTATCGTCCCGGCGAGGAATACCGCGACTATCCATTTCCTCCCAACGCGGACGACATCATGATTATTCGTCAGCAAATGCGCCTCGAAGAAATTTGGAGCGGAGCCAAAGTCACAACGCAATAACCAATAACTAATCCTGCTTTCTGCATACTGCCTTCTGCTTGCTGCCTTCTGCTTACTGTTATGAACTCCATTCGCCTCCTCAACCTCGGCTCCATTCCATTCTGGCAAACGCAAGCCATTTATCATGCGCTCGCAAAACGGATGACTGCCGAGTCGCAAGATGTCGTCATCATTTGTCGTCCGCGTGAACCGTATCTTTGCCTCGGCTATCATCAAGTGTTCGAGAGCATCTTCGACCGAGCCGAATGTGAACGGCGCGGCTTGCCTGTCATTCGTCGGCGAATTGGCGGCGGCGCGACCTATCTCGATGAGAATCAACTTTTCTATCAACTCGTTTTCCATCACACGCGCATGCCCGTCCTGCTCAAAGACATTTATGTTTCTGCGCTCGCCGCGCCCGTGAACGCATTGCGAGCCTTCGGTTTGAATGCGGAATTGCGCGATACAAATGAGATTGAAGTCAATAACAAACGAATCGCTGGCACAGGCGGCGGGCGCATCGAAGACGCGACCGTGGTAGTGGGCAACATCTTGTTCGATTTCGACTTCGAGGCGATGACTTCTGTTTGGCGAACTCCTTCGCCATCCTTTCGATTGTTAGCGGAAAAGGCCCTGCATCGTCACATCACGACACTAAAAGAGTTAACGCCTCGGACTCCGCTCAAAGCGGTCGCCGATAAACTGATCGAGTCCTTCGCTGAATCCTTTGACCATGATCTGCAACCCGACGAGTTGACTCCCGAAGAACTGCGCGCCTCCGAAGATGAAGCGCAGCACTTGACTTCAACAGAATTCCTGGAATTGCATAAAACCGATTCAAAGGTCGAGCCAATGCGCACGCTGAAAATCTCGGCGCGCACATTCGTCCGCGCCGACGAAACGCGCTTAAATGGCTTCGACGTGCGCGGCAATTTCTGGGTTGATGATGATGTGATCCACGCGGCCGTCCTCGAGTCTGATCCATCGCATCAATGGTTTTCCATCGAACAGCAATTGATAGGTACGCCTATTAAAGAATGGAAGGATCGAATCCATGTTTAACGAAAATTTTCTGAGCGGAAAAGTTGCACTGGTCACTGGCGCTTCGCGCGGTATCGGGCGCGGCATCGCACTTGAGCTTGCAAAATCTGGCGCGGATGTGGTCGTTCATTACGCGCGCAAGACAAGCGCCGCACAAGAAGTCGTCGCTGAAATTGAAAAGTTAGGTCGCCGCGCCATTGCGTTCAAAGCCAATTTAGCGGAGGCTGAAAAGATCGAGGCGATGTTCAACCAAGTCGAATCCGCTTTCGACGGTGTGGATATCTTTGTCGCCAATGCCGCTACCGGCGGATTCCGAACGATGCTCGAGACGACCGACAAGCATTGGGATTGGACGATGGATGTCAACGCGCGTTCGATTCTGCGTTGTGTCCAACGCATCGCACCCCACATGATCGAGCAAAACTGGGGACGCATCATCACCATCACAAGCTTAGGCGGTACGCGCGTCGTTCCATCCTATAGCGTGATCGGATTGTCGAAAGCCGTGATCGAATCGCTGACGCGTTATCTTGCCGCGGAACTTGCTCCGAACGGGATCATCGTCAATGCGATTTCGCCAGGCTTGGTCGAGACCGATGCGATCAACGCCATGCCGGATGGCGCGCGCCTCGCATTGGAAAATGTTCGTCATCGCAACCCAACGCGTCGGCTTGTGACTCCGCAAGACGTCGGGAAGGTTGCGGCTTTTCTGTGTTCCGATGCCGCTGAGATGATCGTCGGCCAAACGCTGATGGTGGACGGCGGATTCAGCCTGTTGAGCGATTACTTCCCCAGCTTGAGCTTTCGGAAAACCTGCGGCAACCGTGAACCATTGCCTCGTTGACTTGCCGGCATCCCGATGAAACGCCGCCTGCTCCATTCTTCGAGGATCGCGTACATTGTGTTTGAAGATGGCGGAACCGCTTTTTACTTGAGCAGCACAAAAATGGAGATGATCGCCAGTTGTGCCAATGGATAATAGCTGGCGTTATCGAACAACTTTGCCGCCAGGCGTCCTTCCTTCCGCTTGTACAATTCGTATCCCGGCTTGAGAAGCAGGAAGCCGCCGCTGATGATACTTGCCAGTGGATAGGCCCAGCCCAGGGCGAGGGGCGAAACGCGTGACAGCCCCAGGCTGATGATCACGCTCAGGCCGAGTGAAAACAGGAGGATGATCCCCGCCTTTTGCGGGCCGAGCTGCAGGGGAATGGTCTTGGCGTCGACGCGTTTATCCTCCACGGTATCGTTCCAATCGGCCGGGATGTTTTGCCCGCCAATTTCCCAGAAGAATACCCAGGCAAGCACCAGCAGCACGAGAGCGAGCGCGGGATGGGGATCCACAACGAAGATGGCGGCGATGGGACCGCTCGATTTGACCAGCCCGCTGACGAGCGTCCGCAGCCAGGTAACCTTGAGGAGCAGACAATAAATGACTTCGAGGATCGAAGCGGCAACCAGAATGACGATGATGAATGGGTTGAGCAGGTAGGAGCCGATCAGCGCTGCTGCGAACCAGCCTGCGAACCAGAGCAATCCGCTCCGATAGCTGAGCGCGTTCTGCGCCAGCGGATAGCGAAGGCTGGATGCCTCGACCGAATAGCCGGCGTTGATCCCCCCGGCAAATTTTTCCCTGTCCACCGCGATGCCCACCAGGTCGTTCAAGGCATAGGTTGCCGTGTACGCGGCAAAGGCCGTGAACACCGACAGGAGCAAAACATGCCATGCGGGAAAACCTCCAAGCCACAGCAGAGCCACAAAACCGGGCATGGCGAGGTCCAAAATCCCATGCATCGTTCGGGAGAGCGCAAAGAATCTTTTCATAGCCAAATCTCCGGGCCAGATCACTTCTTGATGAAATGCGCCATGTAGTTCACATCTTCTTTTCCTGCGGCAGCTTTGAACGTACCAGTGAAAGGATTGTACATCAGGCTGGCAAGCCTCACGAACTCCAGCCCGGCCTCGCGTGTCCAATCCTTCAATTCCCGCGGGCGAATCAATTTCGAGTAGGTATGTGTTCCGCGCGGCAGCAGATGCAAAATATATTCGCCGCCGAGGATGGCAAACAAAAAGGCTTTGGGTGTGCGGTTGATGGTCGAGAAGAAGGCGTGGCCGCCCGGCTTGAGCGCTTTCGCGCACGCCGCCACGACCTTCGCCGGTTCCGGCACATGCTCCAGCATTTCCATGCAGGTGACGGCGTCGAAGCCGCCGGCCTGCTCTTCAGAGACATCCTGCACGTTTTCATAGCGATAGGAGATGGTCAGACCTTCGTCCTGCGCGTGCTGCCGCGCGACTCGAAGGGACGCCTCGGACAGGTCCAGGCCGGTCACCTGCGCCCCGGCCTTTGCCAGCGCCTCGGAGAGGATCCCGCCGCCGCACCCCACATCCAGCATCCTGGGATTCGACACCGTGAGTCTTTCCATGATGAAATTGGTTCGCAGAGGGTTGATGGTGTGAAGCGTGCCCATCTCTCCCTTCGGGTCCCACCAGATTTGGGAGACCTTGTCGAACTTTTCGATTTCCTTGTTGTCCGCGTTTTCAAATGATCTCATGTTTTATTGTGATCCAATCTTCCAAAGATTTGACTGCGGATTCGATCTCGTCCGCGTGGATGTCGTTGAGGAAGGTGCAGTCTCCGATGCCGCGCGGCATGGGAACGCGCTGCAATCCGTTGCGGTGGTAGGTGCGCTCGTCCAGGGATTCGCAGAGCAGGCCCGGGTCGAGAAGCGATGCGTCGGGCGTAATCCCCAGCGCCTCGCTGAGGCGAAAGATGCGGCTGGTCTCCTCCTCGGAGAGCAGTCCCCGCGCCCGGGCAATCAACGTCGAGATGAGGATATCCAACAGGA
This sequence comes from Chloroflexota bacterium, assembly GCA_021787595.1. Taxonomy (GTDB): domain Bacteria; phylum Chloroflexota; class Anaerolineae; order Anaerolineales; family Villigracilaceae; genus Fen-1038. The sequence goes on along the minus strand of JAJYLQ010000035.1, from coordinate 13,481 downwards.
CCGCCTCGCCGTGCAGCAGGCGGGCTTCCTGCCGCGTCTCCAGCCCATAACTGAATGTATGGCCAAAGTCCACCCTGCGCGCCAGATCTTCCTCGAACAGGTTCGGCTGCAGCTCCTCCAGCATCCCCTCGATGGCGCGGTCGAGGATGAGGCTGCCCTGCTCATCCTGAAAGCAGGCATCCACACTTTGCGCTCCGTGCAGCTCCAGCAGGTGGAAGAGGCCGGCATCCTTGATGACTGCGAGTTTGATGATCTCGCATACTCCGTTCAGGATATGGCGGCGGGGCAGTGTCTTCAAAAAGGATTTGTCGAGCAGGACCATTTGCGGCGCGTGGAAGGCTCCCAGCCGGTTCTTGTTTCCATTGAAGTTGATGCCGGTCTTGATGCCGATGGAAGCGTCCACGTAGCCCATCAAGGTGGTCGGCACTTTGATGTATGGCACGCCGCGGCGATAACTGCCGGCGATGAATCCAACCACATCGGTCAGCACGCCGCCGCCGATGGCGATGATCGGTTCGTCCCGCCGGCGGATGGGGAAGGCGTCCAGTTGGCGCACGATGGACTGGTACTGGTCCATGGTCTTATTCTCTTCGCCGCCGGGGAAGGCAACGATCTTCACGTCAATGTGATGGCAGGCAAAATAATCGCGGATGGCGGCGGAGTAGTGTTTTTCCACATTGCCGTCCACCACCACAAAACGGCGGGCATCCTCGATCCGCCCGGCGGAGAGCAATGCCCAGTTCTGCGGATGGAAAAGATTCGAGGTGCCGACCACCTCGTATTCGATGGTGTGTTGATAGGTGACGCGTCGGGTATTCATTCTATTTCTCGACCACCTGCCGCCAATGGGCCCTGGCATCCAGCACACGTCTGGCGAGTCCCTGTGCCAGTTCGAGACTGTGATTTTTGTAGTTGCCGCACTGCGCGATGCTGGCATACGGAACTTCACCGGCAGCCAGAATATCGTTCAGGATTTTTTCGTATGTGTCGAAGATCACCTGCGCGCGTCCTTCATTGAAAAGGATGAGGTAGAAGCCGGTCTGACAGCCCATCAGACCGATGGAGATGAAGTTCTGCGGCATGTATTTCTGAAAACCCCACAACAGGAAATGCTCGAAGGAGTGCATTTCAGTGGAAGATAAAAAGGTCGAATTGGGCCGGTTGATGCGTAAATCCACCGCGTAGACCACGTCGCCTGACGGTCCCTGTGTGAACGAACGCAGTTTGATGTGCGGCGCTTTCAACAAACGGTGATCCAATTCCCCCACTGTCCCGGCCTCCCAGCCAAGTTGTTCGATATTCATCATAACTCTCGCTCCTGTATTCGAATTGTACGCCAATGCGGGTCTTCGAGAAGCAATCCCGGGTTTATAAAAACTCCTGGTTGATACGACAGGGGAATTGCTTCGCCGGTTTCGACTGCCTGTGCCTCGAGCCGCCTCGCAATGAGGACCAATGATTATTCACGTTACGCACACCAGGAGGGTGCGCCGCGCTGTGTAAGGTGAGTGATTACACAAATTGCGACAAATGCCGGTAACTGTCGTTCAGCGCCTTCTCCCACGAAGCGACATGGTGGTACAACTCGACGGACGCGTACCCGGAAAAGCCGTTATCGGTCAGGGCCTTGAAACTGGCGGCGAAATCCATCGTCCCTTCGCCGGGAATCTCGTGGAAGTGGACAATGCCGGTCAGCGTGTTCGCCGCCATTTTGTCCATCAGCAGTTTGCCGCAGGCGTCCTTCGTGCTTCGCAAATAGAGGAGGATCGGGCGGGCGCGTTCCAGGACATCGTAACTTAATCCCGGCACGGAGATCAGGTAGGTAAAAATTTCATCATCCAGGGGAGTTGCGCCTGCGAACAGGCTGTTGTAGTCTACAAAGACCGGCGGCTGTGAAATGTTCGCCGACCCCAAAATGGATTCGATGCGCTTCGTTTGTTCGACGTTCGGCGATTCATCGTAGAAATAAATTGGATGATCCCGGTGCACAAGCAGGTATTCCGCGAATTCGGGGAAGTAGATGAGATAACTGGCAAAGTTCAGGTCGAGTTTCAGATTGTCTGCAGCCTTCACGATTTTCAGGTTGCAGCCCTCCTGCGCGTCGGAAACATGCAGGAATTTGGCGTATGGCGCGGCCTTCGATAACGCGTTGAGATAATCCCGCTCCGAGCAATAATTGTGGCACAGGTCAAGGTGAAGCTGGAAGCGCGGCGAATTGACCTCATGGACCAGGCCGAGGCCCTCTTCCAGCGTTTCGATATACATGCCCGGTTCCGGTTCGATCAGCAGGGTGATATCTTCATCGCCGCGCAATTCTTTCAGGCATTGATGGATGCTGTCCACCAGCAGTTCGCGCGGGTTGACGGAGGGATGGGTCACGTGCTCCTCACGGATGAATCCGCTTCCGAACGTGACGAGGGGGACACCCAGCTTGCGGGCGACTTCGATCCCGCGTCTGACCAGATTGATGCGCCGCTTCCTGCCCGCCAGATCGGGGCTCATCAGGGACGGTTCGTGCGGGCGCGACGGGGTGAAAAAATGCGAAGCCGTCGCCACGCAGGCGGCCCTCACATCCAGCGTGTCGAGCCGCTTCTTGATCGCCGCGAGATATTCATTGGTGATGTCGAACGGATTGAACTGGTCGCGATGGAACGCGAGCTCGATGCCCGGATAGCCGGCTCGATCCACAGCCTCGATGGAGCGGATAAAATCCAAGTTGGTCAAGCCGAACGTGCTGTAACTGAGTTTGATCATGATCCCTACTCCAAAAGTCGAAACCTGCCATGCCGATGGCGCAAAGAATCACCCTGCCCGGAAGAAAATCCTCACACAGTGGTCTTTTTATCATCGCTGGCTGACGGTTTTATAAGTGAGAATTTTACGCCTTGATTGCCTGGCAGTCCGAGATTTTACCATGCGGTGATTGATTTTTTCGAACCCGGCTATCTCGCCCGCGAGTTCACGCGAATTTTTCCGATTGAAAACCAAATTCGCGGATCGTTTTTATGCCGGCGATTACGGAATGGAAGCACCCGTGCGGATTGGACTTTCAGAGAACAAGGGGCTGCTCGAGAGGCTTTATAATTGCCGTCAATATCGTCGAGGATTTTTTGCTTACACCTGTTTTAAAGTCGTTGCTGTCCATGTCTTCGGAATCAAAAGCGCCCTCTCGGGCATCCGCATCAACGCAAACTTGAAGCCCAAATGAAACGCTGGCTTTCCCTCTACCGGGACCTCGGTTTCCAATTGCTGGCACTGTACCTGCTGCTGATCGTGCCTTTTCTCATCACGCTTTTGGTCTTCAACCAACTGGTTGGCGTACGCATCCGCGAGAACGTGGAGGCCAATGACCTTTCGCTCGCGCACGCCATCGCCCAGGAGACCAACAACTCGATCAACAATTCGCTGCAAGCGGTGCAGGAACTGGCCGCCTACCCCGAAGTGGTCCAGGCTGATTCAATGGGCATGGATCGCCTGTTCAGCGTCACGATGAATACACATCCCAACATGAACCTGATCTACCGGCTGAGTCCCACCGGGATCATGCTCTATCATTATCCGACCGGCCCCGGCTCCACCGTCGGCGTGGACTTTTCCTTTCGACAATATTACCAGCAGGCGCTTAAGACCGACCATCCATTCGTTTCCGAGGGACGGATTTCCCCCACCACCAATCAGCCGGTAGCCACTGCCGTGATGCCGATCTGGTCGGCGCAGGGACAATTCCTCGGCCTGGTCGGCGCCAACATCAAACTCGAAAGCCTGAGCGGCACACTTGCCTCCATCGCATCCGAACACCAGTCACAGGAGGGATTGCAGGTTGCGATCCTGGACAGCAGTTACCAGATCATTGCCTACCCTGATCCTGCCTTCCTCTTGCATCCTGCCAGTGATCTGTTCCCCGACATTTATCAACACGCCGCCGCGGACAGCGGCAGCTCTCAGATTGCCGCCGACTCAGGAAACAACGAGAGGCTCTATACTCACACTCCAATATCGGACATCCACTGGGAAGTGATCGTCAGCCGTCCAACCGCGTCGGCTTTCGCGGCGCAGATCACGCTTCAGCGCGTCACCGAGGTTGCCGCCGCGGCCTTTGTGCTGATCGGCCTTTTCTTCTGGGCGATGTTATCCATCCGCGTGATCAATCCTGTTGAACGGCTGGCACCCATTAGCGAGGCCATTGGAGCAAACCGTCCGATCAGCCGGGAGGAACGGGATCAACTCAAACGCCTGGCGCGGCGCAAAGATCAGATCGGACATTTGATCCGCAGTATCCTGCGCATGGAGGAGTCCATCGGCGACCGCATGAAGGAAAATGCCACACTTCTGGAAACGAGCGCCGCAGTCGTCTCCAGCCTGGATTTGCAGACCGTCCTCGACCGAATCCTCGAACAAATGTCCCGCCTGCTGAAAGTGGAGAGGTGCGCCATCATCGCACTGGACGAACAGCATGAGGTATTCCGCGTGCAGGCCAGCCGCGGGCTTTCGAAAAGCTACGTGGAACGGCTCGCCATCCAGCCCGGCGAACCCGACTCCGTGACGATGCGCGCGCTGCATGCCAAAGAGGCCATCTACGTCAGCGACACGGAGACCGATCCAAGTTATGTCAACCGACGCGGGCTTTCACGCTCCGAGGGCTACCGCGCCATCATGGCCGTGCCGCTGAACACGCAGCATGCTCCGCCTACCGTGCTGCTCGTTTTTCATGCTGTTCCACATCAATTTACTTATAATGAAATTCAGCTGCTTACCACCTTTGCAAACCAGGCGGCAATGGCAATCGAGAATGCGGTTTTGTTCGAGCGCAGTGACACCCGGCTGGAGGAACAAACGCGCCGCCTGGAAGCATTGATCCAGTCCATGGAAGATGGCTTGATCCTGAGCGACTTGAAAGACAAGGTGGTATATGCCAACCGCCGCGTGGGAGAGCTGGCTTCGCTGACTCCCGAAGATCTGGCAGGGGCGTCCGTCAAGAGCGTATTGGCGCGCATTCTTGCCAACGCGCAGGACACGCAAAAGGCGCAGCAGGAAATCAAGAACATATTCGAAAAAACCAGGGCGCGAAAAGTCGAAATTGATTTGAGCCTGTCCGGGCAGGCTGCGTCCATGCGGCTGGAAACATTCGATGTGACGGATACGCGCGATATCATCATCGGACACGGATTGATCCTGCAAGATGTCACCGCAGACCGCGAACTGGATCGCATGAAATCGAGTCTGATCTCCACGGTTTCTCACGAGCTTCGCACGCCGCTGGCGGGCATCAAAGGTTATGTCTCGACGCTTTTAGCCGATGATGTGGAATGGGATCGTTCCTCGCAGCGCGAATTCCTTTCTGTCATCTCGAATGAAACGGATCGCCTGTCGAGCCTGGTCAACAATCTTCTCGACTTATCCAGGATCGAAGCGGGATCACTGCGGCTCTCGCATCAGGTGTGCGAACTCGAGGAGACGATCCAGCGGGCGGCGAAACAGGCTCGACTTGAAGCGGGCAACCGCTTCGAGGTCCAGATCGAGCCGAATCTGCCTCCGTTATTTGGCGATCCGCCCCGGCTGGAAACCATCCTGCGGAACCTGATCGAGAACGCGGCGAAATACGGCGGCTCCGAGGCGGCCGTCCGCGTGGAAGTCTCGCGGCAGCAGGATCATCTTGTCTTCCGCGTTTCGGACAATGGGCCGGGCATACCACCCGAGGAAAGCCAGCGCATTTTCGAGAGCTTCTATCGGGTGGACAACAGCCTGACGCGCACGGCCAGCGGCGCGGGGCTGGGACTGGCGATCTGCCAGGGATTCGTGCGCGCCCACGGCGGCAGGATTTGGGTGGAACCGCAGGAGAGCGGCGCCTGCATTGCGTTTCTCATTCCGCTGAACGGCGCGGCGGACTTGCAGAAAACCCGTCACATCGGACACAACGGGGCAAACGATGAACGCGATTAAAGTGCTGGTCGTTGACGATGAAAAGCCGCTGCGGGATTTTGTGCGCCGCAACCTGGAGGTGCGCGGCTATGAGGTGTTGACGGCCTCCAACGGTCTGGAAGCCATGGCGTTATTCAATACATCGTCAGTTGACCTGGTCATTCTGGATATCATGATGCCGCACCAGGACGGCCTGGAAACCACGCGGCGCATCCGCCAAAGCTCGAACGCGCCCATCATCATTTTGACCGCGCTGGGAGAGGAGACCGATAAGGTGCGCGCCTTTGACCTGGGAGTGGACGATTACCTCACCAAGCCTTTTGGCGTTGGCGAACTATTGGGCCGGATCAAGGCGGTGCTGCGGCGTTCGCACTGGTCAACCCCAAACACGGGCGACGAACGCATCGCGCGCGGGGATATTTCAGTTGAACTTGCCAGTCATCGTGTGACCCTTCGCGGTCAAACGATTGAACTCACGCCCACAGAATATAACCTGCTCCTCTACCTGATGCGGCATGCGGGAAAGGTCCTGGAACACCGCGCGATCCTGCAGCACGTCTGGGGGCCGGAATACGGCGATGAGGCCGAGTACCTGCGGGTTTATATTGGACGCCTCCGGCAAAAGATCGAGGGCGATCCTTTGCATCCACAGTATTTGCATACTGAACACGGCATCGGCTATCGCTTCGAGGGGTAGACACAGTTATTTGTGTGGACGCAAAGGTTGATACTGTTGGCGAATTCATTTTCCATCCGTAAATGTGTGCCTGCTAAACGGGTAAGCAGGCGCAATTCCCGATTTCGCCAACAGTATCAAAGGTTGTCAGCAACTCTGCTCCAGCCGCCGTCTCGAAGATCCCGCGTAGCGGGACCGGCGGCGTCCGTTGGGTAAATCCTGCGCCGAGGACGGCGCAGAGAGCAATCTGCCTGACACGTTTTGCGTGCACACCGTTATTTAACGTCGGTACGGGATAAGAAAAGAAATGTTGTCATCGCGCTGCGAGGTCCCAATGTTCTTCTGGGGAGCGGAGGCCGTGAGGCAACAGTCGAAGCGCAGAGTTCCGCTTCAAATCTGCCCTTCGACAAGCTCAGGGTCAGTGTCCGCTCATCGTTCGTGCCGCCGTAGGTGGCCTGTGTGCCACGAACAACGGCGGTGGCGCCATGGCGCCACGGGATGGCAGAGCGATAACCCACTTATCCCGAATTCAGGTTATTTACGAATTTTTTATATACCCCCCATCCATTTTTAGAAAAAATTTCCACAAGGCACATAGAATGTTAGGAGGGTGCAGCCAATCCATCCAATCACCCTGCATCCAGGAGGTTTGGTTCCGCGAACTTGATTCCAGCACAGCCCCGCGTTCGATTTGCATTTCCAAACATTCCATTGGAGGAGTTCAGATGAAACGTTCACTGTTCGTATTGTTCAGCCTGCTCATTTTAGGAAGCATGGCAATCGCCGCCTGCGGCCCCGCGCCGACTCCGACCGCCGCACCGCAGACTCAGGCCCCCGCGCCGGCGACCCAGGCCCCGCCCGCGTCCACCGCGCCCGCCCAGCCCGCCGCCAAGACTGTCACCATCGGCTTCACGTCCTCGCAGACCGGTTCGCTCAACGTCGAATCGACCCGGCAATATAACGGCCTCAAGCTTTGGATGGATCAGGTCAATAAAGCCGGAGGCGTCAAATTGGCTGACGGCACGGTAGTCACGTTCAAAGCGCAGACGTATGATGACGAGTCCAATACCGATCGTGTACAGCAGCTGTATACAAAGCTCGCCACGGAAGACAATGCCGACTTTCTGATCAGTCCCTATTCGAGCGGCTTGGCCGCGGCTGCGGCGGTGATCGCACAGCAATATAACAAGATCATGATCACCACCGGCGCAGCCGACGACAGCACCTATCAAAAGGGTTATACGCTGGTCTACCAGGCTTACACTCCCGCCAGCCATTACCTGACAGGCGCTTTGGATCTTTTGGCAAAGACCGATCCCAATGCCAAGAAGTTAGCGATCGCCTATTCAACGGATAGTTTCTCCGCCGCCGTCGTCAAAGCCTTGGTCACGTACGCGACGAGCAAAGGCTACAACATCGTTGTCAACGAAGGGTACGATCCAGCCACGACCGATTTCTCCGCGCTGATCAACAAAATCCAGGCGGCTGCGCCGGATGCAGTCATGGGCGGCGGACATTTCCAGGACGGCAGCACGCTCGCCAAGCAACTCTATGAAAAGAAGATCGGCGCCAAGTTCGTGACGTTGCTGGTCGCACCGCCGGAAGATCAATTCTCTCAATTAGGCGATGCCGCGCTGGGCGTGATTGGGCCGAGTCAATGGGAACCGCAAGTCAGCTTTACCCAGGACTCCGCGCAGAAAGCCGGCCTGACCTGGTACGGCCCCACCGGTGCGGACTTCACCAGCACCTACAAAGCCGCCTTTAACGAAGATCCATCCTACCACTCCGCAGGAGGCTATGCGGCTGGCTTGATTCTGCAGCGCGCCATCGAAGTTGCCGGCTCACTCGATACTTCAGCCATTACCGCCGCGCTCGATAAGATGGACATCCTGACTTTCTACGGTCACATCAAATTCGATACGAGCGCTGCAAATCATGGCTTGCAGATTGGTCATGAAATGATATATATCCAATGGCAGAAAGACTCGAGCGGCAACCTGGTCAAGCAGGTCGTCTGGCCCGAGACAGGTGCGACTGCGCCAGTGCTTTACCCCATTCCATAACTTTTTGAGTTCGGAAGGTCCCTGTAAGCGCGCTGAACGTTTGCAGGGACTTTTCTATATAATGCCAGTTCGGGATAAGAATAAAATATGCATCGTCGCGCTGCGAAGTCCCAGTGTTCTTCTGGGGAGCGGAGCGGCGCCAAAGGCGCCACGTAGTCGAGACGTAAATTCTGGTATCAACTTGCCCTTCGACTTCCGCTTCGTCTCGCTCAGCGTCCGCTCACCGTTCGTGCCGCCGTAGGTGGCCTGTGTGCCACGAACAACGGCGGTGGCGCCACGAGACGGCAGGACGATGGATGACTCTTATCCCGAACTCAGGTTATATAATAAGCGAGAAACCATATCGGCTCGCGGGAGAACCGCATGGGAAATCTTTTTATTGCTTCGTTAATTGACGGTTTGCTGATCGGCTTTGTCTATGGAATTGCCGCCATGGGCCTGAGTTTGATCTGGGGCGTAATGAACGTGATCAACCTGGCACATGCGCCGATCATGGCCCTGGCTATGTTTGGTGTCTATTTGTTGTTCACCTCGCTCAATATGAATCCCTACATCGCCCTGATCCTGATCGCGCTGATTGGACTCATCGGCGGCGTCATCATCTATTACGTCGCCATCCACCGCGTGTTATCCGCCCCGCCTCTTTCCACGCTCCTTGCGACTTACGCGGTGAACATGATCATGATCGGCTTGGGAACCGCGACGTTCAGCACCACGCCGCGCAACGTCAACTTCACGCTGGGAAGCATCGGGAGCGGCGACCTGACGGTTCAAGGCACACGTCTTGTGGCGGCCATCGTTGCGACTGTTGTCACGGGCGCCTTATATTTCTTTTTGTACCGCACCCGCCCCGGAAAAAACATCCGGGCCGTTGCCAACAATCGCGCCGCCGCGGAACTCATGGGGATTCCTTCGTCCCGCGTTCTCGCGCTCAGTTTTGGACTCGGCACATTGCTCGCTGCCGTAGCCGGCGGGCTGATCGCAACCTTCTTCCCGTTCACCATCCTGGCCGGTAACGCATACCAATTAAAGAGTTTTGTGATCGTGGTGTTGGGCGGCCTGGGAAATCCCATCGGGTCATTATTGGGCGGCTTGATCCTGGGCGTGATGGAGGGCGTGATCCCGATCTTTATGCCCAACAGCTGGGTTCCCGTCCTGGAATTCATTCTGTTCGTAATCATCCTGCTCGTGCGTCCCACCGGGCTTTTTGGAGCAAAGAAATGAAGCAGCTCAAAAGCATTGGTCTATGGGTCAGCCTGCTGGCGGTGGCCGCCCTGGGCATCGGCCCGATCGCGAATCACAGCGCGTCCCTGCGCGAAACGATCTACATCATCATGCAGGTCATCGTGCTGGCTGCCAGTCTGAACATCCTGCTGGGTTTCACCGGCTATGTCAGTTTCGGACACATCGTCTTCTTCGGGCTGGGCGGTTACGTGGGTTTGTATCTGATCAATGCCCAGGACTGGCCGCTGTGGAGCGCAGCTCTCGCGGGAGGATTGGCCTCCGGGCTGCTTGCATTTCTATTGGGCAAAGCCATCCTCCGATTACGCGGCGCATATTTTGCACTCGCCACCATTGGCATCAATGAAGCGGTGCGCGCCTTCACCAATAATTTCGATCCCTTCGGCGGGCCGATTGGAATGACGCTCAACTTCAAGGTTTATAACAGTTATGGCGGCGCAGCCAATGCACTATGGATGGCCTACTATGCTGTTTTTGCCATTGCGCTTTTGGCAGTGGTTCTCAATTTCGTGGTCAAGAATAGCAAATTCGGCCTGGGCCTGATGGCGATCCGCGAAGACGAGGGCGCCGCCGAAGTCATGGGTGTGATCACTCCCAATGCCAAAACCTGGGCTTTCGTTCTTTCAGCCATCCTGCCTGGCATTGTTGGAACCCTGTTCTTTTTCAAGAACGGACACATCGAGCCGGGCGATGCCTTCCGCCTGGATTATTCGATCGAGATGCTGGTGATCGTCATGCTCGGCGGACAAGGCAGCGTGTTGGGCCCGATTCTGGGCGCGGCGGGATATGAAGGCTTGCGGAATTACCTGTTGACCAGTCCGCTCTTTAAGAACATCCAACTTTCGGTGGCGGGCGCACTGCTGCTCGTGATCGTACTCTTTATTCCCGCCGGCGCGGTCGGATGGCTGCGGCGGCGCGTCCCAATCTTCGGGAAGGTGCTGGCATGACGGTGCTTCTTTCGGTTCAAGGTCTCACCAAACAATTCGGCGGGCTCCAGGCGCTGACCCAGATCACGTTCGACCTGCCTCAGGGACAAATCCTCGGATTGATCGGTCCGAACGGCGCGGGGAAGACAACGCTTTTCAACGTCATCAACGGCGTGTATCACCCGGAAGTGGGCCGCATCATTTTCCGGGACAAGGACGTGACCGGTATGAAATCCTATGACCTGGCCCACATGGGGATGGCGCGCACGCATCAGATCGTCCGGCCATTGAATGAATTAACGGTTCGCGAAAACGTCATGGTGGGCGCGTGCTTCGGACGCGAAAACCACAATCTCGGCAAAGCCGCGGGCATCGCGGACGAGGTGCTGGGATTCGTCGGGTTGGACAGCCGCGCCGATCAAATGGCGGGCAGCCTCAACGTCGCGCAGAAGAAGCGTTTGGAAATGGCGCGGGCGCTGGCGGCGCATCCGTATCTGCTCCTGCTGGATGAAGTGCTGGCAGGGCTGAATCCATCCGAAATTGATGGCATGGTTCAAACCGTCCGCAAGATACGCGAACAAGGCATCACCATCATCATGATCGAACATTTGATGAAAGCCATGATGAATGTTTCCGACCGCATCATCGTTTTGGACTACGGCGAACAGATCGCGGATGGGACGCCGCATGAAATTGCCAACAACCCGCGCGTGATCGAGGCGTATCTCGGCGATTCGAGCCTGGCCAATCAGTTGCTCGAGGAGGAATGACCATGAGCATCCTCGAAGTTCGCGACGTCACTTCCGGATATGGGGAGGTCCAGGTCTTATGGGGTTCCTCGTTGAATCTACAGGAAGGCAAATTGACTTGTCTCGTCGGCGGCAACGGGGCCGGAAAAACAACTTTGCTGCGGACCGTGATGGGACAGATCCGCCTGTGGGGCGGCTCGATCTGGTTCGAGGGCAGGGATGTCAGCCGCCTGCCCGCGTACACCAAAGCCGACATGGGTCTCATCATGGTTCCGGAAGGCCGCCAGCTCTTTACGGATATGACCGTTTATGACAACCTGGAAATGGGCGCGACCAATCCGCGGGCGCGGCCGAAGATGAAGGATAACCTCGAAAGGGTCTATGAGATGTTTCCGCGCCTGAAAGAACGGAGGGATCAAAATGCTGGAACGCTGAGCGGAGGCGAACAGCAAATGCTGGCCGTGGGGCGCGGGATCATGGCCGATCCCAAAGTGCTGTTGATTGACGAGCTGTCGCTTGGTTTGGCGCCGGTACTTGTGCTCCAATTATTCGAAAATCTCAGCCAATTGCGCGATCTCAAGATCACCATTTTATTGGTCGAGCAGAATGTTCAAATGGCGCTCGCCATCAGCGATTATGGCTTTGTCCTCGCCGAGGGAAAGGTAAGCCTCGAGGGGCCCTCCCGCCAACTGGCGAAGAACGAGCATGTGCGCGCCGCGTATCTGGGCTTGTGAAAATGGTGCCTCACATACCGATTGAATTTGTCGCACAGCGCCTTGCACCAACTTCGGCCCGTATTGCAATGCCCCGCCGCTTGAACAGCACGGAGCGGCCTCCTGCCTGATTCTCCCTCCGGACGCCCCTCACAATGGGACGGTTGATATCCGTTATTTGACGGTTGTGTGACTGTAGCAGCACGTTACAGAAGGGGTACCTACTGGAGAGCCAACAGGCGGGGGTATAGTGACCGTTACCATTGCACTTTGAGTTCCATTTTGAGAGGGCATTGGCGTAATCGTGATAGTGACATTTCCAACAGTCGTGGTAGTCGTTCCTCCGCACGCAGTCAGACTCAATCCAAGCGACATACTCACCGCCACCAAAATAATAATCGTATCCAGTGTACCGCGTTTCTTCCTGCGGCTGTAAACAAGGAACAGCAACGCCAACGGCGTGATGACTGCCCCAGTCGGATTGCCTCCCCACGGCACATACGGATTGGTGCTGCTCGGATTGGCACTGCGGTTCAGGAATCTTCCGATAGCAGGATCATAATAATTCCCGCTGCCAACCCTTCGATAAACTCAGGGCAGGCTCCAATCAAGTCGGTGGCAGTATCCATCAATCCGCCTAGGCAACCGAAGGAGAAGTTACCCGTGCCGTTGGATTCCATCGTATCACCCCATGGAGTGTATCTCGCCGAGTAAGTGATGTTGCCCTGCGCACCCACGAGCTGGCGCGGTATGTTCGTGCCATCGGATAGATCGTACGCCCACGAATCAGTTTGCTCGCCTACCGACCCTACGTCATACCAGCAGCGTGTGGTTGATTTCAGTGAGGGACACCTATTTTGGACTTTGGACAAATTCAACAGACCTTGTTGATGAAATCAAACAAGGAAGCACATTAACAACCGCATAAACGAATGTCTCGACAGGCTCGACAACCGCCGAACTTGCTCAAGCCGAGGCTTTTTTCATCACCGGTTGGCGAGTTCGTGGTGTAAGTTTTGTGCCTTTGTGCCTGCCGGGAGACTTACCTCGGGGTTTGGGAGCCAGGGCAGGTGTCCCAATCTGCCGAATAATGCGGCTCATGTCGCGGAGCGTCATGGCCGGAGTGGGCGATTGGTTCAGGCGGGTTGGTAAATACCGTTCCCAGGGACGCGGCAGGGAGTGAGCCAAATCTT
>JAJYLQ010000013.1 GCA_021787595.1 Chloroflexota bacterium | reverse complement strand
ACTGTCGTTGTTCAGACTCGATTGCCGGAACAACACCCCCAGCGACACCCCTATCAGCACCACCAACACCCCTACGATGGTTATTGTTCTCCGCTTTCCTAAGCCTCTCATCAAATTGTCCTTTCTCTCTGTAAGAGTTGCGTAATTTTTATTCGCTATACAAAAGTCATCAATCGAGCGTCTTGCGGAAGCGCCAGATTGCAAGCGCGAGCAAGGCAATTGCAAAAATGCTCAGGGCTATGGTCTGGGGCATGATCAGGTCCAGGCCAACACCTTTAACGACAACGGCGCGCATGATATAGATAAAATAAGTTGTGGGGAGCAGGTCGCTTACATATTGCAAAACAACGGGCAACGTGGAGATTGGGAAAATATAGCCCGAAAGCATCATGGCTGGCAGCAGGAGAGGCATGACCATCAACTGGGCCTGTTGTTGGGTTTGAGCCACTGTTGAAATGACCAGGCCATAGCCAAGAGTGGGCAGCAAATACAACCCCGTCAGCGCAAAGAGCAGGATCAGGCTGCCGCGAATGGGAACGCCGAACATGAGCGTCCCAACAACCAGAATTAAAAGGGTATCTGCAAAGGAAACCAGGATATAAGGAATGATCTTGGCCAGAATCAATTCCCAGTTTCGAATCGGGGTCACGATCAACTGCTCGATGGTGCCGCGTTCCCGTTCCCGGACAATCGCAAGCGCGGTGAGGCTTGTTGCAGTTTGGAACAAGATCATCGCAATCAAGCCGGGAACGATGCTGTAACTGCCGAGTAGATCAGGGTTGAAAAGGACGCGCGTTCGCACATCCACGGGTGAGGCTGGTGAAACATCGCCGCCCACGCCCTGTGACGCTAATTGCTGTGCGCGGATGCTGGCGCCTTTTGCCTGGCCCGCCAATGTTGCGGCTGTAAGCACGGCGCTGGCAACCGTAGGATCCGAACCATCAATTACGACTGACACTTGAGCCGTCTGGCCGGAAACGAGATCGCTGTTATATGTGGGCGGTATCACGATTGCAGCTTTAACGCTTCCGTCGTCAATGAGGCGGTTTACGTCAGCATCGCTGTTGGCAATGTAATTAAACGAGAAATAGCCGGTTGCCTGGAACGCATCCAGCAAGGAACGGCTGGCGGCGCTGTTGCTTTGATCGAACACCGCTGTCGGCACATTTTTGATATCGGTGTTGTTGGCATAACCCAGCAGAACCAATTGAAGGATGGGCATGATGAAAATAAATATCAAGGTGCGCGGGTCGCGCAGCATGTGGGTCATTTCCTTTTTAATTAGCGCTCGAAACCTTCTCATTATCTTTCAATAGCTCCTTTTCGCGGTCATGACTGTTCAAAACGATAATTACTGGTTTTCTGCCTGCAGCGATGTCAGCAGTTTTGTCATCAATTGCAGCAACTGTTTTTGCTCGTTGGACGAAAAGTTTTCAAGCAGGCTGGCGATGCGCTGCCTGATGAATTCCATTGCGATTCTCGAAAACCGCTTTCCGTTCTCGGACATCTGTATCCGCACCACGCGGCGATCACCTGGATCGTTGACGCGCTCGACGAAATCGTTGTCCACCAGCAGGTCAATGATCCGCGTCGCAGAACTGAGAGGGACGCCGAGGTCGTTGCTCAGTTCGCCCATCGTTGGCGGAGTCGCGCTATGCGTCAGGATGACGATGATCCGAAAGAAGAGCGGACGGTCTTCAGCGTTGGCCATGCTGCTCTTCCTCAGGCGTTCCATTTGCTTTTTGAATTGAACGGCCTGTTCAGGCTTGATCAGTTTGGGGTGCAAACGGAGGAAGCCCTGCAGGAGTTCGAGGAATTGATCTGCCGTTTGTTCGGTCGTGGACATCGAATTTACTTCCGTTTCTGGATATTTCCAAAACGGAAGGAATTCTAATCATTTCCCCCCTTTTGTCAAGGGCAAAAGATAACAGGACGTTAAGTGTCCTGTTATCAGATTTGAAAAGATGCCGCGGCACTCTGGGGAACGGGTTTTATCTCACATCCCGTCAGGGATCGTCGGGCTAGAAGCCCAATGATTCTTTCACGATGATCAGTGTGACGCGGTCCGGGCGGAACTCGCGGTTGAAGACCAAAATCTTGTTTGGACTGGTGCCGGTGCGGTACAGCTGCTGCATGTGTTCCTCTTCGTGCGGGACACAGTATTCCTCGACGCGGCGCAGGCCCTCGTTCACATCCGTGACGATCTTCTGCGCGCCGACCACCCAGACAATTTTCCCGGCGCCCGAGGCATACGGGCCAAGCTGGCTGCCCGTCTTCGACGCCATGATCACATGCCCGTCCTCAGTGACCGCCTGGACGCTTCCCGCGGCATAATCCGGCGCGCCGCCCAGCTTGCGGATTTCCCTCCCCTGCGTTTCGCGGTTCATCGCAAACATCCTTGGCCTGATTGCATCGAAGCGCCCGGATTTGTCAATTTCATCTTTGATGCCAAGCTGTTCCAACGTAACCGATGCGCCGAGAAAGACCTCCGCGCCATCCGGGATCAGTCCGAAAAACATGCGTCTGGCTTCTTCGCTATTTTGTGCGATCAATGTGTGAATGCCGTTGGCTTCAAGAGCTTTGGCAGTCCGTTCGATCATTTGATCTGAGGCAATTTTATCGAATGCCATGTCGGGCATTGATTTGATGGAAGCGGTTTTATCTAACATTGTGCTGATTTCCTTTGCGAAATGTGTATTGATATACTGAACACGGGCATAAATTGCGCTTTTGTTCAACGGGATTCGGCAAGGGATAAATCCCCGCCTCAGCGCATGAAAGTGGCGCCAAGGCGCCATGGCGACAACTTTCACGTACTGAGCAGGTGGCTTCAGCCCCGCGAATCAAGCGGTAGAAAACCGCAATTTGTGACCGTGCCTGGTATAACTGATGTTACGCAATCCAATAATTTTTTCATCTTATACACCCTCACCCCGGCCCTCTCCCCGCGGGAGAGGGGACTCCCTTCCCCTTTCGGGGGAAGGGTCGGGGGATGAGGGAGAAGTTTGCGTAACATCAGTTGATAAGAACAACGATGATTTTGTCAGCTCAAGATTTTTATAGTGCTCATCCAATTGGTGCCGAGTGTGCCCTGCAAAACGATGTGCAGGAATTGCATCCCTTCGATTTGACGGGAGCGGCTCAAGGGGCCGGTATCAATCGGGCGCATGCCGCCATCCTTGACCAACCGTGCGACCTTGCTTTTCGCGTCCGCGTCGTCGCCGGCGATAAAGACGTCGAGTTGCTGACCCGCCACCTGTCCCGCGAGAAGCGTGCCCGCAAAGGTCGTATTGAAGGCTTTCACCACTTTCGCCCCGGGTGCAATCGTTTTTGCAACGTCTTCAGCAGACGAAGAATCCGGCGCAGTGGCAAGGCCATCGAATGTCTGGTTCAGCGGATTGGCAATGTCCACAACGACTTTGCCCGCAAGCCTGCCGCCCAACTGCTTCACGATTTCGATGTTGGTGCCATACCAGACGGCAAGAACGACCACGTCTCCGAGGGCCGCGTTTCCGAGGCTCGATGCGGACACCTTCGCACCATTCTTTGCCGCGGCTTTTACATCCGCCGCGGTCTTTTCCGCGACTTCAGGATTCGCATCCACAAAAGTGACTGAATGGCCGCCGGACACGAGGCGTGTGCCAATGCCGCGTCCCATATTTCCTGCGCCAATGATTGTTATGTCCATTTTATATTTCTCCTTTTGAAATCGAGTTATGAAAAAAGTGTCCAGCGCCCAATGACTACAAATACGGCAAGTGCCAGCAAAACAACGTTCATGGGAAGCACTTTGTATTCCTTTTTAGGCAAATGCTCCGTAATAATTGCGAGCAGCTGAATTAGAACGAGGCCTGCAGCAGCGAGAGGTGTCAGCCACGGCAGGATGCCCGTTACCAGCGGCAGAATCAACCCCAGCGCTCCCAGCAGTTCCGATGTTCCAACGAAACGAACGAATCCATCCGAACGGTTCTTTGCCCAGGGCAGTTGTTCCTTTGCCTTGGCAGTTTGAAAAGTCTTCATGCTTCCTGCCATCAGATACAGAGCAGCGAGCAACCCCTGTGCGATCCATAACATGATATTCATCTTGACTCTCCTGTTGAGTTGTGCTATTATACGTTTGTTGCCTAAGCAACAGATGTTGTATAATTTACGCTTCTTACAGACAAAAGTCAACCGTCAAAAAGGAATTTTTGTTGCCTAAGCAACAATGGAGCCAAAATGTTGCCCATCAAAATGGAAGAAAAACTCGATCCTCGCGTGAAGCGCACTCGTGAATTATTGGAAAAAGCTTTCATGGAAGTCATCAATGAAAAAGGATTCCAAACCATTACCGTGCAGGATATTACCGAACGCGCCGGCGTCAACCGCGCCACGTTCTATGCGCATTTCGCCGACAAATTTGCCCTGCTCGATCACAGCATCCGGCAGCAATTTATTCAGGAAATTGACAAACGCATGTTGAACGCCTGCCACTTTACGATGGACAATCTGCGGAACCTGATCATTGCAGTCTGTGAGTTCATCAGGAATGCCAATTCGAAATGCAAACCGGCGCAAAGTCAGTTCGAAACACTGGTGGAAGCCCAGGTCAAGGAGGTGCTGTACGACTTGCTCCTGAAATGGCTGGAGCAGGCCAGGACGAGTACCGAACCTGAAATCGCGGCGACGGCCACAAGCTGGGCAATTTACGGGCTGGCGCTGCAATGGAGTCACACCAAAAAACCGGAGGCGGTGGAGAAATTTGCGGACGAGGTGCTGCCCCTTATTGCGTCCAATCTGCAACTGGTCGAGGCCGCCTGAGGACGATCCGAATGAAAACCTGACAACTAGCATGACACTTGCAGGCCGTTTGTCGGTTGTGCGGATGAGGTTAAGCATGTAAAATAAATAAGCCATGACAATCGTTCTGGCTGGATTTTTGCTAGGCATTCTTATGCCATGAAGTCAGAAAGCCTGACGGGTATCAACGTACCTGTCAGGCTTTTTTCATCTTTTGGCATGGGCATGCACATTTTGATCACGAAGGAGTACGAATGCAGACACCCTGGGAATACCGGTACGCACATCGCACCAAACAGATGGGTAGTTCGGTCATCCGCGAGTTGCTCAAATTGACCGAAGAACCGGATATCATTTCCTTTGCGGGCGGGTTGCCCGCGCCAGATGTATTTCCTGTAAATGAATTTCGAGAAGCCTGCAACTATGTGCTCGATCATTTCGGGGCGCAGGCATTGCAATACAGCACCACGGAAGGCTATGGCCCTCTGCGCGAAATGATCGCGCGTCACACTTCCCGTTATAGTGTGGAAGTCTCGCCCGATAACATTCTCATCACATCGGGCTCGCAGCAAGCGCTGGACTTTATTGGCCGCCTGTTCATCAACCGCGGTGACTATATCGTTGTCGAATCGCCGACGTATCTGGGCGCGCTGCAGGCCTGGAACGCCTACGGCGCGCAATATATTCCCGTCCGTACCGACGAGAACGGCATGATCGTGGGTGAACTCGAGGCCGCGCTCCGCATCGGGCCGAAGTTCATTTACGTTCTCCCCAATTTCCAAAATCCCAGCGGCGCGACTCTGGGTCTCGAACGCCGCAAACAGTTGATCGAAATTGCCGACAAATACGGCGTGCCGCTGATCGAAGACGATCCCTACGGGCAGCTCCGTTACGAGGGCGAGCATATTCCCTCGCTTGTCATGCTGGACAGTCAATATCGCGGCAAAAACGGCGGAACATACAGCGGCAACGTGATCTATCTCAGCACCTTCTCCAAATTGCTCGCGCCCGGTCTGCGCCTGGCATGGGTCGTGGCTCCTGAGAAGGTCATCCGCAAACTGGTCATGAGCAAGCAGGCCGCAGACTTGCACACGGCTTCATTCAACCAATACGTGGCTTACGAAGTGGGCAAGGGCGGTTTTCTGGATGAACACGTCAATGTGATTCGTTCTGTCTACAAGGAACGCCGCGATGTAATGCTCGAAATGATGGAGGAAATGTTCCCGCCCGAAGTCAGTTGGACGCACCCGAAAGGCGGCATGTTCCTGTGGGGCATCCTGCCCGAGCACATGGATGCGGCCGGGGTTCTCAAAATCGCGCTCGACCGCAAAGTGGCCTTCGTGCCTGGATCATCCTTCCATGCGTGCGGCGGGGGCGAAAACACCATGCGTCTCAATTTTTCGTATTCCTCCCCCGATACGATCCGCGAAGGCATCACCCGTCTCGGAACAACGCTGAAGGAATTGATCGCGAAGGGCAAACAAAACTAAAGATTACAGGCGCACAAACAAAATTGGGACGGCCATCCGGTCGTCCCAATCGATTCTATTCAATCCCTTTATTCATCGGCATACGGAACATATTCCGCGCGCGCAATGCCTTGCTCCATGGCCGTCATTGCCACCGCACGCGCCACCGCGCGATGCACCGCTTTATCGAGCGGATTGGGAACCAACTCGCCGGGCGGCGTCATGTCCGCAATGGTTTGGGCCGCGGCAAACAACATCTGATGTGTGATGCGCGGCGCATTCGCATCCACCGTGCCGCGGAAGATTCCGGGAAAACCCAAAACATTGTTGACCATCTTCCCATCAGCCGCAAAGGACGCGCCGCGTTCCACGGCGGCATCCGGATCAATTTCCGGATTCGGATTCGACAGGGCAAGAATGATCTGGCCTGCGTGAACCATTTCTGGTTTGATCAGGCCCGGCGCGCCGGTCGTGGCGATCACGATATCACATTTCGCCATGATCTCGTTCAGGCTGGACCCTTTGCCGCCCGCGGCTTCGAGACGCTTTATTGCGTCTGACGACAAATCCGCGCCATGGACCGGATTGCCCGTCAGTTTCATCAACATGCGCGCGATGGCATTTCCTGCCGCGCCCAAACCGATCTGCCCGATGACCGCCTTCTTGATATCCGTGTTGGTTTGACGGCATGCATTCGTCAGTGCGGCAACGCTGACAACTGCCGTGCCATGCTGGTCGTCGTGCATCACCGGTTTATCGAGAAGCTTCTGCAAACGCTCCTCGATTTCAAAGCAGCGCGGCGCGGAAATATCTTCCAATTGAATCGCCGCGAAGGTCGGCGAGATGGAAGCCACCGCCGCGACAATTTCATCGGGGTCTTTGGTGTTCAATAAAATGGGCACGCCGGAAAGTCCCACCAGCGATTCCATCAGCATGGCTTTGCCTTCCATCACCGGCATGGCCGCCAGCGGGCCAATATCACCCAATCCCAACACCGCGGTGCCGTCCGTGACGATGGCGATCATGTGACTTGTGCTGGTATAAAGCCGCGCCAGCGACGGATCGTTTGCGATCTTCAAACAGACTTCCGCCACGCCGGGCGTATAGACGCGGCGCAGCGTCGCCATCGAGTCGATGGCATAGCGCGAGCGGATGGCAATCTTGCCTTTTTGATGCAGTTCCAAAACCTCATCGCGAACTTCGAGGATCCTGGTTCCTGGATTCGATCCGATCGCCTTGACAATTTTCTCGACATGCTCGGCATCGTCGCCGTAGATGGTGATATCGCGGATGATCGAGCGCGAGGTCTCGGTCAGCAATTGGATATCACCAACGGTCCCGCCCATCTCCGCAATCGAGGTCAACAAATGCGCCAGCAATCCGGTCTTTGGATCATTTCGCACGCGTATCGTGCGGCTGATTTTCCGTTCCCACGCCATGGTTCTGTCTCCTCTCGAAAAAAATAAGGCGGCCATTCGAATGGCCGCCCTAAAGAATATTTTACATTTGTTTCAGCACGGAAGGCAACTGGTCGAACGACGCCAGCACCGGGCATTCCGCTTCGGGGAAGATTCCGCGCGGGTCGTAGAGCACCGGCCGAAGTCCCGCGCGACGCGCACCGACCACATCCGCAAAATAATTGTCGCCGACGTAAACCGCCTCCTGCGGATCCACGTCCGCGCGCTGGCAGGCACGGATGAAGATTTCCGGCTCCGGCTTCCACGCATTGACCTCGCCGCCCGCCATCGAAAAATCGAAATATGGACTCAATCCGAGCGCTGCGATCTCGGCCTGGAACGGCTTCTCGCGATTCGAGATCACGCCCATTTTGAATCCAGCCGATTGCAGCGCGGGCAAGAGCCGCATGACATCCTCAGGCACAATGCTCTTCGGCTTATAAGACTCTTCCATGTGACCGTGAACTTTTGGGGCCAACTCCTCCGCCTGCATTTTCGACGCGCCCAACGCGACCAACTGCCGTCGGCTGTATTGAAGCCAGAAATCCCGGTTCTCTTCGGGGTAGATTTTCTTATCGGCTTTCAAATCAAGCGAATCGGCCCAGTAGTAATGCTCCCAGCGGAACGCGCGCAAACGATCTTCATGATGGATCGGCAGGCCGAGTTGAACCGCGTAATCCGCAAAAACCTCCCCGCCGGTGGGGAGGTTGTGACGGAGCGTGCCGTCGAGATCGAAGAAGATGGACTGGATCATTGGGTTTAATGTTGGAAGGTTGGGAAGTTGGGATATTGGGGAAACTTGCCGAACCTGCGAACTTGCAAACTTTGAACTTTCAACTTTGAACTTTGAACTTCTATCCGCCAATGTGCGACATTTCCACTTTGGGTAACGAGGTCGTGTTCTCAGAGCGAAGTTCGGAATAACGATCGCCGCGATGGTTCCAGACGCGCGCAATGGTTTGGGAGATTTCATCGTCGCTTGCGCCGCCGCGCAGCAACGCGCGCAGGTCATTTCCTTTGACGGCGAACAGGCAGGTGTAAAGCGCGCCTTCCGCGGAGAGACGGGCGCGGTTGCAGTCGCGGCAAAATGGCTGTGTCACCGAAGCGACCACGCCGATCTCGCCGCTTCCATCCTTGTATCGCCAGCGGTTTGCCACTTCGCCGCGATAGCTTGGTTCGAGAGGCTCCAGCGGCATTTCTGCATGGATCATTTTGATGATCTCCGCAGCCGGGACGACTTCGTTCATCTGCCAGCCGTTGGTGTGACCGACATCCATGTATTCGATAAAGCGCAGGATGTAGCCTTTTTCGCGGAAGAAACGCGCCATCGGCAGGATGCTGGATTCGTTGACGCCGCGCTTGACCACCATGTTCACCTTGATCGGCCACAGGCCGGTTTCTGCCGCCGTGTCCATTCCCTGCAACACTTTCTCCACAGGAAAATCCACGTCGTTCAACGCTTTGAAGATTTCATTGTCGAGCGAATCCAGGCTGACGGTCACTCGTTTCAATCCGGCGTCTTTGAGCGCGCGCGCCTGCCTGGCAAGCAATGATCCGTTGGTCGTCAGCGTGAGGTCAATATCAGGAATGGCCGACAGCATGGAAATCAGAAGATGCAGGTCGCGGCGCACGAGCGGCTCGCCGCCGGTGAGTCGAATCTTGCGGGCGCCGAGTCCGACAAAGATCCGGGCCAGACGCGTGATCTCCTCGAAAGTCAGGATTTCAGCGCGCGGCAGGAACTGGTAATCCGGCCCGAAGATTTCTTTCGGCATACAGTAAACACAGCGAAAATTGCACCGGTCCGTGACGGAAATCCGCAGGTCGCGCAGGGGACGGTTGAGCGTATCTGTAAGAGGCATGGCATGTCACTTCATCAGGAAAATTAAAAAGTATGGCTGCTCCCTATTATAACTTCAACGGCCGGGCAAAAACTCATATCTCGCTTTAAGGAAGCACTCAAAGTGTGTAAATTCATTTGCTACCTGCGCCGGGGACAGCGCAGGGTGTACTCGCACAGCGCCGCCGGTCCCGCTGTGCGGGATCTTCGAGATGGCGGCTGAAGCCGGTTGCCAGCAACCTTTTAGCGCGCCCCCCACTTATGTCCCATTTGACTGTACAGGCCAGCCATGCTATTATCTTGATGTTCATGTGTATTTTTGCACCTTATCAATCAATAAAGGAGCTATTATGAGCATCGAATTTTTTCTTCGCATCATCTTCATGATCATTCTTGGAATCGCAGGCGGATACTGGGGTTACGACCTTTCAAAATTCAATCCGCCGGAAATCGTTCGATACACGCTGGGAATTGGACTGGTCGGCGCGCTGACCGGTCTCATCCTGACGCCATACTTCACAACCCGCCCGGCGCGCGCCTTGCGTGCGCTTCTTGGGCGGATAGCGGCGGAAACGCTTTTCGCCGGACTCACGGGCCTGGTTATAGGACTCCTGACCGCCGCTCTTTTGTCATTTCCGCTCTCGCTGCTGCCCGACCCCTTCGGGCACACCCTGCCTTTCGTCGGCGTGATATTATTCAGCTATTTTGGCGTGACGCTCTTCGTGATGCGTCAGGGCGACCTGATGAGTCTGTTCGGCGCGTTGAGCGGACGCGGCGGCGAGGGAGGCTCCGGTTCCTCCTGGACGAATCTCAACCGCACCATCTTACTCGATACCAGCGTCATCATTGACGGCCGCGTATCCGACATTGCCAAAACCGGCTTCCTTCCCGGCACGCTGCTCATCCCGCGCTTCGTGCTGAACGAACTTCAATACATCGCCGACTCGCCCGATGGCTTACGCCGCCAGCGCGGGCGGCGCGGCATGGAAGTGCTGGCCGAACTGCAAAAGCTCCCCAACATCCTCGTGCGCGTCAGCGACATTGACGTGGAAGGCGTTCGCGAAGTGGATGATAAGCTCATCGTGCTTGGCAAGCAACTCAAGAGTCCGGTGTTGACCAACGACTACAATCTGAATCGCATCGCCGAATTGCAGGGCGTGACCGTGCTGAACATCAATGAACTGGCGAACGCGGTCAAGTCGGTGGTTCTGCCGGGTGAACTCCTGAAGATCAATATCTTCCAGGAAGGCAAGGAAATGGGCCAGGGCGTCGGCTACATGGATGACGGCACGATGGTCGTCGTCGAGAACGGCAAGGATTACATCGGCGAATATACGGATGTTCACGTCACGAAGGTCTTGCAGACCGCTGCGGGCCGCATGATCTTCGCCCGCGTGGAGGAAGAGAACGGCAGGCGCAGAAAACCCAGCCAGGGATAAAGCAATACCTTCGCCAATGCGGTATCGGGAGCGGCGAACGTAGGGACAATTTGCCAAATTGTCCCACAAATGGCGAAGGTATTGATAAAGGCAAACGAATAAAAAGTCGCGTGGTCTGGTAGTCACGTAGCCTGATAGTCGCGGTGCCGCGTCACTGCATGGTATGTGATACTTCTCAACTCGCGACTATGGGACTAACCGACCGCGAGACTAACGGACCACACGACTACAGGACTATCCGACCATGTTACGCATCTACAACACCCTCACCCGCAAGAAGGAAGACTTCCAAACCCTCGAGCTGAACGTGGTCAAGATGTACGTCTGCGGCGTCACGGTCTACAACGACGCGCACGTCGGGCATGCCATGTTCGCGCTGGTCTTCGACATCATCCGCCGCTATCTTGAGTATCGCGGCTACAAAGTCAAACACGTCATGAACTACACCGACGTGGACGACAAGATCATCAACCGCGCCAATCAATTGAAGGAAGACCCGCTCGAACTCGCGCAGCGTTACATTGACGATTACGCCCAGAACCTGAAAGACCTGAACATCCTGCCTGCGGCCATCAATCCGCGTGCCACGCAGACGATGGGCGAGATCCAGACCATGGTCAAGGGTTTGATCGAAAAAGGATTTGCCTACGCAGCATCCAACGGCGACGTTTATTTCCGCGTCACCAAAGATCCCGATTATGGAAAATTATCCGGGCGCAAACTCGAAGACATGCAGGCCGGCGCGCGCGTCGAAGTCGGCGAAGCCAAAGAACATCCGATGGATTTCGCATTATGGAAGGCCGCAAAACCCGGCGAGCCGTCGTGGGATTCGCCGTGGGGCAAGGGCCGCCCCGGCTGGCACATCGAATGCTCGGCGATGAACCTTAAAGAACTCGGCGAACAGATTGACATTCACGGCGGCGGCAACGACCTGATCTTCCCGCATCACGAAAACGAAATCGCGCAAAGCGAATCGTTTACCGGCAAGCAATTTGCGCGCTTCTGGATTCACAATGGCATGCTGCAGCTTGGCGGCGAAAAGATGTCGAAGTCGCTTGGCAACATCGTCGGCATCAGGGAATTCTTATCGAAGCGCGATGCGGACGTGATGCGGATGCTGGTGTTGGCCGGGAATTATCGCGCGCCGTTGATCTTCAATGACGAGACGCTCGACGCCGCGGAGAAATCCCTCGAACGCCTCAAGTCCGGACTTCGAGCGGCCCGGCCCGACGCAAAAGGAATCCCGTCTGGCAGCGCGTCCGAGTTAATGTCGCAAGCCGAAGCGACTCAGCAATCTTTTACCAATGCAATGGATGATGACTTCAACACGCCGTTGGCGCTGGCCGCAATCCACGAACTTGTCAAAGCCATCAACACCGCGCGCGACGAAGGTGCCACCGACGATCAACTCAAGCCCGCACAATTTACCTTGCGTGAACTAAACAGCGTGCTTGGCTTGCGCTTGCAGGAAAAGAAAGGCTCTGGCGACGCGGATAAATTCATTGACCTGCTGGTTGAAGTCCGCAGTGAAGTCCGCAAACAAAAGCTGTGGTCACTGTCAGATCAAATCCGCGACAAACTGAAATCCCTCGGCGTGACCATCGAAGATAGCAAAGAAGGAACAACGTGGAGGTGGGGGTAGTTGGCAATTGGATAGTTGAGCGGTTCAATAGTTGAACTTCCGGGTGTTTGCGAAGCACTCGGAAGTTTTCGGTTCTCAAGTAAAATCAACTCAATGAAAGAATTCCTCTACTCCCGCAATGCTGTTTACGAGACTCTGCGCGCAAAACGCCGGGACGTTTTTCGCATTCAGATTGCGGAAGGCGCACAGGAAAAAGGCCGCCTCGACGATATTCTGCGGATGGCGAAGGAACGCGGGATTCCCATCGAGCGCCTCCCGCGCCCGCGGCTGGACAAGGTTCATCAAAATCATCAGGGCGTTGTCACGGAAGTCGGCGACTATCCATACAGCGACGTGATCGAGATTCTCGAACTTGCCCGCAGCAAAAGCGAGTTGCCTTTTGTCTTGATTCTCGATTCGCTTCAGGACCCGCAGAACTTCGGCACATTGCTCCGCACCGCGGAAGTTGTCGGCGTACATGGTGTGATCATTCCGCTGGCGCACACAGTTGAAGTGACTCCCGCAGTTGTAAACGCTTCTTCCGGTGCGAGCGAACATTTGCGAATTGCACAATCGAATCTCTCCCAAGCCATGGACGCTCTCCAAGATTCGGATGTCTGGATCGTCGGCCTCGATCAGGATGGCGAAACCGTCAGCGAAAAGACGGATCGTCACCTGCGCGGCGCGGTTGGTCTCGTGGTCGGGAGCGAAGGCGAAGGCCTCCGCGACCTGACGCGCAAAAAATGCGATATCGTATTGAAGCTTCCCATGCGCGGCCAGGTCGAATCGTTGAATGCCGCCGTCGCCGGTTCCATCGCGTTGTATCTCGCATATCTCGCTCGAACAAGAGCGTGAGCAATGGATAGGCAAGAAGAATTTCCTGGAAAGAAATAATGAGTTGGAAGATCTTTGAATCTCGAGCCCCTGAAATCGCCGAATTTGGAAAAACGCGGCTGCACGGCAAAGTTGCCTATCTTGCCACCATTCGCAAAGACGGCTCGCCGCGTGTGCATCCGTTTACACCGATCATCGGTGAAGGTCATTTCTTTGTTTTCATGGAACCCACTTCGCCGAAAGGACATGACCTCCGCCGCGATGGACGGTTTGCTGTACATTGTTCGGTTTCAGATACAAGCGGCGAGAGCGGCGAAGTGATGCTTGCCGGCAAGGCAAAATTCATCGAAGACCCGGCATGGCGTGAACTGGCAATCCGGATTTGTCCTTATAAACCTGCTGAACGCTATATTCTCTTTGAATTCGATATTGAAAGCGCAATGACGACAGAATATCCGAATGGAGAACCCGTTCGCAGGCATTGGAAAGTGGGTGAGTAAATTTTTCGAAGATACTTTATGATTAGCAAGTTTGAAGGTTGTAACGTTCCAACGTTTAAACTTGTGAACAGAGCAGGAGATTTTATGAATATCAAAGAATATATCGAACAGGCTTACGATTACACGTATTGGGCTAACAAACGCTACTTCGCGGCGGCTGAAAATTTGTCAGAGGAACTGCTTCACAAAATGCAGGGACACAGCTGGGGCGACATCCACGCCATGTTCGTGCATATCATGAGCAGCGAGTGGGTCTGGTACCAGCGCTGGCATGGAACTTCGCCTGCAGGCCATTTGAACAAGGATGACTTTCCGGCGTTGGCGGCAGTCAAAGAGCGATGGGATAAAATCGAGGCCGATATGCGAGGTTATATCGAGGAGCAAACAGAAGAAAGTTTGCAAGCGAAAATCACCTATAGCAATTTCCGCGGCGAGACGTTCAGCGTGCCGCTGTATCAGATGCTGATGCACGTCGCGAATCATGAGACGCATCATCGCGGCGAACTGGCGGCGATGTATGCCTTGATGGATGTCCCACATCCAGAAGAAGAAGTGATTCAATACTTCTTGAATCTGAGTGGACAAAAGAAATTTTAAGTGGTCGCTGGTTGAGTAGGCGGCGGGGTCTCGATATAATCCTGCGGATTACTCGACCACCGCCGCCATATCGAGACCAACATGTATCCTTTCTTTCGCTCTTTCCTCTTTCGTCTCGAACCCGAACGCGCGCATCAGCTTACGCTGTATCTTTTGCGTTCTGCCGGAAACTTTCCTCCTTCGCGGTGGATCGTGCAGGCAATGTTCGCCGCGCCGTCCAGGCCCGTTCACGCGTTTGGGCTGGATTTCAAGAATCCGATTGGACTCGCGGCGGGATACGATAAAGACGGCATCGCCATCCGCGGGCTGGCCGCGCTCGGATTCGGTCACATCGAGATCGGGACGGTCACGCCGCTGCCGCAAACCGGGAATCCAAAACCGCGGCTGTTCCGGCTGGTCGAAGATGAAGCCATCATCAACCGCATGGGATTCCCCAGCCGCGGCACGGAATTTGTCCAGGCGCGGCTGAACGCCGGATTATCATCCAACTGGTTCGAACGATTCGTGGGCATGTCGCGCAGAAAACCCACTGCAAAACGGCACAAGTTTTCTGCGATCTTGGGCGTAAATCTTGGCAGGAACAAATCCACTTCCAATGAACAGGCTGTCTTCGATTATCTTGCCCTGCTGCAAAACTTTGCGCCGCTGGCTGATTATCTGACCATCAACGTCAGTTCGCCAAACACGGAAGGTTTGCGCCGTTTGCAAGAGCGCGATGCGCTCGAAAATCTTCTCAAGAATTTGCATCAACAACGATTGATCGAACAGAAGCAGCTCCAGCGGCGCGTGCCGCTGCTCGTCAAACTCGCGCCCGATTTGACGGATGAAGAACTCGACGACGCGGTGGATGTCATCCTTCGCACGCGCATGGACGGCATCATTGCTACGAATACGACTTTGGAGCGCTTCGGGCTACGATCAAGCTATCAGCATGAGAGCGGCGGGTTAAGCGGCAAGCCGCTCAAAGTCCAAAGTGAAGCGATGTTGCAGAAGATCATCAAGCGCGTGGATGGAGCAATCCCGGTCGTCAGCGTTGGCGGCATCGTGGGCCCCGAAGATGCGAAACGCAGGCTCGATATGGGCGCGGCGCTTGTCCAAATTTATACGGCATTGGCTTATCGCGGCCCTGGACTTGTCAAAACAATCGCAAGATCGCTTTAGCAACCTTGCAAAGGTATAGAACCTTTGCAAGGTTTTTCAATCTCTTTTATGGTATATTCCTGAACCATGGACGAGAAAATTACCATTATCGAAGGCCCGCCGCCGGTGTTCGAACAGGTCAATGACGCGTGGGCGCTGGGCTTGAACGAAAGCCCGAATGTGTTGGTTCCCGCGTTGACGCGCCTGCGCACGTTCAACGGGAACGCGTTGGTCGAGCGGTGCCATCGCGCCTGGAGCAACCAACAGCCGATTCATTTGTATTATCGCAACGATATGGGATTGGAGGAGACCGCGCCGATCCTCGCGGCCCGCAATGTCGAAACATCCGAAGGACACGTTTTGCTTTTGTGGGTGTATCTCGACAAGGAACATGTCGAGTACGAATTCGGTTCGGACGATGACGATGACGAAGCCGGGCCGGACGATCACAATCTCTAAAATGAAATGAAAGGGGACCAGGGATAGGGATTCGAAACTTCCCTATCCCTTTCTTTATCTTATGCCAACGCTTCTTTCCGGACCCTTCGACACGCTCAGGGCGGCGCTGCAAAACGGCGTGCTGACCCTGACGCTGAATCGCCCCGAACGCGCCAACGCGTTCAACACGGAGCTGATCGGCGAATTACGAGACATGCTCGCCAAAGCTTCGAGCGACCCGCAAACGCGCGTCATCGTGCTGACCGGCGCGGGCAGTTCTTTTAGCGCAGGCCATGACATAAGCGAGATGTCGGATGTGCGCGGACAAGACATCTCTTATCGAGAGCACTTACATCAAACGTATAATCCGCTGATCCTGCAGATCCGCCGGATCGAAAAGCCGGTCATTGCCGCGGTCAATGGAACTTGTGCGGGCGCGGCGCTGGGAATCGCACTGGCCTGCGATTTGCGCTTTGCTTCGGAAGAGACCAAATTGGTCGTTGGCTTTGGAGGCATCGCGCTTGCCCCCGATTCGGCGGTGTCATTGTTGCTGCCCGCGTTGATCGGTCTTGGCCGCGCCGAGGAATTCTATTTCAGCAACGCGCCGATTTCCGCGCAGCAGGCGTTAGAATGGGGATTGGTCAATCGCGTTTTCCCTCCGGCAAGTTTCATGCAGGAAACGATGACGTACGCAGAGCGATTGACTGCCGGCCCCGTCGGCGCGTTTGGATTGGCAAAGCAGGCATTCAATAAAGCTGTCCTGCCGAATCTCGAAGAGGCATTGGAAGCCGAAGCCGATTTGCAGGAAATTGCCAGCAAACGCGCGGAACACCAAGAAGGCGTCGCCGCGTTTTTGGAGAAGAGAAAACCGAAATTCATTTAGGAGATGTCATTGCGAGGATCGCGAAGCACGCCTTTGGCGAGGCCGCTGGTCGAGTAGTGGCGCCATGGCGCCACATATCGAGACCAAGGCAGACGAAGCACTGCGTTCTGCAGTGTGGCAATCTCCTCGAACAATCAATTGGTTGTTACATGAGATTGCCACGTGGCGCCCCCGCGTGTGCGGGATCTTCGACTTGGCGCCACTTGCAATGACATGATGATTCATGGAATTTGAACCCGTCATCGGACTTGAAGTCCACGCCGAACTTCGAACAAAATCGAAGATGTTCTGTGCGTGCGAAGTGGTTGATTCCACGACCGCCGCGCCGAACACCACCGTCTGCCCCGTTTGCTCCGGGATGCCGGGAACGCTGCCGGTTGTGAATCAAAAAGCGGTCGAGTTTGGCATCCGTGTGGCGCTGGCGTTGGAATGCGAGGTCCAGCAGACCAGCATCTTTGCGCGCAAAAATTATTTTTATCCCGACCTGCCCAAAGGCTATCAAATCTCACAATATGAACAGCCGCTGGCGATCAACGGCAAATTGATCATTCGAACCTCCGAGGGCGAACAGACCATCCGCTTACGGCGTGTGCATTTGGAAGAAGACACCGGCAAGCTGACTCACGTCGAACGCGATGGGAAATCGTATTCGCTCGTGGACCTGAACCGCGCCGGTGTGCCGCTGCTTGAAATTGTGTCCGAGCCTGATCTTCATTCCGCGGACGCGGCGCGCGCCTACGGCGAGGCGTTGCGCGATATCTTGCGTTATCTCGGCGTCAACAGCGGCGATATGGAAAAAGGCGTGATCCGTTTCGAAGCGAATGTATCTGTAAGAAAAAAGGGTATTGCAGGGGCGGATGGCCATCCGCCCTTACTTGGGATAAGGACAGAAGTTAAGAATCTCAACTCGTTCCGTGCGTTGGAACGCGCCATTGAATACGAGATCGAACGCCAGAGCAAAATCATCGAGGCAGGCAGAACCGTCGAACAGGAGACGCTTGGCTGGAACGAAGCGCGCGGCGCGACGTATTCCCAGCGCAGCAAGGAAGACGCGCACGATTATCGTTATTTTCCCGAACCGGATCTGCCTCCATTGGTTGTGGAGCAGAATTGGATTGATGAGATCAAAAGCAAATTGCCTGAACTTCCGCGCGCGAGATATTTGCGTTTCATCGAAGATTATGGTTTGACCGCATACGATGCGGCGCGTCTCACCGAGGAAAAGGAAGTCGCCGATTATTTTGAATCCGCCGTCCGCGGTTTGCCGTCTACGGTCCAACCGAAGGTTGCCGCGAATTGGATGCTCGGCGATCTGTTCTCATTGATGAACCAGGCATCGAAAACCTCCGAGTTCTTCAAAAACTCGGAAGCCTGGAATAGAGTCCGGCCTGAGGCGCTGGCGGAGTTGGTGAAGATCGTATCCGAGGGTCAGATCAACCAAACCAGCGCGCGGGAAGTCCTGAATGAAATGTTCGAGTCCGGCAGGGGCGCGGCGGAAATCATCGCCGCGCGCGGACTCAAACAGGTCTCGGACGAATCGTTCATCGCGGAGCTGGTCAGCCAGGCGCTGAAAGAAAATCCAAACGAAGCAGCCAGTTTTAGATCGGGCAAAACGGGCGTGGTCAACTTTTTGTTTGGACAAGTGATGAAAAAAGCGGCGGGCAGGGCCAATCCGCAAGTGGTGCGGGCCGAGCTGGAAAAGCAGCTGGCACAGTGACCTCATCCATGACCTATTTGTGATAACCTTCATATTGACGGAGGAAAAAAAGTCGAGTAAGGTTAAGCGGCAAGTGAAAAACTCAGGAAATTTATTGATATGACCTGTTTTTCGACATAGGCATTTCGTAAGCGGGCACCGTCCGAGCGTGTCCGCTTATTTTTTTCTAAAAAATCCTTTCAGGAGAATAGAATGGCTGAACAACTTAATGCGTTCGAGATGGCGCAGGAACAATTTGACCATGTGGCAAAACTGCTCAAACTGGACTTCGCCATTTCTGAGGTGCTTCGCTGGCCGATGCGCGAATATTCCTTCCGCATCCCGGTGCGGATGGATGATGGCTCGACGCGCGTCTTCCAGGGATTCCGCGTCCAGCATAACGACGCGCGCGGCCCCAACAAAGGCGGCATCCGTTTTCATCCGGCGGAGACGCTGGATACCGTCCGCGCCCTCGCGACGTGGATGACGTGGAAATGCGCCGTCGCGGATATTCCGCTGGGCGGCGGCAAAGGCGGCATCATCGTGGACCCGGCCACGCTTTCCGTTCACGAGAAGGAACGCCTGTGCCGCGGCTGGGTGGACGTGATGTGGAAGAATATCGGCCCGCGCAACGACGTGCCGGCGCCGGATGTCGGCACCACGCCGCACATGATGGGCTGGATGATGGACGAATATTCCAAGCTGGTCGGGCAGTACACGCCGGGCGTGTTCACCGGCAAACCGCTGGGCGGCGGCGGATCCGAAGGCCGCACCGAAGCGACCGGCTACGGCGTGATCTATACCGTGCGCGAAGCCATGAAGCACCTGAACATGGACTCGAAGAAAGCTGTCGCAACCATCGAAGGTTTCGGAAATGTGGCGCAATATGCAGCCATTGGTTTCATCGAAATGCTCGGCGGAAAGGTCGCCGCGGTTTCGTGCTGGGATCGCAATGATAAGAAATCCTATACATACAGCAAAAAGGATGGGATTGATCCGCGCTTCCTGCTGACCATTGTGGATGAGTATGGAACGATCGACAGGAAGAAAGCCCAGGACAGCGGTTATGTCGTTGAAGACGGCGGCGCATGGATCACGAAGGAAGCGGACGTGTTGATCCCTGCGGCCATCGAGGGCCACGTAAATGCCGATACCGTCAAAGTGATGTCGAAGCGCATCAAGATCGTGGCGGAAGGCGCCAACGGCGGCGTCACCCCCGAAGCGGACGAGTTCTTCAAGGCGAACAAGATTTTCGATATTCCCGATTTCCTGTGCAATGCAGGCGGCGTAACGACTTCGTACTTCGAGTCAGTTCAGAATGATATGAATTTCTACTGGACAAAACAGGAAGTGTTGGAGAAACTCGACACCAAGATGACGCAGGCCTTCAACACCGTGCTCGAAATGTCCGAGAAGGAAAAGGTCTATATGCGCGACGCGGCGTACATGGTTGCAATTGACCGCGTGGTGCAGGCGATGAAGCTGCGCGGCTGGGCGTAACAAAGCGCAATAAGCAAAACGCAAAAGAGCGCGTCCGAAATGGATGCGCTCTTCTCTTTGTAAGCCAAGCTGGATTCTAAAATTGTTTTCTATTTGAGCAATAACAAACTTTCGCCTAATTGATTCAGCTGTGAAATAAATATTTCTACAGGCGGGGCTTGTATCCAGCGAACGGTTTCCCAATCTTCTTTTTGAACGGAACACAGCACGCGTCCCAAATCAGCAGGAAAAATGCCTGCGGCTTTGCCCTGCGCGCCTGTGATCGCGGATGGAAGAGACAGATTCTTCTGGCAGCAAAATCCCCATACGTCCGCGAAGTCTTTTGGTTCTTCGCGATCGAGCAGCGCGGTCACTTTGTTGGCAAGGATATTTTCAGCAGTGTCCAATCTTCCAAGAACTGGATGTTTCTGAACTTCGCCGACACGCGCAGGCACATCATTGACCATTTCGATCTTGAGAGGAAAATCTTTTTGAACGAGATTGAGTCGAGCGAAGCGTTCTTCCTTCATCAAAACATCGCATTGAAAATCCCGATTGAGCGCTTGAATGATTCGCTCCACCCATAAGCCGAAACGCTGATCGTCGTTGACGAAATAATCCAGATCGTCCGAGAAGCGATGTTGAAGATAACCGCGCGAGGCGGCGGTTCCGCCCGTAAGATAAAAATCCGTGTCCGCTTGATTGATAACCTTGATCACGCGGTCTTGAAAGGGATATAGAACTTCAAAGTGAAAAGCGGATGGATTAGCCATGGAGAAGTTCGGGATGTTTTTCGGGAAGCCACTTGACAAGAAAGTCAAACCCGCGCACGCGGCTTTTCGAGCGGATATGTCCGCGCCAGCGGGACCAGTTTTCCACAAGTCTTTTATAACCGATCAAATGAATGATCTCATCGTAGGAAGCATATTCCAGCAAACGACGCGCCGCCCAGTCCTGATTCAGCCGCCCTTTTGCGAGACGGCCTTCAAGGATTTCGCGGAATTGACCCTGGTCGAGATCGTAATCCCAAACGTAAGGAAGGCGCTGTGCAGCTTGCATGACCCAATTATACGCGATAACCCGCGTGGTCAAGGCCATGCTGGCTGGCGCGCTGTGCGGCGGGGCATAGAGGCAGTAAGCAGTAAAAGAATAAACTTCCGAGTTTTTGCTCCCTTCGGAAGTGCTTCGCGAAGAACTCGGAGGTTTTCATTACAGCGGTTTGTTTTTGATAAAACAAAGCATATACATGCTGAACTGCTGCTAACCAGTATACCGACTCAGTGGCGACCTATC
Source organism: Chloroflexota bacterium (assembly GCA_021787595.1). Taxonomy (GTDB): domain Bacteria; phylum Chloroflexota; class Anaerolineae; order Anaerolineales; family Villigracilaceae; genus Fen-1038. The sequence continues at coordinate 99,225 of JAJYLQ010000013.1, read as the reverse complement.
ACCAACGAACCAGATGTGTCCAAATGGATCTCGGAATGCACCTTGCCGATGGATTCCCCAAGGTCTCTGGCGATCCTGAATATCAAGAAGGCCGGTTGCACCTGCTTCTAGAGCGTGTGCGATCATTGTGTCTGGATCATCACAAAACAATTCAATCCGCGCGGATGTGATTCCAAGTTTCGATGGGCTTTCCCAACCGTTGTTGGCTGGTTCTCCCAAGAAAAATGGCGCACCGGCAATCTCTAAACCCGCTACTGACCCCAGGCTCCATAGCACAGTTGCGTTTAGCGCACGCTTATACCACTCTACAGCAGTGGGCGTACTAGAAACGGCCAACATCACGGATATGAGTTGTCCTTGCGGTTGCGTCATGCATGATCTCCTTTCCTTCATCTAAATACTTGTCGTTGGTGTAAACGTGACAGTCACATCAGAGGTGACTATCACGTTTATCTTTCTAAATCTCGCAATATCTTTCTATTCGTTTTCCAATGATCGCCAAACTGTCTTCCCAGAATTTCTTGGTGCGGATGTTGATGCCGAAGCGTTTCGCCAAATCCGCAGCGGAAGCTTCACCAGTCGAAGCCAAAAGCTTTTTATAATCTTCCACAAACGCTGAACCGCGCTGCTGGTAGATGGCATACAAACCGGTGGCAAACAACAATCCGAACGCGTAAGGGAAGTTATAGAACGAAAGCGTTGGCGAATAATAATGCGGCTTCCAGGTCCACATGAATTTTTGCAGATAGCGCTCATCGAGACCGTCGCCATACGTCGCTTTTTGGGCGCGTTCCATGATCTCGTTGAAATCGTCCGCCGAGAGTTCGGCTTGTTCGCGGCGCTCGAAGACTTCCTTTTCGAAGAGATAGCGCGAATAGATGTCAACGACGATTTGCGCCGCGCCCTGGATCTGCGCTTCGAGCACCGCCAGTTCTTCCTGCAGGTCTTTCGTGGACGAAAGGACAGCTTCAGTCACGATGGTCTCGCACATGGTGGATGCGGTCTCGGCCAGCGTCATCGGCGTGAGCTGCTGCAATTCGGTCTTGCCCGCTTCGAAGGCGCAATCGTTGTGGAAGCCGTGACCCAGTTCGTGCGCGATGGTGCTGACCTGGTCGAACGAGCCGTCGAAGTTGCACAGCACGCGGCTTTCCTTCACGCCCGAAATGCCCATGCAGAACGCGCCGCCGCGTTTGCCGTCGCGCTGTTCGGCGTCAATCCAGTTGTTGTCGAAGGCGCGCTTCGCAAACGCCTTGAGGTCGGGCGAGAATTTTCCAAAGTTATCCAAAACAAAATCGCGCGCCTCCTCGAACGAATACACCTTGTCCGTCTTGCCCAGCGGTGCAAAGACATCCCACCACGCCAGTTGTTCCTTGCCGAGTTTCTTCGCTTTGGCTTTGAAATATCTGCGGAACATCGGGAATGAATCCTGCATGGCGCCCAGCATGGCTTCGAGGGTCTTGCGGTCAATGCGCGCCGCGTCGAGCGCGGAATGGACCGCGTCCTTGCGGCCGCGGCGTTTGTCCAGCGTGTTCGCCTCGCCTTTGACTCCGTTCAGGCACGCGGCCAATGTTTCCTTGACTGACTCCCAGGCCTTGTTTTCCGCCTCGTAGGCGCGGCGGCGGACCGATTCGTCCGGGTGCGAGCGCAGGTTGATCAGCGCGGGCATGGGAAGCTTCTTCGTCTCGCCGTCCAGTTCGAAGTCCACGGAAAGCTGCGAGGTCACCGTCCCCTGCAGTTTCTCGAAGGCGTTGCCCCCGCTCAGGCTGAGTTCCGAAGCGAGTCCTTCGAGTTCGTCGTCCATTTGATATTTGCTTTGCTCCGCGGATTCCTTCAGCATGAACGCGTGCGCTTCCGCAATTTTATTTTTGGCGATGGCTTTATCCAGCTTCGGGCCGGCCTTGCCCAGCCAGCTTCGGAAGCGGATGAAGAGCTTGTTCATCGGCAGGCCGGCCTGCTCGAATTCCGAAAGGGCGCGCGTGGCGGCTTTGTCGTGCGAGTCCGTCGTCACATACGAGTAAATGAACGGCCCGATGGTTCCAGACAGCATTTGGATCTTGTTGATGCGGCTGACCGTTTCGCCGATCAGCGCGGCCAGTTCGCTGGCGGGTGTTTTGGCGCCGGCCATGGCTACCTTCCTGTCGAAAAATTTCCCGAGGCCGGCGACTTGTTTTTTATAATCTTCGATGGCGGCTTTGAATTCCTTTGATTCAAGGGACGGATAAACGTTTGTCAAATCCCAACGCGGCACGGCGGACATGAGCTTCTCTCCTTTGTGTGAGATGCGGCAAGTATACCAAACCGCTAATTCATGAAAACATCGCAATGTTGAGCGAAAATCTTGAACCGCCAGGTTCGCGAAGAAACCACAAAACCTTTGCGCCCCTGGCGTGCTTCGCGGTGAAAAATCCAACGCAAATGTCGCGAAGGAGCGAATTGCGCGAATTTTTTATTCGTCTCACTCGCTAATTCGTGGAATTCGTGTTTTCTTTTTGTGGCTCTCCCGCTTTTAACGGGAAAGCCAAATCCTCAGCCACGAATTTCGCGAATTCGCACGAATTTTTTGGAGACATTCGCGACCATTCGTGGAATTCGTGGCAAAGAGCTGTTAAGTTTATTGCTCGTCCCGCTGGAAAAGGTAGAGCCCTTTTTGTCTTTGCGCTTTGTGTTTTTCCGCCAAAAGTACCGCTTGAAGTCCGCCTGCAAATCCTGTACAATTTTGTATGAACAAGCCCCTCTTTCCTTGCCTGGGAGGCACACATGGACATGATCAAAGTTTCCGCGAACTCCCGAACCTCTGCTGTTGCCGGGGCGATTGCAGGTGTCATCCGCGAGCACAAACACGCGGAAGTGCAGGCCATCGGCGCCGGGGCCGTGAACCAGGCCGTCAAGGCGTTGGTGCTGGCGACCGGTTATCTCAAGAACGACGGCATCGAGGTGGTCTGCGTCCCCGAATTTGTGGACGTGGAGATCGAAGACAAAGTGAGGACAGCCATCAAGCTGGTGATTGACCCGCGCTGACGCATCTCTCCAGGCCGTTTGCTGGCCGCCGTTTTTTCGACATTCCTCACAGGGACGGTTTTGGCGCGCCGTGCCTTCCAAATCGAAAAGCACGGCGCGCCGCGTATTCCGCGTGAGTGCGTCGCACCCGACCCGCAGACCTATCTCGTAAATAGCTGGAATCCGCACTGAGAAAGAATCCCATTTGGAAAGGTGCGACGCAGCCTCAAGAGCGGCGCGTTTCTGCTACAATTGACTCGATGGATCATAGATCGTATCTGCGCGGTTTGTTTGTTCTATTCTTGTTGGTGGGGTTGGTGGGAGCTGTGTCGGTTGTTAATTCTGTGATGGCTGCTCAACCGATACAACAAGCCACACCTATATCTACACTAGATCATCTCGTTATCAGTCAGTTTCGCTCGCATGGGCCTAATGGTGGAAACGATGAATTCATAGATATCTATAACCCTACTGGAATTTCAGTAGATATAAGCGGAATAATAATTTCTAAGTCAGCAGGATGTTCTACGGGGACAACGCCATTAGCGACTGTTCCACCGTCTACCACTCTCGGGCCGTGGCAACACTATTTGATCGCTAATTATGGTGTGGGGACTCCATCGCCATCTATTTCTCTGACACCTGACCTATTTTTTTCTAGTAGCATTGCGGATAACGGTGGCATTGCAATACTTAACTCCAGTCAAACTCCGATTGATAAAGTGGGTATGTGCACTACTACTTTATATTTTGAAGGTATGCCTTTAGCAACACTTCCAGCTGGAACAGCGGATCAGAGCTATGAGCGTAAATCGGATGCTTCTGGCAATTGTATAGATACAGGTAATAATGCTAATGACTTCTTCCTTCGTAGCCCAAGTGATCCGTTAAACACAACGAGTACCGTTACAACTTGCGGAAACCCAACTCCAACCCCTACAGCTACATTCACTCCATCCTCTTATACTTATCTGTCCATCATCATCAGCGAAGTTGGTTGGATGGGCACAAAGTATTCCTCTAATGATGAATGGATTGAACTTTATAATCCAAGTTCAGTAGCTATCAACCTTGGGGGCTGGAGTCTGGCTACAGCCGACGGTTATTTGAACATTGCTTTATCAAATATTCTTCTCCCATCCGGTGGCTATTATTTACTTGCACATACTTCCAGCAGTACGCCCACTCCTAGTGCTTGCGTTGTGTTCAAGTCTACAGATGTAACAGTAGATCAAACCTTCACTGGGAATCTATTATCAAACTATGGTGAAACCCTTGAATTAATAGACCCCTCCGGCAATCAGATTGATGTTGCTGGCAACAGTTCAGGTTGGCTCGCAGGTACTGCATACCCGAACTATGCCAGCATGGAGCGGCGCGGCTTGTTCTTGGGTACTTCCTCTGGTTCATGGATTACGTATGCAGATCCAAATGCCGCTGACCGCACAGTTCATGATTGTGGCGGGAATCTTGTAAATGGCACGCCCAGACATCAGAACTGGGCTTGGGGACTTGTTCCTACTGCCATTCCCAAAACAAAAACACCGACCTCGCCTCCTCCCACGCCTGCGCCGAAATTAGCCATCAATGAATTCCTGCCGCGCGCCGGTCATGATTGGAACAACGACGGCCAGATCAATGTCTACGATGAATTCATCGAGATCGAAAACGTGGGCGTGATCAACGTCAGCTTGTCGGGCTGGAGTTTGAGCGACGACCCGAACATCGGCGGAAAATCCTATTCGCTTCCGAGTCAAACCCTCAAGCCCGGCCAACGTGCCGTCTTTTACGGCTCCACGACCGGCATCCTGCTGATTGACAGCGGCGACTCCGTGCGCCTGACCAATCCGTCCGGCCTCATCGTGGACGCGCGCACGTACGGCCCGGTCGAAGCCGCGGACCAATCCTATTGCCGCATCCCGGACGGGATCGGTTATTGGACGCATCCGTGTTTCCCGACGCCCGGCAACGAGAACGCGCTGACGGGGGTCGCGCCCGTGCAGCCGACCAGCATCGCCATCGAGCCGACTCCGTGCCTGCTGGCGGATACCGTCCCCGGGCCGTTTGTCCGGGCCATCTGTGACGCGTTCGGCGCGGACGTTTGGAATCAAAATTACTGGAATCAACTTGCCGGTCAAAGCGATTTCCCCGTGCCGGATAACTACAGCAAGTGGCAGACGATTGTGAAATAAACTGTCATTGCGAGGAGAGTGTTCTTCTCGACGTGGCAATCTCCTGTTTTACATTTATCTGAGATTGCCGCATGGCATCCTTCGACTTCACTCCGCTCCGTTCAGGACGCCACTCGCAATGACAGTTGTCAATCCTCCGCCGCCTTTGCTACTTCCTCGGCCTCGAACACAACTTCTTCATTCCCAGTCAACTTCTCCTGGACCTTCGAGGCGATCAGCTTCAAATGGCCGGAGTGCGCGACGTAATCCAGATCGTCGGCGGGGATCGTCAGGATCGGGCAAAGCACAAAATCCGAGATCCACGCTTCGTAGAGATCGTTCAGGCTTTGCAAATATTCGGGCGCGATGGTGCGCTCGTAGTCGCGGCCGCGGTGCGAAATCCGATTCATCAGGGTCGGCACCGAGGCGCGCAGATAGATCATCAGATCGGGAGGCGGCAAAAGCTGGACCGTCGTCTCGTACAATTCGCGATACGTTTCGTAATCGCGCCGCGTGATGTATCCCTGTGCGAAAAGATTCTGGGCAAAGATGTCGGCGTCTTCGTAGACGCTTCGATCTTGAATAACTGAGTCGGGGAATTGCGACAATTCGTAATGCGACCGAAGCCGGCGCGTCAAAAAGAAAACCTGCGAATGGAATGCCCACGCAGACATGTCGGAATAAAAATCGGCGAGGTACGGATTCTCGCTGACCGGTTCGTAGAACGCCTGCCAGCCGAGGCTCTCGCACAACATGCCAACCAGCGTGGATTTTCCCACGCCGATGTTGCCAGCCACCGCCACGAATTTTTTCATCTCTTTCCTCCGTTGTTGCTAATGTCATTGCCACGTGGCAATGACATTAGCAGCTTAAAGTGATCATTACAATCAATACCTTCGCCATTTGTGGGGCAATTTGGCAAATTGTCCCTACGTTCGCCGCTCCCGATGCCGCATTGGCGAAGGTATTGTACAATAACACATGACCTGCTCATAAAAAATTGGGCAGCCCGCGCGTTGCGTGCTGCGCGACCGGACGCCCTGCGAATTAATTATTTGGGATTTGCCCGGCGAGTTCCTTGTCAATGACCTGCTTGAATACATCAATCGGCTGCGCGCCGATCACAGCCAGCCCGTTGATGAAAAACGTCGGCGTGGAGTTGACGCCCAGATTCGTGGCAAAGTCGCTGTCGGCTTGAATCGCCTGCTGGTATTTATGCGAGCTGTAACATTGGTTGAACTGCGTCATGTTCAAACCAAGCTCCTGCGCGTATTGCTGATAAACCGTATCGCCAAGGTTCGAGCTGCCGAACAGTTTGTCGTGAAAAGGCCAGAAGGCATTCTGTTCGTTGGCGCATTGGGCCGCTTCCGCGGCTGGCATGGCATCCGGATGAATGCTGGTGAGCGGGAAATCGCGGTACACGATTCGGATCTTGCCGGGATACGCGGCCAGCAGCGGCTGGTATGTCTGCTGCTGCCAGGCGCGGCAGTACGGGCACTCGAAATCCGCGAACTCGACGATGGTGATCGGCGCGTTCGCCGGGCCGAGGCTGGGGAATCCATCGGTCGGGACTTTATAACGCACATATTGCGGCGCGGCCGTAGCCGGTGCCTGCACGATCTCTCCGGGACTTTGAGCGGCCGCCGTTGTTCCGGTGGGAGCGCGTCCCCAGATGAGGTAGCCGAGAATCACCCCGACCGAGAAGGCCAGCACGACCATCACCGCGTAAAAGTGCGTGGCTTTGAACGTGAAGGTTTCTGCTTTTTCTTCTTCTTCGACCGGTTCGTCAACAGGTTCAATGACCGGCTCAGGAGGAATTTCTTCGATTGTGGATTTCTTTCTGGTTGGCATGGGCGCATTATAACATGCGGAACAAATCGTCCATTAGGACGTATATCCTACCGGAGGTTTTCCGTAATGACTCACAAACATCATTACATTTCCTGCGTGCTTTGGCCGTTTGTTTTCATCTGGCAGCTGATCGCAACCATCGTCGGATTGACGGGCCGCTTCGTGGCAATGGTGATCGGACTCGTCTTCATCATCGTCGGCGTGATCGTCAGCCTGACGATCATCGGCGCCATCGTCGGAATCCCGATGGCGATCATTGGATTGCTGTTATTTCTAAAAGGGATTTTTTAAATTTGTAGGGGCACAGCGGGACGTTGATTCGTCAAGTGCGTCTTTTGATTCCGCTGCGCCCCTACGGTTGCAAATCTGTTTTCGGCTGAGGATTCGATTTTGAAAACGGAATCCGGAACCGGGTCCGGATGGAGGCGAAGAACCTGCGGACGAACGGCAATCGCAGGAACAGCAGGAGTCCGATGACCGCGCCATACGCGAGCGGCTGGCTGATATCGCCCGACAAATGGAAGATGTCGCCCTTGACCGCCATCGCATAATGCAGCGCGGCAATCGGCGCGGCGAAATAAATCAATTGATGCAGCCGCTTCCAGTTCTTTCCAAGGCGGGATTTCCAAATGTCAAAGGAAGTCATCGCCATTGGAACCAGCATGAGAAAAGCCGTCATGCCATAAAGGATGTACGACTTTTGAATCACGGTGTCAACGAGCAGGCTCCATGCCAGACCATTATTCAAATCAATGAAGATGATGACGTGCAGGACCGCGTACATCAACGCGTACAGCCCGAGCGCGCGGCGGCGTTTGATGGGTTCGCGCCAGCCGAAGACTGTATTCGACGGCGTGCAGGCCAGCGAGAGAACCAGCAGCGCGAGCGCGTGGCGTCCCGTGAGCAACTCCATTTGCTGGATCGGGTTGGCGGTCAGGCGGTGCGTGAAGAGATCGAAAATGATGATGACCAGTTCCGACCACGCGTAAATATGCACCGCAAGTTGAAGCGGCGTGTAAGGGAAATTTTTGATTCGTTCCATCAAAGCAGTTCGCAAGGAAAATCTTTCTGCGGGCCACAAGTTTACACTTCTCCGCGAACACGGACTTTGTTCGCGGAGATGGATATAAAAAGGTTAGGCATTCTATCCGAGATTAATAACTGTGTTACGCGCCCTCACCCTGGCGCCCTCGGCGTGCTTCGCGACCTCTCCCCGCGGGAGAGGGGGCTCCCTTCCCCTTTCGGGGGAAGGGTTGGGGATGAGGGAGAAACTTGCGTAACATCAGTTTAGTAATTCGCCTTCAAATCCATTCCCTGATAGAGATAAGCAACCTTATCCCCATAGCCGTTGAACATCAACGTTGGACGCATGGTGATCTCGCCGATGCGCCGCTCGGAGGCCTGCGACCAGCGCGGGTGCGGCACGTTCGGGTTGACATTGGCATAGAAGCCGTATTCGTTCGATGCAATATCGGACCAGAACGTGTTGGGTTGCGTATCCACCAGTTCGATCTTGACGATGGCTTTGATTCCCTTGAAGCCATATTTCCACGGCACGACGAGCCGGATCGGCGCGCCGTCCGGCGGCGGCAGTGGAGAACCGTATAAGCCGGTCGCCAGGATCGCCAGGTCGTTCATGGCTTCATCGAGGCGCAGCCCCTCGTGATACGGCCACGGATAAAGGCCCGTATCGGCCTCCGCCGGAAGTTGTTTCGGATCCATGAGCGTTGTGAAGCGCACGAACTTTGCGGAAGAAGTAGGCTGGACCACGTTCAGCAGTTTCGACAACGGGAATCCCTGCCAGGGAATGACCATGCTCCACGCTTCCACGCAGCGCAGGCGATAAATGCGGTCCTCCTGCGGGAACATCTTGATCAGATCGTCAATGCCGAATGTCTTGGGATTGCTGACCATGCCGCTGACTTCGACAGTCCACGGACGGGATTTGAAATTTCTCGAAAGCGGGTTGACCGCGTCCTTGGCGGTGCTGAACTCATAATAGTTGTTGTAGTTGGTAATATCGTCGTAACTGTTAAGCGGGTCGCCCAGTTCGTCGGTCTTGCCTTTGTACAACGCCACGCTGGCCGGGTCGCTGGGCGATGGTCCGCTGCCTCCGGTGGGTGCGCACGCGGCGAGCAGCGCGCCGCCTGTCAGAATGCTGGCAGCCTTGATGAAATCGCGGCGGCGAAGATACAAGGATTTCGGCGTGATCTCTGATGAACGAACGGGAACGGACTTGTAAATGTCATCCATATCTGCCTCTCATTTCTAAAAATAAGTCTCGACAATAAAGCCTGGATGTTCGATGGAATGATGGTTCAATAATACGGAATCTTCCTTAGATGCGAATAAGAACAAATCGTATGCGGCGGATTTCAATCGAGGAGGAACGTTTCGCCTCGCGCGTGGACTTCGGGCCCTTCCCCGTTTCGATAGAGCGTCACCTTGCCCGCGCCGTACACCGCCCAACGCCCGGATGCGTCATTCAGGATGCCGGTCTGTTCGTCAATGCCGATCAATGTCGCCTGCGGCAAAAGCTGGCTCAATGGCTCGACCCAGCGTTTTCCAAAATTATTGTGATGCGGCAGGACGCAGCAATTCGATAAAAGGCCGAGACCGGGTAAAAGTTGTTTTTCGTAAGGATCATAATAATGTCCGCATAAAACCATGGCGCCCGCGCTGCTCCCGCCGAGGACCGCGCCGGCGCGATAAGCCTCCAGCGCGGATTCCCAAACGCGGCTGCCGCGCAATGTCTCTCCGAGGTGACGCGGAAAACCGCCGAGCAAATAGATCAACCCTGCGGCGCGGAGGCGCGCGGCGTAATCGGATCTGTCCGCGCTGGGTTTATCGGTGACCGGCACGAGGTCCACGCGTGAAGCGCCGAGGGATTGGAACCAGCGCACACCGTTCCACCCGGCGCGTTCGTGGTTATGATCCGGCGCGGCGGCGGTCGGCAGGATTGCAATCGGCGCATCCGATCCGCCCGCCAGTTGGATGGCTTGCCGATCCGGCTCGGACATTTGTCCGCCGAATTCGGCGCCGCCCTCGAGCAGCAGGAGTCCCATCCCATCATTCTAATCCACCTGACACTTCTGCAAAAAAAGTTGTATGAGGGCAGACTTCACAATATAATGATTCCATCCCGGCCATGCCGGGAAATTCTATAGAAAGGAGATGCTGTCATGTTGTTCGCTCCCCAAGAAACGGGCCAGGGCCTGGTCGAATATGCATTGATTCTTGCTCTGGTTGCCATTGTTGTTTTTGCGGCTTTGCTGATCCTCGGCCCGGTCCTCGGCAACACATTCAGCACGATCAACAAAAGCCTGACCGACGTATGATCCAATTTTGCGCAAAAGGTTCTGCTGTTAGCAGAACCTTTTGCGTTACATCCCGGGTGACCGGCTTATTTTTTCTCGACGCTGACCCACATCTGCCTGCCATCGGTCATGATTTGGATCCAGCCGTTTTGATCGGTGCGGAGCAGGGAACGGCCGCCCAGCGCGTCGAGCGTAGCCTGGTCGGGCATGCCGTTGATGTCGCCGGCCGCGACGCTCAACACAACAAGCTGGGGATTTAGATTCGTAATCCAATCGGGAGGCGACAGCGGCGCGTACCCGCTTTGCGCCAGCGACAAAACGGTGACAGGTTGAACCGCGCTGCCGGTCTTCAACTGGTCGAGCGTGTCGAGGTTCTCTCCAATGGGAAGAAGCAGGCGGAAATCATTCCATTCGATCAAGAGCGTCGAACCCAGCGGCGACACATTCAAAACCTTCAGCGCCGCGCCGTCGCCGAGATCGAAGGCCTGGCCCTCTTCCGCCTGCGTCACCGGGATGGATTGGTCGGCCAGGAATTGCGCCAGGTTTCGGGATGAGAATGAGGCCTGCTTGTTTCCACTCCACAATACATTTCGAGGCGGATAGCGTTGAAGCACACGTGACAGGGACGCTACTTGATTCTCATCCGTTGAGGCGACGACCAGCCAATCCAGGCTGTGATCGAAGAACGATAATCGTCGTCCCAGCGCGTCGGACAACGTGGATGCGGACGGGCCGCCGTTGATCAGAATATTCCTGCCGGTTGGCGTTTCGATCAGGACCGCGTCCGCCGAGCCGACGCCGAGAAACGTGACATGAAGTTTGCCGTCCGGCGCGTCGGCGGCCACGCGCCACGTCAGCAGCGTGCAGATGAACAACGCGGCGAGGATCGTCGCGGTGGGAAGGTATTTGTAGCGATTCCTCAACGACACATAAATTTCTTTTAAACGGGGGCCGCCAAACGTCACGGCAAGAAGCACGGCGTAGAACAATGCGACAAGCGCGAATGAGAATCCGCCGAGATAGATCACGCCGTGAGGGATCGAGTCGAAAAGCTCAACGACGCGATTCGTGTACGCGGTCAGCGGCCACGCGATCCACGCGAGGATCTGGCCGATTGGAAAAAGAATGAGGCTGGCGATCACAGCCAGTCCGCCGAGGATCATCACGGCGGGCTGCGCGGGCAGGATGAATGGATTCGCAATGAAGGAGACGAGCGAGATTTGTTTGAATTGGAATGCCATAATCGGGAGGGTTGTGAGTTGTGCGGCCAGCGTCAACAAAACGTAATCGCCCAAAAGCTTTGCGATTTGCTGTGCGTTGGAGACCGGGAGGAATCTCGACACGAATCTTTCGGCGGCCTGCTGGAACGGCCCGCCGTACAGGATCAAACCGAGCGTGGCAAAGAATGAAAGCTGGAATCCCGCATCCCAAATGATGAGCGGATTCCAAAGCGCCATCAGCGCGGCGACGAACGCCAGCGTGTTCAGTCCCATCTGGCGGCGGCCAACCTGCATCGCAAAAAGCGAAAGCGTTCCCATCAGCGCGGCGCGCACGACCGCCGCGCCCGCACCGACGAGGAACGTGTAGAACGCGATACCGAGGATCGCCATGACCGCGCCGCGGCGCGGTCCGAGGGCGCGGCTGAAAAGAGAGAAAAAGATTCCAGCGATGATGGAAATGTTGAATCCGGAGATGGCGATGATGTGCGCGGTGCCGGTATCCTTATAAGCCTGCTGGAGCGCGTTCGGAAGGCCGGAATCCACGCCGAGCAAAATGCCGGCCAGCAGAGACGCTTCAGGGTCGAGGAAGAGCCGGTAAACATTGTCGAGGGCTTTTTCTTTGAGCGCGTATGCCGCGGCAAGGATGGGATTGCCTGCGCTGCCCGGCAGGAGCGTCACCTCGGCGCTGGACATGTAACTGAGGATTCCCTGCCGCGCCAAATAGTCCTGGTATGAAAAATCTTCGCTGCTGGGCGGCGTTTCCAGTTTGCCGCGCAAACGGACGATGTCGCCGTAGTGATACGTTTGATTCGTGGGAATCCGCGCCAGCATCAAATCATGAACGGGAAAAATGTCCTTTCCGGTGTCGAGTGCCGTGGCTTCGACGCGCAGGTTGGTATAGGTGTCGCGGTAATCGGGCGGCTCGACGAGATAACCCGTGACGAGCATTTCATACTTGCGGTCATTGAACCACGCCACGTCGGAGGGAGTCAGTTTGTGAGATGTAAATTGATAGCGCGCCGCGCCCAGCAGCATGGCAATCATGCTGGCGGTGACGGTCCATTTGAAGGAACGTGAACCGCGGAGCGGAAGAAGCCAGGCCAAAAGGATGACGAGAAATACCAGCATCATCCACGCATCCGTCGGCGGATGAAGCTTCGCGTGAATCGCGATGCCGCCCAAAAAAGCCAGCGAAGCCCACATCAATGGCATGAGGAGATTGTACAATAAAAAACGATGGCGTGCGCTAAATCACCACACAAATTTACAGCGGAGCGCAGGCTTTCAAAGCGGAGCGCGGACTTCAGTCCGTTTTTGAATCAGAAAAAATGCGGACTAAAGTCCGCAATCCGTGAAAGCTGTGATTCATTGAATTCAGTGATTTTGTGCCAAAGAAGCCTGCTGTTTGGCGGTTCGAAGTCTTTGTCCGCAGCGCAGAAGTTATAATCGGGGCAATGTCGGACGATAAATTGGTCCTCGTCACGGGCGCGACCGGTTATGTGGGCGGACGTCTCGTGCCGCGTCTTTTGGAGTCAGGCTACCGCGTGCGCTGCATGGTGCGTGATGCGAAACGTCTTGACGGTTTTTACTGGCGCCGCCAGGTGGATGTCGTCGAGGGCGATGCGCTCAAACCAGAGACATTAGCCGCAGCCATGCAAAATATTTCGGCGGCTTATTATCTTATCCACGGCATGCAGGATGATAAAGAAAGCGCCGAGCGCGACATGGCCGCGGCGAACAATTTCGCTGAGGCGGCAGAACGGGCATGTATCGAACGCATCATTTATCTTGGCGAGCTGGTTGATCCGACTTCCAACCTTTCTTTGTATCTTCGCTCGCGCCACGAAACCGGTTACATCCTGCGGCACGGACGCGTGCCCGTCACGGAATTCCGCGCCGGTATGATCGTTGGTTCCGGCAGCGTGCTGTTCGAGATGGTCCGTTACCTGGCTGAACGCGAGCCGTTATTCGTTTGCCCGGCGTGGTTCTTTTCCGAGGCGCAGCCCATCGGCATCCGCGACACGCTGGAATATCTGGTCTCCGCGCTCAAAGTCCCGGAGAGCCTCGGCAGGATGATCGAGATCGGCGGGCCGACGCGCCTCACCTACGCGGATATGCTTCTCGTGTATTCGAAAGAGCGCGGCCTCAAACGCAGGCTCATTCGCACGCCGTTTTATGCCCCGCGCCTCTCGGCCTATTGGATTCACATGGTCACTCCGATTCACTGGCGCGTCGTGCTGCCGCTGATCGAGGGCCTGCACGCCCAGCTCATTGTTCATGATGACGCGGCGAAAAAACTTTTTCCGCAGATCAAGCCGTTCGATTTCGAGACCGCCGTCCGCAAAGCATTGGGACGCGTGCTGAGCGATACGGTCGAAACATCGTGGTCGGACGCGTTGGTTACGACGGCTGGCGATGTCAGACCTTATACGTTTGCTGTTGAAGAAGGCATGATGTTCGAACGGCGCACGCTCCTCCTGGACCTTCCGGCGGATACCGTTTTCAGGGCGTATACCAGCATCGGCGGGACACGCGGCTGGCTGTACATGGATTGGGCGTGGGCCTGGCGCGGCTGGTTCGACAAGCTCATCGGCGGCGTCGGGATTCGCCGCGGCCGCCGTCATCCCGATGATATCCGCGCCGGCGAGTCGCTCGACTTCTGGCGCGTCGAGGCCGTCGAGACGAATCGGCTGATGCGTTTGCGCGCCGAAATGAAAGCGCCGGGGAAAGCCTGGCTTCAATTCGAATCCATTCCACAAGAGGATGGGAAAACTCTTTTGACCGAAACGGCGTATTTTGAACCGCGCGGCTTCTGGGGATTTGTCTACTGGTATGCCATGTGGCCGTTCCACGCCTTTTTGTTCGACGGGTTGATACGCAGGCTGGCTTCACGCGCCCGGCTCTTATCGCATATATAACCTGCAATCATGCCGATTTTATTGGTGGACAAATTGTGACTTCCAAACTCATCCTCGTGACCGGCGCGACAGGTTACATCGCCAGCCGATTGATTCCGCGATTGCTGGAACGCGGTTATCGGGTCCGCGCAATGGCGCGCAAACCGGATCAACTCGAGGGCCGTGCATGGTTTTCTTCCGTTGAAGTTGTTTCCGGCGACGTGATGTATTCGGCATCGCTGGCTCCTGCTTTAAATGGCGTCCATACTGCGTATTATCTGATCCACAACATGCTGCTCGGACGCGGTTACATGGCATTCGAACTGGACGGCGCATTTAACTTTGCTTCGGCTGCCGCGGCAGCCGGCGTCGAGCATATCATTTACCTCGGTGGGCTGGCGGATCCAAGTCAGGAGATCGCGCCGCATTTGCGTTCGCGGATCGCGACCGGCGAGGTTTTCCGGCAGGGCAAGGTGCCTGTGACGGAATTCCGCGCCGGGGTCATTGTGGGGCCGGGAAGCATCTCATTCGAAATGATCCGTTTCATGACGGAGCAGTTCCCGATCTTGCCGGGACCGAATTGGCTGCATAATAAATCCCAGCCGATTGCCACACAAAACATTCTCGATTATTTGCTGGCCGCGCTGGAGACCCCGGAAGGCCGCGGACGAATCTTTGAAATCGGAGGGCCGGAGGTCAAAGTCTATGCAGATTTGATGCTGGCATACGCGCGTCTGCGCGGCCTGCGCCGCTGGTTATTGATGCTGCCCGGAATCCCCGTTTGGTTTATGGCGTGGTGGGTGGGAAAGCTGACGCCCGTGCCGTATCGCATCGCGCGCGCGCTGGTGGATGGCCTGCGCAGCGACAGCGTCGTCCGCGATGATTCGGCGCGGCGCGTTTTTTCTTCGGTGAAATTGATTGATTATGAGACAGCGGTAAACTCTTCTCTGGCAAAACTTCATCCCGAAATGCTCGAGCCCGTTTGGACAGATGAAACCCGCGCGGTCAACGTGATCAAACACGAAGGCTTCTTCGTGGATCATCGCTGCGTCGAAGTCAAGGCATTACCCGAATCTGTTTACCCTGTCTTTACTTCGATGGGCGGACGAAACGGCTGGCCTTATGCAAATTGGTTGTGGAAGCTGCGCGGCTGGCTGGATAAGCTTTTCGGCGGCGCTGGCTTGCGCGGGCATTCTCCCCTCACCCCACCCCCTTTCCCAACCCTTCGACTTCGCTCAGGGCGAGTTTTGGGAGAGGGGACAGGGGTGAGGGCAGGAGACCTCGTTGATTATTATCGCGTTGAATCTCTTGAACCGAATCGAATGATGCGACTTCATTCCGAATTGCGCGCGCCCGGCGAGGGCTGGATGGAATGGCGCGTCGACATCGTCCCCGCAGGGGAAGCAGCATCCGCACAAACATCCATTCTGACGCAAACGGCTTTCTTCGCTCCACGCGGATTACCTGGTTACTTATATTGGTATTTGCTTTATCCTCTGCACAGCCTTGTCTTTCACGGTTTGATCCATGCCATCGCAAAGCAAAGCGCATCCGAATGAAACCATTTTTCTTTTTGATTTTTGCGTTTTGCGTTTTGATTGTCCTTACATTTCTGCCTCTTCCCATTCCTCCTTATCTCGACTTTCAAGTCATCTATCACACCGATATGGGACTCCTGCGCGGCATTCCGATTTACGATCATGCCGGACAGGTGAATATGATCGCGGCGCTGGCGCATGTTTCGCCTGGGCAGGTGTATGTTCTGCCATTTCCGTATCCGCCGTGGTACGCGCTGGCGGCCTTGCCGCTGGCTTTATTGCCGATCACAATGGCCGCGCGTCTCTGGTTTGGACTCAATCTGTTTATGCTGTTTGCATCCGTGTGGCTATTGACCAACGGTTGGAAGCCGCGTAAGCGATTAGCTTCATTTCCGGTCGCTTTTTTCTTTTGGCCAATCTTGGGCAGCCTGTTTATCGGCCAATATAATTTTCCGGTTCTGCTTGGCGCATCATTGTTTGCCTATTCACTGCAAAATCAAAAGGTCGAACTGGCTGCCATCGCCGCGGCGTTGCTGACCTTCAAGCCGCATTTGGGTTTGTTGGTTTTGCTGACCGGTTTGATCTATCTCTTTTTTCGCCGCGACGAATTTGGCCGCCGCACATTGCTTTACATTTTCGGCACAGGCATCTTTCTCTTTCTTACCGGCTTCTTGGCAGATCATGCCTGGCCATTGAATTACTTCCATTCCCTGTTCGCCTTTCGCCAGGATTCTGGCGTTTCATCTTGTGGACTTTGTGCCAGCCTGCCTGTCCTGCTCACGAGCATATTCGATGGGCAGCCAAATTTCCTGGCCGCGCTGCCAATCAGCTTGATAATCCTGACAATCCTATTGTTGTGGGTGGCTTTATCGCATCGTATGTTTCTCAAGAGTCCAAACGCTGCCGCAGCGACCGCGATTCTTGTTACCCTGTTGTCCAGCCCGTATCTCCTCAACTACGATTTTGTCATCCTTCTCCTCCCCTTCTTTTGGCTTGCCGGGCAGGCGCGCACCCTCTTTGAATGGGGTGCGATGATCCTCGCTTATTTGCTCCCATTTATTGCGCTCGACATTTGGCACAGGCAGGGTAACTTTGTTCTCCTAATATCCACTTGCATTTTGCTCATACTGCTTTTTCGTGATATTCATTCGCTTGACGCAGCCTCGAAGGCGGCATACAATCCGCTCACAACTGAATAAAGATCGGAAAGCGGCGAAGCCGGTGCAATTCCGGCGCTGTCCCGCAACTGTGAGTTAGTCTGGTAGTCTCATCGTCCGATAGTCTTGTAGTCATTGGTCGCGTGGTGTTCGACCAATTGACCATGAGACTAACCGACCATCATCAGGCCAACAAGTCAGGTCGCCCGCCTCCGGTCGGTTCACCACACTCTCGTGGAAAGGAGGTGGAGGACGGCTGACACAGCGACCCTCTATCTCCCCAGTCAATGACTGGGGATTTTGTTTCGAAGTGCAGCGACTCCTGTCGCCGCGAGCAACGAAGTCAGAGACTTCGGATTCCTTTTTGTTTTGGAGATCACTATGTTGAAAAAGATTTTTATTTTAACTTTGCTTGTGACACTTCTTGTGGGATGCGCTCCCGCGGTCACACCCGCGCCGACATCATTGCCAACCGCGACTCTCGCACCCGCAACGGCTACCGTTGCCCCAACGCCCACCACAGCCGCGATTACGCTGACGGATGGACTCGGTCGCACCGTTACATTGACTCATCCCGCGCAGCGCATCGTTTCGATGGCGCCATCGAACACGGAAATCCTTTTTGCCATCGGCGCAGGATCGCAAGTTGTCGGACGCGATGAGTTCTCAGATTACCCAACCCAAGCCAAGTCATTGCCGAGCGTTGGCGGTTCGATGGGAAATTACAGCAACGAACAAATCGTCGCGTTGAAACCGGATTTGGTGCTAGCCGCAGGCATCAACACGCCCGATCAAGTCAAGTCACTCGAGTCGCTCGGCTTGACCGTTTATTACTTG
Source organism: Chloroflexota bacterium (assembly GCA_021787595.1). Lineage (GTDB taxonomy): Bacteria > Chloroflexota > Anaerolineae > Anaerolineales > Villigracilaceae > Fen-1038. The sequence continues at coordinate 81,240 of JAJYLQ010000013.1, read as the reverse complement.
AGCAACCCGACCACGCTCGATGACATGTATAAAAATTTGGAGATCGTCGCGCAGCTCACGGGTCACACCTCCGATGCGGAAACTTTGATCACGTCGCTGAAGGCGCGCGTCGCGGCGGTGGAAGCGAAAGTCGCCAATGTCGCGACGAAACCGATCGTGTTTTATGAAGTGGATGCGACCGATCCAACCAAGCCATACACGTATGGTCCCGGCACATTCGGCGATACGTTGATCACGATGGCAGGCGGAATCAATTTTTCGACCGCCGCTGGAATCACAGATCAGTATCCGCAAGTGAGCTTGGAACAGATCGTCAAAACGAATCCGCAAATCATTATTCTCGGCGATTCGAATTATGGCGGCACGCCAGACCAGGTTAAAGCGCGCGCGGGTTGGGGTACGATTGACGCCGTGAAGAACAATATGATCTTCCCGTTCGACGATAATCTCGTCAGCCGCCCCGGTCCGCGTTTGGTGGATGGCTTGGAGCAATTGGCGAAACTCTTGCATCCAGAATTGTTCCAATAAATTTACCGTAGGGGCATAGCAAGACGATGTTTCGTCAAGGTCGTTTTAGGTTTCGCTATGCCCCTACGATCCAACATGAAATTTCGTCCATATCTTTTCTCGCTTCTCGCCCTCGCTATCGCATTGATCTTAAGTCTTGCGATTGGTTCGGTGTTTCTCTCGCCCGCGCAGCTTTGGGAGGCGTTGATCGGCCACGGCACGCGGGTTCCCGATGCTATTTTATGGGACATCCGTCTGCCGCGCACCGTGCTGGTCGCGCTGACCGGCATGGCGTTGAGCGGAAGCGGCGCGGCGTATCAGGGTTTGTTCCGCAACCCGCTCGCGGATCCGTTTTTGATCGGCGTCGCATCCGGCGCAGGGCTGGGGGCGGTCATCGCCATGAGCATCCAATGGCCGTATTCATTTTGGGGATTGATGGCAATCCCAATGTCGGCGTTCGTTGCCGGCCTGCTCACGATCTTCATTGTTTATTCGCTGGCGCGTCTCGGCAAAACGATTCCAACGACAAACTTGATTCTGGCTGGCGTGGCATGTTCATCTTTCGCGACCTCACTGACTTCGTTCCTGATGCTTCGCTCAACTGGAGACCTACACCGCGCGTTGGGATGGTTATTGGGCGGCGCGACGCAAGCCGGATGGACGGCGGTGATTGCCATCCTGCCTTATCTGCTGATCGGCCTCGTTATCTTGACTTTTGGCGGGCACGCGTTAAATCTGCTTCAGTTTGGCGACGAGCAGGCCCAGCAACTGGGACTCAACGTGACGCGCGCCAAGACGGTTTTGTTGATCGCGGCTTCGCTGGCGACTGCCGCGGCCGTGGCATTCTCCGGCATCATCGGCTTTATCGGGCTGATCGTCCCACACGTGATGCGCTTGTGGTTCGGCCCCGATTATCGCCGTTTGATTCCATTGTCCATCATTGGCGGCGCGTCGGCATTGATATTGTCAGACGTGGTCGCCCGCGTTGTGATCGCGCCGCAGGAAATCCCGGTTGGAATCGTGACCGCGTTGGTCGGCGCGCCGTTCTTTTTGTGGGTCTTGCGCCGCGCCAAAAATCAAGGCTATTGGTGATGTAGTCGGGGCGGACCGTCGGGGCGGACCTATGTGTCCGCCCTGGGCAAACACGCAGTCCCGCTCTGGGCAGACACGCAGGTCTGCCAGGGCAGACACGCAGGTCTGCCCGTACAAGAAGTGGAAGATGCTGAAAATAGAATCTCTTTCCGTAAATTATGGTGGACGCAGTCCACGCCGCGTATTGCACGATGTCACGTTGAACGTGCAATCCGGCGAAGTCGTGGCGCTGATCGGTCCGAACGGCGCGGGAAAATCTACGTTGATCCGCGCAGTGAGCGGAGTCATCCCAATTGTCAGCGGACGCGTCCGTACGAACGGAGATGATTTTCATTCATTGAATCCAATGCAGCGCGCAAAATATCTGGCTGTTGTACCGCAAGCTGTTTCGCTTCCGCCTGCATTCACGGTCTGGGAAACCGTCTTGATGGGACGCACGCCGTATCTCGGTTTCATCGGTCAGACCTCATCAGCAGATGAAGGGATTGCACGCAATGCAATGAAGCGCGTCGACGCGCTTGACTTGGCGGAGCGACGCGTCGGCGAATTATCCGGTGGCGAAGCGCAGCGCGTTTTGCTGGCACGCGCCTTATGTCAGTCCACGCCGATTTTGCTGCTCGATGAACCGACCGCGCATTTGGATTTGCAATATCAAGTCAGTTTATTGGAATTGGTCCGCGATCTTGCGCATCATGATAAGCTGGCAGTGCTGATTGCTTTGCATGATTTGAATCTCGCCGCGCGTTACACAGACCGCATCGCCTTGATGGTGGCGGGCAAGATCAAATCCATCGGCTTGCCAGAAGAAGTGCTGACGCCGGAATTGATATCCGAGGCGTATTGTTTACCCGTGCAAGTGGTCAAGCATCCGTTCATGGATGTGCCGCTGGTGTTGCCGGAAAACGGAAAATAGATTCTTTTCTTGACTCCCTCTGCTTTGACGCGTATAATCAGCGAAACTTCAGGAGTAGTAGGCGAGTGATCACCTGATAGAGAAGGAGACGTTGGTCGAGTACGACACTTGCACCTGCATGCAAGTGCAGGCGAGGTATCGAGGCCAGAACGGTGGAAGTCTCCGCAGGGAAACAGCGCTAAAGTCGCCTGAAGAAAATGACGAAGAAAATCAGTGAACAGTGATCGGTAGAACGTCACGGGAATGCCCGTTACAGCATAAGCCGATATTGGTCGGCTGCAGAGTGCGTTGATAGTTGGTTAGTCAGATAGTCGAGTAGTCAAATCGTCAAGAGCAAGAAGACGAAGTGACTACGAGACCAGGCGACGATAAGACCAAATCAACGAATTGAGGTGGTACCGCGAAGCACATGCCTTCGTCCTCATCATGGACGAGGCGTGTTTTTATTTAAACATAATGTACTCCGCTCCCTCTTGGGATCGGAGTGAGCGATGGCGACACGATGCCGCCTCGCTCAAAGGATGACCAATGAAAATAAAATCTATCCTTCAATCTCAATATCTTGCTGCGCTTGCCATGTTGAAGCAGGCGGTCGTCAAATGTCCGCCCGAGGCGTGGGATAACTCACACGACAAGAATCGATTCTGGTTCGTCACGTATCACGCGCTGTTCTGGGCTCACCGATATTTGAAAGCGCAGGATAAAGGTTATGCGCGTTGGGAAGTGCGTCGCTATGCTCAACCGGGCATTCCGTTTTCAAAAGAAGAAATCCTTGAACGATTCGCGCTGGTCGAGCAGGATGTCATCGAGCAAATCCCGATTATGAATCTCGATCAAACATTGGGCGCTCTTGGGCTTTCCAATAAACTGGAGTTGCAACTCTACAATATCCGCCATATCCAACAACATGCCGGCGAACTTTATGAAAAATTGAGCGGGTATCCAAATATAAAACTTGGTTGGGTTGACCAGCGAACTGGGCAGCGGCGAAACAAATCCGCCCCGCTTAAGGAGAAGAAATGACGAAGCATGAATTACCCAAAGCCTATGATTTCAAATCCACCGAGCCGCGCATCTACGCCATGTGGGAGGCGGGCGGATATTTCAAACCGTGGAACGACCCGAACAAAAAAGGATTCGATCCGAACATCAAGCCGTTCGTCATCTCCATCCCGCCGCCCAACGTGACCGGCGAACTGCATCTCGGTCACGCCATGTTCGTCAGCATGGAAGATTTGATGATCCGCTATCACCGCATGAAAGGCATCCCAACGCTTTGGGTGCCGGGTTCGGATCACGCGGGTATCGCCACACAATTGATGGTGGAACGCGATCTCCTCGCAAAAGAAGAAGTGACGCGCGAAGAATTGGGACGCGAAGAATTCATCAAGCGCACGTGGGATTGGAAGAAGAAATACGGAAGCATGATCACGAATCAGGTTCGTCGCTTGGGCGCCTCGTGCGATTGGGATCGCGAACGCTTCACTCTCGACGATGGGCTGAGTCGGGCAGTCCGAGAGGCTTTTGTGCGCCTCTACGAAAAAGGACTCATCTATCGCGGACCCCGTTTAATCAACTGGTCACCGGGATTGAAGACCGCCGTCTCGGATTTGGAAGTGGAGTACAGCGAAGAAGAAGCAACGTTGTATTATTTCAAATACATGTTGAAGCCCTCCCCCCTGCGCCCCTCTCCCAAAATTGGGAGAGGGGACGGGGGTGAGGGGGAATACATCCCGGTCGCGACGATTCGACCCGAGACGATTCTCGGCGATACGGCTGTGGCTGTGCACCCTGATGATGAACGCTATAAAAAATATATTGGCAGGAAAGTGATTGTGCCAATTCTCGGACGCGAGATTCCGGTGATCGCCGATGATTATGTGTCGCGCGAGTTCGGCACGGGCGCATTGAAGATCACGCCGGGACATGATCCGAATGATTATGCCATCGCGCAGCGACATAATCTCCCAATCATCTCAGTGTTAGATGAAGCCGCGAAGATCAACGAAAACGGCGGCCCGTATCAGGGTCAGGATCGATTCGAGGCGCGCAAAAATCTCTGGGCTGATATGAAGAAAGCCGGTCTCGTCATCAAGGAAGAGAAATATCTGACGACCATCCCGCGCTCGCAGCGCGGCGGCGAAATCGTCGAGCCGATGATCAGCACGCAATGGTTCGTCAAGATCGAACCGCTTGCCAAAGCCGCCCTCGAAGCCGTGAAGGATGGACGAATCAAAATCGTACCGGAGCGTTTCGAAAAAGTGTATTACAACTGGCTCGAGAACATCAAGGATTGGTGCATCAGCCGCCAGCTTTGGTGGGGGCACCGCATTCCTGTTTGGTATTGCGAGAACAACCATCAAACGGTGAGCCGCACGGACCCGACCGAATGTTCAACCTGTCATTCCAAGAATATCCATCAAGATGAAGATGTGTTGGACACGTGGTTCTCTTCCGGCTTGTGGCCCTTCTCGACGTTGGGTTGGCCCGATGAAACGCCGGACTATAAATATTTTTATCCGACTTCGAACATGGAGACTGCCTACGACATTCTGTTCTTCTGGGTGGCGCGTATGATTATGGATGGATTGGAGTTCACAGGACAAGTGCCGTTCCACACGGTATATCTGCACGGTCTCGTGCGCGATGAGATTGGGCGCAAGATGTCCAAGACATATGGCAACGTGATTGATCCGCTGACAGTGATGGATGAATATGGCACGGACGCGTTGCGTTTTACCTTGCTGGTTAACTCCACTCCGGGCAACGACACGAACATTGACATTAAGAAAGTGGAAGCGAATCGCAACTTCGCAAATAAATTGTGGAACGCGGGAAGGTTTGTGATTTCAGCAATCAGCAATCAGCAATCAGCAATCAGCACGAAGGCTGAACCCACGCTGGCAGACCGTTGGATTTGGGCGAAATCGCAACAACTCATCCGCGATGTGGAACGATTATTCCAAACCTTCCAATACGGCGAAGCGGGACGGCAGATCTATGAATTCTTCTGGTCGGACTTTGCGGATTGGTATGTGGAGATTGCGAAACAGCAAATGCAGAACGCAGAAAGCAGAACGCAGACCGCTGGAATTTTGGCGCGCGTGATAGATATATCTTTGCGATTACTTCATCCGTTCACGCCATTCGTCACCGAAGAGATTTGGGGACACCTGCGCGAAGCATTGAAGGAATCGCCGTTATCGAATCTCGCCGCAGATTGGCCGGAGGCGTTGATCGTGGCGCGTTGGCCGGAAGTGCGTCAACTCGAAGGCTGGGAAGAATCCAAGATAGCCGATTTCACGCTGATCCAGGAAATCGTGCGCTCGATCCGCAACCTGCGTGCGGAAGAATCCGTTGCGCCTGCAAAGCGCATCGCGGCGACGATCGCGGCTGGCGGGAAAGCAAACCTGCTGAAAGAACAGTCGTCAACGATTGCATCGCTCGCGGGCCTTGACCATTCTCAACTCTCCATTCTCTATTCTCTTGAGACCAAGCCCAAAGACAGCATGGCACTTGTGATCGGCGCAGTGGAAGTTTATATCCCGCTGGCTGGCATGGTTGATCTTGCCGACGAAAAAGCGCGGCTCGAAAAAGAATTGAAAGAAACACAATTGCAAATTGAACGTCTCGAAAAGCTTTTGTCCAGCGATTTTGCGAACAAAGCTCCTGCGCCGGTTGTTGCCAAAGAACGCGAAAAACTTGCAAGTTACAAAGAGACCGCTGAGAAGATCAAGGCGCAGTTGAACAAATAAAATATTCACGCTTGTTGGTGATGGAAATCGGGAGTCTCATGAGAGGAAATGAGACTCCCGATTTGTTATGATGAGACAACACAAAAGGAGGTTGATATGAAGATTGCATTTGCGCCAGCTTATCGCGTCCGGTTGTTGATTATCTTTTTCATGATGGCTCTGGTTATCAGCGGAATAACTGCCATCCCGCTGCAATGGGAGCTTTCCATACTTGACCGCCTGCTGGGGATGCAATCGTTTGCCGCATCCATTTGGCCTTCATTAGGTGAATGGATCAGTCGCGTCAATTCGGGCGTTCAGAATGGATACGGCCAGTATCCGTTTCTCGCTTATGGCACCGACTGGCTGGCTTTTGCTCATGTGGCAATTGCGGCCCTGTTCATCGGCCCGCTGCGCAATCCGGTAAAAAATCTATGGGTGATCGAGTTTGGCATGATTGCCTGTGTCTCTATTATTCCGTGGGTTTTGATCTTTGCGCCATTGCGCGGCATTCCATTGTTTTGGATGCTGATTGACATGTCCTTTGGCGTGTTCGGCATTATCCCGCTTTGGTTTGTGCGCCGCGACATTCTGAAGCTTGCAAAAGAACCGTGACAAAATCCATCAAATACAAGATGTTCGTCATTTGACGATCTTTATCAGATGAATTAACGTAGGCAGGAAATTTCCAAGTAGGAGAAAAAACTATGACCATGAAAATCAAGGAAGACTGCATCGCTTGCGGCGCGTGCGTGCCGGAATGTCCGACCGAATCCATCAGCGAGGGCGACGGCATTCTGTACGTCGTCAACCAGGATACCTGCGTCGAGTGCGAAGGCCATTACGATTCGCCGCACTGCGTTTCGGTCTGCCCGGTGGAGTGCATCATCAAGGCCGAATAAACCAGCACGATGCATTTCATCTTGTTCTGTTCATGAATAGTCACTTGTCCCTGAAAGGATAAGTGACTATTAATTTTTGAGTTGACACTGCCACGTGCGCTCGTTATAATCCTTTCAACTAAATATCAACCTTCGGGGCAGGGTGAGGGCGCCTCGGCGCCCAATTCCCGATCGGTGGTAAAGCCCACGAGCGCGTAAGCGCATGACTCGGTGGAATTCCGAGGCCGACAGTAAAGTCTGGATAGAAGAAGGATTGACTTGGCCGATGATTCGGACGAGTCCGCTTTGACACCCCGGAAACGAATCGTTTCCGGGATTTTATTAAGTCCTGCGAAGCAGGACGATAGCGGCTCGGTCCGGATGCTTCGACTTCGTTCAGCACAAGCCTCAGGCTTGTTCCCGCGCCCCGCGATTGAATTTGTGCGAGGCGTTTTTTCTTTTGAAAACGAACATTTATGGCTGAACCTTTTCACAGCATTCCACGTGCTGTCCATCGCAATCGCCGCTGGCTTGGACTGATTTCTTTGCTGATGGGATTGCTCCTCTGGTGGCTGGTTTCGCAGACGGCGAATCTTCCGTCGTTCATTCTCCCGTCGCCGCTGGAAGTCTGGTCGCGTTTTTTGGTCGCGCTTGCCGATGGAAGTTTGTTTCTCAACACAGGCGTCACTTTGTTTGAAATCCTGTGCGGCTTATTTGCAGGCGCGGGATTGGCAACTGTCATTGGATATCTCGTCGCCAAATCGCGCGCGCTCGAACGCGTGCTCGCGCCATACTTGGTCGCTAGTCAGGCTGTGCCTTTGGTCGCCATCGCTCCCTTGCTGGTTATCTGGTTCGGACCGGGAATGTTCTCCAAGATTTTGATCTGCGCTTTGATCGTGTTCTTCCCGGTGCTGGTAAACACAGTTGCCGGCGTACGCGCGGTTCCGCCCGCGTTGAATGACTTGATGCATTCGCTGCGCGCCACGCGCGGACAAATTCTGGTCAAGCTCGAGATTCCCGCCGCGCTGCCGATCTTTCTCAGCGGGTTGCGGATCGGCGCGACGCTGTCAGTGATTGGCGCGGTGGTGGGCGAACTTGTCGGCTCGGATCGCGGCCTTGGTTTTCTCATCAACATCGGGCGCGGACAATACGACACAGCGCTGGTCTTCGTCGCGATCTTCATGTTGATTGCTCTGGCACTGATTCTTTATGGCATCGTGGCCTGGATCGAAGGCCGCGTGCTGAGCTGGCAGGAGTGGAGAAAAGCATAAAAATTTCTTCGGAGTGCAGACTTTAGTCTGCTTTGTTTAGCGGACTGAAGTCCGCGTTCCGAATCTTCAAGGAGAATCCATGTTACGCAAATTAGGTTGGCTCATGCTCGTTTTGATGATCGGCCTTTCGGCCTGCAGCAGCTCGCAGTCCCAGAACGCCGCGGGATCATTAGTCCACATCAAATTGCCGGTTGGTTATATTCCAAACGTCCAGTTTGCGCCATTGTATGTTGCCATTGATAAAGGATATTTCAAGGACGCAGGCATCGAGATCGAGTTCGATTATTCGCTCGAAACCGATGCAACGGCATTGGTCGGCGCAAATAATTTGCAGTTCGCGGTCGTTTCAGGCGAGCAGGTTTTGCTGGCGCGCGCACAGGGATTGCCCATCGTTTATGCGGCCGCGTGGTACCAGCAATATCCCGTGTCGGTGGTGTCGAAAGTCGCTCAGGGAATTGTCAAACCGGCTGACTTGAAGGGCAAAAAGATCGGCCTGCCCGGCTTGTATGGCGCGAGTTATATCGGACTCGACGCGCTGTTGTTCGCGGGCGGATTGACCGAGAAGGATGTCACGCTGGATTCGATTGGATTCAATCAAGTCGCGGCGCTGGCGGCGGACAAGGATCAGGCCGTTTCGGTGTATACCACCAACGAGCCGATCCAACTCGCCGCGCAGGGAATCAAGCTGAATGAAATCCGCGTGGCCGATTATGAGCAATTGGCGTCCAACGGTCTGATCACGAACGAGGCGACAATTGCGAAGAATCCGGATTTGGTGCGCCGCATGGTTTCCGCTTTCCTGAAAGGTCTCGCTGATACGATCTCACATCCCGATGAAGCCTACGCCATCAGCGAGAAGTATGTCCCAAATCTTTCCACGGCTGACAAGACTACGCAGATGGAAATCCTCTCGCGTTCGATTGACTTATGGAAGGCAAGCCGCCTTGGTTATTCCAACCCGCAGGCGTGGCAGAACATGCAACAGACTTTGCTCAAGATGGGATTATTGAAGCAGCCGCTCGACTTGAGCAAGGCGTTTACGAATCAATTCGTGCCATAAATGTTTTAACCACGACGGGCACAAAGGGGCACGAAGTAAGAAGCACTTAAGCCTTTGTGTTACTTTGTGACCTTTGTGTTTTAAAAAGATGAAACTGTAGTTATGTCAACCGCTCCTATTTTGAACGTTCGTAATCTGACTGCCGTGTTTCCTGATAACAATGGCGGCTTGCGCGCGCTGGAAGATGTCTCGTTCGAAATCTGTCCGCAGGAATTTATCTGTGTGCTTGGACCGTCGGGCAGCGGCAAGACCACATTGCTGCGAATCCTGGCTGGCCTTCTAAAGCCAACATCCGGTCAAGTGGATTTTGGCGATGGCCGCCAGCCGCGCATCGGCATGGTCTTTCAGCAAGCCAATCTCATGCCGTGGCGCACGGCGATTCAAAACATTATGCTGCCTCTTGAACTGGATGGCGTTGATCACGCGTCTGCATTAGCGCGAGCACAGGAGTTGATGGATCTCGTTGGACTTCAGGAATTCGAGTCATCGCTGCCGCGCGACTTATCCGGCGGGATGGCGCAGCGCGTGGCGATTGCGCGGGCGCTCATCCACGACCCGGACCTGCTCCTGCTCGATGAGCCTTTCGGATCGCTGGATGCTTTGACGCGCGAACGCATGTGGACGGAGTTATCCCGCATCTGGCAGGCGCGGCAGAAGACGGTCATCATGGTCACGCACTCAATCGAAGAATCGTTGTTCCTCGCGGATCGCGTGCTGGTGCTGACCCAGCGGCCAGGCCGGATCAAGCTGGATTTAACGGCGGACATTCCACGTCCGCGCGAAGATGCGATGCGGTACACGCCGCATTTTGGAAAACTGGCGAAGAAATTGAGAGAAGCAATTGGATGAAATCTTGAGAAGAAAAAAGGCGATGCATCACAGCGTCGCCTTTTCGTTATTTTAGCGCCCTCCACTGCTGGAAGACGTATCGGCTTCGACTTTGACGAGCACCGCTCCAACCTCCACGCGATGAGCGTAGGTGTTCGTGCCGGCATTGTAATCCTTGCAGGTGATGAGCGTCAGCCACGGTTGATTCTCGTGTTTGAGCACTGACATGTCCGTTGGAGAAACGACTTTATTTTCGCGCACCTCGTAAATATAACGCTGGCCCTGGAAGTGGATGATGATCTGGTCGCCCCATTTGAGCGTGTGTAAATTGACGAATGGGCCGGGCAATCCATTGGCTCCATACACGTGACCGGTCAGCACGCTGTTGCCGGACCAGGTCGGGAAGGCCGTTCCATCCAAATAACCGACTTGGTTGCCCAGCCAGGTCACATCCCAGCTATTACCGGATTGTGGCACGCCGACGATGGAGGTCTTGATTCTCAGAGCGGGAATTTCGATGATGAGGTCGTTGCTTGCGTCGTATTCGTATACATTTGCCGGTTTTGGTCCGATGGCTGTGACCACTCCGGGCGCAAAGCCGGTGTGCGGGAGCGCGCTGGCGTTTGCAACTGTGCCGTTTCCGCTCGAGCTGGATGGAATCGTCAACGTTGCTGATGCCGCATCGTTGAATGTCGGGTCGTTCGATGAACTGGTTGTGATGGACGCGTTGTTTGTGCCTCCCGGTGCCTGGCCGAGACTGTTGACTCTTGTCAGTACAGTAACCGTATAGAAATCTGCGGGCGTAACCGTTCCAAAGTCTATCGTGAACGTGTTGCCAGAAATAGTGACGGGGAAGCTTTTGTTTGGCGAAATGTTGATGCTGATAATATCCAGGAATACCGGTTTGGTATCGGTCAGGACGACATTCAACGCGTCCGCGTTGCCGTTGTTTCCAACGGTGATCGTATAAGTCACCAGATCACCAACTTGAGCCTGGCTCGGATCTCCGTATTTGGTTACAGCCGGGTCCACGATCGTTGCGCTGGACTGCCGGTCACCGTAATTGACCACTGCATTTGTGCCCGAACTCAAGGTAACGCCGACGTGATCCAGCGTCGTACTGATGTAACCGCTCGGATTCGTCTCGACCACGGTATAGACACCTGCCGGGAGATTGTTGAAGCTGTAGGTGCCATTTGCGCCGGTCGTGGTGGTCGCAACCACATTGTTGTTTTGATCATAGAGCGTGATGGTCACATTCGGGATGACCTGTTCGCCGCTGTCGAACGAGCCATTGTTATTGGCGTCGTCGAACACAGTGCCGCTGATGTTGTTGGTGCTCGTCCCTGATATCCGATAGTCCCCAAAATTCGCCTGCGCAGTGCCATTCGCAGGAACGCTGACGGCCACCGTATTGGGTGTTGTGCTGACGTAACCGCTTGGGTCCTGTTCCACTACCTGATAGTCGCCAGGCGCCAGGTTGGAAACTGCGTAATGACCGTTGGCATCGGTGGTTGTGGTGGCGATGAGAGTGGTCCCGGTACTGTCATAGATTTTGATGATCACTCCGCTCAATCCGGACTCGCCGCTGTCTTGAGTGCCATTGGTGTTTGTGTCGTTGAAGACCGTTCCAGACAGTGATCCCACTTGCGCGTTGACCGTGGCTGTACCTTGATTGGAATCAATGGCAGTTGTTCCAAACATGGCATGGCCGGTAGCATGGTTGGTGAGCGAACCGTTTGTCAAATCGGCTGCAACGATTGAATAAGCGGCTGTGCAAGTGATCGTATCGCCTGGAGCCAGGCTGGTTGGTGTGGGTGGACAAGTGACCGAGGTCTTGTCATCTGTGACAGTAAAAGGATTCGACAGGGTCACATTGCCGGTGTTCTTCAATACATAGCTGTAGTTGATCGTATCGCCGACTTTGCTATAGGTTGATGGACTGGCGCTCTTCGTCAAGCTGAGTGTTGGGGTTTGAGTGAAGTTTATCTTGACCGTACTGGTTTGCGGACCAACTTGATCGCTCGTGCCGCTGGCTGTATTGCTGTAACTTCCTGCGTCAATGTCGGATTGAGTGACTACATGGCTTGCAGCACATGTCACGCTCGCGCCCGCTGTCAGCGCAGCCGGGATGCTCGGAGAACACGCGCCCAATGTCGCTCCGGTTCCTGGATCCGAAACGGTCACGCCGGTCAATGTGGTGCTGCCCGTATTCGTCACCACGATGTTATATGTGATCGTATCGTTCACCGCGTACGGCCCTGTGGATGTCTCTGTCTTGGTTACGCTCAATGCTGCAAGGTTGATCGTGGCCTGGGCGCTTGAAGAAGTGACATCAGCAGAACCGAACTTTGCTGTCGCAGACGCGGTATTGGTCAGGGAACCGGCAGAGACATCGCTCGCGGTTGTGCTATATGTTCCGGTGCAAGTCGTGGAAGTGCCCGGAGCCAATGGACTGGTCGCGGATGCACAGCTGATATTGGCGCTGGCGATTTTATTGTCGGTGATGGTGTAGGGAGATGTGAGACTTACATTGCCATTGTTGGTCAGAGTGTAGGTATATGTGATCGTCTGGCTCGAAGCCGTGAAGGTGGTGGGGCTGGCAGATTTGGTCAAACCCAAGCTGGCACTCTGGCTAATGGGAATATTCAGTGTGTCTGTTGCTGTGGGCGCATTCGTGGATGTGACAGTCACGGTGTTGGTCAGATTGCCGCTGCCTGCTGTTGGGGAACCATCCGCATCCAGTTCAGCCTGAGTAACGGTGTGTTGAGCCGTGCAGGTCATACTGGCGCCGACCGCCAGCAAAATGGATGGGCAACTCATGCTGCCTGCGTCAATATTGTTGTCGGTGACGCTGATGCCGGTCACAGTGACATTGCCAGTGTTCGTCACCAGGTAGCTGTAATCCACGACACCAGTGGCGCTGATCGAAGCCGTCGTCGAACTCTTCTTCACCGTCAAGCTGGGTGCGGCGGCAGAAGTATCCGTGTCGGTCGCAGAATTATTGGACGGCGTTGGGTCTGTATATCCGGTCAAGCTTGCGCTGGCGGTGTTGGACAAATCGCCTGTGGCACTCAAATCCACAGTAGCGTTAAGGGTGTAAGTAACGTGTTCACCGGCTGGGATGCTGACCGAATCATTGATGGCGCCCGTGCCGCTGGCGCCGCACGTGGCTGAGCCGCTGCTGGTACAAGTCCAGGAGACGCTGGTGAGCGCGGCTGGCGGATTATCGGTAACGGTACCAGACGCAGTTACATTCCCATCGTTATATACAATGATCGTATACGTGATGGCATTGCCCGGGAGGTATGTGGTCGAACCATCATCTTTCGTAACGCGCAGATCGGGACTGGAAACGGTCACATCCTGCGAAGTTGCTGCGGCGTAATCGTTCAAGGCACCGCCTACGCCGTCTGCGCCGGTTCTTTCTCCAGACACATTGCCGGAGAGGGACGTCCAGGTTTCCTCTGCGCTGTTGGTTTGAGTGCTGCCGATCGCGCCGCTGACAGTCACATCGTATGTGATCGTGACAGTGCAGCCCAGTGGGATGGTTCCGATGCTGACGTTCAACTGGCTCGAGGTCGAAGCAGAAGTATCCACGCCTGTAGCACAGCCGCTTGGACTGCTGCTGCTCACGTTGATGTTGGTCAAACCGGTGAGGCCGGATGGCATCGTATCAGTCACAAGAGTGTCATAAGCAGGCGCGTTACTCGCGCCGCTGTGGGCTACCGTCAGGGTGTAGGTCAATGTTGAGCTATACGCGGGCGTTGACGAACTGACCGCTTTGCTTATGGTCAAATCCGGTTCGATAACCGAAGTTGCTGGTGCGGAGGCATTGAGTGTTAATGTGCTTCCGCTGTTGTTCGGATCGGAATACGTGAAGCTCGCCGGATTGGTAAAGGTGGTGCCGGATTGATTCCCAACCACGTTCGCGACCTGCGCCTGGAATGTTACTGTGACGATTCGGTTGGTTGCTGACGAGGAGGCTGCGGACGTAATCGAGCCGAACGTCAATGTCATCGTTTGGCCGCTCAAATTGAAGAACGACGAGTTGGTGTCGTCTAATGTCCCGGCCGTCCCCACTGTGACGCCGGAGGGTAAACTGACCGACAAACTGCCGGATACATAATTCAATCCGGTCGGGATCACGTCCGCGAGATTCGCAGTGGGGCTGCCCGTTACGCCTTCAGGGACAGTGATCTGGATACGATAAGGAATCGTTGCACCGATGGCATAAGATGTTCCAGAAGGGTTGATATCTTTTGCAAGCGATGGCGAGGCCAAGGTCGTATTTACAGTGTTGCTGGAGGCGGTATACGTATCTGACGAAACCGAGCCTGAGCCGTCCCGTTCTCCGGTGTAACTGCCATTCGGGCCGGGCGTGGTTGAGCCGGTGCTGTTCGGCGAGGTGCCGCTGCCGGGCAGGCTGGTGTAGGTCAGGCTGGCAGAGTTCGAGAAGGTTTTGCCCGCTGGCGCGCTACTCGAGACCGTAGCAGTGATATCAACGGTAGCCGTGCCGCCCGCTGCGAGGCAAGTCACAGTGGCGACCGCGTTCGGGGTGGTGTAGAAGCCGTCCACCGTCGAGGCCGTGGAGCCGCACGAGCCGCCAGTCGTCGAGCCGCCGAACGTGACCGGCCCCGTCAGCGTGGAATCCAAAACGTCGGTCAGGTTGATGTCGAAGGCCGGGCCGCTTCCGCTGTTCGTGAACTGGAACTCATAGGTGATCGAGTCGCCCGCATCAGTGGGCGCTGTCTTCACAGACTTGGTGATGGGGCCGATGGAAGGTTCGACAATCGTGATGGAAACTTTCGAAGATGTGACGACTGTGGCACCGCCAATGGTTACCGAGAATGTATTTCCATGCGTGCCGGGAGCAGCGTTGCTGGCCGTATTATCCACCAGGGCGTTGAATTCGAGCACCACGTATTCGTTGTCGGTGTCGTTGTCATTATTGGTTACATTGCCAAGCTTGAAATAGACAGGGCCTCCGGACGGATAATTATCCAGGTTGGAGCTTGGGTCGCTGGATACCGCCGCGTCGGGCAGGACAAAGGTTGGCGTGACGCCTGTGGGCGAATTGCCAGCGACAACCAGCCCCGTGCCCGAAATCGAGTCAGACGAGCAATTCGACGTGCTCGTGCAAACGAAAGCGACTTTGGCTGTCCCGTCGTTCAGGAAGCGCAGGCCGCCGACCAGGTCATCCACCACTTGCAGGTCGCTGCTTGTGCCTTCCGGCAAGTCGAACACGGCACGGTAACGCACGATCTCGCCAATTGCCACGTTGCCCCCGTTGGTGGAATCTTCTGAGGTGGACACGATGGTCTTGGCCGCGCCGATTACGCCCAACTTGGCTGAGGCCGTATTGCCTGTCCCGCCGTTCGTGGAACTGACCGCGCCGCTGACATTGCTATAGGTTCCTCCTGCTGAGGCCGTAACGCTGACCGTGACCGTGCAACTGCTGTTCGCCGCAATGGAACCGCCACTCAAAGAGATGGATCCGCTTGTGCTGGAGACAGTTCCGCTGCACTGCGAAGTCGCCGGCGCGCTTGCCACCGTCAGGCCCGTTGGGAAAGTATCTGTAAAAGCAACACCGCTAAGGGCGGCCGCGTTCGAGTTGGCGATGGTAAAGGTCAATGTCGAAGTGCCGCCAGCCGCAATCGGATTGGGCGAGAACGACTTGCTGATACTCGGCGCAGACAATGAGCTTACCGTCACCGAATCTGCGGCCTGGTTGTTGCCTTCGTTACTTTCCGAAACATTGTTATTCGGGTCAACAACTGCCGATGAGTTAACCAGGCTGCCGATGGCAGTCGGTGTCACTGGTATATTGACCGCAAAACTACCGGTGGTCGCGCCAATGGTTACGGAACCACTGGCCGCGCAGGTCAACAAATCGCTTGCGTCAATCGAACAGTTGATGGTCCCGGTAATCCCCGTAGAAGACGCGATGGGAAGAGAGACGGGCAGCGTTCCATAGGACGCGCGGGCAGCCGGCAACGGGTCGCTCAGGATCGTCTGTGCGCTAGCGAAATTTGCGGGTTGTGGGCCAACGTTGGAAACCGTAAGTGTCCAGTTAAAAGGTGTCTGGTTGTAAGCGTACCCGCCGGTATCATTCGTTTTGGATACTACTAAATCCGGCAGATTCATGTAAACCGTCTCGCTGGTTCTGTTCGAATCGACTCCGCTCACAGTCGCATAAGCCGTATTCGTTACCGAACCGACAGACACATCGAAGGCAGTGACTGTGTAAGTTGCTGTGCAGACGATATTTTCACCTGGATCCAGGTTGCCATCCTGGTTACCGGAAGTATCCACAGCTGGGCAACTCACTGATGTATTGCTGTCGGTCACTGCTGCCGGGAGAGCCAATGATACCGCGCCATTATTCGTGATGGTATAGCTATACGCCAGTACATCGCCCGCGGCTGAGAAGCTCGTAGTGGAAGTGTTCCCATTCACGCTGGTCAGGCTCTTCGCCAGCGTTAGAGCAGTGGTCGCATAAGTCGCTGTGCTGGGAGTCGAGTCATATACGGTGCCGTTGTAAGTTCCGTGAGCCGTGGCCGTATTGGAGTGACTGCCTGTTTGCGCCGTAACCGGACCCACTACGCAGGTGGCGGTTGGATCAACGCTGGAAGTTCCCACCGGCAGCGTGGACGGCCAAACGCAACTGGACGTGTCGAGAGTCGAGTCGGTGATGCTGACCGGGCTGAGAGGCACATCGCCGATGTTTTCGATTGTGAATTGGTAATATACGCTTTGGCCCGAGGCAACATTGACCGTGCTGCCCCACGGGCCGGAGGCGCTGGTGGAAACCTGCTTCAGGATGGAAATGCCGGGATGTGTCGTTTGAACGCCCAGTGTATCGCTGGCAGTATTCCCGTCGTACGTAACGCCTGAGATAATCGCGGATATGTTGCCGCTGGTGTTGGCATAACTCCCAACGGTTGAAGCAGTTGTCGCCACCGTGACCGTACAACTGCCGCCTGCCGCAATGCTGCCTCCGCCAAGCGTAATGCTGCCGGATGTGGAAGAAACCGTGCCGCTGCACTGCGGCGTGGCGGGCGCGGTGGAAACAGTAAGGCCCGAAGGAAATGTATCGGTAAATCCGACACCAGATAAGCCTGCGCTGGCATTGGGATTGGTGATCGTGAATGTCAGTGTGCTCGTGCCGCCCGCATAGATGGGATTGGGCGAAAACGATTTCGAAATTACGGGCGGCGCAAGAACTGTCAGCGTGGCGCTGGCGGAACCTCCCGCGCCCGTATTGGTTCCCGACTCATTGCTCGATATATATCCGCTGGTATTTATGTAAGCTCCCGCGGAGGCCGCGGTCACATTGAGCATGACGGTGCAATTGCTGCCGGCCGCGAGGGTGCCGCCCGATAACGCAATCGAGTTGGACGTGCTGGAGATCGTGCCTCCGCATTGCGGTGTCGCGGGAGTGCCGGAAACCGTTACGCCCGATGGAAGCGTGTCCGAAAAAGCAACACCCGTCAAGCTGGCGCTGTTAGGGTTGGTCAAAGTGAACTGAAGCTGGGAGGTGCCGCCCGCGCCGATGGTTGCCGGTGAGAAAGCTTTGGTGATGGTGGGCTGTTGGGCGGTTCCGCAACCCGTAAAGGTGACGTTATCAATGGAAAGCGCGGCGTTTGTATTTTGCGCGTTGTCTGCAAAGATTCTGAAATAGGTTGAGCTGGCGCCCGTGGATGTCGCGGTAAAGGTGCTATTTTGCCGGCTGGCGGTCAGGGCATTGGATCCGCTCAATGCAAACGAGCCTGAGGCGCCCGTCGTGCTGGTATATACCAGGATGGTTGCGCCGCTCGCCCAATTCGACGAAGTCTCCAAATAGTCAAAGCTGATTTGCACATTGCTGTAATTGCTTGTATCAATTTGAAATTGGAAGTACCTGGATGTATCAGGATTGACCGAGGAGCCTGTATCGAATCCCTGTCCCTGCCACGAGGGGGCAGGGTTACCATCGTTGGCGTTCGTGTCTATTGTCGGCGAGGAGACGGTGGTGCTGGCAGCCGCGGCGGACACATTATTTGTGGAAGGGAGCGGATTCGTCGCGGAGGTTGCACCTGTAAAAGTCCATTCTGCCAGTGTAAGGCCGCATAACCCGCTTCCGCTGCTGGTTGAAGCCACGGTCAAATTGGCGCTGGCGTTGGTCCCCGTGTCACTGCCATTGATGAAGAGATCATCGGTGGTATTGGTATAGGTGGCTTTGGTCGAGGAAGTGACGGTGGCCTGGATTGTACAACCAGCAGTGGGGATCGTGGCATTGGTCAGGGTAATCGAGCCTGTTGTGTTGCTAATGCCTCCGCATGAACTTGCAGCGCTGCCAGAAATGGTCACCCCGGATGGCATTGGGTCCGTCAAACCGACGCCGGTCACATCGGATGAACTGGTATTGTTGATCGTAATCGTTAATGTGGAAGTCCCGCCGCTGGTGATAGATGTTGGCGAGAACGACTTCGTCATGGTGAGGGGCGATGAGATGGAAGCATAGCGCACGCTGGTTGAAAGATCGGAGTTATAGTGGAAGCTGCTTCCTGAAAAGTCGTAGATCAACGTGCTCAACGTCTGGGTGGTGCCTGCCCCGCTAATGATCTTGACGGTGTAATCTGTGCTGATCGTGCCGCCAATCTTGCCATCGCTACCGATGCAGGAAAGATAGGTGGGGGTGTTGGGGTCAGGGTCCCATAAACAGGCGTCCGCATACAACTTATCGCTTGAATTAGCTACGAAAGTGGATGAGTCGGCTGAATAAGTGGACGAAACCGCAAGCACCTGGAAAATGGTGTTGGGTAAATTGATGAAGTCTTCGAGTTGGTTATAGCCCTGGGTGGCAGTATGCCCATCCATTCGGATGTGATATGTATTTCCCACCATTAAACTCATCGTGGTGCCCGCACCGTAGCTGGTATAGTTTATACCATCCGTGCTGAGTTCCACATTGTCAACGCCGTTGCGGTTCTGCGAAATCAGGTGCTCCACGAAGACATCTCGGGGAGAGGGGGTGCTGAGTGTGGTGACGCCAGTGGCGCTAATATCTATGTGATATCTGCGAATGTTGGTAGAAACATGGGTGGTTTGATCGTAGCTGGAATAGGCAGCTGAATTACGATCAACAGTGACTTCAAAATAAAAGTCATAACAGGTTGGGTTGGCTGCGGTCCCTGCAGCTAATGTGGATAGGGTAATGGGACTCGTTGACCCAGCCGAACCGGTGCGTAAGTGGACATAAGGGTTGGGCGTGGGTCCCGTATAGCCCGCCACGGTATCCTCCCATACGAAATTGGCTGTGACATTGGTGGCCGCATCGCCGGTATTACAAACCCTCGCTCCCACCGGAAAATTGTTCGGGCCGACATTGACGTTGTTGCTGTCCAGGCCGACCACGTTCCACGTAATGGGCGTGATGGTCAGGTTTGCGGAGGCAAACACCGGACCTTGTGGCTGCAACAACATAGCCAGCAACACGCTGGCTATTAACAGAATTTTGCTTCCAAATGAAATCATTGCTAACCTCCCTTTGCTGAAAAGCCTTGTCATGTGTCCTCGATTAAAGAATCAAAATAGCGAAACGATGCGGTCGGTTTCGCTACTTGCTCGCCAGGGCCCTTATCCAAGCGGGAAATGATTGCAAAAGGAAGAAGCGGCCAAATCCAGGACCTGGGTCGTCGCATCCGCAAACAAAAAAACCGTTAAGGATTTTATAATAATAGAGATAAAGCGTCAACTATCAATATTGATAGCGGTCATTTCATATATTGTCTGTTCGTCAATGAGAACAAAACATCTCTCCGTTTTCATTTCGGAGAGATGTCGGATTTATGTCTATTTTGAGTTTGGGCCAGTGATTGGATTAACACTGACTGGCTAAACGCTGCCTTTCGGGATCATCGGCAGGTCAGGCAGGTTCATGCATTTGTTTGGCGGAGAGGCTTGCCAGTAATTTCTGTGTGGACAACGCTACCTCGCGCACCGCCGCGTCGAACGCGGTCTGGTTGGCTTTGGACGGCTTTCGATAGCCGCTTATCTTGCGGACGTATTGCAGGGCGGCCTCGTTGATTTCCTGTTCCGTTGCGACGCGATCCTGCAACCGCAAAACTTTAATGCTTCGGCACATTTCTTCTTCTCCTTTCGAGGTGGATCAAGTTTTCGGCCAATCAAGCAATAGGACCTCAGCCAGCAAGCGCGCGTTGACATTGGCCTCGAGCTGCGACAAGGCTTTTTCCAAATCGGATACCACGCGTCGCGCCTCGGACAAATTGATTCTCCCCGCTAAAAATTCGATTTCCTGCACCCGGTCAATGTTCGCAATCGGCGTGGACGCGCCGCCCACGCGCAGCAATACATCGCGCCAAAACGACAGCCACAGCAAAAGAACATTCCGCATTCCATCTTTATCTTTGGAGAGTTTCTCGGCGTAGGAAAATTTGTCCACGCGCGTGGCAGGAAGCAATGTTTGCAGATCGCCTAACTTTTCGTCGCGGAATGCCAACGTATTTGGATTTTGCAACAATCGCAAGGCATAACCGGGTCGTCCGCCGCTGACGTGCGAGATGAGCCGCGCCGAGTCTTCGTCTGCGCCGCGTTCTTTGAGAAACGATTCAACGATTTCCAGCGGCAATGGACGCAAGCGCAATACTTCGCAGCGCGAAACGATGGTCGGCAAAAGTCCTTCAGGATTATCGGCGGTCAAAATCAAAACCGCATACGATGGCGCTTCTTCGAGCGTTTTGAGCAAAGCATTTGCTGCATTATCATTGGCTTCTTGAAAGCGGAGGAATAGTGCCACGCGATATTTGGATTGATATGGCTTGAGCGTCAGCGACCGCTGCACCTCGCGGACTTGGTCCACTTTCAACGTGCCGCCTTCGGAATCCGCTTGAATGATCGTCAGGTCAGGATGCAGCATCGCCTCGATTTGTTTGCAGTCGCGGCATTTGAAGCAGGGCACGCCCGGTTCGACGGCCTGCGTGCAGTTCAAGGCCTGAGCCAAACGCAAGGCCAGCGTGCGGCGTCCCACGCCCGGAGGTCCCGCGAAGAGATACGCATGGCGCGTTGCATCGTGCGCGACATGCTGGCGCAGCATGTCCACAGCCCATTCGTGTCCGAGCAAACCCCAATTGCTTGTCCTGAGCGTAGTCGAAGGATCAGTCATCAGTGATCAGTGATCGGTTTTCAGTGTTCAGACTGAATCGTAAATCGTCAATTGGGAATCGTCAATCTTGTCCCGCGCGCAATCGCAAATACGATTCATATCGTTCGGGATGAATCCTGCCTTCGTCCAACGCGGCGCGCACCGCGCAGCCCGGCTCATGGATGTGTGTGCAATCGCTGAACTGGCATTTTGCCACGAGCGGCGCAAGTTCGGGAAAATACGCATCCATCTCTTCGGGTTCGGTGTCCCACAACGCCAGCGATTTCCATCCGGGCGTGTCGGCCACATAACCACCGTTATCAAGCTCGAATATCTCGCGCGTGACGGTGGTGTGTTTGCCTTTGTTGATGACGCTGATTTCGTTGACCGCCAAACCCAATCCCGGCTGGATCACATTGAGCAGACTCGATTTTCCAACTCCGCTCGGCCCGGCCATCGCGCTGACTCTGCCGATCAATTGTGATTTAAGTTCATCTACGCCTTTGCCATTTTTTGCGGAGGTGTAGATCACGCGATAGCCAAGCGGTTTATAAAGACCAAAAATCTTTTTCGCTTCCCGCACTCCAATCAAATCAATTTTATTCGCGACGATGACGGCGGACACGCGCTGTTTTTCCGCGATGATGAGATAGCGGTCGAGCATTCGCAATTTTGGATTCGGCTGCGCGCAGGCGAAGACGAACACAGCCTGATCGGGATTCGCCAGCAGGATTTGCTGGTACGCGCCCTGCGGTCTCGGGTCGAGCCGGACGATGGCCGTCTTCCGTTCCTCGACCTCATCAATCATCCCGGAGCCATCCTCCAAAACCGTAATGCGGACGCGATCCCCCAACGCGGCGATGTCGCCGGTGGCTTTGCCTCGTTTGAGTTTGCCGCGCAGCTGGCAAATGACGAGGCCTTCTCCGGTCTCGACGGTAAAGAAACCGGATTGGGCCTTAATGATCAGACCATGTCGAATCGTTTGCGTCACCGCGTCTGCAAAACGGAAATGATTTCTACGGTTGTTTTGGAGCCTTTGGCGTCTTTGTGGGGATGCCGCCTATAGGCGTGGGCGTATATGGATTTCCAATCGGACCCAACCTCGACGGCACAGTCTGCGGACTTCCATAATAATATGTTTCGACCATGGCCCGGAACATCGGTGCGGCATAATCGGCGCCTTCGCCCGCGTTTTCCATAACGACTGCAATGGCGATATCGGGTTTGCCGGAATTGGCCGCGTCGTTGGTGTAGCCCGCGAACCACGCATCCGGTGCCATTCCCGGACCGGTTTGGGCGGTGCCTGTCTTGCCGCCCATTGGAACATTCAAGCCGATCATCGCATAATAAGCAGTGCCAAGCGGGTTGGTCATCACCCAATTCATTGACTCTTGTATGGCCGCGAGATTGTCCGAGCGTACGGGCAGTGTTCCTTGCGCGTTTGGCTTGAACGCCTGGATGGGGCTGCCGTCTGCCGGCTGGACTTTTTCCACAAGCTGAGGCTGATAAAGCGTTCCGCCGTTCCCAACCGCCGCGACGAATCGCGCAACTTGAAGCGGCGTCACCGTCACATCGCCTTGTCCGATCACTTGATTGGTAGCCTGTATCAGCGTGGAGGGCACAGCAACACTTCCGGTCGCCTCGGCGATGTCATCAATGCCGGTCGGCGAGCCCACGCCAAAAGCGTGCGCCATATTGGTAATGTCGGCAGCGCGATTGTTGTTGAACAAATCCACGCTGATGTGCCAGAAATACGGATCGCAGGAGCGCATCAGACCCTGCTGCAATGTGATCAATCCGGATGGCGTGGTGGATGGGTTATTGCACTGCTTTCCCGCCTTCAAAGCGTTCTGGCAGAATTCCCATGTCCAATCGTGAAGGACAATGCCGTTCAATTCGGTGAAATCGTATTTACAATCATACGTGGTCTGCGGCTCATACAAACCGCTTTCCAGCGCGGCAGACATGGCGATGATCTTGAACACCGATCCAAGCGGATACTGTCCCTGCGCGGCGCGGTTGACCAACGGCTGGTTGGTATCATTGAGCAGGTTATTGATCAGGTAGCTGTTGTTGAAATTGTTGGCATCGAACGCGTTCGGGTCGAATTCCGGCGAGGAGGCCATGGCCAGCACGCGGCCCGTGTCACGTTCAAGAACCACAATTGCGCCGTTATATCCCGTCAGCGCCTGCTGCGCCCAATATTGCATGTTTTGGTCAATGGTCAGGTAGACCGAGTCAGCGGCCTGCGGGTTCGCAGCCGCGATTTGTTTTACGAGCTGCCCGTTTGGATCCACCACATAAAGCGTGCCTCCATGTTTGCCTGCCAGGTATGATTCCATGGATTTTTCGATGCCCGACTGCCCAACATTTTCATCGCCGCGGTAACCCATGCGCCGGTATTGATCGAGTTGCTGCGGCTGAATCAGCTGGGTATAGCCCACAACCTGCGGCGCGATGCCGCTGTCGAAATAGAAGCGCGAGTTGTATGGATTGACGACCAGTCCGCCGAGACCCATATCCAGTACGGCTTTCGCCTGGTCCGCGCTGACCTCGCACACGCCCACATACCAATCCGGCGCGGCCCCTGCATACAAAGCTTTGATCTCATCCGGCGGCATGCCGCATACCTTCGAAAGCTCGCTGACCAGCAGTCCCTCGGAGTTGGGATTGATCTTGCCCGGCGTGACTCCCAGTGCGTACGCGTCGGATTGAGCTACGATAGGCTGTCCGTTTTGATCGTAGATGTTGCCGCGCGCTGGGATCTGGTAATCCGTCTTCAACACGTCGCCGTTGGCCAGTTCGGGCAGGATCAGGTTATTGTTCCATTCGACGCGCCATTCGCCGCCTTCCTTGTTGAGCGCGGCGGAGAATTCCCGTTGAAGATCACCGAACAACGCGGTGTGATAGGTGATGCTGTATCCGACCAGCGCCGTATCGGGATTGAGGGTTTGCGTATGGACTTCGTAATCCAGTTTTTTCACGCCCATTGCATCGAGTGCGTCGTTGTATTTTTTGGTGAAGGCATCCTGCGTCATGGCGGCCTTGCTGTCCTTGGCAAGCAGGGCATACATGGACGCGAAATCATTGTTCTTGAGCGCATCGAGGAAACGGGTGATCGTGGCGCGCGCATCCACAGCGGGCGGCGGTGTGACTCCGATGTGCGGAGTCGGCAGCGGTGTGGGGCTGGGAAAAACTCCGAAGAGGCTGGAGCCGCCTCCGCCGGGTTTGGGCGCGCAGGCGCTTAGAAAGATCAGCAGCAGAATCAGGATTCCTCGAGTCAGTTTCATTCATTCACCTTTTATCCGGCTTGTTCGCCGTTCAAAATTCGCCGCGACACCGGGCATGGATAATGCAGATAATTCTGGCAGTGGGCCGGGACATCGCCGCCTGGCATGACATCCAGTTTGCGAAGGACACGCGCGAGATAGCATAATGGCAGTCCCATGACCGAGGCATAACATCCGCTGAAGTTTTCAACCGGCTGAAATCGCGGATGCTGGATGGCGTAGGCTCCAGCTTTATCGAGCGGGTCACCGGTCAGGGCGTATGAATAAATTTCCTCGTCACGATAATTCCGCATCGAGACGTCAGTGACACATAGATCCTGGATCAATCGTCCATCGCTCATTTTCAAAACAGCCAGCCCCGTGTAAACCTGGTGCTTGTGCCCGCGCAGACGTTCGAGCATCTGAATCGCATCGGCCTGATCGCGCGGCTTGCCGAGAATTGCATTTCCATCAACAACAGTTGTATCTGCGGCGACGATGATCTGATCTGACAGTGCATTTTTCACGGCAACGCGTGCTTTTGATTCAGCCAGCCTCAAGACATAATCCGCGGGCGCCTCACCCGCGCGTTCGCTTTCATCCACATCCGAGACGGAAACGGTAAACGTCCAGTTCCCGAGCGCGATCAATTCCTTCCGGCGCGGCGAATTGGATGCCAATATAATCAAAGCTTGTTCGTTCACGGATAAATTCTAACACAGTCATTCGTCGAGGCTTTAAGGCGGGATTCATGTGCGCTGGCAGGCTGGTCGCGAGTGTTGTACAATTCGGGATGTCTAGACGGCGACAAAATAAAAAATCCATTTGGAGGTCACGTGAAAGAACTTCAGGAACGGATCCAGCGCGAGGGGCAGATCCTCGGCAATGGAATTTTGAAAGTGGACAGCTTCGTCAATCATCAAGTGGACGCGGCGCTGATGGACGCGTGCGGCCGGGAATTTGCGCGGCGCTTTGCGAATCTGGGCGCGGCGAAAGTGCTGACCGCGGAAATCTCCGGCATCGCTCCCGCGCTGACCACGGCGCTTCATCTCGGACTTCCGGTTGTGTACGCGCGGAAAACCAAGCCGATCACCATGCCGGACCAGGTCTATCTGACGCTGGCCCCCTCGCACACGAAGGGCCGCATGGTGGAGTTGATCATCTCACCCGAATATCTTGCCAACCACGAAAAGGTGCTCATCATTGACGACTTCCTCGCCTCCGGCGCAACGATCCTCGGACTCGTCCGGCTCGCGGAAGCCGCGGGCGCGAAGATCGTCGGCATCGGCACATTGATCGAGAAAACCTTCGAGGGCGGACGCGAGGCACTAAAGCATTTGAACATCCCGGTTGAATCATTGGCGTGCATCGCGTCGATGGACGATGGGAAGATCGTGTTTAGCGAATAATGTGATGCAGGGGCACAGCGGGACCGAGAAGTTCTGATGTTTATTCATCCCGCTGTGCCCTTACTCTTGTATCGCTTCGATGGACGAAGGTAATATTGTGTTCGGTGAATAACATGATGTAGGGGCATAGCGGGACGGTTCTTCGTCAAGGTTTTTCCGATTCCCCGCTATGCCCCTACACAAATAATAAAATTTATGGATTCCTTGATATGGTTCGCAAATACAAGCATTGGCTTGAAGTTGATCGGCTGGATATTCGCTAAAATGAGTTTCCTGCTGCCTGTTGATCGTTTACGTGAAACGGAAACATTGATTGCGTTTCATCATCCCAAGCCTGCGTATCCATTCCATATTTTGATCGTACCAAAGAAAGCCATTCAAAGGTTAGCCGACCTCGATCCAAGCGATTCAACTTTTCTCACTGATTTGTTTTTCACCATTCAATCATTGGTGAACGAATTTCATCTGACCGCTTATCGTTTGATCGTCAATGGCGGCGAATATCAGGATTTCCCGCAGTTACATTTCCATCTAATTTCCGATGTAAAGGCGTAGGGGCACAGCGGAACGGGAAATCGTCGAGCTCTTTTAGGTCTCGCTGTGCCCCTACACAACATAAAATTTATGAATTCCATTGCCATCCTCGATTTCGGTTCTCAATACGCTCAACTCATCGCGCGGCGCGTGCGCGAAGCGCATGTCTATTGCGAATTGTTTCCCTGGGACGCGCCCGCGGAAAAAGTTTTATCCATCAAACCCAAAGGCTTCATCCTTTCCGGCGGGCCAAAGTCGGTTTATGAACCGAATGCACCAACTATTCAAAAATATATTTTTGATTCCGGTTTGCCCATTCTTGGCATTTGCTACGGAATGCAGGCACTGACTCATGCGCTCGGCGGACAAGTGGACGCATCGGCTCATCGCGAATACGGCTCTGCGGGCATCAATCCCCTATCCCCTAATCCCCTAATCTCTAATCTCTCTCGCGTCTGGATGTCGCACGGCGACCGCATCACGCGTATGCCGGATGGTTTCATCGCACTGGCGAAAAGTGGGAACAGTCCGTTCGCGGCGATGGGCGATATGCAGAGAAAATATTTTGGCGTGCAATTTCACCCCGAAGTCAAACACACGCTGAACGGCGCAGAAGTCATCGAACATTTCGCGGTTGACATTTGCGGCGCGTCGCCAGATTGGACTCCAGCTTCCATCATCGAAGATTCGATTGCCCGCATTCGCAGGCAGGTTGGAAATGAACGCGTGCTGGCGGCGGTCAGCGGCGGCGTGGATTCGTCCGTGGCAACGGCTCTCGTTCATAAAGCCATTGGCGACCAACTTGTTGCCGTATTTGTAGATACTGGTCTATTGCGCCAGGGCGAACCCGAACAAGTCGTCTCGACCTTCCGCGAGAAGATGCGCGCGGAATTGATTGCTGTGGATGCCAGTGCGGAATTTATCGACGCACTAAAAGGCATCACGGAGCCGGAGCAAAAAAGAAAAATCGTCGGCGAAAAATTCATTCGCATTTTTGAAGGACAAGCCAAGCAACTCGGCCAGCCAAAATTTTTGGTGCAGGGGACGATCTATCCGGATGTGGTCGAATCGTCCGCGCCGGAGCGCAATAAAGCCGAACGCATCAAGACGCATCACAACGTCGGCGGATTGCCGGAAGACATGCGATTCGATTTGGTCGAGCCGCTGAGATATTTGTTCAAGGACGAAGTGCGCGCGGTCGGTGAGGCGCTTGGGCTGCCGGAAGGGATGGTTTGGCGGCAGCCGTTTCCGGGTCCGGGATTGAGCGTGCGCTGTCTCGGCGAGGTCACGCGTGAGCGATTGGATCGTCTGCGCGCCGCGGATGCCATCTTCCAAGATGAGTTGTCCAAGGCAAAGTTAATTGGCAAGGATTCAGAATTATCGCAAGCATTCGTCGTTTTATTGCCGGTCCATTCCGTCGGCGTGATGGGCGACCAGCGCACGTATCAGGAAGCCGCCGCGATCCGCGCCGTGACCACGGAAGATTTCATGACCGCGGATTGGGCGCGCCTGCCGAACGATCTTCTGGCGAAAATTTCCAGCCGCATTGTGAACGAAGTTCACGGAATCAATAGAGTGGTGTATGATATTACCAGCAAGCCGCCCGCTACAATCGAATGGGAATAGGCTGTTTAAAAATTCTATCCACAGATTTCGCAGATTACACAGATTTAAAAATCGGCGAAATCTGTGTAATCTGCGGATTGTATTAACGATTGGAGATGAAATGACGAACCAAATCGAACCTCGACGGCCTCGATTGAACATCAATCGCAGTCCGATTCCGGCCGCGCCCGTGCATCCGCTCTCGGCGCTGGTCACAATTTTGCTCGACAATGTTTTCGGCGCAGTGGAGATCGTTGATCCGCTGTTGATCCTGCTGACCAGCCTTACTGTTGGAGTCGTCAACACGGTGACTGTTACGCTTGTCCAGCGTTTTCTTGCCAAAGATGAATGGGGACCGTCTGTTGCCAAAGGACTCGTGATGGGAGTCATCGCGGGCGTGCCGTTCAGTGTGAGCGGCACGGCGGCCGGCGGATTGCTGCTGGCATGGGCCGGCGCGCACGAATGGATCAAACTGCCATCCTCGACAAGCGGGACTGGCAATGAGGATCACGAGATCATTGATATAAATCCGAAATAACTCAAGAAATCAACGAACCTGGCGGAGGGACGATGGATTTCGGCGAAGTCATAAGCAAGGCATGGAAGGTCACCTGGAAGTTCAAGGTGTTGTGGGTCTTTGGAATACTCGCCAGCTGCGGGACGCGCAGCGGCGGGAGTTTCAATTTCAATGGCTCGTATCAAACCGGCGGGAATAACTTTCCAGGCTCGACGCCCAGTCTGCCTCCGGGCATCTTGAATTGGTTCAACCAATTTGCGCGGTCATTCGACAATCCGCAATTCGTCTGGGAGTTTGCCGCGGCGATCATCGCGGTCGTGTGCGTGATCGTGATCGTGGAATATGTTTTAGGGACGATTGGCCGCATTGGTTTGATCAAAGGCGTTTGGGATGCCGACGGCGGCGCGGAGAAACTGAACTTCGGCAGTTTATGGAGCCAAAGCATGCCGTTTTTCTGGCGTGTGTTTTGGATGTCGCTCCTGGTCGGCCTTCCATTTCTAATCCTCGTCCTTGTAATCGCCGCCGGTTTTGTGCTGACGCTGATTCCTATGTTGAACAATAACGCGGCGGGAATGGGCTTTCTAACATTACTGCCGGTTTTATGCGTATTGGCCTGCATCATCTTCATCCTCGCGGTTCTGGTCGGATTCATCCTCCGCATGGCGGAGAACGCGGTCGTGATCGAAAACCAAACCATCCTTGGCGGCTTCCAACGCGGCTGGGACGTGCTGGTCAGGAACCTCGGCCCGATTCTGATCATCTGGCTGATCACCGCGGCGATTGGTCTCGTCGCGGGAATCGTGATCGCTTTGCCGCTTTTGATCGTTCTTATTCCACTTGTATTCGCGTTCATTGCAAATGAAAACAGCGTAAATTTCTCCCTCACACCCTGGATCATTACCTTCGTGGGCATTATTTGCATTTACATTCCGATCTCATGGATTGCCAATGGAATCCTGATGACATATATTCAATCTGTTTGGACTTTGACTTATCTGCGGCTCACAAAACCCAAAACGGAACCACAACCGCCGATCCCTTTGCCCACGAATGCGTAAGTTCCTTATTGTTTTCATCAGCCTGATCCTGCTCTTCGGATGGGGTGTGCCTGCCC
This sequence comes from Chloroflexota bacterium, assembly GCA_021787595.1. Lineage (GTDB taxonomy): Bacteria > Chloroflexota > Anaerolineae > Anaerolineales > Villigracilaceae > Fen-1038. The sequence continues at coordinate 51,360 of JAJYLQ010000013.1, read as the reverse complement.
GCGCGCAGGGCCAGGCCGAAGTGGATCTTTATCCCGCGGACGCGTCGGCCTTTCCGACGGTGTCCGCGTTCATGGATGTGTTCGACGCGTCGGGCCGGTTCGTCAGCGGACTCAAAGCTCCGGACGTAACCATCATCGAAGACGGCAGTTCGCTTCCCGCCGCGGAATTGAACGAGCAAACCGTCCCCGCGCAAATCGCCGTGGCGATCAATCCGGGACCGGCGCTGGCCGCGCGGGACACCCAGGGCATGGCGCGCTTCCAGCGCGTTGCCAACGCGCTCGACGCGTGGGCGCAGGGGCTTTCGACGCAGCAGCCCGACGATTTGAGCCTGGTCACGATTGCCGGACCGATCATCGCGCACGCCAGCGCGAAAGATTGGCGCGTGAGCCTGGATTCTTTCCAGCCCGATTTCCGCTCGACGACTCCGAACCTGCAATCGCTGTCCATCGCCCTCGATACGATCACAAGCCAGCCGCCGCGTGTCGGCATGAAGCGCGCCATCCTTTTCATCACGCCGCACATGGACGATCCGAACATTGACACCCTCGTCCAGCCATTGATCCAGCGCGCTGTGAAAAATCATGTGCGTGTCTTCGTCTGGTTCGTGGATGCGGACATGTACGCGGCCACCACCAGCGCCGCGGCGTTCAACACGCTTGCCATGCAGACCGGCGGCGCTTTCTTCGCGGCGGCCGGGAACGCTCCGCAATATCCGAATCCCGATTCATACTTTGCTCCGCTGCGCCGCGTGTATTTGCTCAAATACAATTCGGTGGCTACAACGGGCGGTTCGCACACGATGAGCGTGCAGATCAAAACATCGGCTGGCCTCATTAAATCCGGCGACCAGCCGTTTACCGTGGATCTTCAGCCGCCGAATCCGATCTTCGTTTCGCCGCAGCTTCAAATTGTCCGCGCACCGCCGCAAAACGATCCATATAACACGAAAGTTCTGCTGCCCACATCAACCCAAATCAACATCATCATCGAATTTCCCGACGGGCATAAGCGTCCGCTGGCAAGCACAACATTTTTTGTAGACGGACAGCCGGTTGCCGAAAATAAAAGCGCGCCGTTCGATAAATTCACGTGGGACTTGAGTCGATACCAGGTCAGCGGCGATCATAAGATCGCGGTCGAAGCGGTCGATTCGCTGGGTCTGAGCAAGACCAGCATCGAAATCCCGGTGACGGTCACGGTAGTGCAGGCGCCGCATGGCCTGACCGCAGTGTTCTCCCGCTATCGCCAATACATCATCATAACGTCGGTCTTTCTGGCGGGCGTCGTGCTTCTTTTGATCATTTTCATGGGGCGTTTGCGGTTGCTGTTCTCGCACGCGCGCGCCGCGCAGCAAGCGCAGGCTGATCCGGTAACCCAGCCAGTCGCGGCGGTTGTCGAAGCGCCATTGATGGAAACAGGAAAGAAGACTCGGCATGGACGGGCCTCGCACAGGCGCAGTGATGCTCCTGCTTTTCTCCATCGCCTCGTCCCGGACCTTTCAGCAGATTCCGCTCAAGCGCTTAAATCTGCGGCTGATTCTCCGATTCCGTTAAACGAAAAAGATGCCACGCTCGGGACCGACGCGGCCCAATCCACTGTTGTGCTAAATGATCCTTCGGTTTCGCCGCTGCACGCGCATATCACGCACACGGATGATTTCAACTTCCTCGTGATGGACGCGGGAACGGTCGCGGGGACGTGGGTCAATTTCGAGCCGGTGGGAAAAGAGGGTCACCTGCTCCGGCATGGAGACGTGGTACACTTCGGAAAATTGGCCTTCCGCTTCGAGCTGAAGAGTGCGCCGCCTGCGGCGGAACCAAAAATCATCAAAGAGAAATCTCGATCATGAATCGATCCCAGCACACCCATCTTAACGTCGCGGCTTTGAGCCACGCGGGAATGGCTGGCAAAAACAACGAAGACCGTTACGCGGTTTCTTCCTATGCAGATGAAGAAAATAAACCGGTGATCTTCGCGGTAGTGTCCGATGGCATCGGGGGACACCGCGCCGGCGAGGTCGCGGCGGAACTGGCCGTGAATTACATCGTCGAAAAAGTTTCGGAAAGCAATGGCAAAAATCCCCCGGAAATCATGGAGGCCGCCATCCACCATGCCAGCCAGGCCATTGCCTCGCGCTCGGCCAGCAAAACCGAACAGCACGGCATGGGTGCGACGTGCGCGTGCGTATGGATTGACGGAGATCGGCTCTACACCGCGTACGTGGGCGACTCGCGCATTTATCTGGTCCGCGACGGGAGGATTCAGCGCCTGACGGTGGACCACACGTGGATTCAGGAGGCCATCGAGAAAAAGATCATCACGCCCGATCAGGCGCGCGACCATCCAAACGCGCACGTCATCCGCCGGCACTTGGGTTCCGTTGAATTGCCGAAAGTGGACTTTCGTCTGAGATTAAGCAATGAGGATGGCAGCGAACAGGCTGTCAATAATCAGGGCACCCGCTTGAAAGCCAATGATGTTCTGTTGTTATGCAGCGACGGCCTGACCGATCTGGTTTGGGACGACGAAATCCAGCATGTGATCACAACCCGGAGCTTGTTGAAGTCCGCGGCTGAGGATCTTGTCGCCCAGGCCAACGAGCGCGGCGGCCACGATAACATTACAGTCATTCTGATCGGCGTGCCAAAAGAAGGTTTCCCCGAACCGCCAAAAAAGAAAAAAGGGTTATTGGATGGCATCTTTGGAGAATAAAACGGAGTCCGAAGTCTGGAGATGGCGCCACGGCGACGCTGCGGATTCCCTGCGTGGCAGAGAAAAATCGGCGGCTTGCCGCCGATTTTTTTATTCGCGGCTGTTCCATTAATGCTTTTCGCGGTCGAGCCAGAGCTCGCCGCGATACTGGCGATTCCAATCAACCAGGAATCGCAAAGCAATGATGATCCCGGCCGCGACTGCGATCCAGAACTCAATTCCGTGCAGGCCGGATAACCACAATGCGGGCGCAGCGGCAATCCCGGTAAAGATGCTGGCGCGCGCCGGATGACGAAGGGCCAAAACCAGCACGACCAAAACCGCGGCCGCGATCAGAAATGAAAGCGGGTATGCCGCGAGTAAGCTTCCGCCCGCGCAGGCCAGTCCCATGCCGCCGCGGAATTGTGCAAAGAGCGGCCAGCAATGACCGATCACAACACACGCCGCCGTCAGCGGGACGATCCAAATCGCAGGCGCATACCTCAATGCCAGCCAGATTGGGAGAAAGCCTTTTGCCAGGTCGAGGATCAGGACCAGCGCGCCGGGACCAAATCCGGCCTGACGAATCGTGTTGGTCGTCGTCGCGTGTCCCGAACCGGAATCACGCACATCCACGCCTTTGAAGAGACGCGTGATCCAGATCGAAAAAGGAAGCGAGCCGCTGAGATAGCCAAGCAACGAAAAGACCAGCGCGGACGACAGGAGAGTCACGTTGTTCCCAATATCTCTTTTACGCGCCCGACGGCCCCGCTCGTCAGCCGGACTTTGATCCCATGTGGGTGCGTCGGCGATTTGGTCAGGATATCTTTCACGATGCCCCTGGTCAATTTGCTGGTTGGTTGGTCTTGCTTTAGAACGATCAACACCGTCATTCCGGGTTTGATGTTCGCGCGGATTGTGCCGTTCATTTTTTTATCTCGCAATAAATGTGGACGGGAATTCCATCCGGGTCATAAACGATGAACGAACGATGACCCCAGCTTCGATCCTGCGGCGGTTCGATTCTTTCCACGCCGATAGCGGCCAGCCGTTTGTAAAACTCATCCACCGCTGACGCGTCCGCGAAGCGCAAAGCCAAATTGATCGCGACCGGACTCGGTCCATCGTATGTTTTACCTTTCGCCGCGCCGTAGATTTCGATGACGGCTGTGCCTCCAGCGGAAAGCAACGCGCCTTTGCCATCGGGACGATCCCACCACTCGCCGACGGGCGCCATGCCGAGGGCATCGCGATAAAAATGGATGCTCTTTTCAAAGTCGCGGGCAAAGCAGGCAAAACGAAATTCAAGTGCGTTCATGATTTCTGAATTGAGTTCAGAAAAACGGTGAAGTCCAAATCGCCGGGAGAGGAGCCGTAATCCGTCAGGAGGGCGGCGGCTTCACTGCGATGCTGTGTCCCGTGATTGACCACGTGCCAGAGGCAGTTCCAAAGGATGCGATCGCGATGATTGCCCTCCGGCGTGTCATAATGCCGGTGGACATGCATGTCTTCGTCGCGCAGCGCGGCAAGATACGCACGCATTTCTTTCTCTTCCCCATCGAAGCGTTCTCGAAGCGCGGCGAGAGTCGGAAAGGCCTCCGGCTTCAATTCCGGAGCGGACCAATCATTGTGCTGGAAAAACATCCGCCAGCCAAACTCGGCATCGAGAATGTGAACGAGTGTGCCGCGCAAACTGCCGAACGGAAAAGACGCGGGCGCAAGGAGTTGTTCTTTTGTGACTTTTTCACTTGCTGCGAGAATTTGTTTGTTGGCCCAGTAGTTATAATCGTAAAGAGTGAGGATGTCTTGAACATTCACGGTTAAATCTCCTAAAGGTGTAAAGCCAGCCCGACGATTATTATCGGGCCACCGTTTTAGTTCGTTTTCTTACAGGGTAGGTTACTGCTTTATAAGTTTTATCTTTTTCAAATAACCTCATCTGAACAGGCATTTTTATTTGTTCAATGACGTTATCAGGAATAGGTAATTTTTCCAACGACCGCGGCTCTACTTTTACCGCGCCATCGCCATAAGACTTACCAATCATCGCAAGATTGGAAACTGTGCCGGGGTGGTCAAGGATTTTCCAAAGCCGCTCAATGAATTCTTTCTCATGACTTTTTGGATAAACACATAAGAAGCCCGTAAGCGGAATTATACCCGCCATATTGCGAATAAACCTGGAATTGCGTCGCCCCAAATAGGCAAACAAAAATGGCGGCACAATGCGTGACTCTGTTTTATACCAGGGCTTTCTTTGCGAAATCAAAGGCCTTTTGGGGAGGCCCATTTTCTCGCCATTTTTCAAATACTCTCTTAGTTTTTCCGGATATTTATCAAAAGGTTCGCCGTTAAGAGCGAGCAAAAACGTGGGGCGGCCTTTCGCGTCAAGAGAGTTCAATGTTTCTCTGGTAATTTCCTTGTCTGGGACATCTCTCGTCCGGCCAATTGCCCTAACAAAATAACGGTCCGGTATGCCAATCCGCTTAATTTGTTCTTCAGTTAGAAAAAAGAACTCATTTGCCCCTGTCGCAACACCGCGGATAACTTGAGCAAAGTCGCCCAGAACATATTTGCTGGCTACGTTGGCAAACGGCCGACGCGATAATCCAGTTGCCAATCCCTCACTTAACTCGCGCTCCACAATTGTCATTTGTTTATGAGGTGCAACTTGACAACCCGATCTCACCCACAATTTCAATTGTTCTGTCTGCGATTCATTGCAGCGCACCCAAAGAAATTTTTCTTGGGGCAGAGATTTTCTTAGAAAAAAGATGATTGGATTGGTATCTACATTTGGAAACGGAGACGCATCCGGCTCAAAAGTAATTACAGCATCAAGCGCATAATTTTTTGATATCCAATTCCATAAATCATTTGAAAATTTTCCCTCACAGGTATCAGCCGACATGATGAACGCCAAGCGCCCATTTTCCTCCAACAGCGCTAGTGCGCGAACTAAAAAGTAAATATGCAAGCCTGCTCGCCCGTCCAAAATCTTGCCAGTAACTTTCACGCTTAACTGCTTAAGTTGTTCTTTCTTCTCCAAAGAGATACGATGGTGGCGGATATAAGGCGGGTTGGCAACAATTGCGGAAAATTTTTTGTTTGGCGGGTCAAAGATAAAATCGCCAATCTTAACATTTGCTATGTCTTCTCTTGACAGGCTGTGTCGAATTGCCTGCTCTAAAACGGAAGAATCTATTTCCATTCCCGAAAGAGAAATATATCGCCCCGTTTCCTTTGCTATTGTTTTCCCTGCGCGAAAGAACGCGCCTGCGCCAACTGCCGGATCAAACAAACTGTTGCTGTTATCAACAAGCACATATTCAACCATTGCTTCTGCTACCCAGTCAGGTGTCCAGAATTGCCCTTTTTCGCGCAGGAGTTCTCTAGCTTGGCCTGAAGACGGAAGTTTATAATGATTGATCTTTTGCATTTGCCAGTTCTTGTAAGACCTTCAAAGCTTCGTTAGTGATTTCCATCTTACCACTTTCAAAGTGAACATAGGGAAGAATGTGTCCGTTCTTATCAACAATGTGTTTAGCAGAGAGTTTTGGCTGTTCAATGGCATTTCCGAGAGGATAGCCATAATGATAATAGATCTTGTAAAGAGATTTCTTTGTCGTTGCCCCGCTTGGAGCTTGAAAGGTCTGCTCAGTTGGGAGAATATATTTCTGCCTAATCAATCGTTGTACTTCATCAAAAGCGATTCCGAAGGCCATGTCGTAGAAGACATGCCATACATGAATGGGAATATTATTTGATTTCTGCCATGTCTGCAAAGGCCTTCGGTCTTCCTCTTTCACAATGATTGTTGGAAGAACTGCATTTTTCTTCAGTCCCATCTTGCCTCCCAAACGCTTTTGTGGCTTCAACTCGGCTTCATAATCCGGCATAAGTCTTCCCATCCAAAGGCTATTTTCACACTCAATTGCGACGATAGCTTTGGATAAAAGGTCTTGGATATCTTTGCTGTCTTCTGACGTAAATGGCAATTCCCCCAGCCCACCAAGTTTTTCAACCAACCTTGAAACATCTTCTTCGTCGTGTTTCCTAAAGACCAATAAATCTGGCCGTTTGATTTTTCCTAATCCTGCCGCCTCAAGCCTCTCAAAATAAAGTTCAAATGCTCGAACATCATCGTCTGGCGCAGTACCACTTGGACCATAAGGGATTGCAAAAAATTCTTTGGTTTGGTTGACTGCCTGTGTGATACGTTCCTCGCTCCATGCGCCTTGCGACCAGCGCATGAGAAAATCACTTCCTCGTAAACGACGAGGGTTTAATAAAAAGTTCAGCCATTCAATAGAAGAAAGACTCTGAAGTTCAAGCTCGATGTCTTCAACACAAACGCACAGTGCTTTTTCAAATAGATGCATGAATTTACTCTCCCAATTATCCCATGAAAGATTATCCCAGCAGCCCCCTCGCAAAGCTCAAGAACGCCTGCACGTCGTTGAAATTCGTCACCATGCCCACAGAAATTCTCACCGCGCCGGTGGACTTGCCGTCGAAGCAAAGGCGGAAATCATCAACACTCAATCGCTGTTCATGATCCGGCCGTGTAAAGCACACATCCAATTCGACGCGCGAAAGACCCAACGCGACTTCACCTGCGCCGGGATTGCAGAAACAACCTGTCCGCAGTGAGATGTTGACCTTGTTGGCTTCGCTTTCGATGAAGCGATGGTCAATCGCCCTGCCATCTTTATCAAAGAAGTTGACAGTCACCGAACCGCCGCGCGCTTCGACATTTGTCGGCCCGTAGATACGCACCAGCGGCTGACCCGTGCCATGCTTCATTTGAACCAGATTGTCCAACAGCCAGCCAGCGAGACACATCACGCGCTCGTGGATCACATCGTAGCCAATCGACTCGAGATGCTTGAGTCCGATCTCGACCGCGGGAATGTTCAAATAATCGGGCGTGCCATCTTCGAACGCGGTGTGACCATCAGCCAGATAATATTTATCACCCTGCACCGACACAACTGTGATCGTCCCGCCTGCGAACCACGGACGGTGAAGTTTTGCCAGCGCTTCCCTGCGTGCGATCAACGCGCCGATGCCGGTTGGATAACCGAACATTTTATAAAACGATAACGGAACAAAATCAGGATGAACCTGACTCAAGTCGAGATAATTTGTCGGAGCAAACGCCGCGGCGTCGAGCAAAACGTCCCAGCCCGCGGCGTGCGCCTTCTCGATCCATTCGAGCGGATGTTGTACGCCGGAGAAGTTCGATTGGGCGGGAAAAGCAAAAAGATTATGCGCGCCCTTTTGTCCGCGCGCAAAGTAATCGTCGAGGGAGGATGCGTCGACGCGCATGTTCGGCAGCGCGACCGGGATATAAGTCACCTCCGCGCCGCGGGCGTGCGCGAATTCCCGAATCCCATTCACTGAATTGTGGTTATCAAAAGTCAAAAGATAATGTCCGCCTTTGGCAAACGGATACGACTCGCCAACCAGTTTCAATGCGCCGCTTGCATTTGCCGTGAAGATCACATCGTATTCGTTTGGATCGGCGCCGAAAAATTTCAGCACGTAGCTGCGCGCATGTTCGACCAATTGCGTGGATGCCTGCGAACTTGGATTCGACGAATGCGGATTGCCGAAGACGTGTTCGCTCAACAGTTTGTGATGGCGGCGCACCTGCGTTTCGGCATACAACCCGCCGCCGGTGTAATCGAGATAGATGTGCTCGCCCACGTCGAGCCGCGCATATTCGGCGGCGCGCAAATCGTCAATGATGTGCGTGGTGGGATAGGATGGATAAGCGCGCAGGAAAGCAACGAATTCAGGATTGGACATTGAAACTCCTTGATTCAATTATAAATCCGCTTCGTTCTCGACTTTGAGCGATTATGCCTTCTAGATCTGTTCAAACCGATCCACCTTCAACACAAAAACTGTGGCGCGTTTTTGTCCGGGGTCTATGGCGGGTGCGCTGTGCTCGCGCAGAATCTGTATGGCACCGGGAACTTGTTCTTCATCCGTGCCGATCAACAAGGTGGCATTGCCGCGGCGCAGAAAGCCTCCGCTGGCGGCCACGCGCGTGACGCGGAAGCCGGCCTGCGTCAAAGCCTGGAGCGTGGATTCACCGTCCGTGTTATGCAGAATGGCAATGATCATTTTCATCATTTCAGAATTCCTCGTACGCTTCGACGTCGAACATGAAAATGGTGGCTTTCGACACGGTCACTTCTTTGGGTGCAATCGGAAGATCCGCGGACAAATTCGCGGGGGCGAAATCCACGCGTCCGCGGCAGGCGCGGCGCAATGCATTGACAACAATTTCCTCGCGCCCGGCTGGAAGCCCGATCAACAGCGTGATGTTATGATGATTCAGGAATCCGCCGGAACTTGGCAGATGATCCAACGGGAAACCCAAATTCGTCAGAACGTTCGTCGCGTTTTCATTATCCTGCTTTTGAACAACAGCGACCATCAATTTCGAGATATGCAAGGAAGGCGCGGTGCTGCTTCGCAAAAGATCGGGCCACGACAAGCTTTCTTCGGTGAGCGCCGCGTCCACTTCCCCGACGAGCTGCGAATATGTTTCCTCCGAGATGACGTTGTCGCGCAGAAGCCCCATCAATGCCGAGCGCTGTGCGCGTAACGCTTCGCGCCGCGCGGTGTCCAACTCCTCCGCTTCGACAGTCGGATCAGAAGTGATGATTTCCTTGACCGCTTCCACGAGCACGCCATTTTGTCGTTCCATGAGCGGCGAAAGTTTCTGCCAGGTATGTTCGGAAAGGAGTCCCTGCTGATTCAATCGTCGCAAATAATCATGTGCGGCCCGCCAGGCAACGGAACGCGCGTGGCGGCGTTCGTACTCCTCCTGATAATGCGAACGCTGGACAATCTTGAGCCGCTTCGTGAGCCAGTCCGTTGTAAAGCCCTGCACCAGCAATGTGAACAGCACAACGCCAAACGTCATGGCCTGAAGCGGCTCGCGCGCGGACGCCAATAGATCGCCCGTCTCCGGCAGACTCAGGGCCAGTGCAAGGGCAATCGCGCCGCGTAGGCCTCCCCAATACAAAACATGCTTCCAGTTGGATGGAATCTCGCGGCCAAAAATCGAAAAGCCATAAATGCTGGCCGCGCGCGCAAGCAGAACAGCAAGGATTGCCCAGCCAATCGCCTGCCAGTTTGCAAACAGTGTTTGAAGGTTGATCGTTAATCCGATCAGCAAAAAGATGAACGAATTGGCAAGGAACGCGGCGGTTTCCCAAAAATTGAAGACCACCACGCGCGTGGTCGGGGACATGCCGCGCGGCCCGGCATTCCCGTTGACAATGCCCGCCGCGACCACCGCCAGCACGCCGCTGACGCCGAGTGACTCGGCAATGAGATAGGAACCGAAAGCCAGCACAACGGTCAGGGTTGTCTCGACCAATGGATCATCAATGCGGCTGATAAACTGCGAGATGAGCATCCCCAAAAGAATGCCGGCAATCAGGCCGCCGCCTGCGATGGTGATGAATTGAGCGATGCCACTTGTCCAACTGAATGTGCCGGCGGATGCGATGGAAACCATCAGGCTGAACATCACGATGGCGGTCCCATCGTTGAACAGGCTTTCGCCTTCGAGCAAAACCTGCAATCGCCTTGGTACACCCAAACGCCGGAACAAAGCCACGACTGCGACCGGGTCCGTTGCGGAAACGAGCGCGCCGAAGACCAGCGTGATTTGAATAGCGAGTCCGGTTCCCTCCGCCACCAGCCAGCCAACGAGCAATGTGGTCAGTATCACGCCTGGCACGGCCAGCAAAAGGATGAGCCAGAAGTCGCGGCGCAGATCGTCAATGCGGATATGAAATGCGGCTTCGAATACCAACGGAGGAACGAGCAAAGCTAAAATGATTTGCGGCGAAATTTGAATTTGAAGGGGGGAAAGCAACGTCACGGCGAGGCCGATCAAAACCAGCCCCACCGTGTATGGCAATCGCAGTCGGCGCGCGGCAACTGCCACCACTGAGGCGATCAGCAGTGAGAGGATGATGAATCGTTCAACGACAATGATGTTTTCGCCGGTCATCAGGCGGAAGTATAAACGAATTAATTTGAATGTAAGTGGAGATTGCCGCGTGGCGCTTGGTTTCGATACGTGGCGCGAGGCGCCACTACTCAACCATCGCGCCACTCGCAATGACATGAATAGGATTCATCGTTCCCAGATTAGCCAACCCTTGGATAACCATTTCTTTTGCAAATTGATTCGATACCCTCGCCCTGCGAGGATTTGGGCGGCCGCGCCAAACCACTGACGCGTCCCATACGCTTTGGCCGATGCCGTTTCTGCCGCGGCGCGTTTCCATGCTTCGAAGAAGTCATAAATTTTTTCGCCGGGCGTCACGTGATGGATAAGATTCTTCGGCAGGATGGTTTGAAATTCCTCCACTTCAAAACCCAGGCGAAAATTTGTGCTGAAGATCAGCGCTTCCGTTTTCCATGATCCATCATCCATCTTTCTTGCCAGGTTTGCCGCCCAAATGCTCCCAAACGGATTCGATGTGCCTTCGATCATCAACCCGCCGGGCAGAACATATTGAGCTAATCGCCCGTAAGCCGGGGCGAAATCTTTTTCTTCGTATTGGCGCAAAACATTGAAGGCTCTAATAAGCCTGACTGTTTCATTGTCTTTCAATGGCAAATTGAATCCGCCCAAACGGAAAAATGTTTTATCGTCTGCATAAGGCAGCGCGGCATCCACTCGTTCTTGATCAATTTCGACGCCCAAGATTTTTAGATTTGGATTCACGCGTCGAAAACGAGCGGCGGATTCGAGCGTGGTACGCGGATCAAAGCCGTAGCCGAGGTCAACGAATAAAGAATCGCTGGACCCGCCGTCGGTTCGCGCGAGAAGCGATGGCTCATAGAGCAGGATGAAATTGTCGACGCGGCGGAGTCGATTCGAAGCGGTCTTGCCGCGCGTCGGCTGTCCTTCCGGTTTCTTCGAAATGAATCGGGAGCGGATCATAAAAAATGTAGAGGCAGGTTTGAAACCTGCCTCTACGGGAATTTTTGTTAATCGGCTGCAGCGCTTTCGCTGATCTCGGTCCACTGCGAGGACGCGCCATCGCTGGTCCCGGGCTTGAAGCGCCCGGGTGTGAAGCCCGTTCCCGCCGGAAGGAGTTTGCCAATGATGACGTTCTCCTTGAGGCCATAGAGCGGATCAGTCGTCGAACCGATGGCCGCGCCTGCCAGCACCTTGATCGTATGCTGGAAGGAGGAAGCCGAGAGCCACGAGTCGGTGGAGAGCGAAGCTTTGGTGACGCCCAACAGCGTTTCACCAAACTTGGCAGGCTGCTGCCCTTCAGAGAGCAATTGCTCGTTCAGTTTGCGAAGTTCCTGGCGATCCACTGTGTCGCCGGGCAAATGCCTGCTGTCGCCGGGGCGGCTGATGGTCACCTTGCTCATCATCTTGCGGATGATGACTTCGAAATGCTTGTCGTGGATGTTCTGGCCCTGCGAGCGATAGACCTTTTGAATCTCGCTGAGCAGATACATTTGCGCAGCCTCGCGTCCCTGAATGCGGAGAACGCGGTGCGGGTTGAGTGAACCTTCGGTCAACGGCTGTCCGGCCTCCGCGTGATCGCCTTCCTTGACGAGCAAGCGGGAGGTTGTCGGAATTTCCGTAATCTTTTCCTCGCGCTGCTCGTAGGAAACCATGATCTTGTGGTCCTTCTTCTCGACAGCCACTTTGCCGCCGTGCTGCGCGGCGATGGCGGCTTTTTCCTTGACTGCCAATTGATCACCCGGCTTGACCACCGCCTCATCCTTGACCATGTATTTCCAGTCATCCGGGACGTTATATTCATCGTGAACCATTTCGGCGTGTTCGATCTTGACTTCGCGCAGGTCGGGATATTTTTCCGACATCATAATGCGCACCACACCGCCGATCTCGGCTACCACTGCTTCGCCTTTCGGCTGTTTGCGCGCTTCGAAAAGTTCCTCCACGCGCGGCAGGCCGGTTGTGATGTCCGCGCTGGCCGCGGCCACGCCGCCGGTATGGAAGGTTCGCAGGGTGAGCTGCGTGCCAGGCTCACCGATGGATTGAGCGGCCACGATGCCGACCGCGGAACCCAGGTCCACCATGTCGCCGCGGCCCAGGTCGAGGCCATAGCATTTGGCGCAAATGCCGTGATTGAGTTCGCAAGTCAATGGCGAGCGCACCTTGACCTGATCAATGCCGGATGCGGAAATCTTGCGGGCCAGAATGTGATCAATCACCTCATCGCGCTCAGCAATGACTTCGCCGGTCTTTGGATGAATCACGCGTTCGGCCAGTAACCGGCTGTACAGGCGGCTGGACATGGACTGCCCGGCCACATCGTCCGAGCGGCGGATCCACACGCCGTCTTTTGTTCCGCAATCGTGTTCGTTGATGATGATGTCCTGCGCGATGTCCACGAGGCGGCGGGTAAGATAACCGGCGTCCGCGGTGCGGAGGGCGGTGTCGGCCAGACCTTTGCGCGCGCCGTGCGTTGAGATGAAGTATTCGAGAGCGGTCAGTCCCTGGCGGAAGTTCGAGCGGATCGGAAGCGGGATAATGCGCCCGGACGGGTCAGCCATCAATCCGCGCATGCCGGCCAACTGCGAAACGGTGGAGAAGCCGCCTTTGGTCGCGCCGGAGGTTGCCATCGTGGAGAGATTTCCATCCGGATCCATGTGCTTTCTGACCGCATCGGAAACGAGGTCAGTGGTCTTCTGCCAGACTTCGATGACGCGCTCGTTCTGTTCCTGTTCGGTCAACAGACCGCGGCGAAAATCGCGCTCGACCACCTCCACCTGCTTCTGCGCCTCGGCAATGATCTCTTTCCGTTCAGGCGGGATGGAAATATCGGACACAGCCAGTGTTGTTCCGGATTTCATGGCGTATTCGAAGCCCATGGCTTTGATGTGGTCGGCGACTTCCGTAGTCTGTTCCTGGCCGCACAATTCGTACACTTCCGCGATCAAATCTTTCACGCCGCCCTTGTCCAGCTTTTCGTTGGTGAACTGAACCTCAGGAGGCAGGATGCGGTTGAAGAGCACGCGCCCGACTGTCGTCTCGATGAGACGCGTTTCGGCTTGCGGCAGGCGGTCGCCTTTGTCGTTGTACCAGGTCGTCATCTGCAGTTTGATGCGGGTGTGAATGTCCACCTGGCCGAGTTGATAAGCAAGTTCGACTTCGTCCATATCGGCAAATGCGCGCCCATCCCCCTGATGCGGCTGCTGGTGCAGCATCGTCAGATAATAAACACCCAGCACCATGTCCTTGGATGGCGAGATGATCGGTTCGCCGTCGGCGGGTTTGAGCAGGTTTCTCGAAGCAAGCATCAATTGACGCGCTTCCTGAACGGCCTTCTGTGAAAGCGGAACGTGGACGGCCATTTGGTCGCCATCGAAGTCCGCGTTGAAGGCAGTGGTCACGAGCGGGTGCAGTTGAATGGCAGAGCCTTCGATCAGGATCGGTTCGAAAGCCTGGATGCCGAGGCGGTGCAGAGTTGGAGCGCGGTTGAGAAGCACCGGACGATCTTTGATGACGTCTTCGAGCGCCTCCCAGACCTCGGGACGGTTGCGCTCGATCAGGCGCCGCGCGCCCTTGACGTTCGCGGCGTAACCGTTCTGGACGAGGCGCGCAATCACGAACGGGCGATAAAGTTCCAGCGCCATGGTCTTCGGCAGGCCGCACTGATAAAGTTTCAATTGCGGGCCGACCACGATCACGGAACGGCCGGAATAATCCACGCGCTTGCCAAGCAGGTTGCGGCGGAAGCGTCCCTTCTTGCCTTTGAGCATGTCGCTCAAGGACTTGAGTTCGCGCCGGCCGCGGCGGGAAAGCGCCTTGCCGCGCTGTGAATTGTCAATCAGGCTGTCAACCGCTTCCTGCAGCATGCGCTTCTCGTTGCGGATGATGACGTCCGGCGCGCCGAGTTCAAGCAAACGCTTGAGGCGGTTGTTGCGGTTGATGACGCGGCGATACAGATCGTTCAAATCGGACGTGGCAAAACGTCCGCCATCGAGTTGAACCATCGGGCGCAGGTCGGGCGGGATGACCGGCAAGACTGTGAGGATCATCCATTCGGGACGATTGCCGGAGCGGCGAAACGCCTCCACGACTTTGAGGCGGGTCGTCGCTTTCTTGCGCTTCTGCTTCGACTTTGTGGTGCGGACTTCCTTCCAGAGTTCCTCGGCCAGCTTGTCGAGGTCGAGGCGCTTGAGAATATCGTAAAAGGCCTCGGCGCCCATGTCCGCGCGGAAAACCTGTCCCCAGCGCTGCTTGAGTTCGCGATAGCGCATTTCGCTGAGGAAGGTGAACGGGCGAAGTTCCAGCAGTTCGTCGCGTTGGCGCGAGGACTGATCAGCGGAAGCGGAGGTTTGATCCTCGAGCTGGGCGCGCAGACCTTCCATTTGCATGTCGGCCTCGGCTTTGATTCTGCCGGCCTGCATTTTTAGGTCTTCGAGTTCCCTGGCGCGCTGATCCTTCAATTCGTTTTCCAGCGCTTCCAGTTTCTTCTGGACGATCTTTTGCACCTGGCTGATGTGTTTGCTCGAAACTTTGTCATTGGCGTCGAGGATTTTCTCGCCGGTCAACTCGAAGACAATCGTCTTCCTGGCAGCCTGCCCCATCTGATCCTGGAGGCTCTTTTCGAGCTTCTGGCCTTCCTTGATGACTGGCTCCAGTTGTTCGGCAATGAATTCATCGTAGCCTTGTTCGAGCGAAGCGCGTTTCTGATTGATTTCATTCAACTGATGGTCGCGCTTTGTCTTGATCTCGGCGATCCTGCCATTTACATCCGCGGCCTGCTCGCGCTCCGAAACAGAAATTTCATCTTCGAGGCGTTTCAGGGCTTTTTGACGGGCTTCCTCGTCCACGTAGGTGACAATGTATTGGGCAAAGTAAAGCACGCGGTCCAGGTTTCGACGCGAGATGTCCAAC
Source organism: Chloroflexota bacterium (assembly GCA_021787595.1). Classification (GTDB taxonomy): domain Bacteria; phylum Chloroflexota; class Anaerolineae; order Anaerolineales; family Villigracilaceae; genus Fen-1038. Next base: position 35,734 of record JAJYLQ010000013.1, on the reverse strand, counting down.
AACATTCCGAGTTGGGATGGGATGCGGCGCGTATACCAGATGTGGGCAACGGGCGTAGCCAGTCCGATATGTCCCATGCGTTCGCGCCGGACGGCCGCGCGCGTCACTTCCACGCCGCACTTGTCGCAAATGATCCCCTTGTAACGCGGGTTCTTGTATTTTCCACAGTAACACTGCCAGTCGCGGGTTGGCCCGAAAATGGCTTCGCAGAACAGGCCATCCTTTTCAGGTCGCAAGCGGCGGTAGTTGATGGTCTCAGGTTTAAGCACTTCACCGTACGACCACGACAGAATCGTTTCAGGCGATGCGAGGCTGATACGGAGTGCGGTCAATCCTTTGGTCTCCACTGCTTATTCTCCATTTCCATTTTCTAAAATGCGAGATCGCGAGCGGACGTCCCTGTATAGCGTGTAGTCGGCTTGTACAAGAGACAAACAAATGCAAGCGCTTGGAGGCTTTTCTCCTCAAGCGCTTGCCATGTTTAGCTCGGTTTTTACATCCAACGAGACAATTATACGCGGATTCGTTTTTCCGTCAAGTCGAGGATGGATTTCGCGCGCCGGAGCGGTTTCGGTATAAATGCTCATCCGGCACGGAGCGCATCTTTTCAATGTCAACCGGCATGCCAATGAATTCCGCGATGTTCCGGCAATATTCGTCCGGGTTGGACAGCATTTTGTTGTAATCCACATACAGCACTTCGATGTTGGGCTGACGCGCGATCCAAAATTTGATGGCGGCCAGGTGTTCCCGAAATTGGGATTCCATCTCTGCATCGCTGGTTTTGGATTCTTCGTTCCGGCGCGCCAGCATTTTGCGCTGCGAGGCCAGGATCTCGCCGATCTCTCGTTCCATGAAAAGAATCTTATAGCGATGATTCCCTGGAAGGTATTCGAGCAGCGCAGAGATGATCTTCACCGCTTTGTGATCGGCATTGGCCAGCCATTGGGTCTGGCCGCCCACCAACTGCTTGACCGTCTCGAATTCGAAATAGCCGTTTGGGTTGTCTTCGTCCGCGCTGCGGATGGAATCGGTGACAGCTTCCAGGCCGCCTTCTGCAAGCATTTTCATCATCATGGATGTGCCGGAGCGCGGCAATCCTGAAACCACGATAATGGCCCTGGGATCACTCTTTGGAGTACTCGTTCTTCCGAATAGTTGTTTCAACATGAGGAACCTAATGTTTATATTTTGCGTTCACAGAATCGATTTTAGCAAAAAGTTCTTCCCGCAGCGGTCCTGCAATGGACGGGTTATCAGAGTACAAGTCGTTCATTTCTTCCGGATCGTTTTCCATATCATACAACTCAAACGCATCCCTGCCATTATATTGCTCGTAACCCTTATAGTAAATCAATTTATATTGATCTTTCCTCATGGCAAAGCTTGCGATGGATAGCGGCGCAAAGGCCGGGTTGTATTTTGCGTCCATCATAAAAATGCTCCGGCCCGGCGCTCCGCTTCCGCCGAGTTCGGGCAGAAGTTCGCCCTCGGCCCATGCGGGGATTTCCCTTCCGATCAGGTGTGCCAGGGTTGGAACAACGTCCGTGCTGACCGTTGGCGCATAAACATCCTTTCTCGACGTTTGACCGGGCGTGGAAATCATCAGCGGGACGCGTACCACCGGATCATAGAGCAGCGGCGAGACGTGGCCCTCCTCGCCTCGTTCAAAAAACTCGCCATGGTCGGATGTTATCACGACATAGCTTTGATCGAGGATTCCTTTTTGCTCAAGAAAATCGAGCAGTCTGCCAAACTCATCGTCCAGGTTGGCGATATAGTTATCGTAGGCCCGGCGGCGATTGTTGATCTGGCTGGGAAGGATATGCTCTCCAAGCACATGGTCCGGTTTTTGGATGGGCCGCCATTGGTCTGTAAAAAAATTCCAGAATTTGGCGGCCGGTATATAAGGCGCGTGAGGCGACCAGAGATGCAGGTAAGCCAATGACGGCGATCTCAACTGATTGACGGTTGAGATCAAACCGTCGAACATATCCTTGAGCTTGAAGAATATCGGATAATTTCCAGTGCGGGGAATTCCGTGTGGATAATCCGCGTCCTGTACGCGCGCCACGGCCCGATGCATTTGGATGCGTTCGGCCAGGCCAAAGAACAGCGATGCCGGGGGGACGCCATCCTGAAGGAGGAAATCTTCAAAGGTGCGGTGGCCGGTCAGCAGATCCGTTCCAAACTTATCTCCGTAGACTTCGTCTATCAGGCTGAAAGCGGCCGGAGGCAGGATCTTTTCGATTTCTGATTGGAACTGCCCGAAGAAATAATTCGGCCACATGTTTTGAGAGAAGGCCAGGCGGTAATATCCTTTGCCGACGGCCTCAAAAAGATTCTGCGAGGCGAGATCGCGCGCAACCAGCCCCGACTCGTTAATGGCGCGGTGAGTCCAGGGATATAGCCCGGTCAGCAGAGAAGCGGTTCCGGGCGTGGTAAAACTGGCGGCAGAATAATGCGTGTTGTATACCACAGCCCGCTGGGCAAACCGCTCGAAATTGGGAGTGGTTTTTCTTCTGTATCCGTATAACGATAAATTCTTCGCCGACATGGCATCGAAGACGAAGACGACTATGCCGGGAACCGACGGTCCCCGGCCAAATGAAAGTTTGGGGGCTATGTTGGATAACGCAAGAGTCCCCGTTACGACCGAACCCAATTTCAGGAAATCGCGCCGGCTGATCCTTGACACTGATACATCCTTAAACCACCGAATGAAAGAGAACAACAATAGCCGAAATAATGCTGACGGGAATCGTGACGTATAGAAAGATGGTCGCACGATCCGCAACCGCTTCGAGCGCTTTTCGCGGAATGCTGATTTTCCCAGCCAGGAAAACGATGAACGAAAGGATCAACAGTGCAAGCGCCAGCGACCATGCCTTCAAGTAGATCGCGGGATAATCATTCTTGGCCTGAAATTGAAGGGCCAGGAACATCATATATCCCAGCCCGGCTGCCACCAAAGCCGTGCCGCGTGATACGAATACGTCATGGAACCATTGACGCGGAAGTACCATGCACAAAAATATCGGCGCACAAAGAATGATGAGGCTCTCGACAAAATTCGTGGACACGGAATAGATAAAAACGAGGAGAATCTCGCCGGCGTTCATGAAGAACAGCCAGCTCGGTAATTTCCAAAAGAACCACATGATCGTCCAGGTATAGATCATCAGGACGATCACGGCATAAACAGGCGCGATTTCTTTCCAGTCTGGTATTCGCTTAAAGATACCCAAGTCCCTTGAGCCTTTCCTCGAGATCTTTTTGTCCCTGCGATCCGGTTTGGGATGGCGGCTTGATGTACGACTGATCGAGATGTTTGCCCAGCGCGAGAAATGGGATATCCCTGAAAGACAGTCCCGGCATGTTGCGGATATCGCGGTTGGTAAAGAGCACGGCCGGGACTTTTGTCGAGTCGATGCAATGATCCGCGCCCCAGTGATCCGAGTTGGCTTCGATGGATTTGGACGCGGATTTGCCGAGTCCGGTCTCAGACGAGGCGCGGAATCCGGGGGCGTAGCCGATGACCAGGTCCGGGCCGAGGCGGGCGTAAGGCCCGGTGAACGCCTCGTGCTTCAGCAGGACGCGGCTGATCGCCTGTTTGCCGTCCTCGGTTCTCCAATCCAGCAATTTGGTTTTGATCTCTTCCAGCAGAGGTTCGATCTCCTGCGGCTGAACAACGCCCTGTCCTTCACGATTGGCAACATTGAGATACACGCTGTTCAAGCCCAAAGCATAAGCCTTTGTATTCTGCCAGTTCACATCGCGAAGTTCGGGTGTCTCCGTTTGATTGGACAGCGCCATGTATCCGTTCTCAACCAGCCAGTGATTGAGATGCACTTTATTTTCCCATGGACGAAATCCATGATCGGAGAGCACGATGAAACGATATTTATCGAGATTTAGTTTATCGGTGCGCGATTGAACTTCGCCGACATAGCGATCAAGTTTGACATACCACTGGTCAACAATATCCTGACGCGTGCGTAAAAACATATGCTGCACGCGGTCGAGGCAATCGAAGATTCCGGCCAGTACGCCCTCGCGAAAATTCTCAAGGCGGTTGAAAAAGATCCTTTGCCGCGACATGAAAATCGAATCGCAAAGATCCAGGAATTGTTCATCGGAAATGCAGCCATCTTCGAGCGCGTTGGTATCCTGCGGCCAGCCAAGCGTGAGGAATGGCCCCGCATTTTTCCACGCATCCCTGACCAGCGACGGCGGCGTGGCGTAATGCCATAAAGAATGAAGCGGGTGAATCTGCAAAGGCAGAAAATACAAACTGACTCTATTTCTGACTTCGGTCAGGATCACCTGCGTGACGGCGTGAACATTGAAGGCGAAACCCGCCTGGAATTTAAGTTCGATGATCGGACTCCATTGCCCAAGCGTCAGTGGGTATTTCTGATTCGCAATGGTAAGGGTTGCGGCCGCATCGTCCCGGACTTCAACCGTCACCGGCAAAACCGCGGGACGCATCCCGTCCTTCGATTTGACCGACGGCCCCTCGAGCGCCGCATTGAATTTGTTTTTGCCGGCTGCTTCGAGCTTCACAACCTTGGTCTTTTTCTTTTCCTCAGGTTCGGTCGTCAGGTACGTTCCAACACCCAATTGGCCGCGGATATCCGGCGTGCCCAATCCTGGAATGGTCGCGACTGGAATTTCGGGCCGCGCGGGAAATAGCGCCGGCCACCATAACGCGGTTGCCGGAAACCCCATCTCCGATGCTTCATGGAAAAGAGTCTTGGTTGTATAGGGGGGGAGGAACTGCTCTCCCATGACGCTCTGCTTTGTGGGCAGCAGTGAAACGTAAGCGCCGTACGTTTTCGGGTCGCGATGGACGAAGTCGAAAATGCCATGCGATCCCGGATCGACGCCGGTTGCGATGCTTGTCCACGAAACTTCTGTCTGAGGAGGAGAACAGACCTCCAATCGCGAGTATCCCCCGTTCTTTACGAATTTTTCCAGATTTGGCATTTGTCCGGCAGATTGAAGCCTTTCGAAGGTCCCCGGATCAAATGAATCGAACCCTACGATGATCGTCCGCATCTATTCTTGGTCTTCAGTTTTATCTTTGCGCGCCTTTCGGCGGAGCTGTGAAATGTAGCCGCGGATTCTGCCGGAAAACACCAACAACAAACCAGAGACTGCCACAAACGCAGCAGCCAGCGCCTGGAATAGAATTCCACCGGTATTAGGATCTATATACATACTTTGTTCCTCCGATCTTTGAATGCGGGGATTCTACCACTTGCGCTCCGGATTCATTTGGCCTTTACAGGCAACTAATCGAATTCTAACAATTTCAATATATCTTCCAGCGCCGCGTCGAAAAGTTCGCGCATGACATCGTCGCCGACGCGGTACGGCCCGCCGAACGACCCGTCGCCGTAAACCTGGCGGGCGGTCTTTGCGTCCACGATCGCGCTTGGGACGTTGGGCGGAGTCTTGTTCCCTTCGGGCATGTCGCCAACGACAGTGAACGGAAAAGCCTCCAGCCAGTTGGCATGAGCCGGTTTGACATTATGTTTGAAGGCGACCGCCTCAACCGAATGCGACAGCCACCAATCGTACCAATTGAGCCTTAGATCGGGCAGGGAATTGTTGACTTCGTGCAGATGATTGCGCACCGGCGAATTGCCGCCGTGACCGTTGATGATGAGGAGGCGCCGGAAGCCATGCCCATACGCGGACCGGACGATATCTTCCGCTGCCGCAATCAGCGTGCCGACCCGCAAACTGATCGTTCCCGGATAGGCAAGGAAATAGGGCGACACGCCAAAGTTCAGCGGCGGCGCAGCCAGCACACCCGTTGCCTGCGACGCGGCATCGGCCAAAGCAAGGGGAATTTTTATATCGGTCAGCAAGCTGAGATAGCCATGCTGTTCGGTCGCCCCGAAGATCAGCATCAGCCGGTCTTCATGCTGGAGATATTTTTCGACATCCATCCAGTTCAAATCCTCGAGTCGCATGGTTGATCCTATGGTGTTGTAGCAGGGACCGGTGTATCGGTGGGGGCAGGAATAGCCGTCGGCGTATCGGTTGGAATGATCGGCACGGGGGTATTTGTCGGCGTTGGGAATGGCGTCGGCGAAGGTAGCGCTGTGGCAGTCGGCGGCGGAGTCGGAGTCGGGGCTTGAAGCGTAAAGTGGACAAAGCGTTCGGCATAGCCGTTCTTGCCGGCCGCGTAAAGATGCAAAGTGATCATCCCGTTTGGCAGGTTGGACAAATCCCAATTGAACATCAGCCCGTTATCAATCGGCTGGTTGCTGTGTGCGAGCATCGTCCAGCCGCCGGGATCATTGCCCAGCCCGAACTCGAGTCTCCAGGATTTGAAGCCGCCGGTTGCATCCGCGGTGCCCGTGATGGCAAGCGTGGACTGTGTGACAACATCGCCTTCATTGACGCTGAGCGCCAGCGTTGGGCGCGGATCGTTTTTACTGCATTGCTGCTGTGGCGCTAAAACCGGCGGGACAGGAAAATTATTATTGTTGAGCCAGTTGCGCCCGTCTTTTGTGCCGAACCATTTGATGGCCCACGGATCACTGACATTGATGACGATCTGCGGATGTGTGAAGTCGCTTCCGCAGTCGGGCGAAGATTGCAAACCTGTCCAGGTATCCAGCGTAATCTGGCGGCGCAAATCCTGGCTTGGCGGCAAAGGCAATTGATCGGATGCGAAGACCTCGGTGCGCGTCCCGCCTTTGCACCACTGCGACGGTTGTGTGCCGGAGAGCGAGCAAATGATTTTCTCCACGATTCCCGCGGGACGAACGAACGGACTCGGTTTTCCATTCGTCACATACGGGACGGCGAACTGCATGAACTGCGACCAGATCGGCGCCGCGCCGGTGAGTCCGGTTGTGTTCACCATCGGCGTGTAATTCGCATTGCCAACCCAGACGCCCGCCGCGAGGTCGGGTGTGTAACCGAGCGTCCAGTTATCGCGGAAATCGTTGCTCGTCCCGGTCTTGGCCGCCGCCGGGAACGACAAGTTCAGCGCCGAATTCGTCCCGAACTCCATGGCGCGCGCCTGATTGTCGGACAGAATGGATGTGATCAGGTACGCATGTTGAGGGCTGATGGCTTGATCGCCCTGCGGCGGCGAATATTGATAAACGACATTGCCTAGGTGATCCACGATCTTGAGAATCGAAACCGGGGGAATTCTCACGCCGCTGTTCGCGAAGACCGAATACATGCCGGTCATTTCGAGCACGCTCACATCGCCGCCGCCCAGCGTCAGCGACAGGCCGTAATCGCTGCGATTGAGCGATGTAATTCCCAAACGCTTCGCCATGGCAATGAAGCCGTGATCGCCGTAGATGCCGACGAACTGGAGCGTTTTCACGGCAGCAATGTTGATCGAGTTTGCCAGCGCCATGCGGACCGTAAGCGGGCCGTGAAATCTTCCGTCGTAGTTGACGGGGATGTACGGCGGGCGCGGGTCGTTGGGATCACCCGACGGCGGGAATTGAGAAGGCACATCCCAGATCAGTGTGGCGGGCGTCCAGCCTTTTTCGAACGCCGCCACATAATTGACCGGCTTGATGGATGAACCTGGCTGGCGCGTCTCGCTGACCGCCATATTGACCTGCCCCGAAATGGCCGTGTTGTAATAATCCGCCGAGCCGACCATGGCGAGAATCTCACCAGTGGACGGCTGGATGGCAACCAGCGCCCCGTCTGTGGCGTTGTTGGCAGTCAGTTTCGCGATCTGGTTGGTAACGACCTGTTGGGCATAATCCTGCAGTGTCGGATCGAGCGTCGTATAGATCGTGAAGCCCGAATGATAAATGGTCTGCGCGTCATAATTTGATTCGAGCTGCGAGCGCACATAATTGACCCAGTGCGGATAGCGCATGTTGATGACCGGCGGCTGGAAGTTGTAATTGCGGATCTCAGTTGCGGCCTCCGCCGCGTTTGCCGGGCTGACGCAAACAGGCTGCGGGCTGTTGCTGACGCTGATGCAATTCTGCTCATAGCTGGCCTGTGTCATCAGGCTCAATACCAACTGGTCGCGCGCCAGGGTCGCATCGCGGTTGGTGTAGATATCATAAACAGACGGCGACTGCGGAAGCCCTGCAAGAAACGCCGCCTGTGCGACGGTCAATTTGTCGGCGGTCGTCCCAAAGTATGTCTCTGCCGCGGCTTCGATTCCGTAAGCGAGATTGCCGTAATAAATCTGGTTCAGATAAAGCTCGAGAATTTGGTCCTTGGTGTATCGGCGCGTGATCTCCGCAGCCAGGATGATCTCGCGCGCTTTTCGCAGGTACGTTCGCTGGCCGCGTTCTTCCGGTGACAGAAGAATGTCGCGCGCCAGTTGCTGCGTAATCGTCGAAGCGCCGGAGACCGTGCCGCCGGTGGTGTAGTTTTGCCAGATGGCGCGGATGATCGCAAAAACATCATAGCCGGGATGACTGTAAAAATCCCTGTCTTCGGTCGCGATGGTCGCGGCCACCAATGCGGGCGAAATCTTGTCGAGGGTCACATACGTGCGGCGTCCCGCGTTCGGATCAATGATTTCATAAAGCAAATCGCCGTTGCGGTCGAGGATGCGCGTGGTCTCGAATTGCGCGGCGCGCTGCTGCAAATCGCTGACGGACGGGAGCGAACTGGCAATGGAATAATATTCATACACCGCGAACGAGCCGAGGCATAAGCCGATGATGACAAGAATGAATACAAGGACGATCAACCCGCGAATCAGGCAGCCCAAATTGCGCGGATCAAATCTCAGGTGCGGCGCGGCGTTTCGCGGCGGGGCCGGGGGAACCGGGAGCTGAGTCCCGTACCGGCGGCCCGTCTTCGTCTCGAACGCGGCAGGCGTGACGCGCGTCCCTTCCAAATCAATCGCATCTACGCGGCGGGGAAGCGGCATGTTGTCCTTCGCGGGCTTCGACGGAGTCGGCGTTGTGTCCGCGCGTGCCGGCTGGGACGCTGAAGAACGCAGCGCAGGCGTCGGCTCGGCGCGCGTCTCCGCCTCGGATTGGATCAGCCGTTTGAATTTATCGGTTGGACCGTCTTGTGTCATAAATCTCGGCGTTCTTTTTGCGTTTTACTCTTTGCGTTTTGTTTTTTCGTTTTGCTTTTTTTGCGCTTTGCTTACATCACTTTGGCTTGGACGCCACAAGAATGTTCCAGGTTCCACGCTGGCAGACGTCGCCGCCTTGATTCTTGACTTCGATGGAAAGTGTCACCGAGCCTCCGCCGATGCGCGGCAAAGCTTTTGTCTCGGCGATGCTCAATTCGGCATGGATCGTATCGCCGATGAAGATCGGTTTGACGAATTTCCATTCGTTGATCTCGCGGAAAGCCATCACGGTGCCTTCCATGATTCCCGTCCGCATGGCGAGGCCCGATGCGATGGACAAGCCCAAAAGTCCATGTGAGACGCGCTGGCCGAACGGCGTGGTCTTGCTAAATTCCGCGTCCGTGTGAATCGAGTTGTAGTCGCCCGATAAACCGGCGAAGGTCACGATGTCGCTTTCCGCAACGGTTCTTCCCGCTGTGACGATCTTTTGTCCCACGCTGAATTCTTCGAAATAAAGTCCGGGCATGTTTTGTCTCCTGGTCTGCTAGTCTCGTAGTCATGTGGCCTTGTAGTCGCGTGACCCAAGCGGCTATCGGACTAACCGACTACGCGACTAACAGACTAAATTATACCCTTTGACCTCAAGCTCATCTGCCCGTACAATAGTGCTATGCGCGATTGGTCACTCAAGGCAGGCGATCCGCTTTCGCTGACGATTGCAGCGGATGCCCGCCTTTGTAAAACGGATTACGTCAACGATCATATCTGGGAATTCGAATTCGGCACAGGGGAACCGGTCGCACTTGCCATCCGAACCACATACGGATTGCGTGCCCGCAACATGCGTCTCTTTTATAGATTTGGCGAGATGGGCAAGACAGTCACGAATCCAACTGAATTTCATTCGCCATTATTGCTTCGCCGCTTTTATCCCAATTTATTGTTGCTGACCTTTTCTCCCTTTGATGATCTGGATGTTTCCGCCGAATATTGGGTTCCCGAATCACATGCGTTGGCCGGGCGGCTGGTCGTTGCCAATCGCACAGACTTTGCGCGCAGGCTCAATGTTGAATTGTGCGGCGCGTTGACTCCGCTGGATGGACAATCCTTTGCGCCCGCGCAGCAGCAGATGGTCAACGTTCTCGCCGGAGGAACGGGCGGGCTCGCTCCGGTTCTATTCATGACCGGCGGGCCGAATCCCGGCTCCGGGCCGCATCCCTCCCTGACTGTTGATCTCGAACTCAACCCTCGATCCACGAGCACGGTAACGTGGACGCTGGCCTCCGAAGCAACGGCTGAATCTTCATTCGAATTGGCGCGGCACATCGCGGCGCGCCCGTGGGACGCGGAGCGCACGCGCATCGAATTGCTGGACGCAGGCGATACGCTCGATATCCAGACCGGCGATGCAGATTGGGATGCCGCGCTGGCATTCAGTCAAAAGGCCGCGCTGAGTCTGTTCTATTCAAATTCCGATCATTTGCCTTGTTCCTCCTTTGTCCAGTCGCGCCAGCCGGACGGCGGCAATTCGCATCGCGGCGACGGCCATGATTATCCGCCGGCGTGGAGCGGACAAACGCCGCTCGATTCGTATTACCTTGCCAGCCTGCTTCCCGCCGCGCCCAATCTCCTCCGCGGACTCATTGAAAACTTTCTGAGTGTTCAAACCGAATCCGGTTCCGTTGACGGGCGTCCTGGCCTTGGCGGGCAGCGCGCTAAATTCCTGGCCGAGCCGCTGATCGCCAGCCTCGCGTGGAATTATTATCAGTACACACGGGATGAAGAATTCGTAAAAGAAACATTTCCCAAACTGCTGGCATTTTTCTGGAGCTGGTTTTCGCCCGATCACGATCCCGACCGCGATGGCATCCCAGCCTGGGATCATGTTTTGCAAACCGGCTTCGAGGATCATCCGCTTTTCGACACATGGCATCCGTGGTCGCAGGGCGTGAAGATTTCCGCGCTGCATAACCCGCAGCTGGAGGCCATGCTTTACCGCGAAGCGAATGCGTTGATCTCGATGGCGGGTATCCTCAATCGAAACGACGATGCGAATCTTTTACAGGCGCAAGCCGCCGCATTGCGCGCCTCCGTCGAAACAAGCTGGGACCCGCGCTCCGCGTTATATGCGTATCGCGATCGCGCCACGAAACAAACTTCGAGCGGCAAGGTCATTGCCAGACACAAAGGCCCCGGCAACATGCGCCCGCATTTTGTGTCCGAGACGCCGGCGCGCTTGTTGATCGAGATTCAATCCAAAAATCCCGCAGCGGCGCGGCCCGTGGTCGAAATCAGTGAGATGCTCAGCCAAAAAGCAAAAGGTGAGTCCGAAATCATCGAACAATTCCAATGGCGCAGCGGCGGCTTGGTCGCGACCAGCGAAAAAGTTTTTTCGAAGATCGGGAGCGTCAGCGTCAAAGGTTTGGAAGACAGGGATAAATTCATCCTTCGCAGGGTGGACGCGACCATCGAGGACATCACGCTGTTTACCCCGCTTTGGGCGCACATCCCGGACGAACAGCGCGCGCAGGTTTTGATTGGACGTTCCTTCCTCGACGCGGATCGTTTCGACCGTCCGTTCGGCGTGCCAGCCATCCCGTTCGTCCCGGACCGTGAAGCGGAAAGTCCGCCGTTCTCTGCGGATACCGTTGCGAACAGCGTTTATCTCCACTGGAACCATTTGATCGGCGAGGGGCTGCTGGCCTATGGATTCCGAAACGAGGCCGCGCGCCTGGTTGCGCATTTGATGAACGCGATCATCGGGAGCCTGAAACAGAACAAGACGTTTTATGCGCGCTATCATGCCGATACCGGGAGCGGCATCGGCGAACGCGGCGCATTGATCGGCCTCGCACCAGTTGGATTGTTTTTGCAAACCCTCGGCGTGACGATCTACTCGCCGACGCGCGTCCGGCTCGAGGGCAAAAACCCGTTTGCGTGGACTGTGACGATTCAACACAAAGGAATGAAGATCGTGCGCGGCCACGATCGAACCGATGTGTCATTCCCGAATGGCAAAACCGTTACGATCACCGATCACGCGCCGCTGGTGGTATCCGCCGATTAATCGTGGTATCCTAAAAGAAAGATGTGGCGATGGAGAAGCGGATCATGAAAACCATCCATCTATTGATGCTGGCCGTGGTACACGACCAGGACGTGGACGCGGCAACGCGTGCTTTGGAACCTTTGGGCGCGCCCATCGTCTACCTGGCAAGCACCGGCGGATTTCTCGGACGCGGCAATGCCACGCTGTTGATCGGCCTGCCCGATGAGCACGAAGAAGAGGCGCTGGCCGCCCTGCGTGCATCCTGCCGCCAGCGCGTGGAATATTTGACGATGCCGTTGGAAGGTTCGCCGCTGCCCATGCCCACGCCGGTCCCGGTGACGGTCGGCGGCGCGACGGTGTTTTGCCTGCCGGTGGAAAGATATGAAGAAATATAAGCGTAGGGGCACAGCAGATTTTCGACGCGGCTTGGCTGGCTTGAGATCACGCTGTGCCCCCACACGCACGGAGGTTCGCCATGAAGATGATCATCGTGATTATCAAGGACAACGAAGCCGATGCTTTGATCCGCGCGTTGACCAGCGCCGAATACCGCGTCACGCGCATCGCCTCGACGGGCGGATTGCTCCGCAGCGGTGTGGCAACCCTGATGATGGGCGTTGACGATGCAAGAGTCGATTCGGCGGTGGCGTTGGTCCGCGAAACGGCAGCCGCTTCCAGCCGCCGTCCCGAACGATCCGGCGAATCCATCGAGAAGCGCGCCACGTTATTCGTTGTCCCGGTCTCGCGCTTCGAACAGGTTTAGCATGTTGGTTCATCCCAAAGGCACAAAGTCCACAGAGATTTTTTGTGGGCGCAAAGAGTTCTTCGTGATCTCCGTGACTAAGCGCTGCGTTTTCTCAGCGTTGTGGTGATTGGATCAGGAGAAACTCAATGAGGCGAATGCGAGTCACCAGCGCTTTCCTTTTGACTACTGCAGCGATTCTGGCTTGTGCGCTGCCCAATTTAGCGGCACCGGCAACCATTCCGGCAGCGACCCTCGCGGCGCGAACCATGCAGGCTTTATCCGCTCTCGCGACGCCGACGATCCCTCCTGCCGCGACACCCATCCCGACGCAATTGGCTTCCCCAACCTCCGCGCCGACGACGACATCTGACTTATTACCGCACTCGTTATATTTCCTGAACAATGACAAAAACGGACTCGTGCAAATCTTCCGCATCGAACGCGATGGAAAGACGATCACGCAAATCACATTTGAACCGGCCAATGTTGATTCGTACGATATTTCGCCCAAAGACGGAAGTGTTGCGTACGTCTCGAACAATCAATTGTTTCTCGTGGATGTCAACGGCGCAGGCCGCAAGATGCTGGTAGATGGCGGCGCGATCAACGAGAACAATCGTTTGAGCAATACGGTTGGCTCGCCGGTTTGGTCGCCGGATGGAAAGACAATTGCATACGCGGAAGACGGCTTGAATTTTTATACATTGGATGGCGGCGCGATTGCTCAAGTCTTAAAGAATGATTTCGACACTTCGGCAGGCTTTTTGCAGGTGAGGGCAGTTTATTCACCGGTCAGGTATTCGCCCGATGGCGGCAAATTACTGATCAACATCAGTTATTCCGAAAACGGGACGATGGGCATTTATTTCCTTGCCAACCAAACGATGATGAAACTCAATCGTCCGGACGGAGGCATGTTCTGCTGCCACGCTTCGTGGACGCCCGACAGCGGCGGCGTGTACGCGGCCAGTCCCACGACCGGCATGATCGACTCGGGATTGTTGTACGCGAACGCCTCGAACGGAACGGTCAGCGTTCTCCTGCCGGGCAGCGCGCCGGACGGAACCTATAACTTCGCCGACGCCCCGCTGGTCGGCCCGGATGGAAAACTCTATTTCTTCTTCAATAATTTGACGCAGATTCCAACGTCTGCACACACGCCGTTGTATATGGTCAAATCCGAGTCGGATGGCGTAACAGGCCGCACACAACTCAAGCCTGATCTTTTCCAAAACATCAACGAAGTTTTGTGGGCGCCGGATGCCAGCTTTGCCGTTGTGGCTTTTGCGCCGGTCCAGGATGTTTATGAAGGCGGCGAAGCGGAAGTCGTTTATCCAGATGCGCGTCCGAATGTGGTGCTGACTTCTTTTGCTGAAAACATGCGCTGGGGACCGTGAAGGTTTTGGAATAAATCGAAAGCGACGCGTTCAACACGTCGCTGTTTGTTTGATTATGATAATCGCGGAGCCGCCACCACACGAAAACCGATTCCGCCGCCGAAGTTATAGAGGAGGCTGTCGAGGCGGGAAGCACAGCGGACGAACCTGAGATCGCTGCTGAAGGAACCGCCGCGCAGCACACGGAAATCAGAAGTTTTTTCATCTTCACGCCCGTCATCGGCTTTATATGGATATGGCTTGAACAAACTGTGCGTCCATTCCCACACATTACCAACCATATCAGCGCAAAGGTAGGGCGAGTCGCCTTGCGGCGAATATAAGCCAACGGGCGTGGTCGTTCCCTTCCCACCGTCGCTTGAATTGCATTTATTCTTATCGAATTTATTTCTCCACGGCCATTCATTGACCTCACCCTGTCCCTCTCCTAAAAGGAGAGGGGAGCCGCGCGCGGCTTTTTCCCATTCCGCTTCGGTGGGCAGGCGCAAGACCAGGCCGGAAGACAAGTCGCCTTTGAGCAAATCATTCAGCCATCTGCAATGCGACATGGCATCATCCCATCTGATGTAAGTAACAGGATGATCTTTCTTCTTTGCCCAGTCATTGACAGGATGTTTCGATCCTTTGGCCTTTACAAAGGCGTTGTATTGCTCGTTCGTAACGGGAAAGCGCGCCATCCAGTAATCGTAAGGAATGTCCACTGTATATTGAGGGCGTTCATCATCAAAAGCCAGTTTGTTTTCTTTTGTGCTTCCCATTAAGAACTTACTAGCGGGCACGCGCATGAATTCCATACCATTGGAGAGAGCAAGCTTGTTTGAATTTGTCTCTAGTTGTGAAGCTTTTATTTGTATGAGTTGGGATTTCTGGACATTTCCAATAGAATTTCCATCACCTGCAATAATATTTGAATTGATAACGTTACCGCCAATGCTTATTGTTCTTTTTTCTGTCGCTGGCTTCTTTTCTTCAACAAGTTTTTCAGCAGGTTCTTCGACTTTATTCAGAACGAATGCTTCGTTTTTCAAGCCGAGCGAATCAGCACGCCTTTTTAAACTAACCAGCAATCTTTCAAAAGCACGTTCGCGTTGCGTGTCAGGGAAATAATCTGCATATTGCCAAGCGCGCAAACGGCGCGGCGGCTCACATTCTTCCAGGCGCACGGGAATGATATAAAGTGTGCCTTCCGGTTTGTAATCGGCATAATCCAACACGATTCGCAGTTCGCGCTGAACATATCCTTCTTTCGTGATAGAATTATTGGAAAGACAAACAATGATTGCATCCGATGCTTCGACGGCTTTTTCGATTTCCAAATTCCAATCCTGGCCGGGATAAAGTTCCTCTTCATCCAGCCAGGGCTGAATCCAGGTTTCGGCGCGCAGTTTTTGATACAGCTCGCGCACCAGCGGCTTGTCGTTGGAGGAATGGCACAGGAAAACGCGCAAAGGCCGGTTCGATGAATCAGGCACGTGAAGCCCCATGAAATAAGATGAATGGATTATAAAACATAATGTAGGGGCGACTGGCCAGTCGCCCCTACTCCAGTCGCCCCTACAATTCACTCCAGCACAAAATTATCAATCAATCGTGTCTTGCCGATGAACACCGCCATCGAAAGCAAAGTCTTGCCGGTCACCTTATCCAATTCCCGCAGCGTATCGTAGTCAGCGCAGGAAACATATTGCATTTGCGCCAGCGGCTCCCGCGCGATCACTTCTTGCATCGTTCGTCTCAACTTTTCCGCATCGCGCCCGCCTTTTTCGAATTCCTCTTTTGCCGCGCTCAAGGCGCGATACAGCACCGTCGCAACCTTGCGCTGTTCGGTATCCAAATACACGTTGCGGCTCGACATGGCGAGTCCGTCCGGTTCGCGCACGATGGGACAGACCACGATCTCAATCGGAAAATTCAAATCCCTGACCATTCGCTGGATGACCGCCGTCTGCTGCGCGTCCTTCTGGCCGAAATACGCTTTCGTCGGCTGGACGGCGTTGAACAGCTTCGCCACGACGGTCGTGACGCCGCGAAAGTGGCCGGGCCGCTGTGCGCCTTCGAGCGGGCGCGTCATTTCCTGGACTTCGACCCACGTCTGGAATCCGGGCGGGTACACCACCTCGGGCGTGGGCGTCCAGACCAGGTCCGCGCCGGCCTCTTCGAGCAGGTGCAAATCCCGGTCGAGGTCGCGCGGATATTTGGACAAATCTTCGTTTGGCCCGAACTGCGTCGGGTTGACGAAGATACTGACGATAACATTCTGGCATTCCTCCCGCGCCCGTCGGACGAGGGAAATGTGTCCGGCGTGGAGAAAGCCCATCGTAGGCACCAAGCCCACCGTCCCGTCCAGTAGGAGGCGGGCTGAGCGCAATTCGTGAAGGGTGGTCGAGAGCATTATTTGTCTAGTCATACTGGAAATTTCCTCGTTGACAGCAATAGAAAATCTGTGCTACACTTTTATTGTCCAAATTCAGAAAGGAGAGTAAATGGCTTACGCATTTACCAATTCGAAAGGTACAACGTACTACTTGCATACCAAAAGACAACAAGCGGCAAGTGGAAAAGAGCGTGTCCTGTTCTTCTTCTCGAAGGAGATCAAGGAAGGCGTACTGGAATCTGTGCCAACGGGCTATACTGTTATCGAAATGAAGACAGGCCTTCCGGTTCTCAAGAAAGTATAATCCCAAGGCTTCACATTGATCTACGAAAACCCAGCGTCTCGCGCTGGGTTTTCGTGGCTCTACCCGCTGCCCGCCGCTTCCCGGACCGCTTCAATTCTTCCGCCTCCGCCTGCAATTGAGTACCCAACTCCTGCAAACGCTCAACAGGCTGTTCTTGATCCGGCACTTGCTCACACTCGAAATGTGCGCAATTCTCATCACTCCTTTGACAAGAGTCGTTCAGCCTGTTTTTTTCCAGGCTCTCGGCCCCCTACAAATTGCAGTATTACTCCGCGAAAATCATATCCACCGCGAAGATTTTGCAGCGCGATATTCATATCGCCTTTGGCTGCGGAATGAATTCCGCGCCGCACTTTCGCACGGCAAACACGTACGCTCATGCCTATTGATTATCAGCAAATCCACGCCAAAATAAAAGAGATTGGCGCAGACGCGAGCGAGAGAAGAAAGACGATCGAAGAACGAAGAGGGAGGGCGCGCGATCTGCTCCAAAGCTACGCGTCTGAGTTGGACTTCCTGCGTTCGAAAGTGGATTCCGCCAAAACGGTTGATGCGAATATCCGCTGCGCGCTGCCGGTCAGCGAGCCGCTCGTTTCATCCCGCCCGCCGGCGGCCTCCGTCAAGGATGCGACTCTTATCGCCGCTGACGGTTCGCAGATCAACCTTGATCGCCATGCAACCGTTCAGTTTTGCCTCATCAACGTCGGCGCAATCATAATGAAGCTCAATTCAGGCGAAGTGCCTGAGATTTCTGTGTCAAGTGAACTGCTCTACGGCGATGATATTGAAACCAATGCGGGCCTTATCACGGACGACAGGGTTGCCTTGCGCCGCGACCTGAAAGAACGCGCCAAGCTCGACGAATTATCGAAGACCGCCAAAAGCCCGGTCCTTACGCTGATCGACGGCCCCATCGAATTATGGGGCGCAAAGGGCGAGGACGAAAAAATCTACAATGATTTCATCCGAAGTTACCTGAAGATCCTGTCGCGCCTGCAGGCGCGCGGCGTGGTCACGGCGGGTTACGTTGACAAGCCAGCCGCTGACCTGGTTGTTCGTCTGCTCGAGATCGTTTCGGCCAACAACGAGCAAATGAAGAAGCTCCGCGAATTTCATCCCTTGCGCGGCGTCAGTGACCGCTGGCTGTTCGGCGAACGGGAAAGTCCATTATTGCCGCCGGGGCATCGCTCCGCTGTGTTCGGCATTCAATCCGGATCAGAAAAAAATTACACAGGCGTTTTATCCCTGCACTTCTTCTATCTCAATGTCGGCACAGACGGGCATCCCTGGCCGGTACGCGTCGAAATCCCAAAATGGGTCGCGGACGATCAGGAAAAGTTGAATTTGCTCCACGCAATTCTGGTCGAGCAATGCCGCGTGATGGGAAGCAAGCCGTATCCATATTTGCTTCACCGCGCGCACGAGACGGCGGTTGTGAAGCACGAAGAAAAACAACAGATCGAGCAGATGCTGGCGCAAGAACTCCGCAGCCAAAACGAAGAAGTGGATGAAGGTTCTTATAAACAATCGGCAAAGGATCTACAAGGCAGGACGAGTTACAAGCCATGAATGCCGATTCGAAATTTCGCGTTCGAGTTATCGAGGATTATCAAGCTCCGTATCCCGATCCAATTCAAGTAAAAGCAGGCGATGAAGTTGATATGGACCGGAGCAAGGAAACGGATATTGCTGGTTGGGTCTGGTGCACAAACCGTTTGGGAAAAAGCGGCTGGGTTCCCAATTCATATATTAAAATTGTGAGAGACCGATGCAAGATGGTCCATGATTACAGTGCCATCGAATTGACGATCCACGTTGGCGACATATTGACAGTTCACAAAGAGGAAAGTGGTTTTTATTGGGCTGCCAGTCAGTCCCGTCATCAAGGGTGGATTCCAATCGCCAATGTTGAAACGCTGGAGGAGAATTTATAATGACTCAGCCCATCGAAATCGGACGATTACTGCGCGCAGGCACGACAGGTTTCATCGCGGGATGCCGAGTGAATCAATTGGATGCGCCTGCGTTTGGCGCATTGGTTCGCGCACCGTTGAGCGACGGCTATCAGGTTTATGGATTGATCCACGACATTCACATTGACGATGACGGGCTGGTGCGCCAGCTTGTCACCGCGGATAATGTCAGCGAGGAAGTGATGCGCGATAACCGCGAGCGTCGCATCGTGCCGGTCGAGATGTCCGTGCTGGCGGTGGGATATGAGCAGGACGGAAAAATCCATCACCTGCTTCCGCCGCGTCCGCCTCTGAGCCTGGATGTGATTTATTTATGCGATGGCAAGGATTTGGTCCGGTTCACCAGCGCGGGCCGGTTCGGATATTTCCGTCATATTCTGCGCTCACAGGATGTTCCGATCGGCGAAGTGCTGGCCGCGCATCTGCTGCAGGCGGGCAAAGCGCACGAAAAAAACGGCGAGGCGTGGAAGGAAGATGCAACGCAGGAATTGATCACATTACTGCGCGACGATTATCCGCAGTTAATGTCAGTCCTCGGCGCATTGGGGGACATGGCTGTCTAATGCCGCTGCGGCAGCCGGCAACTTTACACGACTGCATTCCAATGCGCGTATTTCGGATTCCGGGCACGTAATACGTCATCATAAAGCGTACGCAGCCTGGCGGTGACCGGTCCCATCTCGCCGCGCCCGATGGGGCGGTGATCCACTTTGGTCACGGCCATGATTTGCGCGGCGGTGCCGGTCATGAAAAATTCGTCGGCAATCGAGACCTCCGTGCGGTCAATGGATCGTTCGACCACCTGAAGCCCCATCTCGTTTCGCAGCAATTCGATAGCCGACTTGCGTGTGATGCCTTCCAGGATATTATCGGTCACCGGCGGCGTGATCACCACGCCATCGCGGATCATGAAAACATTCATCGCCGAACCTTCCGAGATGTGGCCGTTTTGATCCAGCACCAGGGCTTCGTCGAAACCAGCGCGGTTGGCGTCGGTTTTGATCAAAGCCGAATTGGCGTACGCGCCCGCCACCTTCCCGCGCGCCGGGATCATGTTGTCGTCAATCCGCCGCCAGGATGAAATCGTCACATGCGCGTTGGTATCGTTCTTGACATATTTCTCGTACGGCATCGTGAACAGGCAGAACTCATCCTTCAAATCATGCAGGCGCACGCCAATGCCCAAATCAGATTTATAGAATGTCGGGCGCATGTAAACATCCTGCTGATAGTTGTCCGCGCGCAGCACCTCCAAAGTCAGCTCGATCAGGCTTTCTTCATCGTAACTGGTTGACATGGCCATCATGTGCGCTGAGTGCAGCAGGCGGTGATAATGGTCATACGGACGAAAAACGAAGAGACGTTTCTTCTCTTCGTTCCAATAACCTCGTATGCCGCCAAATACAGCTGTGCCATACAGGAAGCCGTGCGTGGCGATGTTGATGTTGGCGTCCGCAAGCGGGACGATTTTTCCCTCAAAGAACGCATGCTTCGAGAGATCCACAAGACACCTCCAATAGCGAAATGGGACCAGCTCTTACGAGCGCATTATAACTCATTCATCGCCGCCTCGTTCTGGACCCCGAAACGGCCGCCGTTTAATGGACGACCCTTGACAACCGGGAATTCCCCGTTAAAATCTAATTCGATAATTATCGAATTAGATTTACGGATGTGGAATATGAGCGATGAACTGGTTTCCTTTTACAAAGCTTTAGCGGATGCGAATCGTTTGAAGATCGTCGGTCTGCTGGCCGGGCGCGCGTACAGCGTCGAGGAACTTGCGGCGCTGCTGAAGCTCAAACCCTCGACGGTTTCGCACCATCTCGCCAAGCTGACACAGGTCGGCCTCGTCAGCGCTCGGACGGAGAGTTATTACAACGTCTATCGTCTCGAAGAAAAAGCGCTCGAAGAAAAGACGCGCCATCTGCTTTCACGCGAAGATTTCACAACAGCGATCGAGGATGTTGATCTCGACACGTATGATCGCAAAGTCATCACCGATTACTCGCGCAAAGATGGAAGTCTGAAAACGATTCCCGCGCAGAGAAAAAAACTCGAAGCGGTGCTACGCCATGTGGTCAAAGCTTTTGAGCCGGGCAAGCGATATAGCGAAAAGCAAGTCAATAAAATCCTATCGGGCTTTCATGAAGATACAGCTTCATTGCGCCGCGAATTGGTCGGTTATGGATTGATGAAGCGCGAAGGCGGTGGAGGAGATTATTGGCGCGTTGAATCGTAGGGGCGATCCTTCGACAAGCTCAGGGCAAGCTGTCGCCCTTACGATTTTGCGCGTGATTGAATTGAAAATATTTCTTCGTTAGCAAGTGAAGAATTCAATGGTTCAGAATCCAACCTCATCACTTTGCTGTTGGCAAAGAATCCAAAATCGAAGTTCGTTGCATCG
Organism: Chloroflexota bacterium; assembly: GCA_021787595.1. GTDB lineage: Bacteria > Chloroflexota > Anaerolineae > Anaerolineales > Villigracilaceae > Fen-1038. The sequence continues at coordinate 14,439 of JAJYLQ010000013.1, read as the reverse complement.
CCCGCTTTTTTGCCTGGCACGGGAATCAAGCGCGCGGTCAATGGTTTATCGAGGCGTAACGCGAGGGCGGAAAGATCGAGAAGCAACGGGATGAGTTGATCCGCAGTTGTGTCGCCCGGCAATGGGACCGTGTCCAAGCCTGTGCCGCAAACCGTCGAATAAAGCAGAAGGTCTTTGATGGTCAGCGTGCCTTCGGCAGCGCGTTTAGCAAGAATAGAATCTTCTAGCACAGGCTGCATGAATCCGCTGAAGCCAGTGTGAGGAAAATCGGCGCGGTCAACGGCCTCGGCCAGGATCGCGGCAGCGGCCAACGAGCCGTGCAATCCTATTTTCGGAACGCCCATTTTCTCCACTGCATTGCCGAGCGAATGCGCGTCATCAGGAAACGGGGCTAGCGAAAAATCAATGCCAAGAAAAGTGAGAAGTGGAAAGTGAGAAGTTCGAAGTTGTTCGGCTATTCGGGCGAGGGCTTCCCCATGTTTGCTGATTTCAGAAATCAAATTCTGGCGACCGCTTTCGACTGTGGACGGTTGAGCGTTGGCCGTTGAAAAAGCATTGACTGCCAGATCCGCTGCTTCGGTTGCAATCGCAAATGCAGGTTGATCCGCGTCGTGATACGCGGCGGGGAAAAACGGCGCTCCGGCTTTGACATTTGCCAGCGCGGCAAAACGCAGGTTGGCAAAACCGTTTGGGTCAATCGGCGCGGTCTTGACGATCACGTTCGCACAAGCCTTGATCGCCTCGAGCAAGATGCCGATATTTCCATCTGCCATCACACCGCCGAAGAAAATATTTTGCGAGGCGGCAATCGCTTCGGGAATGACCTGATAACTGCGCGGCGATTCTGGTAGCGCGGGCCCAAGCGAGAGATGTCCAACATCGATTTGCGGCATTAGCTTTTCAAGTTGTTCAGCGAGTTTGGGCAGATCATTAATATATTTTTCGCCAAGCAGCTTTGGAAACGGAATTGTTGCAATCCGCGTGGTTTGGACCTCATATCCCGCGGCTTCATACGCGGACTTGGCTTTGGCGAGAAATTCTCCAGCCGCTTGGATGACTTTTTCATCCAAAGGATATTTGGGATTGCAGAAGTAAGTGATGGAACGGATTTTCATAGCTTCTCTATTGAGACTTAGCATATACCCAAAGGAATTTATCAATTTCCCTATAACTAAATTTTGTTAATCCAAAGTCTTTTTTGAAGTTATCAATGATCTCTTTATATTTACTATATTGTCGAAGGTCATCCCGCTTAAATGATCCGAAATTAAAATGCTTGTGATAAGCCCAAAGTATGCTCTCAACAAGGTTGTCATAAATTGGATACTTATCTGGTTGATGCCAATGGCAATATTTGCTGGCGAAAGAATAATTCCTTCGCTTTTTATTATTACCAATCTCAGTCAAAGCAATATCATCCACTAGCTCAAGCGACCCTGATTGAAGCTCAACATCTATATTTTTCTCCAGAATACTATTCGCCATTTTCCGAGTCGCATAAATGTTTGTGCTGTAAAGAGAATTGAGAGTTTTAACTTTGACAAGAATATCACCTAATTCTTGATTGGTTGAGTATTTTCCAAACAAATAGGATAGTACATCGTCAGCCACAATGAGTTCCTTATCGCAATCGAAGTTGTTTATATATTTCTGTACCAATTCAATCGAAGGGAGCTCAATTACTTTGTTCATAATGACCTCTGCCTCATCACTTCAAATATCAACACCGAGCCAGCCACTGCCGCATTCAATGATTCTGTTTTCCCTGCCATCGGGATTTTTACAACAGCATTTGCTAATTGATGCGCGTGTTCGCTCGCGCCCTCAGCTTCTCCACCAACGATCAATGTCAGCGGCTGACGGAAATCTGTCTCCCAGCAGGATTGACCTTTCATATCAGCGAGAAAAACATGCAACCGTGTGTCCCCAAAGGGGATGATATGCGTCGCACCAGAAGGGTTAGTTTTTTCTGTTAAGCGGACAGAGTCTCCTCGATTCGATTCGTCCCGTTTAGTAAGGTGCGACGCACTCACAAATTCGCGAATCTCATCCCAGCTCATCGAATGGATCGGCAAGCGAAAATGCGCGCCCATCCCCGCGCGCACGACTTTCGGAGCGAAGGCATCGGTTGTCTCCGGCGGAATCAATACCACTTGCACGCCAGCCGCGTCGGCAGTACGAAGTAATGTTCCAAGATTGCCGGGGTCGCGGATGGAATCAGGAATGAGAATGAAATTTGGGGAATTGGGTATTGGTAATTGTTTCAATTCGATAACGGCAAGAATACCTTGCGATGTTTCGGTTTCGCTTAGCGATTGCAGTAAACTGCTTTCCACTTCCTCAACTTCTATCTTCTCCTCTTCCAACTTCTCAACCAACTTCTTTCCACGTTCGCTCAATTCATCCGAATATAAAACGAATCGGAATCCCCAATTACCAATTACCGCTTCTTCAACCAATCGCACGCCTTCCGCAAGAAATGCCTCTGCCTCGCGCCGTTCTTTCGGACGACCTGTCAGCGCGCGTGCGAGTTTTATTTTTGAATTTTGATTAGAAGAGATCATGGCTAATGGTTCATGGAGAATGGAATCAATTATGATCCATGATCCATTCTCCATATTTTCAGAAAAGCATCAATTGTCGACTCATCGAACAATACCAATCGAATCAATTTGATTCTGGATTCGTGTTGAGAAAAATATTTTTCTACTGAATCAAAAATAATCCCCGCCGCACGTTCTTTCGGAAAGCCGAAGATGCCAGTCGAGATGGCGGGGAAAGAGATGGACGTACATTTCAATTCATCCGCGACTTTCAGCGAGCCGTTGATTGCCGCCGCCAATTTATTGTCTTCATCACCGCCTGCACTCGCATTTTGAGTATCGCCCCACACGGGTCCCACAGCGTGGATCACGTATTTCGCAGGCAGGTTTCCGCCCGAAGTCCACGCGGGGCGCGCATGGGAGACCGTTCCGTGCTTGCGTACCCACGCATCCGATTCCTGCTGGATGACTTGTCCGCCGCGTCGGATAATCGCGCCGGCCACACCTGCGCCATGTTGAAGGTATTCGTTCGCGGCATTGACAATTGCATCGGTGGTTTCAGCCGTGATATCGCCTTGAACGATTTGAATGGTTTGACCCGTAGAGAGAACGCGTTCGACAAGAACTTGGTTCATGCGCCCATTCTACAACGAAAACGCCCGCCGGGCCAAAACCCAACGGGCACAATTACCAATTATTCAATTACCAATTACTATTTTGCCTTTGCCACCACCGCGGCGAATGCTTTCGGGTCGCGCACGGCGATGTCTGCCAGCATCTTGCGGTTGAGGGCGATGTCCGCTTTCTTCATCGCCGCCACCAGACGGCTGTACGTTGTGCCGTTCAGGCGCGCCGCGGCGTTGATGCGGGCGATCCACAGCTTCCGCAGGTCGCGCTTGCGGACTCTGCGGTCGCGCGTGGCGTACCACAAACTCTTCAGCATGGCCTCGTTGGCGCGCTTGAACAAAAAGTGCTTTGCGCCGCGCTGGCCTTTGGTGATCTTCAAAACTTTTTTATGGCGAAGGTGTCCGTACGGACCGCCCTTGATACGAGTCATTTGTCATCTCCTGCGAACCTCTGGACGTCGGCGGCTGCGAAAGCGCGTCAGTTGTTTACACCCAGGAGCCGCAATAAAAATTGAACGGGATTCTTACCACCACGGACACAAAGGGGCACGAAGTCTTTTCTTTGTGTTCCTTCGTGTTCTTCGTGGTCAATTCATTCTTCCATGTTCGGCGCGAGGCGCTTCACATTCTTGATGATGCTGCGGCCTTTGACGGTCTGCATCTCATCGAGCTGGTTCTTGACGCGCTTCGATGTATTTCGGCGCAAGTGGCTTTTGCCGCCTTTCGTGCGCACGAGTTTGCCCGCGCCCGTCAGGCGGAATCGCTTGGACGTCGCCTTGTGGGTCTTGAGCTTGAATTTGCCGGATTTGGCTTTGCGAGGCACTGTGACTTACTCCTTTACGATTGTAGATTTCGGATTGTAGATTGCTGATTTTTTGACGAGCGATTTGATAATCGGCGTCGTCAATCTAAAATCAACAACCATCAATTTTCTTTTTATTCTTTCGCTTCGACCTCGATCCTTCGACGCTCCAAGAACGGGTGCGGGCCGGTTCAGGATGACGCTTCAGCCGGGGTCTCATCCTTTTCCTTTTTCTTCGCTGACGGCTTTCCCGGCGACAGCACCACGAGCATTGTGCGGCCTTCCATCATCGGGGCCTGCTCGATTGTGCTGATGTCAGAAAGCGACTGTGCGATCTCTTTCAAATCTTCGAGTGCAATTTCGGGATAATCCATTTCGCGGCCGCGGAACCTGATCGTGACGCGGACTTTGTGTCCCTGGTTCAGCCAGCGGCGGGCATCGTCCACTTTGAAACCGCGATGCGCCTCGTTGGTCTTGGGTCGCAGGCGGATTTCCTTGACTTCGATCTTGGTCTGCGCCTTGCGCGCCTCGCGTTCCTTTTTTGTTCGCTCGTAAATGAACTTTCCAAAGTCTGTGATGCGGCAGACGGGCGGTGTGGCGGTCGGTGAAACTTCCACCAAATCCAGTTCGGCGTCGCGTGCCATCTGCAAAGCTTGTCTGATCGGAACTACTCCGACGTTTTCACCGTTTGCTCCGATCACTCGGACTTCGGAAACCCGAATGCCCTCGTTTACTCGAAATTCGTTAGCGCTGATATTCTTCTCCTTATCAAGACAGAAACCCAGCCCGAGGCTGGTTTTTGGCGGGCTGATAATACCATGAGCGGCGGAGAATCGTCAATAAAACCACCCAACCTTTTATATTATGATCGGATATATACAGTGGCGAAAGATGGACGAAAAACAAGCCATTCGGCTGCTCAAACAAGGCGATATCAGCGGCCTGGAATTCTTGGTTAGCTGCTATCAGTTGAAAGCTGTACGCACGGCTTATCTGATCACGCGGGATTGTGGGCTGGCTGAGGATATTGTGCAGGATGCTTTCATCCGGGCCTTTCACTCCATGCGCGGCTTCGACGCAATACGTCCGTTCGAGCCGTGGTTCATGCGGAGCGTGGTCAACGCGGCAGTGAAGATGGTGCAGAGGTCGGCGCGGCAGATCGAGGTTGGAGACGATGCGGACGAATCTGTTTTAGCGGAATTTGCCGCGAGGGCCGAGTCGGTCGAATCGCAAGTCGAGTCCATCGAAGTCCAAAATCAAATCTGGGATGCGATGCAAAAGCTGTCGCCGCGCCAACGCGCGGTAATCGTACAAAGATATTTTTTAGAGATGAGCGAAAAGGAAATGGCGGAAGGATCGGGCGCGGCAACCGGAACGATCAAATGGCTGTTGAACGCGGCGCGCGGGCGGTTGCGCGGTTTATTGGAAAGGAGCGATGAAGATGAACGATAGCATGAAAGTTGTGCTGGAAGCCATCGCTCGCCGCGGCGTCCCGGAGAATATCAATTTGTGGCCCGAAATCTCGGCCCGCATTGAAAGGAAATCCCTGATGCAGATCATTCGCACGAAACCGTTGTTGATCGTTCTCGTTGTGATTTTGATTCTCTTGCTGTTGACGGGCGCAGTGTATGCCATCGGAAACATGATGGGATATATTCCCGGCATCGGGCTTGTCAACCAAAGCGCGCCGATCCGCGTGTTGGCTGAACCGGTGAGCGTTACGCGTGAGGGCGTAACCATCACCGTCAAAGAGGCCGTGCTCAGCGCGGATAAAACCGTGTTGCTTGTACATGTCGAGGGCGTGCCGAGGGATGCTTATTCTACCGATGAATCAATTGGCTGTATGGGCAATGCAAACTTGGTTCTTGCGGATGGAACGGTTTTGGGAGGCGGCATTATTGGCGCAGGCGGCTGGACGCATTTCGACAATCGCTTAGAGTATGGGGCAATTCCCGCCAACGTAAACGTGGCTGTCCTGGCATTCAATTGCATTGGCTTCACCAAGCCGGGTGCGCTTCCCGAAAAATGGATATTCCCTTTGCGCTTTGCGCCCGCGCCGCCTGACATGACGATTGCGCCTGTTATCGAACTTTCCACGCCCGCTGTGACAAACATTCCCACCATGGGCGTGACGAGTACGCCCGTGTTATCCAATACCATGACGCGCAATGGCATCACCTTCACGCTTGAAAAATTCGTTGAAGTGGAAGATGGCTATCAACTATATGGCAGTCTGGATTTAAGCAAGGTCACTTTGCCTGCACAAGGCAATTTCAACACGATGACTATGATTAGGATGATGGATGCCAACGGGAATCGAATCCCGTTCGAGGCAGCGCAGTCAGAGCCGCAGGATAACACCGTATATGATCCCAATAAAGTTTCGTGGATTTATCGCACCAACCAGAAAGCATTTGCCGGTCCGCTCGTGCTCAATCTGGACTCTGTTGAGATGGAAATTACTCCGCAAACCCGGTTTGAATTGGATCTTGGCTCAAACCCGCAAATCGGCCAGACTTGGGAAATCAACCGCGATTTGACATTCGAGGGGCATACCGTTCGATTGTTGTCGGCTCAACTGGTAAAGAGCGACAATCCTCAATGGGCTTCTCTCCTCATGTTTACCTATGAAGACAAAGAAGGCGGCATTTTTATTGATCTAATGGATGATATTCCTCAGAAACCACTGATACAACTTGCTGGCGGTGGAGGCGGCGGGGGCGGACCTTCTACTGGAATACGGTTGACTTCGATGGCTTATGGAGAAATCCCCAGCGGCTTGCGCCGCTTCACCATCAGCACAACTGTGCCATACCGTATTAGTGGTCCATGGCAGGTCATTTGGAATCCGCCATCCACAGCGGCGCCCATTCCGACTTCCGCACCCGAGGCGTGTCTCACGCTTGAAAAATGGGAGCAGATCAAAGATCAACATGGAGCGCTCCCTGCTGGCTTGGGCGGGAAAATCCTATTCAACATTGACGCCATGCCGCCGGATATCAACGTCTTCATCGCCAATTTGGATGGCAGTAATCAGCGCGGACTGGTTAGCGATTACTATCCATCGCTTTCCCCAGACGGGACAAAGGTACTATTCTCAACCGATACTGGCTTGAATGTTTTCGATATCAATAGCGGACAGTCCACAGCGATTAAGGGAGTAATATCGAGAGGCATGAATATCTGGTCACCAGACGGCAGCCGTATTTTGCTCGATGGGTTATATGTAGTCAACACCGATGGCACCGGCTTGCAAAAAATCGAAACCAATTCAGTACGTGTCAACCCGATTGGCTGGCTGCCAGATAATCAAACGATTGTTTTTGGCGCGCAAGTCGGCGACATCTACAATTTGGATGAACACGTTTTTAAAACATATAACCTGCAAACGGGCGAAACTAAATCGCTCTTCCCAATCACTATCAAGACTCCAATCGGCGCCATTTCGCCGGACGGGCAGTGGATTGCCTACAATGCCAGATTGTTCGGGGCTAACTTGGATGGAGCGGTTTTTATCTCGCGGCTGGATGGTTCGGAGCGCAAGCTGGTTGCCATGCTGGATGATACGCTTGCATTTCATCCGGTTTGGAGTCCGAATGGGCAATGGCTAATCGTTAGCGTCGTAACGCCTTATAAACCAACCAGCCCGGTTCTGATCAACCCGTTTACCTGCGAATCAGTTCGTTTGAATAATATCAACGGTGAAGTAGAAGGATGGTCTAAATAAAAAGCGATGATGTTGTACAAACCATGCCAACCTTAAGGAAAATTCTTCTGGTTGGAATATTCTTGGCCGCGCTGTGTTCGTTCTACATAGCGGAAGCTCAACAACCGACTCCAACATCGTCTCAGCCGCAATTTACTCCTACAGATCTGATCAATGCCGTAAACAATTTGCGCCTCTCCCACGGACTCGCATCGTTGACAGCGCACCCAGTTCTCATGCAGATCGCGCAGGCGGAGGCAAATGGCATCGCAACGGGGTACGATGGACATTGGCGTCCGCGCAACCTGACGCTCGGGCAGTGGATGCTCTCGCTGGGATATCCGCTTTCGGGTGATTTATCGCTGGACGGCTATCGCTCCGAGAACTGGCTGAGCATGCCCATATCCGCCAGCGCGAATGACGTTGTACAGGCTTGGCTGGGCGATGCGGAGCATACCAACACGATGCTCTCCCAATATCGCAGTGACATCGATGCGGCGGTCGCTATAGATCAAGATGGAAACGTCGTTTGCATTATCGAAACGGCATTACGAACTTCCAGCGGAAAGATGCAATACGATGCGTATGCCATCCTGACCGGCATCCCCCAAACGCAAGTCGCGTATTCCGCAATGTCAACCGAAGCCGCCAAGAACGGATTGCTTCCCCAATATTCGATTCCGGTCAAATTGAACACGGCACAGCCGAATGGCGATGTTTATCATGTGGTTCAATATGGGCAAACATTGTGGAGCATCGCCATTGCGTATCACACCACCATCAAACAAATTCAATCATTGAACCATTTATCCAGCATTGTAATCATTGATGGACAAAAATTGTTGGTGATCAAAAGCGCAACGCAGCCGGTTCCAACATTGAATAAAACCGAATCGCCAAACACGCCGACAGTTTCCGCTACGCCGTCCATACAATTTCAAACTCCGATACATCAACAAACTCCCACACCGACAAAAGAGTCCTCCGCAAAAGTCAGCAAAGCGGACATGCTCAGTTTCGGCGCGATCGTCATTGCGGCATTATTCCTAGGCGGAATCTTTATAGCCATGAGCAGAAAGAGGCAATAACGACGGGTCATGGAGAATGGATCATGGTTCATAGAAAGAATCCATGACCCATTCTCCATGATCTCTTTTTACAATTCTGCCGACCTCTTGACGATTCGATCTTTCGCTCTCGCGATGAACTCGCTGAGCGCGATGTTGTTTTGCTGGCTTCCATCGCGCACGCGCAGCGAGACTTGATTCGCCTTCATCTCGTTCTCGCCGACGACCAGCATATATGGCACTTTCATCAACTGCGCGGCGCGGATCTTGGCGTTCATGCGCTGCGCGCTGATATCGGCGCTGACACGGATTCCGTTATCGCGCAACTGCTGGACAATGCTTTGTGCATATTCGTTTTGTCCATCCGTGATTGGGATGACGCGCACGTGTTCCGGTGAGAGCCAGACCGGGAAGTTACCGGCATAATGCTCGATCAAGAATCCAATCATGCGTTCGTGCGTCGAGAGCGGCGCGCGGTGGATGCACAGCGGAACTTCATCGTTGCCTTCCTTGTTCGTAAATTTCAAATCGAAACGTGCAGGCACGGCAAAGTCCACTTGATTCGTCATCAGAGAGAATTCTCTTCCGATGGCGCTCCAAACCTGTACATCAATTTTGGGACCGTAGAACGCGGCTTCATCTTCTGCTTCAACGAAGGGTACATTGCCGTTCGTCATTGCGCGGCGCACCATCTCTTCCGTCTTGATCCATAAGCGTTCGTTATCCACATACTTTTTGCCAAGACCTTCCTTGCTATGCAGAGAAAGCCGCATGACATATTTTTCAATGCCAAAGAGTTTGAAATATTTAATATACAAGTCTACAACGCCCAAGAACTCCTGCTCGAATTGTTCCTCGGAACAATAGATGTGAGCATCGTTCATCTGCATCGAGCGGACGCGCATCAAGCCAAAGAGTTCGCCAGATTTTTCGTAGCGGTAGCACGTTCCGTATTCCGCGAGACGAATCGGAAGGTCGCGATACGAACGTCCCTTCGATGCAAAAATCTTATGATGCATCGGACAGTTCATCGGCTTGACGTAATACTTCACACCTTCCAATTCCATGGGCGGATACATCGACTCCGCATAATATGGCAGATGACCTGAACGAATGAACAAATCTTCCTTCGTCAGATTCGGTGTTCGGACTCGCAGATAGCCGGCTTTCTCTTCCATTTCTTTGGCGAGCTTTTCCAACTCTTCGATCATCACGCCGCCATTCGGCAGCCAGAGTGGAAGTCCGGGACCGACCTCATCTTCAAAGATAAAGATCTCCAACTCTTTGCCGAGCTTGCGATGATCGCGCTTCTTAGCCTCTTCGAGCCGCCAGAGATAATCGTCGAGGTCTTTCTTGCTTTCCCAAGCCGTGCCGTAAATGCGCTGCAACATTTTGTTATGTTCATCGCCGCGCCAATATGCGCCCGCGACGCTCATCAACTTGAAGGCATCAGGCTTAAGCTCTTTCGTATTCTGGACATGTGGACCGCGGCACAGATCAACGAACGTATCTTGTTGATAGATCGAAATCTCCGGCTTGACTTTGAGCGGGTTACCATATTCATCAAAGCCGCCTTTTTCGAGTCCTTCGATCAATTCGATTTTATACGGCTGATCCTTGAAGATCTTGCGCGCTTCATCCGCCGGGACAACCTTCTTCTCGAACTCGAATTTGCCGGCGATGATCTGGCGCATCCGTTTTTCGATCTGCTCCAAATCTTCGGGCGTGAGGTTGCGCGGCAAATCGAAATCGTAGTAAAAGCCATCTTCAACGGGCGGACCAATCGTGACTTTTCCATCCGGGAACATTTCCATGACTGCCTGCGCCATGATGTGCGCGGCAGAATGTCGGATTCGATAAAGATGGGAATCTTCATATCGTTCTCGTTTTTCTGGTTGTGACATTTTCGCTTCCTTTCTTGACACTTCGACTTCGCTCAGTGCGAGCTTTTAGTTTGCTACTGTTTCAACGGGCTTTACGCGGCAACAGAGGAAAACAGTAACAAACCTCCGACCCGCCATGCAGTGAGAGTGGTTCCATCTTCAATCACAGCGACCTCCTAAAACAAAAAATTCCCGCCCGAATACGGGGCGAGAATTTACTTCACGCGGTTCCACCCGATTTGAGTTAGTCGTATAGTCGTTTAGTCTTGTAGTCTGATAGTCACACGACTACCAAACTATACGACTATCGAACTACTCGACTAACACATCTCTTGAGCCGATAACGGAGCCAACCGTTTCACTTACTAACTGATCACTTATTCACTGATCACTGTTCTGTTCAACGCTCGCGGGTGGTTTTCAGCAGTTGCTTCTGGAACAAGCTCTCAATCTTCGGCTTGTTCTCCCTGTCAGAAACCGGAGCCGCTTACTCGTCCCGGTCGTTGCGTTTTTTAATTGGCGACATTATACGCACTTTCAAGCTAGTCCGCAAGAGTTACGACAACAAATTGCGCTGACGATACGCGAGGATCGCGGCGGCGGCGCCCAGAAAACCCGCGGCTCCAAGCTGGCTCATTGCACCGCCGGTCCCAGGCAGCCCTCCTCCAATGAACATCAACACCGATGTGGCGGCGAATAACCAGTATCCCCAAAGTTTTCTTCGCAGCGTAAAGATCGATCCGACAACGAAGGCAATCACAAGCAATATCGCGATGGCTAAGCTGATAATTGTCGGTAGTATGATCTCGCGCCCTTGAGCGAATATAAATGTGAATCCGGACCATAACGCCAATACAAGTACAAGCGTTGCGCCGATCATCAGGACAATAATCAACGTTGAGAATTTTCCTTGTTCAGTATTCAAGTCGCCTCTCCCAAATTTGTTCTGGATCTTCTGTAGTATAGCAAAAATGTTGTGATCCAACCAATGATTTGCAAGTTGTCGCACTTTTAAAAAAGATAACCGGGAAGGTCACATACCCTTCCCGGTCGTTGAACTATTTGGGCTGTATTATTTTGCAGCCGGAGTCGCCATTGTGGCGGGTACCCACTTGGCGAAGCTGGCCATGTGGCCCCACAACGCGCTATAGAAGGTAATGGCCCAGATCGCGGCTGTGACCAGCAGGACGGCAATCGCAAGCCAGCGCACGGTCTTATTGTCTCTGAACCACTGCAGGAAGGGGAACGCGCACACGCCGCCCAAACCCGCCAGAATAAAGCCAATGGCGGCAACGAGTGGCTCCTGTCCCAGCTTCAGGGAATAGAGGCGGAGACCAACGATGATCGCATCGATGCCTGCGAAGAAGGAATAAACGGAAACCGGCGTCAAATTCCAGCCTTGCCACAGGGCAATCGCTGTGCCAAGGAAGACAACGCCGAAGAGAGTGGAGGCATCGCCATAGCCAACGTTAAAACTACCCGGCAGGGGCCAGGTGAAGGAAAGTTGGAGGCCGGTAACCAGACCTACCAGCCCGGTCACGAAAAAGGCAGCCGCGTACGGGCGCTGATCTTTTTCATCCATGCCTTTCCACAAGTAGTATGCTAGAAGAACGGTGCCTGCCACAAGGTTTATCATGACAAGGGTGAGAAAATCAATAAACATTTGGATGCTCCTTTTGGTGTGATGTTGAACAGCTTTGTGCTATTCATTACAAATAGGATAACACTACTCGTGGTACAAAGTTATTCCTCTTTGTCATGATTCTAGCAGGATTTTAATAATCAAAAAGGCCCCAAATCGGGGCCTTTGTTGTGGGCGAGACAGGGCTCGAACCTGCGACCTCTGCTATGTCAAAGCAGTGCTCTAACCAGCTGAGCTACCCGCCCAAGCGACACACATTATAACGAGGGTAAACGGTTTTGACAATGGAAATTACTTACAAAACCGTGCTAGGCCGTCACGATCTTTCACAGTAATTCGCCCGGTATCATCAACAACAATCAAGTCTTGTTGTTTAAAAGCAACCATGACTTGATTAACCCGCTTGCGCGACGCGCCGACTAGGTCCGCGATATTGCCTTGCGTGAGCGTGATTGGAATGCGAACCTCGCCTTTTGAATTGTTCAAGTTATATTTCTCTGCAAAGGCAAGCAATTGACGCGCAACGCGACCGTAAACATCCAGTGTGGCAAAGGCTTGAATAAGCTGGTCAGAGAGGCGAATGCGAGCCGAAAGGATTTTGACAAGATTACGGGCGACTGGTGGATATTCATCCAGCAACTTTTTGAACGTGGCATTATCCATCCATAGCATAAGTGTATCTTCCAGTGTTATAGCACTGGCTGAATGCCCCACGCTATCGATTAGACTCATTTCGCCCAACGTATCGCCGCTCCCCAACATGGAAAGCACGACATCCCGGCCATCGGTTTGCTCTATATGCACTTTTACCGTTCCAAACAGAATGATGTAAAAGGCTTCACCGGGCTGTTCGAACGTAAGGACATTCGTTCCGGCCGGAAACAGGCGACGATGCGAACGCTGCGCAACCCAATCTAACTGTTTCGAAGCTAGACCACCGAGAAGTGGAATATCACTCAGCAAACTGCGCGTGTCGTCCGTCCTTATTTCAGCCATTTTCAACATGATTCTACCTCGCCGTAGCGACAGCAGACATTACCTCTACCTGCGGCTTAACGGCTTGTAATCGTTCACCTTCGATATCCATTACAAGCCCCTCATATGCAGCGTGGACATTTGAAAATAACCCTTGTGCCTGAATCCCAAGGCGGTCTATTGTTTCATCGGCATAGCTTGGATCATGGTGGAACAACACCAACTCGCGGACTTGCGCGGCCGCTGCCAATTCACAAGCCATTTGGATCGTTGAGTGTCCATATCCTTGTGTAGGTGGCAAGCCAGGAGCTTGTCCGCGATAATGTTCTTCACTGTATTGTGCATCATGGATCAGTACATCTGCTCCGTGTGCGAAGTTTGCCAATCTTCTGTCTCCACCAACGTAACCTTCAACATCAGTGGCATAGACCAAGGCATGACCTCGATATTCGATTCGATAAGCGTAGACTCCGCCGGGGTGGGCGTAGGAACGATGAATTTTAACGGTGGCCGTTTCCGGGTCCAGAGTGGAAACGGGATTTATATGAATATCATTCGAGTCGAAAGTTAGGATGTCCGTCTCTTTCAGGGATCGAATATCTTTTACCGCGTTCATGTCGTTCAAACTGACCGGGAACGTTGGGCGGACTGATTCGAATCCAACACGCGTTTCAAAGTTTCTGCCGTAGCGCCTGGGCCAAAGATTTGTAAGGAAGCCCCAGCCACATACGCAGGAAGGAAGAATGGAAAGCCTTGCGTGTGGTCATGATGAAGATGACTCAATAAAATCGTGATCTTGGATTCCTTGTTGTGTATTAACTTCTGTCCAAGCGGGATAATGCCAGTGCCGGCATCAAGAATAATGATGTGTTTCCCGGCACGGACTTCCACACAAGCAGTATTGCCCCCAAAATGCACTGTATTTTTTCTTGGCGCAGGATGGCTGCCTCGCACACCCCAGAACTGAACTTTGAAGTCACTCATCTTTTCCTCGTTTTCCAAACACACCATGATTATCTTCTGCGATGAAATAACTTGGACTTTAGACAAAATTTGCATAAAGAGTAGAACTGCGTACAATTGCAGTTTGTGAAAACCAAACAACTGACGCAGTTCCGGGACGAAGTGTACCAGAACTTTAACAACTGTAAACGAACCGACACGTTGATGGATTTGGTGGACGCTCTGAGCAGCA
>JAJYLQ010000012.1 GCA_021787595.1 Chloroflexota bacterium | reverse complement strand
ACCCTGCGCCCAGCTCTATAAACTCGTATTACAATCTTTTCAAGAAACGACCCAGACTGGGCCGGTTGGTGAACAATTGTCTCCGGATTTGCTCTTGACAGAATCGCCATCATAGAAGTCCAGCTAATTCGGTGGCTTGCTTTTCAGGCAGCATGTTACGATGAATGATGCCCATCCCGCCTTCACGCGCCAATGCGATGGCAAGGCGCGCCTCAGTGGCCGTATCCATGACAGTGGAGAGGATTGGGATGTTAAGGTGAATGGTCGGCGTAAGTTGGACTTTGACATCCGTTTCATTGGGTAATACTTCAGTGTAACCAGGGGTAATGAGAACATCAATTGCTCTTTATTACGTGTGGTTTCGATACGTGGCGCTCATGCTTCGACTTCGTGCGCCACTACTCAACCACCCTGTTGCCTATGATCCAGCTTGTTTCTTTAAGTAATCATGAATAGCTGCATCGTAATGTGCGGTTGAGGCGAAACCTTTAATCGCCAGTTTTGCACGGGTCTTGGAAGAGATCCCGCCTCCGCGCAGTTCTTTCAATATGGCGTGGTAATCAGATGGATCACATATCAATGTGACACGTTCATGATTCTTTGCTGCGGCGCGAATGAGAGTCACGCCGCCGACGTCAATGTTTTCGATGGCATCGGCGTAAGTGACATCGGGCCTGGCAACGGTTTGCTCGAAGGGGTAGAGATTAACAGCAACCAAATCAATATAATCCCAGCCGAGATCTAGCAGTTGCTTGTGATCGACATCTGTGGGGCGGGCAAGCAATCCGCCGTGGATGGCGGGATGCAAAGTCTTGACGCGTCCGCCGAGGATTTCGGGAGACTTGGTATAATCCGCTACTTCGGTAACGGCGAGTCCGCTATCACGCAGAAGTTTGGCGGTGCCACCGGAGGCGAGCAGAGTCCAGCCGAGGTCAACGAGGGATTTGGCAAATTCAACGATTCCAGTTTTGTCATAGACGGAAAGAATGGCAGTAGGCATTTAATAGCTCCTTATTACTTTTTCTTGAAGAATTTTTTGAGTGTATTGACTAATAAGATATGCTCAGTTTGATGAACGCGTGCTTCAAGTGATCCAAGCGTATCGTCTTTGTTGATGGGAACAATTTCTGTTGCCAGCACGGGACCGTTATCCACACCTTCATCAGGGACGAGGTGAACCATGACGCCCGTATGTTGAATCTCGCCGCGTTGGTAGGCTTCGAAAGCCCGCTCGATTGCATGTGTGCCGGGAAATATATTTGGCAATGCAGGATGCAAGTTTATAACCCGGTTCGGAAACGAGATAAGAAACGAAGAAGAAAGAATGCGCATCCAACCTGCAAGAACAACATAGTCTGGTAGTTTTGTAGTCACATAGTCCGCTAGTCGTTTATCGTATTCATTGCGTGATTCGTTTTCTTGCTTGGCAAAATAAATCGCTTCCACGCCTGCGTTCTTAGCACGGATAAGTCCGTAGACATCCGCTGTGTTCGAGATGACGCATACAACTTCAGCATCGAGTTCACCTGATCTCCCAGCATCAAGAATCGCTTGCAGGTTGGAACCGTTGCCAGAGATGAGAACAACAAGACGCGCCGTCATACTAATGATGGAACAACCTTAAACCTGAGAAGACCATCGTCATGCCGTATTCATCACAAGCGCTGATCACGTCTTGATCGCGAGTGGAACCGCCGGGTTGCAAAACGTATTTCACGCCGCTCTTGGCGGCGCGGTCAATCGAGTCGCGGAACGGGAAGAAGGCATCCGAGCCAAGCGTGACATCGGTGAGACCATCCAACCAGGCGCGTCGTTCTTCGGCGGACAATTGCTTCGGGATTTCGGTGAACACCTTCACCCAATTCCTTTTCTCTTCGTCGGTGACATCGGATTGCAGGAATTGGTCAATGGCGTTATCACGGTCAGGACGTTTGATGCCTTCTTTGAATGGAAGCGCCAACACCGTCGGATGCTGGCGCAGTCGCCACAAGTCCGCTTTGGAGCCGGCGAGACGCGCACAATGCACACGTGACTGTTGCCCTGCACCCACACCAATGGTCTGTCCATCCACCACATAACAAACCGAATTCGATTGGGTGAACTTGAGCGTAATCCATGCGATGAACATATCACGCACGGCGAATTCAGGCAGGTCTTTCTTTTTCGTAACGATGTTGGTAAAATCTTCGCGCATCACAAGTCGGTCGTTGGGACGTTGTTCCATGCTCACACCAAAGACCTGACGTATCTCGGTCAATTGCGGTTCATACGCGGGATCAATCTGCACAACGGCATATTTGCCTTGTTTCTTCTTTTTCAAAATCTCCAACGCTTCAGGTTCATACGCAGGCGCAATGACGCCATCAGACACTTCGCGTGCAATCAGTTTAGCTGTGGATACATCCACGGTGTCAGAGAGCGCGATGAAATCGCCGAACGACGACATCCTGTCCACGCCACGGGCGCGGGCATAAGCGGTGGCAAGCAGCGAGAGTTCCATATCATCCACAAAATAAATTTTCTTCAAAATATCAGACGGCGGAACAGCGACTGCTGCTCCCGATGGGCTGACATGTTTGAACGAAGCTGCCGCAGGCAGACCGATAACCTGCTTCAACTCCCGAACCAATTGCCACGCGTTGAGCGCATCCAGCAAATTGATATAACCTGGTGAACCACCAAGCACTTTTATAGGCAGGTCACTACCATCCTGCATGTAGACTCGTGCGGGTATTTGATTGGGATTTGTCCCATAACGGAGAGTGAGGTCTTTCATACTTATCCTTTAGTTCAAAATGACTTTTCTTTCTCCATCAACGAGCTCACCGATGATGAAGGTTGGTTCTGAAACAGATGATTGGAAATCGGATGCAACAGATTTATCTACAATGACAACCATGCCAATGCCCATATTGAAGACTCGATACATTTCCTCAGTGGAGATGTTTCCTTTCTGTTGAATTAAATTCCATAACGGCGGAATTTTCCACGAGTTTAGGTGAATGACTGCGTCCAGATTTTCAGGCAACACGCGCGGAATGTTTTCGATGAATCCGCCGCCTGTGAGATGCGCCAACGCTTTAACTTTATCGAGGTGCGGATATAACACATGGAGGTAGGAGCGATGCGGCGCAAGCAACGCATCTGCCAATGAACAACCAAGTTCAGGGACGATAACTTCCAAGTCCGCGCCTTCCAAGACTTTGCGAATGAGAGAGTAACCGTTGGTGTGAGGCCCGCTGGAAGGCAGACCAAGGATCAAATCGCCAGCGAGCAGGTTCGGGCGGGGCAGGATACGGTCATGTTCCAATACGCCAACAATGGTTCCGGCTACATCAAATTCATCGGGCTGATACACGCCAGGCATTTCCGCTGTCTCGCCTCCGAGCAAAGCCATACCTGATTCTTTGCAGGCTTCCGCAATGCCGGTTACTACATCCGCAGCTTGCTCAGGATCAAGTTTGGATGCGGCAAAGTAATCCATGAAGAACAGCGGGCGCGCACCTTGCACAAGAATATCGTTGATGCCATGATTGACGATATCATGACCGATGCTACGATAACGCCTGACGGACGCGGCGAGTTTGACCTTGGTGCCAACGCCATCAGTGGACGCGACCAGAACGGGATGATCTATTTTTTTAAGAACAACCGCATCGAACAAACCACCGAACGAACCGATGCCCGCAAGAACGGATTCGTTATACGTGGACTTTACTACGGCTTTCATCAACTCGACAGCACGATTACCTGCGCCAATATCCACACCAGAATCAGCATAAGCGGATTGTTGAAACGGATAGCGGATGGTGGAAACGGATTCGGCTTCATCCTTTGCTTTTGCAAACCCTTCGGCTCTCCTAATGGATGCGCGAACTGCCGCTCCGCTGGGTGATGGAATATTGACAGCGGTGTTGACCTTACCAACATTAAAGCAAATGGATGGAATGGGAACGGACGGTTTGTTGCCTTTTCCGCGCGGCTCAGGCAAAGGCGGCAAGTTCATTCCAGGAATTAAATGAATCGAACGATATAAAAACTTTTGCCAGTCTTGTACATCTCTTGGTGGAAAAATCCGTTTGAATTCGAGCGACTTGCGTCCGAAGTTATATAACAAGCCCACCTGCGTTCCTGTGGCTGTGAGATACGTCATGACCTGACCAGCCTCATCAGCGGATAGATGATGAGAGAAGGCTTTGCACTCCACTACCAATGACTCTTCGATCCATACGTCAAGTATTAAATATCCAATCTGCTTGTCTTCGATATAAACTTCCACGCGCTTTTCGATTTCGGCTGCTAATCCGTTAGCAACACACAAGTCCTTCAACCTGCGCTGATAAAACTTCTCTGCATGACCAGGCTTTAATTCGTTGTGAACCTGCATTGCCAGACCATTGACCTTATAGGTCAAATCGTCATGTTCTGTTTTTATGAAATCCGATTTCTGATCGCTCATTGGTCGCTCCTGCAAATCCGCTATCCGTTTCCGAAATCCGTTTTAACTGACTTGTTTGCAATATCCGTTCGATATTGCATCCCATCAAAGGATACACTCTTCACATTAGCATAAACCATCTCAATCGAAGACTTGATGTTGTTCGTCCATGCAGTGAGTCCAAACACCCGACCACCTGCTGCAAGTATTTTATCGCCGTCTGCCTTTGTCCCTGCATGGAAACAAATCATATTTTCGGGCAATTCACCGAACGAAACGATTTGTCCCTTTTCTGGTTTTTCTGGGTAACCTTTGCTCGCCAGTACAACGCAAACAGCCGTACCATTCTTCCATTGAACATCCACTTCGTTCAAACGACTATCCACACACGCTTCGGCAATTTCAATCAAATCCGTTTTCAATAATGGAAGCACTGCCTGCGTTTCAGGATCGCCAAAGCGGCAGTTGAATTCCAACACGCGAATACCCTTCGGCGTCAACATCAAGCCCGCATACAACACGCCAATGAACCTGCGTCCTTCGCTTCGCAATCCGTTGATCGCAGGCTGCAAAACGTTCGTGATCGTTTCTTGTAACATCGCATTCGTAAACACAGGCGCGGGCGCGCATGCTCCCATCCCGCCCGTGTTCGGTCCTTTGTCGCCATCCAACAAACGCTTATGATCTTGTGCGGGCAACATCGGCGTTACAGATGTTCCATCGGTAAACGCCATCAAGGAAACTTCCTGACCGATCAAGCGTTCTTCAATGATTACTTCGCTGCCTGCTTCGCCGAATATTTTGTCCACCAGCATTTCTTCGAGTGCGGCTGCTGCCTCCTCGATCGTATTCGGCAAAATTACGCCTTTGCCCGCCGCCAGGCCGGATGCCTTGATCACAATTGGATAATCCACAGATTGTAAATAGTGAATGGCTTCATCCAATTGCGTGAATGCGGCATATCTCGCTGTTGAGATGTTGTGTCGCACCATGAAATCCTTGGCAAAAGCTTTCGACGCTTCAATCTCCGCCGCGGCTTGTGTCGGTCCAAAACAGCGGATGCCAGCATCGGAAAGCGAATCCACCAACCCCGCCGCCAATGGAGCTTCGGGACCGATGATCACCAAATCAATTTGATTTGATTTGCAAAATTCAATTACTTTGCCGTGGTCATCAATCGAGATACCGCTTACATTTTTTGCGATTTGTCTAGTTCCGGGGTTCCCCGGCAAAACGAAAATCTTATCTGCTTTCGGCGATTGCGATATCTTCCACGTAATGGCGTGTTCCCGCCCGCCCGAACCAATGACCATAACATTCATGATTTTATTCCCCGTTCAAACCCGGTCTTGACATTCGAAAAGTCCACCGAGATCGGATATCGTCCTGTAAAGCACGCCTGGCAAAACCCATCCGTGCGCTGCAAGGCTTTCATCATGCCTTCAGCAGACAAGTAATACAAACTGTCCGCGCCAACGTGCTCGCGGATTTTCTCTATGCTTCGGTTATGGGCGATCAAATCCTCATATCTACCCATGTCCACGCCCATAAAGCATGGATGAGCAATCGGCGGACAGGTGATCGCCACATTCACTTCCTTCGCCCCTGCATTTCGCAGCAACTTGATCATAGGACCCATCGTGTTCCCGCGTACGATGCTGTCATCAATCATGATCACCCGCTTATCAAGCACATTTTGATGGATGACATTGAACTTCAAGGCCACGCCACGCTTGCGTAGTGAATCCGTTGGCTCGATAAATGTTCTTCCCACATATCTATTCTTGATGAACCCATCGTTATACGGAATTCCGCTTATCCGTGAAAATCCAATTGCCGCAGGAATGGATGAATCAGGCACAGGAATCACAACATCTGCTGACTCTTTCATTTGTCTGCCTTCTTCCTTCCAACCCTTTATCATTTCATGCGCCAATTCTTCCCCCAATCTCTGTCTCGCATGGTGCACGTTGATTCCATCCCATGTTTGATCTGGTCTCGCAAAATAGATATGCTCGAACACACACATCGCGGACGGAGTCACTGGCGGCAAAGCCTGCGTTACGGTCAAGGCATTATTCGATAACGCTACGATCTCTCCAGGCTTGATGTCGCGAATCGCTTCACATCCGAGCGTTTGCAGGGCGCCCGTCTCCGAAGCGACAGCATGCCCGCCACTCGGCAATAATCCGATACACAGCGGACGAAATCCCCACGGGTCGCGCACTGCATACACACCATTGCGCGTCAGTATCACCAGGGAATACGCGCCAATCCATTTTTGCATGGCGTGCTTTATCCGTTCCTCCCACGTCGCACCGCCGTTGCGCGCCAACATCATCGTCATCACTTCCGTATCCGACGACGAAGAAAAGCCCACCCCTTGTTGCATCAACTCATTACGCAACTCCGCCGAGTTGATCAAATTTCCGTTATGCGCCAATGCCAGCGGTCCGTTGATCGTCTCGATCATAAAAGGCTGCGCGTTGCGTTCGGACGATGAACCAGTGGTTGAATAGCGCGTATGTCCAATCGCATAATGCCCACACATTTTTTCCATCACCGATTGTGTAAATACAGATGACACTAGTCCCGCGGCCTTGTGCACGGACATGCCCGCGCCATCTGCAACCGCAATGCCCGCCGCTTCCTGTCCGCGATGTTGCAGTGCAAACAGCCCGAAGAACGTCATACGTGCGACGTCTTCATTCGGCGCGAACACACCGATCACGCCGCACTCTTCTTTTGGCGAATCCGATAACTGATTACTGCTCACTGAACACTACCATCATCCTCAATAATTTTTTCTGCCGCCCGCTTCTGACTCAGCCGAACATTTTCCTGCACCGACGAATCTACCAGCCCCAAAATTTTCGCTGCCAATAACGCCGCGTTGACAGGTTCCAGCACAACGGCGGGAGCAATACCCGAAGGCATTCGCAGCGACGAGAAAATATCCACGCCGCCAAACGCCTCACTCGCGGGCGGACATGCAATCACAGGCGCGGACACCACTCCGTCGGTGAATCCGCTCAACGCGTTGCTGCGACCCGCAACGGTGATATAAACTTTTGCGCGCGCGTCCGCTTCATATCGTTTGAGAATCGCCAGCGCGTGTTCCGCTGTCTTATGCGCCGAAGCGATATGCAGCGCGGTATCCAATCCAAAGCCTTTGCACGCTTCGGATATTTTTTTGCAATGTTCCAAATCCGCTTTGGAACCCATGAGAATCACAACAAGTGGTTTCATAGACTGCCTGCCTTCTTCAAATTCTCAATCAATCGCGGCTCGATGGGATACGCGCCCGCCTCAAAAGTTTTGCCCGTGAGCAATTCATAAATGGTGATGTAACGCTCGCTCGCCGCCGCCCATAACTCCGCAGGCATGGCGGGTGGAGTTCCATCGCCGCGATAACCCTGCTTGGCATATTCCAGGCGGACAAATTCCTTGTCGAAGTTTTCGGGGTCTTCGCCCGCCGCGAAGCGTTCCGCGTACGTATCCGCCTTCCAGAAGCGCGACGAGTCAGGCGTGTGGACTTCATCAATCAAAACGATGCTGCCATTATTGGCAATGCCGAATTCATATTTGGTATCCACCAAAATCAAACCCGCCTTGCGCGCAATTTCCTGTCCGCGCTTGAAAATTGCCAGCGCGGCAGATTGAACGCGCTCCCAGGTCTGCGCGTCGAGCAGCCCCTTCTCTACGACTTCCGCGCAACTGAGTCTTTCATCGTGACCTGTCGCGCCGCCCTTGGTCGTGGGCGTGACGATCGGTTCGGGCAGTTCCGCATTTTTCTGCAAGCCACCAGGAAATGTGTAACCATAAATCTCGCGCTCGCCGAGCGAATAGCGATACCACAACGCAGTGGACGTGACGCCCGTGATGTATCCGCGCACGATGACTTCCACCAGAATTGGTTGCGCCACTTTGACGATTGCCGCGTTCGGGTCGGGCAGCGCGACGATGTGATTCGCGATGATGTCCCGCGTCTGCTCGAACCACCAACCCGATAACTGATTCAGCACCTGACCTTTGAACGGCACTTGCGCGAGAATCACATCGAACGCAGACAGGCGATCGGTGGTGAGGATGAGTCTTTCGCCATTGGGCAGGTCATACCAATCGCGCACCTTACCCGAAGTTTTGCCAGCCAAAGGCAAATCGGTTTTGCTCAAAGCATAAGGAAGAAGTTTTATCAATTCATCTTTTGAAATCATGTTGCTCCATCTTATTGTTATGTCACCCTGAACGAAGTGAAGGGTCTCTACTCCAACATTCGAGATTCTTCGCTGCGCTCAGAATGACATCGTAAAGGCTATAAGCTGCTTGCGTACCTCACGCCGTTTTGAAATAAAACCAACCCGCTATGGCCACTCACGCCGCGTGTCCAGTTGGGATGTTGAAATGCGCGGATATGATTTTCAGGGTGCGGCATCAATCCCAACACATTGCCTTGCGGATTGCAAATTCCAGCAATATCCAATATCGAGCCATTGGGATTGATTGGATATTCACCGTTTGCTGATGAACCATCGGTGTGAGTGTATGTCAATGCAATTTGGTCATTCGACTCAATCATGGTTAATAGTTTATGGTTAATGGTTTGGAAGTTGCCTTCGCCATGAGCAATTGGGCATTCGATTAATTCATCCAAGCCTTTTGTCCAAACACACTTTTGAGAAACAGGCTTGATATAAACCCAGCGGCACTCGAAGCGTCCTTTTTCGTTGAATGTCAGCGTGGCAGGTAATGAACCATTCTCCAAGTTCCATTCACCATCCCCTGGCAAGATCCCTGACTTCACTAATGCCTGAAATCCATTACAAATCCCAATCACGGGCTTGCCAGATTCAATAAATACAGAAATCTCTTCCTTGAAATACGAATTCAAATCGAGCGCGAGCAACTTGCCTGCGCCAAGTGAATCCGCGTAAGAAAAGCCGCCAGGAAGAATGAGCATTTGAAAATCCAGCAGATGTTTTTTATTTATGCGTAATTCGTTCAACGGTATGAAGATTGCATCCATGCCAGCCATCCTAATGGCTTCTGCGACATCGAAGTCACGGTTGGTGCCGCGAGCTTGAAGAATGAGTGCCTGTGGTTTCATTGCATGATCTCGGGCTGAAGAGGCTGATTCCAGGCACGGACAACTTGATCCACCGTCAGGTCAATGGCAGTGAATGTGGAAAACTGAATATTCAATATTGGTTCCTTTGTGACCATGCCTATCCGTTGAATGGGAAGATCTCGAAAAAGATTGAGGAGCATATCTTTTTTCCCCTCTGATGCTTCGAGAAGCAAACACCCAGTGGTTTCTCCAAAGAGAGTTCGGAGGGGATCGGATGCATTGAGCGTTAGCTTGGCACCGAGGCGACCGCCGATGCACATTTCAGCAATAGCGACGCTCAACCCGCCTTCGCTGAGATCATGCGCCGCTCGGATGAGTCCGCTTTGTATTGCTTGATGCGCAGCGTGAAATACTTTCGGGGTGATGGCGCTAACCGAAGGAACGGCTTCTTCGATGGCTTCATCCGCCACCAAATTAAAATGCGAACTGCCAAATACAGGTTTGAACTCGCCAACCAAAAACAGGGTATTCCCTGCTTCTTTTAAATCCGTTGTGACTGCTTTTGTAATATCTTCCATTATGCCAATGGATGAAATCAATAACGTGGGGGGAATGGCATGTTGTTGACCGTCGGCTCCGAGGTATTCGTTGTTGAGCGAATCCTTGCCGCTAATAAACGGCGTTTGGAACAAAAGCGCGGCATCATGACAACCACGAGCGGCTTCTACAAGTGAACCTAGGGTTTCAGGGCAAAGCGGGTCGCCCCAACAGAAGTTATCGAGAATAGCGATATGCGATGGATCTGCGCCTGTGGCAACTAAATTGCGAACGGCTTCATCCACAACGGCTAACGCCATGTTATAAGCATCGCGCTTTCCATATTCAGGATTGATACCATTGGCAATAGCAATGCCAGTGGGACCTTTCGTAACCAGTGGATGGATCACGGCCGCGTCGGATGGCGCATCTGCCTGGACACCCGTCAATGGTTTGATAACCGTTCCGCCTTGAACTTCGTAGTCGTAAAGATGAATGACCGATGATTTGCTGGTAATATTAGGATGTGAAAGTAATTTGAGCAACACATCTTTGGTTTCGATATTCGAGATTTGATATTCGGCTTTCGCATCACCACATATCGAATTATCTATTATCGCTTTCAATTGTCTTTGCGGAATCCCCTCATGCAAAAACTCATTATCCAAATTCAAAACAATGTTGCTGTCATAGCGAACAACGAGACGATGATTCCCAGTGAACACGCCAATATCCGTAAGTTCAGTATCGAAGGTGTCGCACAGTTCTTGCAACGCGGAAATATTTTGCGGAGCAACAGCCAATACCATACGTTCTTGCGCCTCAGAAAGCCAGACCTCCCAGGGAGCAAGTCCGGCATATTTCAATCGCACCGACTTCAATTCGATATCGGCACCGATGGCGGCGGATATTTCTCCCACTGCGGATGACAAGCCGCCCGCGCCGCAATCCGTGATGGCGTGATATAGCTTCAGGTCGCGCGCACGAATGACAACATCAATCAGTCCCTTTTCAGTAATGGGATCACCAATCTGAACAGATGCGCCTGCGACTTCACCTGTCTTCGCGTTCATCGTCATGGATGAAAAGGTTGCTCCGCGCAAACCATCACGGCCCGTGCGACCGCCAAGGATAATAATGCGATCATACTCTTGCGGTGTGCGAGTATGTAATCCTTTTGGAGCAATGCCGATACATCCACAAAAGACGAGGGGATTAGCAGTGTAGCCTTCATCGAATAAGATTGCGCCGTTGACTGTGGGAATGCCAGTCTTGTTGCCATAATCTTGTACACCAGAAACTACCCCGGACATGATCCGACGCGGATGAAGCACGCCCTTCGGCAATCTATCGAAGGATGTTGTCTGCCCGCCAAAACAAAGAACATCCGTGTTGGCAATAGGTTTATGCGAGACACCCAATACATCACGAATGACTCCTCCCACGCCTGTATTTGCACCGCCGAACGGTTCAATCGCAGATGGATGATTGTGCGTTTCCACCTTGAATGAGACTTCAAACTCATCATCAAAATCAATAATGCCGGCGTTATCAACGAAAGCTGAACGAATCCATGGCGCGTCAATTTCCTCGGTTGCCGATTTCAAGTAGGTCTTGATAAGAGAATCGATACTCGATGCTCGTGCTTCGTGTCCGGGATATCGAACATCAATTTTTGCCTTGAATGTTTTATGCACACAGTGCTCGCTCCATGTTTGTGCAATGGTTTCAAACTCCACATCGGTCAGATCACGGTTTTCTTTGCAACAATAGGCTTGGATGGCTTTCATCTCGTTCAAGTCCAGAGCGGCACGGCGGTCCTGGGAAAGAGCGAGCAATTCACCGTCCGATAAGTTGCGAATGGAAATGGTCTCAACCGCGCCAGTGGATTCGACTTCTTCAGGAAAGTATGGCTCAATGTGTCCAATCTTCCAATGTTGAATCACCCCATTGGCAAGCAGGGCGGCAGATATCGAAGCAGATAAAAAGTTAGCCTCGGATTTCGAGACAGATGATTCATATTGGAGAATAAAACGTAATCCGGTTGCCACACGATGAACGGATAAAAATCCCAACTCATGCGCTGCACGGACGATCTCTTGCACCACAGGGTCAGTTACGCCAGGGCGCAGAGCCACTTCTAAAATCACCGTATCTGACTTGAATGAAGCCGGAGCCGGGCTCTTCGATGGAACTTCATCCGATGTAACGGATTGAGTGATGGGGTCGTTAAAAAGTTTGAGAGCCAACTGTTGCAATTCTTCATGCGACAATTGGCTCTCAATGAAGTACAAGTTCTGACACTCCACCCTTTGTAACTGATGAAACTCAAGGACATGCGCCGCGGAGAGTATCTTCGCGGCACGAGGGTCAGATTGGATCGGGCATGTAATAACGCGATGGACAATCATAGAGCAGGATTTTACTCAAAAGTATTTGTCTAGTCAAACGCAGATTCATAAGCCGTTTCGTTGTAGAACGTATTTGAATCTATAAATAAGATGAGTGACTGTTTCAAAATTGGTAAATGGGCTGGAAACGGGTGTGCTTGGCTTCGGCGACCTTTTCCAGAGTTGGCAAACGTTTGCCTTTCTTGCGCGGTCGACCCCTCTGGCTGGGCTGGTTCATACAAAGCAGCATCCATCTGCAAGCGGGCGATCAGTGCCACGGGGTTCTTCAGTTGACGGAGCCTAAAAAGCAGCTGAATCACGGCAAATCGCTGTCGGCCACCACGATCAGCGGGCGATCCGGCAGCCATCGGCGGACTTGCAACACCATTTGCGAGGCCCACTCAGTGGAGCTTTTTGTGCCGGCGGGGCCCCCCTTCATAATAAATAGCGTTCCGAAGGGGCCAGCACAGTGAGGAACGGCAGTACCCAAGTGCGTCCTGCCCACGAGATTGGTGCCAACAAGGCCCTGCGCCCTTTCAGGTTCAGGCTCAACCAGCGCAGGCCGCTGGTGGTGCCAAGGCGCCATGACCGTGACTGGAACGAACCTGATCTCGGTAAATGCCCTTCGCCTTGATCTTGGCTCCTCGACGTCGCTCGAGGGTATCATCCAGACTCAAGATCACCGGACGCCGCATGGCAAATGTACTGACCAGCAATCCAAACAAAATGTAACTGGCTTCCAAGCCCGACCATCTTGCTCGATTGAGCACGCGGCGATAATTTTGAAAATGCTTCTCCATGCTCAAGCCCGTCACGCGCAAGGTCGCAGTCACCGTTCGTTCGGCAGGAGAAAGGAGCGTACCTATCAACAAGACCTTCGCGTGTTTCCAAATTCGGTCGGAGAGCAAACTGGCAAAGGCTCCCAGGATCGTGATATAGTCCGTCTGCAGGGTTGGCATAGGCTGCCTCTCGTCCAAGAGTTTGCCTTAGCTTCCCCTGCTTTTCGTTAACCTTCAAATGGACAACAGCTTAGATGCCTAATGTAAACCGGTGATTACCCATAAGTCTACAGGTTGAAAAAAGCTCTGCCAAATGTGGTAGAAATTTGTTTGCACACAAAAGCTATCGCAGGAGGCAGAGCCATGGAAAATATACCGTGGCGCCGCGGCGCCATTGCCCGTTAAGGAGTTAGATCAGACGCTGAACGAATTTCTTGCGCCAGTGACGGAACTGCTGCCAGAAGAGCGCTTGCGAAGAGTAGTGGCGCAGGCAGTACGAGGCATTCTGGCGCAGGAAACGCCGGTGATTGCGGCGATGGCACAAAGCATCAGTCGACAGGAAATGGATTGTTGGGCGGCTGCGAAACGGCTGTACCGGTTTGTGGACAATAAGCGCTTCAGTCATCACCAATTGTACAAGGGGATGTACCGGGTGGCTCAACGGACGGTGCGAGAAGAGCATCCAGAATATCTGGTGGTGGCTTTGGATCCAGTCAACTTCGAGAAACCGTATACGAAGAAATTGGAAGGTGTGAGCACGGTTCACAAAAGCACCCCGCCAGACCTGAACGGGGAGGCGCGACTGGTGCGCGGCTATCCAGCCATGACGGCCACGGTGGTCAACATGCGGGTTCCAGCGATCTCCTATGCACAGTGGTTTTCCTATAAGACCGCCGACTTTCTCAGCCAAAATCGGGAGATCCAACGCTCCATCCGAACGACGCGCTGGGTCTTTCCAGATCAAAAACTGCGTTTTGTGATGGATTCTGGGGGAGATGATCAGAAATTGTTTGATTTTTTGCAGCCGGATGAGTTCGTGATCACCGCCACGCACTGGGAGCGGTTGGTGCAAGTGTATAACGAGCGCTTGAAACGCTGGGAGACGGAACACCTTGGGGATTTGGTCGATTGCGTTCCGTGGCGTATGACTTTCCAAGCTGCTTTTCATCACGCTGGACGCACGCGTCTCGCGAAAATCAAGATGGGCTGGTTTCAAATTCGGTTGCCGGATTCCAAACAGAAATTGTGGGTCTTGGTCGCCGAAGATGATCTCGAAAAACGCACGCTGGTGCTGCTCACTAATATCTCCATTCGCAAGCATGCTACGGCTCAAGCGATTTACCAAGACTGGCGTTTACGCGGTCGTATCGAGCATGGCTATCGCTTTGACCAGGAACAGGGCTTGGATGTGGAAGACGTCCGTGTGCATACTCTCGAACGGATGCGCCGCAACGCCCTGCGCCCTTTCAGGGTCTTCGCTCTGGTTCTACTGGCAGCCCAATTCGTTTTCCACCTCAATCAACATTGGCCGCCGAAGGCTGTGCTGTGGTTGCGAAAACTCGGAGGCAAACTCGGATTACCCACCGATCGTAATGGCTCTTATATCTTGTTACGCGGTTTGAGTGCAGTTTATCAAACCGTCGCTACCCTCTCGTGGACGATCCTCCAACCCTTCCCGCACCATCTTTTCCAACAGAAGGCAGGATATGGGTAATCACCAGATTGTAAACTGTTGACTTTGTCTCGAGAAAGGTCTATAATATGTCATAATGTTATATCATTAAGCCATGAAATTAAACCGGACTTCACCAATCCCGCTTTATGCTCAAATCAAGGAGATTTTGCTTGAGCGTATTCAAAAAGGCGAATGGGAACCAGGCAAGTGTATTCCCACAGAAGCCGAACTGTGTGAATCTTTTGGTGTTAGTCGAATTACATTGCGCAGTGCATTAGGCGAGTTGGTCGCCGAAGGTTATCTAGAACGTATTTCAGGAAGGGGGACATTTGTAACAGAGCCTCACGTCAATCAAATGCTCAAGCAATTAACAAGTTTTACAGAAGACACAGAGAGGCGCGGACAACGTCCGGGAGGAATTGTTTTGAAACTCCGAACTATCCAAGCAAACACCGAGATGGCCAAGAAATTAAATATTCCCGAAGAGGAAAAAATCATTCTGCTGAGGCGTTTGCGCCTTACGGACAATGAACCTATGGCGGTCGAAACAGCTTATTTGCCCACCCGCTATTTTCCCGGGCTCGAAGAAGAGGAACTTGGGGGACGTTCACTTTATCAACTAATGAGAGAAAAGTATGGCTTGGTTCCCACCCGCGCAATACAACAAATCACTGCTGTCCCTTGCCCTTCGACCGAAGCCGGCTTATTAGGTATTGCCAAGAAGAGCCCGGTCTTGCACATTTATCGAACCACATTTGACCAGTCTGAGTGTGTGATCGAGGAGGTTGAGTCATACTATCGTGGCGATAAATATATTTTCCAAGCAGAATTGGCTGTGGAGCACTAAAATGGAAATTCGCTATGAAGGCATCAAAGCTTATCTCGAAGCGCTACAACCTCTTCAAACAAAAGTGATTGTAGAGCAGGCCGATACCCTTGCATCAGTCGCTGATTTGATGGCCAAGGCAGCAAAACAGAACCAACGCATCTTTATTTTTGGGACCGGCCATTCCCACATGCTTGCTGAGGAGGGTCACTATCGCGCAGGTGGACTGGCCTGCGTTGTGCCGATCCTCCTGCCATCCCTCATGCTCCATGAAAGCGCCCAAGTCTCCACAAAGATTGAACGCATCCCCGGCCTAGCGCAAATCCTTCTCGATCGTTACTGTCCTGTTTCGCAGGAACTTTTATTTGTCTTTTCAGTGAGTGGGGTCAACGCCTTGCCGATAGAGATAGCACTTAACGCTAAAGAACGCGGCATGTACGTAGTGGGTGTAACAAATGTGGCCTACTGTAAAGTGGCCCCTCTTTCACCTCTTGGCAAGCGCCTGATTGACATTGCTGATGTTCTGATCGATTGTGGTGGCGTACCCGGTGAC
Source organism: Chloroflexota bacterium (assembly GCA_021787595.1). Classification (GTDB taxonomy): domain Bacteria; phylum Chloroflexota; class Anaerolineae; order Anaerolineales; family Villigracilaceae; genus Fen-1038. The sequence goes on along the minus strand of JAJYLQ010000012.1, from coordinate 108,587 downwards.
ACTATCGTCCCCATCCCTAATAGCCAATGGAGAGTCGGCCCTACTTCCACAGTGGTATACACCACAATTTGGCATTGCCTTGTTACCGAGGCCGTTTTCCATCTGCAAATGAACGGCGTGGAACCTCCTCTCTATTTGAGTTCCAACACACCGGGCGCAACAGAACACAATCAGGCTCTTGTTCAATCTTGGTCAAAACGTAATCCTCATTTGTAGTACCTTCAGGTTCTTATGGAAAAAGTCTACCTTCTCAGCCTAGAAAAATATAATCCTCAGCAAATATCAACAGGATTGCAAAAAGCTGCACAGTTCCTTGGTATTTCACTTGAACAAAAGTCAACAGTTTTACTTGCAGACTGTCCCTGGACACATCCGAAATATGCCCCGCATGCGCATACCCATCCCCAATTCATCGAAGGTGTGGTGAATGCATTTAATTCAACCAAGGTGACTGTTACAGCCAACAGTCTACCGAACTTTCCTACACGTTACAGCTTCAAAAACGCTGGATACAACTCGATACACCTCCGATCAAATGCATCCATTTTACCGCTTGATGAGACCATTACACACAAAGTAACACTAGAAAATGGAAAAGTAATGAAAGAGGCCAAACTACCCGCAGCTTGGCTGAATGCTTCTTTCCGCGTATTAATGCCAAAACTTCGGCAAAGCACAGTGGTGCCATTTGCTGGTTCTCTGCGCCAACTCCAAGCTTTGCTTCCGCAAAATGAACAATTGAAAGACAGTCATCTACTGCCCGAAAAAATGGTTGATTTATTGGGCATTGCTCCAGTCGACTTGATTGCCGTGGACGCAATCCAAGCACTGCACAGAGGTGGCGAGGTTTCAGGTCAACCAGTTGATCTAGGAGTGATGATCGTAGGAGTGAATCCAATCGCCGTAGATATGATTTGTGCCGTTGCACTAGGGTTAGACCCTTCCAATGTCGATTTCTTACGTGAAGCCGCGTCACGTGGATATACCCCTGCCAGCTTGAAGCAGATCGAAATCATCGGCGATGTTTCCCTCTCTGAACTGCGAGGTCGCGCCGCGAAAGTCGAGTTGGTTGATTCGAATCCTGTTGCCTTCCATGTACCGGATCAAGTGAAAGTAATCCGTTCAGAGAAAGCGCGCCAGGCCGGCGTATCTGGAATGCTTGCAGATGTTTTGTGTATGTTAAAAAATGCTGGCGTCAGTATGAAATCTGCTTCATACACTTCTATCGTGATCGGTGTAGTGAACGAAATTCGTCCCGGCAAGGATGAATACTCCACGATCATCTTTATGGACGATACATCTCGTGGTGATTTCAAAGGTTATGGAAGAATTGTTCGCCTTTCTGGGCGCAATATTCCTCTTAGCCAAATAATAAGTGATGTCCCCTATGCGATGAAGATCATAAATCTAAAGGCCGAATTCGGCGTCAATATGATGTTGGTCGAATTGTTTTCACGTCTCCGGCGCATGCTATTTCCATGGAAGTCAGTTTGATGGTCGAGTCAGGAGGTGCCTTGGAAAATGACTAAATGAATTCCTATCCTCGCAAGTATATTGCTTCGTCGTAATCTGAATTCACAAGGAGAATGAATATGTTTGCTGCACTTCAAAAAATTGGCCGCTCATTGATGCTGCCAATCGCTGTTCTGCCTGCGGCGGGTATACTATTGCGCTTTGGCCAATCCGACTTGCTGAACTGGCCATGGCTGGCAGATGCAGGCGGCGCTGTCTTTAATAACTTGCCCCTGCTATTCGCTATTGGTGTGGCTGTCGGCTTCACGGCTGACATTGGTACTGCCGGTGTGGCGGGTGCTGTTGGCTACTGGGTCCTAACCGGAGTCCAAGCCGATATTGCTCATGCACTATACGGCAAAGATGCTGACACAAATATGGGCGTGCTTGCCGGCATTCTCATAGGCTTGCTTGCAGCTTGGTTATATGAGCGGTATCACGATATCAAGCTGCCGGAGTGGCTGGCCTTCTTCGGTGGAAAGCGTTTTGTCCCGATTGTGACGGCTTTTGCATCCGTTGTTGGCGGCGCGTTCATGGGATGGTTCTGGAAATGGCCTGGTGCGTTGCTGACCGCCATTGCCAACTGGGCCACTGGTGCAGGAGCGCTTGGCGCAGCTGTGCATGCTTTCCTCAACCGACTGTTGATCCCGTTTGGTCTGCATCACGTTATTAACTCAATTGTATGGTTCCAGTTTGGCGATCTCAGTAACTTCTTCAGCAGCCATGGCCAGCAAGGCGGCTTGTTCATGACCGGATTCTTCCCAATCATGATGTTCGGTTTGCCAGCTGCGGCTCTGGCGATGTATGTTACCGCCAAGGATAAGAACAAAAAGGCGGTCGGTGGTATCATGCTATCAGCCGCCCTGACCTCTTTGATTACCGGCATTACGGAACCGATTGAGTTTGCCTTCATGTTCGTTGCACCTGTGCTGTATGTAGTGCATGCGTTCCTAACCGCTGTTTCGGCTTATGTCTGCATCGCTCTCGGAATCCGCGATGGTTTCACCTTCTCGGCTGGTTTGATTGACTACATCCTTAACTGGGGTATCGCTACCAAACCTGCCCTGTTGTTGGTGGTGGGCGTGGTATTTGGTGTAATCTACTACTTTGTATTTGTGTGGTTGATCAAAGCCTTGGACATCCCCACTCCTGGCCGAGAACCCGAAGCCGCAGAAGAATAATTCTTTCCGAGATTTACGTGTCGCGGCTGAACGCCGCGACACGTACCTTTGATTTACGGAGGCTCAGATGGAGATTGAAGAGAAAGCACGCCTATTTGTGGAAGCGCTCGGTGGCAAGGAGAATATTGTTGACGTTGAGGGTTGTATCACCCGTCTGCGCGGCACATTGAAGGACCCCTCAAAAATTGACATGAAAAAGATGATGACTCTCGGCGTAATTGGGAGGCCGATGGTCATAGGTACAGGTGTTCAAATTGTTGTTGGGACCTATGCTGAGTTGATCGGCACCGCGATGAATAAAATTATGAAAACAGGCTAGCATGTCGGAAGCGGTGATCTTTTCGCCATTCGACGGCAATTCGATTCCTATTGAAGATGTGCCAGACCCAGTCTTTGCGGAAAAAATGCTCGGCGATGGCGTGGCCGTCAATCCCAGTGATGGAAAGGTTCTTGCACCGCTGGATGGAACCATTACCATTTTACATAGCTCCGGGCACGCTTTCACGATTCAAGCAGACAATAATTCTGTTACAGTACTTGTACACATTGGGTTGGATACGGTCAAGCTAAAAGGACAGGGGTTTACACTTCACGTCAAGGTTGGAGATAAGGTGAAAGTAGGACAACCGATTATCACAGTTGATTTGAAAGTTGTCAGTGAGGCGGGCTATTCTCCCATCTCGCCAGTTATCCTGCCTGATTTGCACGAACAGGCTCAGATTGAGAAATACGAGATGGCCAAAGTCGTTGCTGGAACGAGCGCCTTGTTTAAAGTGATAACTCCATAAAGAAAGCGAAATACATATGGCCAAACGCTTGTTGGACGCAAACGCTTCTGACTTCCTTGCGATGACGTCGCGCCAGATTATCGAGGGGATCCGCACATCCGAAGGTCGTATTGTTGCGGCAGAGGTGATCGCGATCGCACCACCACTGATAGATAAAGTGTCCAACCCTGAACTGGCAGCCAGCATGGGTGCGGATTTGATTCTGCTGAATTTCTACGATGTCACTGCCCCACAGGTTATCGGTTTCCCCGCCGAGAATTCACTATCTGATTCAAAAATCTTTGGCCGCTTCCCAGCCGGACAAGGCGTTACATTCAAGCAGGTTAAATCTTGGATCGGGCGGCCAGCGGGACTGAATCTAGAACCCATTGAGAATCCAGAAGCGGTTACTTCCTCTGGCAGACTGGCAACCGCAGAAAATGCACGCCTTGCCACTGAACAAGGAACGGACTTCATTGTCATCACTGGAAACCCAAATACCGGCGTGACTATGCAAGGAATCAGCCGCGCAACGGAAAAGATAAGGGAAGCGATTGGAAACAAAGCGGTTATCCTTGCCGGGAAAATGCACGCTGCAGGTTCATCTGGCACTTTGATGAGCAAGGAAGATGTACAACGTTTGGCGAAAGAAGGTGCGGATGGAATCGTACTTCCTGCCCCTGCCACGGTTCCCGGGATGACGGTTGAGGTAGCACGCACCTTGGTCGAGGCTGCCCATGAATCCAACTTAATCGTGATGAATACAGTCGGCACATCGCAAGAGGGTGCCAGTATCTCCACCATTGAACAACTAGCTCTCTGGAGTAAAATGACCGGAGCGGATATTCACCACCTTGGTGATGCTGGAACTTTGGGGATCGCCGTGCCGGAAAATATTTACGCCTGGTCCATAGCCCTGCGTGGAAGACGTCACACGTGGCATCGCATGGCCTCCTCCTTGAAAAGATAATCCATGGAAAAAGCAATTATCAACGGAACCGTTTATACGCCATCCGAAAAAATCGAATCAGGGGTGGTGTTGATTTCAGAAAACAAGATTCAGCTTGTTGGTCACGCGAACGATGCAAAGATTCCTGCCCAAGCTGAAATTTTCGATGCAGGCGGGATGTTCATTGCACCTGGATTTGTAGATGTCCACATGCACGGTGTGATGGGCCACGATTGCATGGGTCAAGGACTTGTGGATGTCATTCAAAAGATTCCCGCTTATGGTGTCACTTCGTTCATGGCGACCACGCTTACCCTTCCACGCGAGGAGGTGCTCGCCACGCTCGAAGTGATGGGAAAGATTCTTTCCGCATCGCCGGACGGAGCGAGTTGTTTAGGTATCCACATTGAGGGGCCACATCTTTCGCCCAAACGCGCGGGCATGGCAACGCCAACATGGATGTATCCGCTTTCCGCGAATGATCTGATGGATTTTCAAAAAGCTGCCAGCGGATATATCAGAATGATCACGTTTGCACCTGAGGAGGGTGATGCAATCAAGACCATCCCCGCATTGATCGCAAATGGAGTCGTACCGGTTATCGGCCATTCAGACGCGACCTTCGAACAGGTGCAACAGGCAGTCAAACTTGGTCTCAATCACGCCACACACACTTATAATGCCATGCGCGGCCTTCAACACCGCGAGCCGGGTGTCGTTGGTGCGGTAATGTATTTCAACCAGATTTATGCCGAGTTGATTGCCGATGGCGTACACGTCCATCCCGTCGCGATGGAAATCCTCCTGCGAGTCAAAAGCCCTGACAAGGTGGTACTGATTTCCGACTCTGCGCCGCTGGCAGGTTTGCCTGAGGGCGAATATGAATGGGAACACAAACCCGTTCATGTGCGTGATGGGAAATGCGTGCTTCCAGATGGCACCTTGGCGGGTGCACATGAGTTGCTCGACACCGGCGTTCGCAACTTGGTCAACATATTGGGCCTGCCTCTGGAGAAAGCTCTCATTCCCGCCACACGCACCGCGGCCGATTCAGTGGGCGCAAAACATAAAGGCAGACTCGAACCCGGTTGCGACGCCGACATCGTTATCCTCGACCATGATATCCGGCCTTTCGCCACTTTTGCTGGCGGCCGGTTAGTATATCAACGCTCATGAAACTACAGTTGGTGGTTATTAATCCTACAGGCTTGCATGCGCGCCCCGCGGCCATCTTCACTGCCGCAGCTAAAAAATTTGAATCTACAATCCGAATTCGTAATCTTACAAAAGAGAGTGAATGGGCAAATGCCAAGAGCGTGCTCGGTGTGCTTGGGATTGGTGTGGAATGCAATCATGAGATCGAGATTGAAGTTGAGGGCGCAGATGAAGCGAATGCGGCAGAGGCGCTGCGCCACGCCATTGAAAACAGACTCGGTGAGGAAGTTGTCCCCGTTCAAGCAGCAGGTATATCTACCTTCCCGAAGCCGGTTTCCGGTAAATTCGCGGAGACAAGCGAACGAATCTTAAAAGGTATCCCAGGTGCATCTGGCATTGCGATTGGGCCTGCACACTTATGGCAAGAAAAGAGCCTGGCAGTGCCGCGCTACACTGGTTGCGACTTTGCAACCCAAAGTGCGCGCTTGACATCGGCGCGTGAGGCCGCGCGCAAAGAACTTGAAAGCCTTCAAGCTAAGATCGCACGCGATGCGGGAGTCAGCGAATCGAAAATCTTTGAAGCCCATCAAATGTTTCTTGACGATCCCACTTTGCTGGAGGCAGTAGAAAACTTCCTTCACCAAGGGCTCAACGCTGAAGCTGTATGGATGGATCAAGTGACAGAAACAGCAAATGTGCTTAGCAAGTTATCAGACGCTACGCTTGCGGCGCGCGCGGCCGATTTAAGAGATGTCGGCGAACGCGTGCTCAAGTATTTAACAGGCGAGAGCGCTGTAACTGAGGGTATGAATTTGGTCGAAGCCAGTGTAGTGATTGCCCGAGACTTGACCCCTTCCCAAACTGCATCGTTGGATAAATCCCGAGTGCTGGCTTTCTGCACCGCAGAAGGTGGGCCAACAGCACATACAGCTATTCTGGCGCGCGCCCTGCAAATTCCCGCTGTGGTGGGATTAGGCAATGAGATATTGTCAGTTTCAGAAAATGAAACATTGATCGTCAATGGCGCCGCGGGTCAGGTAACGCGGCAACCTACCGAGTCTGAAATCATCGAAGCGCAAAAACAAAAATCTGAACTGGAAGAAATTTATGAGCATGCGCGCGATTCCGCATCCGAACCTGCCATTACAAAAGATGGTGTGCGTGTGGAGGTTGTCGCAAATATTGGGAGTGTGGAAGAAAGCCGCAAAGCACTGGAGCTAGGCGCTGAAGGGATCGGTTTGTTACGCACCGAGTTCCTTTATCTTCGACGCGACACAGCACCCAGCGAGGATGAGCAATACGAAGCCTATAAAGCCATCTTTGATGTGATGCAGAACAGGCCAGTTGTTGTGCGTACTCTTGATATCGGCGGTGATAAGGACCTGCCTTATCTGGATTTGCCACAAGAAGAGAATCCGTTTCTGGGCTGGCGCGCGATCCGCATCTGTCTTGAACGGTCTGATATTTTCCAACCTCAATTGCGCGCATTACTTCGCGCCGCGGTTGGACATTATATCCGCATCATGTTTCCGATGATTGCAACGCTTGAAGAAATCCGTGCAGCAAAAGCGGCAGTGATTATGGCGTCTGATGCTCTTCGCTCAAAAGCAATCCCTTTTGCTCAAAAAGTCCAGTTGGGAATGATGGTTGAGATTCCATCTGCAGCAGTGATGTCTGATATCTTCGCACGTGAGGTTGACTTTTTCAGCATCGGTACCAATGATCTCACCCAATATACGATGGCAGCTGAACGTACCAATAAGCACGTGGCGCAGTTGGGTGATGCGATGCATCCAGCAGTTCTACGTTTGATCAAACAAATCACTGACTCGGCACACGAGTCGGGGCGCTGGGTAGGGATTTGTGGAGAGCTGGGAGGCGATGCTGATGCCATTCCAGTTCTGCTGGGAATTGGCGTCAATGAGCTAAGTATGGTGCCTGCTCTGATCCCCCAAGCAAAGGCGATTATCCGAACTTGTGATATTTCCTCTGCGCGCCGATTGGCAGAAGAGGTTCTTAAACTCGATACCGCTCACACCGTGCGTTTGGCGGTAAAGAAAGCAACAGAAATATAGATATGAAAAGCAAGCAGAAGAAAGACCCAAAAGTTCTTCGAATACTGACAGCCTGTTTGGCAGTTGGCATACTGATCATATTGGCCCTGGGCAACCACATTAATAACTCGCAATTGGTCTCAAGCCTGCTTGTAGTTGACTGGGTAGTATGCGTGTTCTGTAATTACTCGCTGGCTAACAGATTGAATCGCAGTGAACTATCCTGGGCGCTTTTTGCATCTTTGACGCTGGGCTTGTCATCTTTTATTCTAGTTTTCCTTAAAAGAGACGTTGGATCACCCTCCCAATCGCATTGAGATTTATCAACAGATAAATCCGTATCCCGTGAAATGGATGTGGAGAGTCGCAGCAAAATATCTTTACGTCATTATCAACTTTGGACGATATTGCAGCGCCCTCGCTCGGGCGAGCAGGTATCAAGCCTGCGTCGCCCACACCGGCGCATGAAGCGCCGGTGCATTACCCCATCATCAATTTAGGTCTGTACTGCAACGCCTCCGCCAGGTGTGCAGTTTGGATAGATTCACTCTCGGCCAAATCCGCAATCGTGCGCGCCAGTTTCAAGATGCGATGTTAGCCGCGCGCGGACAGATTCATCTGTCCCATCGCGGCGCGGATTAGACTCTCCCCTGTTTCATCCAATTTGCAAAATTGGCGGACTTCCCCACCCGCATATCGGCGTTACAGACAATATTCGATGATTTGATATTCGCCAATCGTTCGCGCTGTCTTTGCCGCGCGGCTTCTACGCAACAATGAATCGTTTCAGGCGATTCGCCTGATCCAGCAATGGGCATCTTGACCACGTCTAAGTGTGGTGACACCGTGCATGATTACCTTTATGGTCAAGGCACAAAATGTTTGTGGTTGATTATAGCGTAGGGTTGGAAGGGTCATTCAAGTTTCCTGGCGGGCCTGATGGCGCGGGTTTCAATGATGCAGAAAACTTGTTTAGCGATCGCGGGTTATTGAGTTGGAGGCGGGCCGTGCCGACTTCGATCAGAATCTTTGCGGTCGTGAAAGAGGAAGAATGTCATTTTGGAAGACTAATCTTCGTCCACCCTTCCGGCCTTTTCTTATCTAATCCTAACTTGAAGTTTCATAAATCTATCTGGCGGCTTTGCGGTTCAGCCAATATGATTTATCCCTGAAATAAAACAGGGAAAATCGTTGATGCACATTCATTGTCTTGGACTCAATCATACAACAGCTTCGATCGGTCTCCGTGAAAAGCTGGATTTTGGCGAAGAAGCTCTGCAAGCCGCGTTGGCGCGCCTGGGATGTGGAAACGGGCTGGATCACATCGCGGAATTAGCCATCCTTTCGACGTGCAACCGCGTGGAACTCTATGCGGTCTCGCTCGACAAGCAACCCGCCAGCGAATCAGTTTTTGACGAGCTGGAAACTTTTTTGTCCGAGGCGCGCGGCTTTTCGATTGATGAGCTGCATCCCCTTTTATACCAATTGACCGACGAAGAGGCCGTTCGACATTTGATGAAAGTAGCCGCGGGACTCGACTCGCTTGTTATCGGTGAGCCGCAAATTCTCGGACAAGTGACCCATGCCCTCGAGCTCGCGCGCGGACAGGGCGCGGCGGGGCCGCTACTCAACCGGCTTTTCCAGGCGGCCATCCACGCGGGGAAGCGCGCCCGTACGGAAACGGAGATCAGCCGCAACCCGGCCTCGGTCTCGTCGCTGGCGGCGGGTTTATGCCAACACGCTCATCCGGATTTGAAGACTGCCGAAGTCGTGGTGCTGGGCGCGGGCGAAATGGCGGAACTGGCCGTCGAAGCGTTGCGCAAACGCGGCGTCGAAAAAATCCTCGTGGTGAATCGAACACTCGAACGCGCACGCGTACTTTCCAAACGTTGGAATGCGGAAACGGCTACGTTCGAATCCATTCAAGAAGCTTTGGTCCGCGCCGACATTTTGATCGCATCCACAGGCGCGCCGCATACACTGATCCATCCAGAAATGGTGCGCGCTGCGATGGAACAGCGTCCGTACCGTTCGCTGGTTTTGATTGATATTGCCGTGCCGCGCGACATTGACCCCGAGGTTGTTGATATTTCTCATGTTCGGCTTTATGATATGGATGACTTGAACGAACACCTTGAGCAATCCCTGGCCGAGCGCGCGGTCGAGGTGCCGCGTGTGGAATCCATTCTCATCGAAGAACAAAATGAATTCATGGATTTCCTTTCATCCTTGAACATGCTTCCGTTGATCGCAAACTTGCGCCAGCAAGCCGAAGCAATTCGACAAACGGAATTGGATAAAACCCTGCGCCGCCTGCCCGGCCTGACCGACGCGGAACGCGCCCGCATCGAAGCGATGACTCAGGCGCTGGTCAAGAAAATTCTGGAGGCGCCTACCCAGCGTCTGCGCGCCGAAGCGGCCTCGCCGCGTGCGCCTGAATATGCCGAGGTCGCCCGCGCGCTTTTCAATCTGACTGACAACCATCCAGGTCCGCCCTCCCTCGCTGCCGACTGATTACTAATCACTGATTACCATGAAACTGATTTTTGCGACTCGCCCCTCTGCGCTCGCTCGTTGGCAAACCCAATGGGTCATCAACGCCCTGCAAAAGATTCATCCTGATTTGGTGTGCGAAGAAAAAATCATCACCACACAGGGCGACAAGATTCTCGATAAGCCATTGCCTGAAATCGGCGGCAAGGGACTCTTCACGCAGGAACTTGAATCCGAATTATCGAGCGGCGCGGTTCATTGTGCGGTCCATTCGCTCAAAGATTTGCTGGTTGAAAATCCGAATGGCTTGACGATTGGATGTATTCCGACGCGCGGCGAAGTGCGCGACGCTTTGATCTCGTCGAAAGGCTACACACTTGAGACGTTGCCCAAAGGCGCTTCGGTCGGGACCTCGAGCCTGCGCCGCTCTGCCCAATTGCTTTCGCTCCGCCCGGACCTTCACACTGAATCATTGCGCGGCAACGTGGACACGCGCGTTCGCAAAGTGCTCGATGACCAATACGATGCCATCATCCTCGCGGGCGCGGGATTGACTCGTTTAGGTTTGGATCATCATGTGACTGAATGGCTTTCATTGGATGTCATGCTTCCCGCGCCGGGACAAGGCGCACTCGCCGTTCAATGCAGATCAACGGATCAGACGACCCTCAACCTGCTCGCCGCGCTGGAGGACGGATCCACGCGAAAGGCGGTCACCGCCGAACGCGCCTTCCTGAGCGGACTCGGCGGCGGGTGCGCGGTGCCAGTCGCGGCTTACGCGGCAGTGAGCAGTGATCAGCCTGCCCTGAGCGTAGTCGAAGGGTTATCAGTGATCAGTTTGACGGGATTGGTCATTTCGGAAGATGGAAAGAAAGTTATTAAAGTAAAAGGCGATGGAACGGACGCGATTGAACTTGGAAATCAACTCGCCTGTCAAGCCATGGAAAGCGGCGCAAGCGAAATCTTGAAACGGATCACTATTCACTGATTACTGATCACTGGTTACTATGAAAGTTCTCGTCACTCGTCCCCGTTCACAATCCGATGGATTTATCGAAGGCCTGAAAGCCGCCGGCTTCGAGCCGATTTGTTTTCCTGTGATTCAAATCCGCCCGATGAAAGACAATCAGCAACTTGACAAGGTTTTGAAGAATCTGGATAAATATGAATGGGTTGTTTTCACATCGGTCAATGCAGTGGAGGTGGTCTTCGATGTCATTGCGAGGGAGCGTTTGTTGCGACCGAAGCAATCTTCTCCAAAGGAGCGGGGATTGCTTCGCTCTGCTCGCAATGACATTCCCAAAGTTGCGGCTATCGGCCCCAAAACCGCCGAGGCATTGAAAGCGCGCGGCGTGACGCCTGACTTTGTCCCTGACGAATATGTTGCCGAATCCATCCTTCCTGGCTTAGGTGATTTGAACGGAAAATATATCCTGCTGCCGCGCGCGGAGATTGCGAGAAAAGCACTGCCCGAAGCGATTGTCAACGCGGGCGGCATCGCGCATGAAATCGCCGTTTACCAGACCTTGCCAGCGAAACCCGACGCGCAAGGTTTGGAGGCGTTGAGATCGGGCGTGGATTGGATCACGTTTACCAGTCCATCTACTGTGCAAAACTTTGTTGAAATCGTTCGCCGGCAAAAAATGAATCCGTTTGAGTTGACGAATAATCCAAGAGTTGCGTGCATTGGTCCGATCACCGAGAAAGCTGCGCGGGCGGAAGGTTTTGCAATTGAGGTAGTGGCAGAGCAATACACAACGGAAGGACTCGTGCGCGCACTGTTGAACGCGTAGCATCCGGAGGAATTATGGCTGTACTCGATATTAAGCATAAGACAATTACCAATCACCAACATCGTACTCGAAGAGTATTACCAGCATCCCGCCCGCGTCGCCTGCGCGCCACGCCTGCGCTGCGCGCCGTGATCCGTGAGACGGAACTCAACGTGCGCGATTTTATTTATCCGCTGTTCGTGCGACATGGCGAAGGCCGAAGCGAGATCCGCTCGATGCCCGGCGTGTATCAACTCTCGGTGGAGGAAAGCGTCCGTGAATCGGAAGCCGCCATGAGGTCCGGCGTGAACGCTGTGATCTTGTTCGGCATTCCCGCGCAGAAAGATCCGATCGGCTCGGAGAATTTCGCCGATGATGGAATCGTCCAGCAAGCGATCCGCGCCATCAAAAAAGAAATCCCTGAAATGGTGGTTGTGACCGATGTCTGTCTGTGCGAATATACCGACCACGGGCATTGCGGAATTTTGAATACGGGTACGGGCGGGTCTCAGACTCGCCCCAACGAGCATTTGCCTGAAGGTTATGTGTTGAATGATGAAACGCTGGATGTGCTTGCGAAAGTCGCTGTCTCACATGCTGAATGCGGCGCGGACATTGTCGCGCCATCGGGAATGATGGACGGAATGGTCGCGGCAATTCGCAGCGCGTTGAACGAAAATGGATTCGAGAACACGCCGATCTTGTCTTACGCGGTGAAATATGCTTCTTCGTTTTATGGCCCGTTCCGCGAAGCTGCGGAAGGCGCACCAAAATTTGGTGATCGCAAATCGCATCAGATGGATCCGGCCAATGTGCGCGAAGCGCTGCGCGAAGCCGCGCTGGATGTGGATGAAGGCGCGGATATGTTGATGGTCAAGCCCGCTTTGGCGTATCTCGATGTCATTCGTGTTGTGAAAGATGCGTTCCCCGAATTGCCGATGGCGGCGTACAACGTCAGCGGAGAGTACTCGATGATCAAAGCCGCGGCGCAAAACGGCTGGATTGACGAAGCGAAGGCGACGCTCGAAACATTGACTTCGATCAAGCGCGCCGGCGCGGATGTGATCATCACGTATCACGCGCTGGATGCAGCAAAATGGTTGGCAGGTTAGAAAGTTAGCAAGTTTACAGGTTGGCAAGTTTCAACATTCCAACTTGCCAACCTTCAAACTTTCAAACATGATTTACGGAGACTTCAGTGACATTATCAAATTTGAATGAACGCGCGGCTTCCGAGCGCTCCTTGCACAACGAACACATGGTGCAGGCGGATTTCAATCTCGCGCCGTTCACCATCGCCTGGGAAGTGACACGCGCCTGTGCGTATGCCTGCGTCCATTGCCGAGCCGACGCGCAGCATCATCGCGACCCGCGCGAACTTTCGACAGATGAAGCGAAAGCATTGATTGATCGTCTCGCCGCGTTTGGCAACAATCCCATTTTGGTTTTCACGGGCGGTGACCCGATGATGCGTCCTGATTTATTCGAGTTGATTGCGTATGCCACAGAAAAAGGTTTGCGCTGTTCATTGACTCCGACCGCGACCGCATTGCCGACCAAAGAAAGACTTGAAAAAGCGCGCGAGGTGGGCATTCGCCGCATAGCGCTGTCGCTCGATGCGCCGCGAGCGGAAGTCCATGATGCGTTTCGTCAGGTACCCGGTTCGTGGCAGCGCACCATGGACATTTTGCATCGCGCACAGGAAGTCGGCTTGAGTGTTCAGGTCAACACGACTGTTTCAAAACATAATGTGGACATTCTGGAAGAGATGATCCCGTTCATTCAGGAAGTCAACGCGGTTCAATGGTCAGTGTTCTTCCTCGTCCCGACAGGACGAGCGCAACTGGAAAACATGATCAGCGCCGAACAGCATGAAAAGGTTTTCAATTGGTTGTATGACCTTTCGCAGAGCGCGTCGTTCGATATTAAATCCACCGCCGCGCCGATGTATCGCCGCGTGGCCATCCAACGCAAACGTGCCGAGGCGAGCGGCAAGCCGGTCACATTTCAAGGCGCGGGCTTCCAATATGCGGATGGACTCAATCGCCCGACCAAGGGCGTCAACGATGGGAACGGATTCTTGTTCATCTCGCATATTGGCGAAATCCAGCCATCGGGATTTTTGCCGATTACGGCAGGTGATGTTCGCGCGGATGACATTGTAGATGTTTATCGCAATTCAAAATTATTTACCGATCTACGCAGTCCCGAAAAAGTCAAAGGACGCTGTGGAATCTGCGAATTCCGCGACGTATGCGGCGGTCAACGTGGACGCGCGTATGGTGTCACTGGCGATTATCTGGAAAGCGATCCAGCATGTGTGTTGGTTTCGGCGGGATGAATCCCTGCCTCAATACATGAAAGTCGGATGAATCCGACTCGTTGCGCCAGCCCGAAGGGCTTCCATGCGCTGAGGCAGGACTTTAGTCCGCCCAGAGAACAGAGAGTAAATAAACTATGTCAGAACAAACCCCGCGCACGCTGAACCATTTTGCGCTATATGCGTTCACTGATTCTCACTGGTCATTGAACAGTGAAGCAAAAAATTCCTTCCATAAAAATTGGCTGGCCGGTTTACGCTCCGCCGCGCAGGTTGTGGACATTTTTCAAAACACAGACGCCAAAGCCGATATGTTGGTCTGGTGCGCGCTCGAAGCGGATGATGCCTGCAACGCTTCGACCTTCTTTGAAAAACTTGCGAAAGCCACGACGCCTTATCGTCATTTGATTCGTTCTGTTGATTCGTTTTGGGGTTTCACGCGCCCCTCGCAATACACAAAGACGCGTTCCGCGCAGGAGATTGATCCGTTTGCAGAAACGCGCGCCCGTTACCTGGTCATGTATCCGTTCGCCAAAACCGCGGAATGGTATTTGATGAGTCGTGAGTCTCGTCAAGGCATGATGAACGAACACATCCGCATCGGCAAGCAATACGAAGATATCAAACAGTTGCTTCTTTATTCATTTGGCTTGCAAGATCAGGAATTCGTTGTCGTTTATGAAACCGACGACTTGCCGCGCTTCTCCGATCTCGTCAACGAATTGCGCGACACCGAAGCGCGCCGCTACACACTTCGAGACACGCCCGTTACCACCGCCATCTATCATCCCGCCGAGGAGACTCTCGCGTTATGGAAATGAGCGACCGCTTTCTGCGCGCCTGTCGCCGCGAACCTGTGGATGCGACGCCCGTTTGGTTCATGCGTCAGGCGGGACGTTACATGCCCGAATACCGCGCCATCCGCGAAAAATATTCTTTGCTCGAAATTTGCCAGCGTCCCGAACTTGCGGCGGAAGTGACGCTCCAGCCTGTGCGCGCCCTCGGCGTGGATGCGGCGATTCTCTTCGCGGATATTTTATTGCCCGCGATTCCGCTCGGCGTGGGTCTCAAGTTTGCAAAAGGCGAAGGACCTGTTTTACTAAATCCGATTCGCAATTTGGATGACGTCAAGAATCTTCGACCTGTGAATCCCGAATCGGATTTAGGGTATGTGATGGAAACCATCCGCATCTTACGCGAGACCCTGAACGGACTCCCTTTAATCGGCTTTTGCGGCGCCCCGTTCACGGTCGCCTCCTATCTCATCGAAGGCGGATCGTCGCGCGAATTCGTCAAAACCAAAACGATGATGTATTCTGCGCCAGGAGTCTGGCACGCGCTCATGGAAAAACTTTCGGATGTGCTGCGCGATTATCTCATCGCGCAAATTCACACCGGCGCGCAAGCCGTGCAGATGTTCGACTCATGGGTTGGCGTGCTGAGTCCGATGGATTACGAAACTTTTGTATTGCCTTATTCGCAAAAGGTTTTGCAGGCCGCGAAAAAAGAAAACGTGCCAACGATTCACTTCGGCACTACCACTGCGACTCTTTTGCCATTGATGAAGCGCGCAGGCAGCGATGTCATTGGTCTTGATTGGCGCATTCATTTGGATGACGGCTGGAAAATTCTCGGTGATGATGTTGCCACGCAGGGGAATCTCGACCCCGCCGTATTGCTTGCTCCGCTTCCAGAAATCAAACGGCGCGTCGAAGATGTTTTGCAACGCGCCAATGGGCGTGCCGGTCACATCTTCAATCTTGGTCATGGCATTTTACAAAACACGCCCGTTGATCATGTAAAAGCAGTTGTGGATATGGTGCATGAATATTCCCTCTCCCCTCGAGAGAGGGTTGGGGTGAGGAAATTTTCCCCTCTCCCACAGGGAGAGGGGTTAGGGGTGAGGGGAGGCACGCGATGAATTTTATCGGTGTTGTTGCTGCATTGGCAACCTTCTTCAGCATTTGGTTTGGACACGTCGCCGTCCGCAAAATCGAATTCATCTCGCCAACGATTTGGATTCCAACAACAATATTTGCAACACTCGGACTAATTGTTGAAATTCTTTCGCTGTGCACCGTCAACCGCCTACTGTCCACGGTCTTTGGAATAATCGGCATTACTCTCTTGTTTGACGCTCTCGAATTCACCCGCCAACAGAATCGCGTCCACAAAGGACATGCTCCCGCGAATCCAAACAATCTACGCCACGCCAAAATACTTGCTGAACATTCTTCTGCCACAACAACCGATTTGCTCAAACGCGAACCCACTGGCGAACCAATTACCAATCTCTAATCACCAATTACCATGAACTTCTTTGGCTTCCTCCTCGGTATTGCCACTCTCCTCATCATCGGCCTCGGCTTCCCGCTCGTCATTCGCGGCGAACGTATCTTTGGCTATTTATGCTGGCCCTATATGATGAGCATTGGCCTTCTGCTTATTGTCATATCAATCTTTATCAACATCAATTGGATTTCAGCGATGATCGGCGTCCTCGGTGCGACATTTATCTGGGGCTCGACCGAACTGAAAGAACAAGCCGTGCGGACTGAAATGGGTTGGTACCCTTTCAAGCCGAACAAGGCCGGACTTCCTTTTTCAAGTATCATCAAAAAATGGAAAGCGCCCCATCTATGATCGGCTTATTGGTAATGGCTTACGGCGGTCCCAACAACATGGACGAAGTCGAGCCGTATCTCTTGGATGTGCGCGGGCATCGTCCCACTGCGCCAGAGATTATTCATGAAGTCCGCGAACGCTATCGTGAAATCGGCGGGCGTTCGCCGATTCTGGAGCGGACTCAGCAGCAAGCCGACGCGCTCGAATCGGCATTGAATTCTTCGAGCAAAGATTTCAAAGCCTTTGTCGGGATGCGTCATTGGCATCCGTACATCAAAGATTCGCTTGCCGAAATGCAAAAGCAAGGAATTGACCGCGCCGTCGGATTGGTCATGGCGCCGCATTATTCGCGCATGAGCATCGGCGCGTACTACAGGAACATCGAAGAAGCCAATGTGCCTATCGAGTTTTTGCGTGTCGAAGATTGGCATTTGGAGTCTGGTTATCTCGATGCGCTTGCCGACCGCATCCGCGCCGCGCTTCAGTGTTTCCCCGCGGATGTCCGTGAAGATGTTCTGATTATTTTCACCGCGCACAGTTTGCCGCAAAAGATTCTGGAATGGAACGATCCATATCCAGTCCAATTGCTTGAGACAGTTTCAGCCGTGATGCAGCGCCTTGGGTCACATCCGCATGAATTTGCTTTTCAATCCGCAGCCATCTCGACCGAACCCTGGCTCGGGCCCGATGCTGGAGAAATTATCAAACGCTTTGCGTCCGAAGACCATGAAAATATTTTGCTTTGTCCCATTGGTTTTGTAACGGAACATGTTGAAATTCTGTACGACGTTGACATCGTTTATCAGAGGCTGGCAAAATCCCTGAACGTTCATCTGGAACGAATCGAAATGCTCAACACTGCGCCTGCCATGATTGATGGACTTGCTCAATTGATTCGCACAAAAGCAAAAGAAGCAGGCTGGTTATGAAACTTGTTATCATCGGCGGCGGCATTGCGGGATTATCCGCCGCGTATTACGCCTCAATTACCAATTACTATTCAGAAATCGCCGTTCTGGAATCCAGTTCGCGATGGGGCGGCAAAATCACCACCGATCGCGTTCCATTTGCCTATGGTCAATTCATCATCGAAGGCGGACCCGATACCTTTCTCGCTACGAAACCCTATGCCACTGCGCTTTGCAAAGAACTCGGTCTCGGCGAACGATTGCATGGCACGAATCCGAACAAAAAGAATACGTATGTTTTGCATCGCAATCGTCTCTTGCCGCTGCCGGATGGTCTTGCGATGATGATTCCCACGAACGTCGAAGCGATTCTCAAAACACATCTCGTTTCCTGGTTCGGCAAAGCGCGCATGGGATTGGATTTCGTCCTGCCGCCGCATTCACCAAACGGCGATGAATCTCTTGGAGCGTTTGTGTCGCGCAGGTTGGGGCGTGAAACGTATGAGAATCTCATCGAGCCGCTGATGTCTGGCGTCTACGCGGGCGATGGCGACGCGCTCAGTCTCGCGTCCACGTTTCCGTATCTGCGCGATCTCGAGCTCAAATATGGTTCGCTGGCGCGCGGCGCGCTTCAAATGCGAAAACAAAGTGTAAGGGCGAATGGCCATTCGCCCTTACAAGGTTCGCGCTCTGCGTTTCTCACGCCGACCACCGGACTCGCTGAAATCGTCGAAGCGCTAGTCAAATATCTTGAATCAAACGATGTGGCTTTGCGCCTCAATACACGCGCCGACTCTATTTCATGTTCTGACACTTGGCACGTGGCACTTGACACTCGCAAATCCATGCAGGCCGACTCGATCATCCTCGCGACGCCCGCGTATGTCAGTGGGACTCTGCTCGCTTCATTCGACCCCGAGCTGGCTTCCGCTTTGGGAAGCATTCCCTACGCCTCGACCGCTACCATTTCCCTCGCGTACAAGCAATCTGATCTCCCTCGCGATCTGGACGGTTACGGCTACATCATCCCGCGTCGCGAAGGACGCCGCGCTTTAGCAACCACCTGGACGTCCACCAAGTTTCCTCACCGTGCGCCAGATGGTTATGCATTGATTCGCGTCTTCGTTGGCCGCGCAGGACAGGACATCCCGTGGAATGAAAAAGAATTGCTTGGGCTTGCCAAAGAGGAATTGAATCTAACGCTTGGCATTCATGTTGAGCCATTGGTCTCGCGCGTCTTCATGTGGGACAAAGCCATGCCGCAATATAATCTCGGTCATCCTGAGATTCTCGAGCGCATTGACGCCGCGCTGGAAAAACACGCTGGCTTGGCATTAGCAGGCAACGGCTACCGTGGGATCGGGATCCCCGACTGCATTCATTCTGGAGAATTGGCGATTAAAAAAGTAACGCGAGATTTATCTCGCATACCCATAATGGCGACATGAATGTCGCGTTACGAATTTTCTAAAAAATAGAGCAGGAGTTACCCTGCCCTACTTAATACGTTCGTTCTCTTTTTATACATCCTGATAGGAACCGCGTCCCGTGTGATGTTTTGATACAACCCCGCTTTGATGTCCGCATAATATTGCCAGCGAACCGCACTAATCACGCGCACATCGAGCAATAAGTCGTACTCTAAATCAATGCCAGCAGCGATTTTCCAAACGGCTTGACGAAACTTCCAATCGTCATCCGCGACAATTAAGAGAATATCTACATCGGAGTATTTTGTCCAATCGCCTCTCACTTTGGAGCCAAACAAGGCGGCGCGTTGAATTTTGTCGCCGTAAGCCAAACGAACTGACTTGATGAATTCCCGAACGGCTTTTTTCTCTTTCTGCGACAATTTTAGAGCAGGTCGTGTGCTTGTAGCCATTTCTTTACTTCCGCGACAAATTCTTTTGATTTTGCAATGACATTCGCAACTACTTCTATTTCCAAAGAGTCATACACATTATAGTCAGCAGTATGACGATTATCCATGATAAGTTGGTATTCATCGCTCCACTTTTTATCGAACTCGCCTGTTTTGACAAAATGTTGGCGAAAAGCGGCGAGCACGGCGCTATGTTTTCCATAGGACAATCCTTTTGAGAACAACAAAGCGCTTGCGGCGTAAAAGATTCCATAGTATGCGCGGTTGCAGGCGGCACGATAATGCTTGTTGCCGAAATTTTCATCGGCAATATCCAGCGACTCGTGAGCAAGTTCCATGTAAAGACGGTAATTGTCTTTTTCATCTGCCATAACAAAAGTATAACTCAAACGGAGATTATTATGAACATTCAAAAATCAATTCATTACTTTCAAGAAGCCCAACGATTATTGCCCGGCGGCGTGGACTCACCCGTGCGCGCCTTCAAGGCTGTTGGCGGTCAGCCGCTTTTCATCGAGCGCGGCGAAGGGCCGTATCTCTTCGATGTGGATGGCAACCGCTACATTGATTATGTCCTTTCCTGGGGGCCGCTCATCACGGGACATGCGCATCCGAAAGTGATCGAAGCGATTCAAGAAGCTGCGGTCAAAGGGACATCGTACGGCGCGCCCAGTCCGCTGGAAGTCGAATTGGCAAAAAGGGTCATTGATTTTATGCCAAACATCGAGATGCTCAGATTCGTCAACTCAGGGACGGAAGCAACCATGTCTGCGCTGCGATTGGCGCGCGCCTATACCCAACGCGACAAGATCATCAAGTTCGAGGGCTGCTATCACGGACATGCCGATATGCTTCTGGTTCAGGCGGGTTCGGGCGTGGTGACGCTTGGTTTGCCTGATTCGCCTGGCGTGCCAGCGGACACGGTAAAAGATACGCTGGTCGCAACCTATAATGACATTGCTTCCGTGGAAGCATTATTCAAAAAATATCCTGAAGAGATCGCGGCGATCATTGTCGAACCTGTGGCAGGGAACATGGGCGTCATTCCACCTGTCAAAGGTTTTCTTGAAGGGCTTAAAAAACTAACCACTGAATACGGAGCCATTCTTATCTTCGATGAAGTGATGACAGGCTTTCGGGTTCATAAGGGAGGCGCGCAAACTCTTTATAACATCCAACCGGATTTAACAACTTTGGGAAAAGTCATCGGCGGCGGGCTACCGGTCGGCGCGTATGGCGGCAAGCGCGAGATCATGCAGATGGTCGCGCCGGCGGGACCGATGTATCAGGCGGGGACGCTCTCCGGGAATCCATTGGCGATGGTGGCTGGCATTGCCGCGCTGGATTTGATTTGCGATCAAAAAGTTTGGGATGAGATGGAAGCGCGCGGTAAACAGTTGGACGCCGGAATCGAATCAGCGGCGAAAAGGGCCGGGGTTCCGGTCACTCAGACGCGGGTCGGGACGATGCGGACAATTTTCTTTAGCGAGACTCAGCCGCGAGATTGGAATTCTGTTAAAGGCGCAGATAAAGTCCGCTTTGGGAAATTCTTCCGAAAGATGCTGGAGAACGGAGTCTATCTTGCGCCGTCGCAGTTCGAAGCCGGGTTTCTTTCGATAACGCACGATCGAAACGTTATCGCGGCGACAATCAGTGCGGCAGAAAAGTCAATGATGGCTTTGTGATGTTGGTCTCTTTCAACATTGATCTCAGCCGTTTTGTTTTACTTTCCTGATGCTTCTACGAATTTCTTGAATAAATTTCTTGTCGGCTGTTGATCTGTCAGCCATTCTGGGTGCCATTGGACAGCCATACCAAACGGATGGTCCGGCAATTCAATCGCTTCGACCAGTCCATCCGGTGCATGACCAGCCACGCGCAGACTCGGCGCGATGTCTTTCAACCCCTGATGATGATGGCTGTTGACTTTGACAATCGGCTCGCCTAAAACGTCAGCGACGCGCGTGCCTTCTTCGATCTTGACTTCGTGAACCAAAACCGTCCGCAGGTTGCCGGGATACGAATGATCGAGCGCATTCGGCATTTGATCGGGGAGGTGCGTGTAAAGCGTCCCGCCGAGGCCAACGTTGATCAATTGACAGCCGCGGCAAATGCCGAGGAACGGTTTGCCCTCCGAGGCCGCAGCGTGGAGCAAATTCAATTCGACGGAATCCCGCGCCGGGTCCACGTCGTCTATGCGGGGATGCGGCTCGCCCGCGAAATGATCGAGGGAAATGTCGCCGCCGCCCGTGAAGAGAATCCCATCGAGGCGGGCATAGACCGCATCCCATCCGTCATTCGCGATCAAAGACGGAATGAGAACCGGCACGCCATCGGCTTGCACAATGGCTTGGACATACGCCTGCATCAGCCAGATGGTGGTTTGTCCAAAAGCATTCGTGCCGTGATTTGTTGTAATACCGATCAAAGGCTTTGTCATGTCAATCAAAAAACCCTAAAGGCTTTGACCTTTAGGGCTGCGGGTTTGCTCCTATTCGAACTTCTGCTTGAGGCGAGCGGATTTGCCCGTGCGGCCGCGCATGAAATAAAGCTGCGCGCGGCGGACTTTGTTATGCCGCTCGACAACGACTTTGTCGACGCGGGGCGAGCGAAGCAGGAAAGTGCGCTCCACGCCGATGCCATTGGAGGCCACCCGGCGAACGGTGAAGGATGCTTCGTTGCCGCCTTTGCGCAAGCGGATCACGGTACCTTTGAATTCCTGGATGCGCTCGCGGTCACCTTCCTTGATCTTCGTATGCACATTAACTGTATCGCCCGGCTGTAATTCCGGAATTTTTTCGTTTTTCCTGGCCTCGACGGCCTTCAACAGGTCTGCCATTTTCGTTCTTCCTAACTTGGTTTGGTTTCGACAAGCTCAACCCAGCGGGTTTCGTTTTTAGCGGGCGGATTATAGCATGGCTTCGTGCAAGGCACAAGGCGAGATTCGCCCGCCAATCCCGGCAAATAAACGCAAAGAAAAAAGTTGATCGTTATTCAAAGAATGCATTCAAAGCTTCATTGTCTCCTGGATTGATGCTTCGTCGCGCCCATTCAGCGGGGGAAATGTTTCTTTCATAAGCTTCCTGCATGGCTGCATCCAGTTCGTCCTCAGTAATGATGTCTTTCTGTATCAAGAGTTTCGTAAGGGCTTCACGGTCATAAGTGTTTTGTCCACACAAAGTCAAAAGCGTATCCAAAGCAAGTCTGCCTTTCGACTTGCCTTCCTTTTTCATGGTTCATGGCGCTTCTCCTCTTTCACAGCCCACTGCCCACTGCTTACTGATCACTGCCTACTGGTACTTTCTCACTGCCAATACCGCGTTGTGGCCGCCGAATCCAAACGCGTTGCTGATGGCAAAATTGATCTTCTTCTCGCGCGCCTGGTTCGGAATCACATCCAGATCGCATTCAGGGTCAGGTGTCTGATAATGAATCGTCGGCGGCAAGATTCCCTCGCGGACTGTTTGAACACAAATGATAGCTTCCAATGCACCGGTCGCGCCCATCATGTGTCCGGTCATGGACTTGGTGGACGAAATCGGGATTTTATGTGCCAACTCGCCGAACGCACCTTTGACCGCGCGCGTCTCAGACTGATCGTTCAACTGCGTGCCCGTTCCATGTGCGCTGATATAACCAACGTCTTCACGATTTGCATGAGCGGACGCCAATGCCTGCCGGATCGCGGCCGCGCCGCCTTCGCCATTTTCATGCGGCTGAGTGACGTGGAACGCGTCCGCCGTTGCGCCGTAGCCGGCAAGTTCAGCCAGGATATTCGCGCCGCGCGCCTTGGCATGGGATTCGGTTTCCAGCGCGAGAACCGCCGCGCCTTCGCCCATCACGAGTCCGTCGCGGTTCTTATCGAACGGCTGGGGCGTCATCGAATAATCATCGTTGCGGCGCGACATCGCGCCGACGCGGTCGAACGCCGCGACGCCGACTGAAGTCACGACAGCTTCCGACGCACCCGCCAGCGCGATATCGATCATGCCTGATCTGAGCATCATGAATGCCATGCCGATTCCATCCGCGCCCGACGCGCACGCCGACGCGACCGAGAAGCACGGGCCTTTGATTCCGTGATCGATCGCGACCAAACCAGCGCCGCCATTCGCCATCAGCATCGGAATCAAAAACGGGCTGACACGCCGCGGGCCTTCTTTATCATTGGTCAGCACGGCGTCTGCAATGGATTTCAATCCGCCGATCGCCGATGAAACGACGATCCCAATTCGATGTGCGTTGGCTTCCGTCACCTCGAGTCCCGCGCTGACAATCGCCTGATTGGCCGCGACGGTTGCGAGTTGTTCAAAACGATCGCGGCGGCGTGCCTCCTTGCTATCCATGAATTTTTCAGGGTCGAAGTTTTTTACTTCGCAGGCAATATGTACCAGCAAATTCGAATGATCGAACTGCGTGATCGGTCCAACGCCCGAAACACCGTTGACCAGATTCTTCCACGTTTCCTCCACACCCAATCCAAGCGGGTTGACGGTCCCCATGCCGGTGATCACAATCCGTTCCATATCTGCTCCTCAATCCTTTTTAGCTGCAAATTTATAACCGGACCCCGTCAACACAGCCACAACGGGATTCGGCAGCTCTGGTAATGTTTCCTCCATTGCCCGCCAAACCAGCGCGGACGTTGGCTCTACATAAAACCCCAGACGTGCTAACGCGTCACGCCCGGACAGGATAAACGCTTCATCCACCGACGTGAAGCGGCCTCCGCTTTCACGCGTGATCTCCACGATGGCTTTCGCGCGCAGCGGCGTGCGGACGCGGACTCCCTCCGCGAGGGTCGCGCCTTCCGTGACAAAATTCAATCCCGTTATGCCCATCGAAAATAAAGCTGCCAGCGGCGCGCACGCAGAAGCCTGGACTCCAAGGATGACCGGCATTTTATCAATTTTTCCGGCGCGCATCAAAGCTCGAAAGCCGCGGGCCATGCCGAGCAACAATCCGCCTTGACCCGCGGGAAGCACAACTGCGCCAGGCGCGCCTCCAAGCTGCTCGACGATTTCATAGGCACAGGTTGCATAACCCGGGAGATTGAACGGCAGATACGCGTGGCTGGCATAAACCATTCCAGCCTGCGCGGCTTTACGGACGGCCTCCGCCGCATTCGAGCGCGGCCCCGGAACGGGAATCACTTCCGCACCATACATTTCGATTTGCTGCCGCTTTGGCCCCGATGCAGATTCAGGAACGTAGACCCGCGCCTTGATTCCCGCGCGCGCCGCGTATGCCGCGAACGACGCACCTGCATTGCCAGAAGAGTCTTCTATTGCTTCAGTTACACCACGTGAAAGAAGGAAAGAAGAAAGAGTCGCTGTACCTCGATCCTTAAAGGAACCGGTTGGATTGGCATATTCGCATTTGAAATATACTTCGCGCCTGAAGGCTTTGGCGGAAATTAATGGAGTATTGCCTTCGCCCAGTGAAACCAGTTGGTTTAAAGTTGAAGGTTGAAGGTCAGAGGTCAAAGGTTCAACATCATAAAGCCCGCCGCAGGTTGGACATTGATAAGGCACGCCGGTCTCTGGATATGGGCGTCCGCAATTGAGACAAACGATTTTCATCATTCCCCCGGCTTTGGAATGTACTCGCCTTCGACCCAAAACTCGCCGTTCGGGCCGACTTCTTTTTTCCAGATTGGGACGATCTCTTTCAAGCGGTCAATGCCGTAGCGCGCCGCGTCGAAAACGCCGGTGTCGCGGTGCGCGGCGGTGCAAGCGATCAACACCGTTGGCGTTTGCGGATAAAGTTTGCCGATGCGCTGGACAATCGCGATTCCTTCAATGCTCGGCCAGCGCTCGCGGATTTCCTCGGCCACCTGCTTCATCTTCGCTTCGGCCATCGGGACATACGCTTCGTATTCGAGGAACGCCGTTTCGTGTGCCTCGCCGCGCTTGGCCTGCGCTGGGTGGCGCCCACGGCGCCATCGAGACGTTTCGCCGCGCACCATGCCGGCAAAAATCGCCGCCGCGCCGGTGGACGGCAGCGTGATTTTCGCGAGCAGGTCGTTCAAATCCAGTTCGGATTCGGTGATCGAAAAAAAAGTTGGAAAGTTTGAAGGCTGCATGTTGGAAAAAACAATCCTCGTTATTCGATAATCGGAATTGGGAATCAATCATCCGCCGCTCACCGGCGGGAACATCGCCACTTCCGCGTTTTGCGGGACGATGGCTTCGTCGAACGCGTATTCGCGGTTGATGGAAATCAAAACGGTTCCCATGGCTTCCTTTAGATTGGGATAATCGCGCCCGATTTGATCCTTCAATCCCTGCACGGTGGCGCGATCAGGAATTTCCATTTCGAGAGATTTTGTCCCGGCGCGGTCGCGCAATGTAGCAAATAACAATACCTTTATGTGATTCATTGTTCCTCATTAATTCGCAGGGGCACAGCGAAGAAAATAAAGATGGTTGTCTTGCCTCGTTCCGCTGTGCCCCTATCGCGGGCGGACACGCAGGTCCGCCCCGACGAATATTTATTCATTCACAATATCACCCGATTTGCCGCCGTGCTTTTCAACCAATCGAATATTTTGAATATGCATGGTCTTCTCGGCGGCTTTCGCCATGTCATAAACCGTCAGCGCCGCGACGGAGACCGCGGTCAGCGCTTCCATTTCGACGCCGGTTTTGCCAACGGATTTCGCGGTGGCGGTGATAATGACTCCCGGCAGGGATTCATCGAGGGCGAGGGCCACGTCAATGTTGGTGAGCGGAATCGGATGACATAACGGGATCAGCTCCGAGGTCCGTTTTGACGCGCTGATGCCTGCGATCTGCGCCACGGTCAACACGTCACCTTTCTTGATCTGCCCGTCGCGGATCAAATCGAACGTCGCTTTCTTCATGCGGACTTCGCCTTTTGCAATTGCGACGCGTTCTGTATCCGGTTTATTACCGACGTCCACCATGTGGGCGCGCCCGGTTTCATCGAGATGAGTTAGTTTGGTTGGCATGGATAAATTATAACCGTCATGGATTAAACGCGCTTCGACAATGCTCAGCCTCCGCTCACATCGCCCCGATGTTCTTCGGGAGCGCGATGATGACGATGATATAATTCGCCCGCCGTGGAAAACCTGCTCGGACGCCAAACCAACTACACTGTTCATACGCCTGTTTATGAGGGACCGCTCGATCTGTTGCTCGATCTCATCGAGCGCACCGAACTCGACATTACAACGGTGTCGCTGGCGATGGTCACCGATCAATATCTGGCGTACATCCACAGCCTCGATCAACTTCACGCCGACGAAATCTCAGCCTTTCTTGTTATTGCCGCAAAGCTGCTGCAAATCAAATCCGAAGCGTTGCTGCCGCGCCCGCCCGCGCGCGAACCGGGCGAGGAAGACGTCGGCCAGTCGCTGGTGGATCAGCTCAAACTCTACAAACGATTCAAAGAGATCGGCGGATGGCTGGACGCGCGCCAGCAAGCCAGCCTGCGGACGTACCTGCGCGTCGCGCCGCCGCCGAAAGTGGAAGCGAAGCTCGATTTATCGGGACTCACGCTGGAAGCTTTGGTCGCCGCGGCGCAATCGGCGTTTGCAAAAGGCGCGGAAAAGCAGTCGCTTGGAACCGTCATCGCTGCGCCGAAAATCACCATCCGCGAGAAAATTGATTTGATCTCCAAAACGCTCAAACAATTGCAGCGCGCGTCCTTCCGCGCATTGGTTGGCGATAAAGCGACGCGGCTTGAAATCGTCGTGACTTTTCTGGCGCTTCTCGAACTGGTCAAACGTTATCGCGTCCAGGCGCACCAGGAAGGTCTCTTCAGCGACATCGAGATTGATCGGCTCGAAGAGTGGGGCGATGACGAGGACCTGGAACTGGAATTCGAGTAAATAAAGAGCGCAGAGAAATCACTCTCCGCGCTCTTCGCTGTTTAGGACAATGATAAAAAAACTCTACACATCGATTCTTGCAAATACAGGGGACATCTTCAAAGCCATTAAGACGTCGCAAACTTTATTGCTGGTTACACTTGCAATTCTCGTGGGGCTGGGAAGCGGAATCGGCGTCTGGTTATTTAAATTAACCTACAACTTTCTTCAATCCGTCATGTTCGATACCGCAGGCAGATGGATGGCGCAAGTCGGGAAATGGACCATCGTCATCATTCCGATCGCTGGCGGACTCATTGTCGGATTATTCAACCATTTTTTTCTGCGTGAAGAGAAAGTACACGGCACCGCCGCCGTTATGCAGTCCGTCGCCTTGTCGGGCGGACGCCTGTTCTACCAGAACGCGCCGGTCAAGGCTGTCGCTTCGGCTCTTTCACTTGGCGCAGGCGCTTCTGTTGGACCTGAAGATCCGGCAGTACAGATCGGGGCTAATTTTGCATCCATGCTGGGACAGGTGCTTCACCTGACGGATGAAAGAATCAAGACGCTGGTTGCGGCAGGAGCCGGCGCGGCCATTGCTGCCGCATTCAATGCGCCCATTGCGGGCGTTTTCTTTGCGCTCGAATTGATCCTCGGGGAAATCAGCGGGAACACGTTGTGGTTGATCCTGGTATCGGCTGTGGTTTCTTCTGTTTTCACGCAGGCTGTTTCGGGCAGCGCGCCTGCCTTTGCGGTCCCGGCTTATGAATTCCATTCAATCTGGGAACTGCCGCTTTATCTTCTGCTGGGTTTGATCGCCGGGCCGCTTTCGGCTTTGTACGCGAATTTGCTTTATAAGCTTCAGGATTTTTATGCCTCATGGAAAGTGGCAGATTGGGTCAAGCCTGCAACTGCTGGCCTGCTGCTCGGAATTGCCGCGCTGTTCATCCCACAGGTTCTTGGTACGGGTTACAGCTCCATACAGGAAATCCTGATCAAAAACGATTTCACATTCTGGCTGCTGTTCGTGTTGGTCCTCGCCAAATTGATTCTCACGCCGTTGAGCCTCGGCAGCGGATTCAAAGGCGGCGTCTTCGCACCATCGTTGTTCACCGGCGCCGCGTTGGGCGGCGCATTCGGCATCGCCGCAGCGCGTCTTTTTCCCGGACTTGGAATTGATCCACGCGCCTTCGCGCTGGTCGGGATGGCGGCTGTTTTGGCGGGAGCCGTCCGCGCGCCGCTCACGGCTGTCATCCTTCTTTTTGAATTGACAAACGACTATCGCATCATTCTGCCGCTGATGTTTTCGGTGGCGGTCAGCTTGTTGATCTCGCAGCGCATCCAGCGCGATTCGGTTTACGGGATCGGTCTGGCGCGTCATGGCATTCGCCTCGACCGCGGCCGCGATGTGGAAGTCCTCGACGGAATCGCCGTCGGCGAAGTGATGCGGCAGGATACGACCGCGATACGCGTATCGGATTCGTTGGAAAGAGCCGCCGGTCTCCTGGAAAAGGCGCGGCGTCACGGCCTGCCGGTCGTCAACGCGCGCGGAAAGCTGGCCGGCGTTCTTTCGCTGCAGGATATTGACCGGGCTGAAAACAAGGAAGTCAAGGTGGAAGAAATTTATACGCGCGACATCCTGACGGCGTTTCCCGATGAAACTTTGTCTGCCGCGCTGCGCCGCATGAGCGAACGCGATATCGGACGATTGCCGGTCGTCTCGCGCGAAGACAAACAAAAATTGCTTGGCGTTCTGCGGCGCGCGGATGTCATCCACGCCTACAACCTTGCGCTGACGCGCCGCACCGAAAAACGCCATCTCGAAGGAAATGTGCGCCTCGATGCCATCGTGCCGGATCGGGTCGAAGTAACCGATGTGGTCGTCAACGCTGAGTCGCAAATCGTCGGAAAGAAAATGAGGGAAATTCCTTTTCCAAAAGATTGTGTGATTGCATCCATCCGGCACGGCTCGAAAGTCATCGTCCCGCGCGGTGACACGGCTGTCCGCGCGGGCGATGTGCTTGTCATCGTCGCGCAGGGCAAAGCGCGCGAAGAAGCGATCAGACTCTGCCGCGCGGGTACCTGATTGATTTTTGAAAACGCAGATTACGTGAATTGAAAAAGACTGGCGAAGTCCGATGGAAGTCTGTGAAATCCACGGATCATTTTGGAGAAGGCTTATACGTTCGCAGTTTTTGGTTTTATGAATCGCGAGGCAATCAACAACATGATTGCCGCGCCGCCGCCATCGAACAGAAAAACATCCACCGGCGAGGGGTGCCGTCCGGGAACAAATGATTGATGAAATTCGTCTGTCGCCGCATAAAGCACGGCGAACAACCAGGCCAGCCACGAACGATTCCGCCTGAAGTCAAAGCCATGCCAGTTTGCCGTCGCCAGCAAACCGTAGCCGAGCATGTGTCCGCCCTTCTTGACCAGGGAGTCGAACGATGCGAAACTCGGCAGGTCGCTTCCCGGCGTGGATGAAAACGCAAAGATCGTTCCCATCATCAAAAGAGAGAATCCCCAACGTCGAATGAATTCCTTGATGTCTGACATGGCTGAATTGTACCCGAAGCCCGAACGCTGTTGTGATAACATCCAACCTTACAAAGGAGATCAGAATGTCCCGCTCACGAAGTCCTCGAAGAGGAAAATATATTTGGATATCCGCTTTAGCCGTTCTTGTCCTGACTGTCGCTTGTGTCGGATTAGCCGCGCCGTCAGCGCCAACCGCTTCTCCCAATGACATTGCGACGGTCGTCGCCGCGACGATGCAGGCGATCACGCCTCAGAACACACCGGCTCCGATTCCTGCGACGGCGATTCCCCCAACTCCGGCGCCAACGAATCTTCCGGCCATTGCGCCGACTCCGGTCCCGCCGGCTGCGACCCGCATCAATTTCCTGACCGGCGCGACCGCGGGAGTGGTCAGCGCGCCGATCCAGCCGGGACAAATTCAGTATTATGTTTTGCAGGCGATGCAGGGTCAGCCGATGATCGTGGATGTCAACTCGTTGAACAACGATGTGACGCTTTCCATCAACACGCAAGGCGGGACATCGCTGTTGAGCGCATCGGCCAGGCAAACTGGCTGGCAGGGCAGGCTGCCAACCACGGAGGATTATTACCTGGGAATCCATGGCGGCACAACCACGGAAAACTTCACGCTCACCGTCCAGATTCCGGCGCGCATCCAGATCGCGCAAGGCGCGGACAAAGCCATTTTGAGCGGACAGACTGCTGGAGGATACAACGTGGATTATGTCGCCTATGCCGTTCAAGGCCAAACCATGAGTTTGAGTTTGAACAGTCAGGGCAATAGTGTTGTATTGTCAGTGTGGGGCTTTGCGGATGGACAACCCTACCTTCGGTATGTAACCGAACGAACCAGTTTCAGCATGAAATTGCCTTCGACGCAAGATTACATCATCGAAGTTGTGCCAAGAGCGGGAGCCGTGGTGAATTACACGCTCGTGGTCAAATTCCAATAAACCGTTTTTGGGACGCGCCGCGTGACTAGTGGTCTGTTGGGTAAATACTGCAAGAAATTTGCGCCGAATCACGTTTGGATTAGCAATGATTTTATTGCAAAACATATCCAACAAACCACTAGCAGCACGAAAAAATCGCCGCCAGACCGGGCGGCGATTTTGATAACGCAGCGCCGAATTCATCCCGCAGCCAAGAGCGATATAAATATCGCACCGCAAAATCTTCGTGGTTGATATAGGTTTCGCGGGGTAATACTATACACAGTAAAACGCAGGGAGGAAAACGGAAAAGGCGGGCTTTACGGATTGCATTTTGCGTTTTATGATTCAGCAATGCCCCCGACCAATTCGAATAATCCAATGGGCGTTTTTGATTCCGGCGTTGGCGGACTCTCGGTGCTGCGCTCCCTTCGCGAGCAAATGCCCGAAGAGGCGGTCATCTATTTTGGCGATCAGGGACACGTGCCTTATGGTCCGCGTCCGCTGGGCCAGGTGCGCGATTTTTCCGAAGGCATAACGCGGTTTCTTTTAAATCATGGCGCAAAGATTATCGTTGTCGCCTGCAATGCAGCATCCGCTGCGGCGTTGACGCACCTGCGTCGAACGTTCCCTGATGTTTCTTTCGTCGGCATGGAACCCGCCGTCAAGCCTGCGGCGGAACATACCGGGACCGGCGTGGTCGGCGTGTTGGCGACGCCGGCGACATTTCAGGGCGCGTTGTACGCGTCGGTGGTGGAACGGTTTGCGAACGGAGTGCAATTGATGCAGGATACCTGTCCGGGGCTCGTCCAGCAAATTGAAAAAGGCGATCTGGATGGACCGCTCACGCGCGGTATTCTCGAAAAAGCTTTGGATCCAATGCTCCAGAAAAATATTGACACGGTTGTTTTGGCTTGCACACATTATCCGTTTGTGATTCCGCTGATTCAGCGGATCGTGGGGGAAAAAGTCCGGGTGATAGACCCAGCCCCGGCGGTGGCGCGGCAGGCCAAACGTCTGCTCGAGGCGAACGGATTGAAACGTCCGGCGGGCGGGCGCGGCGAGGTCCGATTCTTCACATCGGGTGATGCGGATTTCGTTCGATCCCTCCTGCCCGGTTTGCTGGGCGAAGAGGGGGCGGTCGGGCAATTGCATTGGGATGGCGATAAAGTTTTGCGCGGGGAATGGTTACAAATCGGTGATTGAATTTGGATTGGAAAAAGAGTAAAGTAAAAGCGCGAGTCAGCGTAGCATCGAACCTTCTTTATCGAAAAGGAGCCGTCAAATGAACAACCATATAAATTGTTTGCACTGCATCGTTCCTCCGCACATGCTCGAGAGCATGTTGGCCAATGGCAACGAAGCCCAAAAGAAGGTGGCGTTGAATGCCATTGGAATCTCAGGCGGGATACGCGGCCACCGTCAGGCGTTGGCATCGGCTGTGGCTTACCTTACGCCAGTTACCGCGCCGGGGAAGCATCGCACCGTTTACACTGCGAACGATGGAAGCAGTTTACCCGGACAGCAGGTCCGCGATGAAGGCCAGCCGCCATCCGGTGATGTTGCCGTGAACGAGGCATACGACGGCGCGGGGGATACGTATGATTTGTATTGGGATATTTATCAGCGCAACTCGCTGGATGGGAACGGCCTGCATCTCGACTCGACGGTTCATTACCAGCAGAACTACGACAACGCTTTTTGGAATGGGCAGCAAATGGTCTATGGCGATGGCGACGGACAATTGTTCAACCGCTTCACCATCGCAGTGGATGTGATCGGCCACGAGCTGACTCATGGCGTAACGCAATACATGTCGAACCTGGATTATCAGGGACAATCCGGGGCGTTGAACGAATCGTTTTCGGACGTGTTCGGTTCGCTGGTCAAGCAGCGCAAGCTCAACCAAACTGCGGATCAGGCCGATTGGCTGATCGGCGAGGGACTGCTCACTGCGAGCGTTCACGGCGTTGCACTTCGCTCGATGAAAGCGCCGGGCACCGCGTACGATGATCCGGTGCTGGGCAAGGATCCGCAGCCCGCCGACATGGCCCATTACGTCAACACCACGCAGGATAACGGCGGTGTTCACATCAATTCGGGAATCCCCAATCATGCGTTTTATTTGACGGCAGTTGCCATCGGCGGATATGCCTGGGAAAAGGCCGGGAAGATCTGGTACGCGGCCGGGCGCGATAAATTCAGGAGCACAACCGATTTCCAGGGCGCAGCGGATCTGACCACCCAAACCGCCGGTGAACTTTTTGGAACGGATGGCGCCGAACAGCAAGCGGTGAAGAACGCGTGGATCCGCGTTGGCATTACACCCGGCGCTCCCCAGACTCAACCGCAGCCCCAGCCGCAGCCTCAACCCGGCGGATGCGTGACCGCACCCGCGGCGATCATCCGATCCTTATTTGGCGGTTCATGAAATTCATAAGCAGGGAGATGACGAATGCGTATCGAGTTCGTGCGCAGCGGCGGCTTTGCCGGTATCAGCCTGACCGCCCGCGTCGATTCTGAAAAACTCGCGCCGGACGAATCGGCGACTCTCGAACAAAAAATAAATGAGGCAGGTTTCTTTGATTTGCCCGGGCAAATCAAGCCTGCCTCGCCGGGGGCGGACATGTTCGAATACAGCGTGACGATTTCTTTGCCGCCGCGAACGCACACGGTCATCGTGAGTGAGACGGTCGTACCTGAACGGCTGCGCCCGCTGCTCGACCACTTAACGAATTTGGCGCGCACGGGAAAGTATCGTTGACGATGCAGGTCACGTTTCAACGTGACCTACTCGATTAATTTGATCCCCATCTTTTGCATATCCCTGAATAGTTGCTTTGGTTCTGCCAGATATCCCAGCATGTGAAGTCCCGGGCGTCGGACTTTTTCGTATTGCTCCAAAAAGGCGACAACGGGGATCGCGGTGAACTCATAGCCATCTTCGTGTTCGCAGCTCACGCGGACTTGGACCGGCCTGCCGTTTAATTGGCCTTTGGCCTCGACCGCGAGCATCGCGCGATAGGGCGGCTTGGGAAGCTTGGTCATGGTCCACCACATGAGTTTGCCCATCGGCTTGAGTCCGCGTTGGGGCGCGAGCTTCGAGCCGAGCAGGATGATCGTGGTCAGCGAATCTGCCAGCCAGCCTCCTCCGGCCATGTAGAAGCCAACATTTTTCAAACTCGGATACATTTCGGGCAATCCACGCAATTCTTCGAAGAACATCGAATAGCAATCGCGCTTGCCGATGCCCTCGCCGAAATCGAATTTTCGAATGTCGTATGAATTTGATTTTGTCCATGCGCCGTTTTTGTAGACCTGTGCCTGATACTTGACAAAGGCTTCCATAAATTCGTCCATGGCGTCCGTGTAAGGCGTGAACGTGCCAACATTCAAATATCCGGCTGTGAACGCAGACTCGACGCAGTCCATTTTCGATGCGGCATAACGAACCAATGCTGCGGGCAAGCCGGGATGGAATCCGGCCTCGGTGATGAAGCAAAGATTCTTTTCAGCAATTTCCTTTGCATGAGCATTCAGGATTTTTAGTTTCTCGAATGAATATTGGACATCGAGATAATCCACACCCGCGTCGAGCGCGGCGCAGATAACTTTCTCGGTGTGATGAGTCGTCGGCGCGGCGACCAGCAAAAAGCCTGGCTTGAGCGAAGTCGAAGGCTCCGCCCCCCGAAGCGCAGATTTCAAGCTGGCCGAATCCGCCGCGTCAATTTGCAACGCAGCCACGCGTCCATCATTCAATTCATCCGCCAACATTTGCGCTTTGTCGAGATGCCGCCCGGCAATGATGATCTTGTGATTTGTTTCAGCCAGCAAATGTTTAGCCAGCAATTTGCCGGTGTAACCGTACCCGCCCAAAATCAAAATATTCATGTTGTCCTCCAGGTTCCCGCTTGAAATGGCATGGCAGAACGCGCCCGACCAAACAGAGTTTGTATCTGGCGCTTTAATCTGCCGGCAGGACCTTCAAATCAGTTGGCAAAATTTTTTTATTCTTGAAGTTCTCAAAACTCAAATCCCGGAATTCGAGCCTGCGCGCTTCGCACACGCGCTTGAACAACGCGTGATAACTGGCCGGGACCGCCGCATCCCAGTTCAGGCCAAGCTTCGCCGCAATTGGCTTTAGCGTTTCTAGCGCGCCCTCGATCTCGACAAAATTGCCGATCGGCGTTTCATCCAGCATGATGTGCGCGCGGTCCAATTCAAATGTCGTGCGGAATTTCTCGTAAACGAAAATTACTTTATATCCCAGCGCTTCGATAAATTGTTTTGCCAAATCGAAATCGCTGACGGCGAATTCGATCTCGCGGCGGCTGAGCGCGCCGTCCAAAAGCCGGCTGCCATCTTTGTATGTCAATCGAACTTCTTCGTCACGGCGCAGGCGCAATACGCGTCCCTGGCGCTGGAAGTCGCCATTTGGATTATCGAATCGCAAATTGACTTCGAGCACGCGAGATTGAATCAAATGCGCTTCCAATGAATAGAGGCGCATTTCGACTTCCGTCAGGCTGCTGACGTAGAACTTTACTTCGGTCTCTTGATTTGAATCGCTCATTTCACAATTGCGCTTGCGTTTGCTCTTTGCGTTTTGTTTTGCGTTTTACTCTTTGCGTTTTGCTTTTGCGTCTTGCTCCTTGCGTTTTGCTTACACCACGCTCAACAAGGTCTGTTTCTGTTCCACGCTCTCGCCGGCCTTCACCTTGATGCGTTCCACTTTTCCGGCGCGCGGCGATTTCAATTCGTTCTGCATCTTCATGGATTCGAGGATGACCAGCACCTGTCCCTTTTCGACCGGCTGCCCTTCTTCGACAGGAACCGCGACCACCAATCCCGGCATCGGCGACTTCAACTGGAATTCGCCGCCCGCCTGGGCCTTGCCTCCCGCCGCGGACTTCAGCCGTTTCTCGCGCTCGTCCTCGACCTTGACCGGATACTGCCGGCCAAGCAAAAGCACCTGCCAATCGTCTTCGCCTTCATAGACATAGGCCTCATAGGATTTTCCATCAATCACCATCGAATAGACCGGCTGACCGCTGATGGATTGGAAATCCACCTCCATCATTTTATCGTTGATGCTGATGTGTCGTTCGTCAATGATCTCGACTGTAAATTCTTTGTCGTCAATCGTGGTTACATATTTCATGTGTTTTGTCCTGTGGTCGCATGGTCGCTTAGTCTCCTGGTCTAATGATCAACCGGCTGCTCGACTATCAGACTATTCGACTACCGGTGCAGGCGTTCCCAGCGCCCGACCCAT
Source organism: Chloroflexota bacterium (assembly GCA_021787595.1). GTDB lineage: Bacteria > Chloroflexota > Anaerolineae > Anaerolineales > Villigracilaceae > Fen-1038. The sequence goes on along the minus strand of JAJYLQ010000012.1, from coordinate 72,384 downwards.
TTCCAGTTGCTGGTATCGCGTTCGTTGCGCATGACGAATTCCGACGAGCGCTGCGCTTCATGATGCGCGACCAGCGTGGCAAATGCCGCGGCGATTTCCGGGTGATGCATCACACGCTCCTCATCCAGTTCGGGCATGGAGAAACGTTCCTCGACAAAGCGCGTGTCGTACTGTCCACCCATAAAGCGGGGCGAGTCCATCATCGTCTGATGGAACGGGATGTTCGTCCGCACGCCGACGATGCGATACTCTTCCAGCGCGCGCCGCATGCGCAGGATGGCCTGCCCGCGCGTCTCGCCCCACACGATCAGCTTGGCGATCATCGGATCGTAGAACGGCGAAATCTCGATGCCGGAATAAACGCTCGTGTCCACACGGACGCCGGGGCCGGTGGGAACGATGCTCAATGTGACGAGTCCGGTCGAAGGCAGAAAACCATTGTACGGGTCTTCGGCATTGACGCGGCACTCGATGGCGTGCCCGCGCAGATGAACATCTTCCTGTTTGTAGCTCAACTGGCGCCCGCGCGCGATGCGGATTTGTTCCGCAACAATATCAACGCCGGTCACCAACTCGGTAACAGGATGCTCCACCTGCAAGCGCGTGTTCATCTCGAGGAAATAGAAATTCTTGTCCTTGTCAACCAAAAATTCGATCGTCCCGGCGTTGACGTATTCGACCGACTGCGCGGCCTTCACCGCTACTGTGCCCATCTTCTGGCGCAGTTCCTCGTCCATGAAAGGCGAGGGGGCTTCTTCGATCAGCTTTTGGTGGCGGCGCTGAATGGAACAGTCGCGTTCGCCAAGATAGATCGCATTGCCATACTGGTCGGCAAGGATTTGGATTTCGATATGGCGCGCGCCTTCGACCAGCTTCTCGAGATAAACATTTCCATCGCCGAAAGCGGATTCCGCTTCGCGCCGCGCGGACGCAAGCAGAGCCGGCATTTCTTCGAGCGAGGCGACCTCCCTCATTCCTTTTCCGCCGCCGCCCGCCGAGGCTTTGATCAACAGCGGAAAGCCGATCTTCGGAGCGAATGCCAGCAGATCGTCATCGGTCATGCCGCCTTTGCCCTCCGTGCCAGGAACGACCGGCACGCTCGCCGCCATGACGGTGTTGCGCGCGGTCATCTTATCGCCCATTGCGGCAATCGCTGACGGTTTCGGTCCAATGAATGTGATTCCCGCATCCATGCAGGCCGCGGCGAAGGCTTCACGCTCGGCCAAAAATCCATAGCCGGGATGGATGGCATCCGCGCCGCATTTGCGCGCGATGTCAATGATCTTATCCGCGCGCAGGTAGGATTCGCGCGACGGGGCCGGGCCGAGCAGATACGCTTCGTCCGCATAACGGACGTGCAGCGCGTTGCGGTCGGCTTCCGAGAAAATGGCCACGGTTGGAATTCCAAATTCGCGGCAGGCGCGCAGGATGCGTACAGCAATCTCGCCGCGATTGGCCACCAGGATTTTTTTGAACATTCGAATCTCCTTGCCAATTACCAATTACGGATCACGAAACATACAACACAATACGTAATGCGTGAGGCGGGATGCTTAATTACAACGGAATGTTCCCGTGCTTCTTTGGCGGGTTCGTCAGCCGTTTGTTTTGCAGCATTTCCAGCGCGTTGATCAGACGCGGACGCGTCTCTTTCGGCTCGATCACATCGTCAATGAAACCGCGTTCCGCCGCCACGAACGGATTGGCAAACTTCTCGCGGTATTCGGCCACCAGCTCGGCTTTGCGTTCGACCGGGTCTTTGGCGTTCTCGAGTTCCTTGCGAAAGATGATATTCACCGCGCCGTCCGGTCCCATGACTGCGATCTCCGCGCCGGGCCACGCAAAATTCACGTCGCCGCGAATGTGCTTGGATGACATCACGCAATACGCGCCGCCGTAGGCTTTGCGCGTGATGACCGTCAGTTTGGGAACGGTCGCTTCGCAGTACGCATACAAAAGTTTCGCGCCCGAACGGATGATGCCATGATGTTCCTGATTCGTCCCGGGCATGAAGCCGGGCACATCCTCGAACGTGATGATCGGAATGTTGAACGAATCACACACGCGCACAAAGCGCGCCGCCTTCTCGCTTGCGTCAATATCCAGCACGCCCGCCAGAACCGCAGGCTGGTTGGCAATGATCCCGACCGAATGCCCGCCCAGCCGCGCGAAGCCGACGACAACATTCATCGCGTAATTCTCGTGGATCTCGAAGAACTGACCATTATCGAAGATCAGCCGGATCACATCCTTGATATCGTAAGGTTTGTCCGGCGCGTCGGGAACGATGTTCTCCAGCTCTTCTTCCATCCGAAATGGATCGTCCCCGGTTTGAACGAAGGGCGGATCTTCCATGTTATTTTGCGGCAGGTAGCCGAGCAATTTTCGCATCAGGAACAAGGTATCCGCTTCGCTGTCGCCGACCATGTGGCACACGCCCGATTTCTCGGCGTGGACGCTGGCTCCGCCCAAATCCTCGAACGACACGTCTTCGTGTGTGACAGCTTTGACCACATCCGGCCCGGTCACGAACATATAGGATGAATTTCGGACCATGAAGATGAAATCGGTGAGCGCTGGCGAATAGACCGCGCCCCCGGCGCAGGGTCCCATAATGGCACTGAGCTGCGGAACGACGCCGGACGCGAGCGTGTTGCGCAGGAAAATATCCGCGTACCCGCCCAGCGACACAACGCCTTCCTGAATGCGCGCCCCGCCTGAGTCGTTCAGTCCGAGTAGAGGCGCGCCGGTGCGCGTTGCCATGTCCATGATCTTACAAATCTTCGCGGCGTGGACTTCGCCCAATGATCCGCCGAACACGGTGAAGTCTTGCGAAAAGACATAAACGAGGCGGCCTTCGATGGTGCCCCAGCCGGTAACGACCGAATCGCTTAGAAATTTTTGCTCGTCCAGGTTGAAGTCATGCGTGCGATGTTCGACGAACGCATCCACTTCGCGAAACGAACCTTTGTCGAGCAGCAAATCAATACGTTCGCGCGCCGTCAGCCGTCCCTTCTTGTGCTGCGCCTCGATGCGCGCCTCGCCTCCGCCCAGGCGCGACTTCGCCCGCATTTCACTCAGATGGCGGACTTTTAGATTCTCGTTCATAAGCCTCTCTTTCAAAGTAGATTCTGTTGTGAGGATGGAGAACAACAGCGGCCGTGTAAGCCAGCAGAATGATCGTTGCCGCAAGGTCAAAGGGCCAGTTCGCCCGCATCCGGGTCTGGACGAAGAGCCGGTCTGCCCAGGCCCAGGCCGCGTACAAGCCCGAAGCGATCAGGATCGCGGCGCGGTTCCAGCGCGCGCCGATCCAGAAACTCCATAACAGGAATAACCCCGCCAGCATCCAAACGACACCGGTCGCGCCGATGTAAATTGGTCCTGGATTGGGAGCATACAGTTCCAACGTGTCATACCAGGCAATGCTGGTGACAAATCTTACAGCCTGCCAGGCTGTCCCGAGCAGGATGAGCAGCAACAAAAGGGTGAGTTGAAAAGGCAGTTTCCTACGCATTCTTGTTCCTGGGCGCCATTCGGCCGGACTCAATTTCCCGGCTTCGGCAGCAGCCGCATCAGGTATTTGCCGCCCCACGTGTCATTGATCACTTTGAGGCGGTTTGTGTATTGCCCGCGATAAGGCGCGTTCTGAATGATCGTCGGGTTTGCAAAGATGTATCTCATGCCGGTCTGATAGAGATAGTCGGAGGCTGTGCCATTTTTCAACTTCTGGAAGTAGGTATAGCTGTTGATCAGCCCATCCATGTTGACGATGGTGCGGTCATGGATGAAGTACGCCACGTTCCCGCCGCCGGTCATGCCAATGATATCGCCGGGCTGGGTCAGGGATTCCAGATAGCTGGCCGCCTCCATATAAGACGAACCCGGAGGAAGATATTCATAAGTCAATTGCGAATGCACAACGCCCCAATATGTCCATGCCATATAGATGCCGAAGATGCCGACCAGGGCTGGTATTGCGGCCTGGGCAAAAGTCCATCTTTTGAGCAAAAGATCGAAAAGCGCGCTCAGCGCGGCCGCCCCCGCGATGATTAGGAATAATTGTTCGGTCAACCAGTACCATTCCTTGGGAGACACGTAGCCGGTGGTGCTGTAGGACAGGATTTGAATCCAACTGCCGATGAACAGCGGAATCAAGCCTGTATAAATAATGGCCGGGATCGTGCGTGTTTTGTTTAGAAAAGCAAGTCCGCAAAAGAGCAGGATGGACAACGCAAGCAGGAGCAGATAATTTTGCCTCCATAGATCGGCAAAGGGTGGTTGAGAAAAATGGGCTGCGATCAAATTGCTCAGCCTGCTTAGCCAGGATGTGAAGGGCGCCCAGGTATTGAATTGCGTGGTGGTATCGGTTGCCGGGCTGAGCATGATGAAAGTAAGGAAATCTCGGGGCGCGCCGCCGAAGGCGCTGACGGCATACGACGCCCACCAGCGCTTGATCTGCCCGCTGACCGGGCTGGCTGTGCCGAAGGCGATTTTGTTCCACAGCATGTAGAGGGCAAGGACGCCGCCCAGGATTCCATAATAGGCCGATCCCTCCCTGAACCAATCCTGCCAATGGAGTTTGAAAAATTCAAGGGGCGGGCTGTCTTGTCCGTGCTCGAACGAAGCCCGAAATCCGAAAGCTGCAAAACGGACCGCGAGCAGGCCTCCGAGACAGAGGATGGCATCCACCGCAGGAATAGCGCGCGAGAAGGCAGGGATCAGGTGCAGCGCGTCGGCGGACAACATGATCGCCGTTAAAGCCGCGCTGCTGAGTGCGGTTGTAAGAACTGCATTCCGAAACAGAGACTTTGGATTCCAGCTTGCCGGGTTCCGGTAAAGTCCAAAGAAATAATAAACCGGGATTTTGAAGAGCATTCCTGCAACAGCCATGAGTATGGCGGAATCAACGTTGTCGTAGTACGCCCCAAGTCCGAGCCGCGAGACGAACGCAAATAACGTGGATGCGTAGATCACCAGGATGTCGCTCAAGAGGAAATACCGCATCGGCGAATCGCGGAAGATGACCCAGATGCCGACGATCACACACAAGAAGACCAGGTCCAGGCGGCCCAGCATCGCCAGCGTTGCGAAAATGCCAAGCCACCCAATTTGGCGGAGCGTCGGTTTCCTGTTCTTTCGTTCCTTCTCGAACCTATATAACGCGTAAAGCAGCAATGCCAGGAAGAAAAGAGCGCTTCCCGATTCCATCCCTGAATCATAAAAGACGGATTGGATGTATCCGCTGAAAGTCCAAACGATTGCCGCGAGCATTCCCATGGCGGGCGAAAGGATATCCTTGAGCATCCGATATAACAGAAGCGCAGTGCCGAGGCTGAAGAGACTCATCGCGATCAGCACAACGCGCAAAGGGATGATCAGGTCAAAGCGCGACAAGGCAAAGATCGGGATGCAGATCAGCAGCCACAGCGGATGGAATCCATTGGTTGGGTGGATGCCGTCGAATGTGATGCCGTGTCCGAGGCCTATATTTTGAGCCACCTTGAAATAATAAAAGGCATCGTCCCGAATGAACCAATTGTTCGCTATGTCATATCCGTTTGCAAAGGCTGCGTACAACTGAATGCTGATGAATGCTGCCGATAGAATAATTTCGAACCAGGGTAATTGTTTCTTCATTCCTTATCCGATGTCAAGCGTGATCTTTCCTGATTGCTCGCCTCGCCCAAGCCGTTCCTGCGCGGCAGCCGCGTCTTTTAGCGGGAAGGTTTTATCCATCGCCGGTTTCAGTTTTCCGGCCACGACCAGGTCCATAACCGTATTGAAGTCCTTCAAATGGCTCATCGTCGAGCCGATGATCGAGAGATGCTTCGCGAACATGAAGCGATTATCAATCTCGAACTTTGGACCGCCTGTTGTGCCGACCGTCAATAATCGTCCGCCTTTTCGCAGCGCGCGCAGGCTGGACATGAACGTTGTGCCAACATTGTCCACGACGACATCCGCGCCGCGCTTCTCGGTCGCGAGGAAAACGGCCTTCGACCAGTCTTCTTCCTTCGACCGGTCAATGGCGACGTCCGCGCCGAGCGATTTTGCCAGCTCCAATTTTTTCGCATCGGAACCCACGACGATGACGCGGGCGCCGCTCCATTTGGCGATCTGCACGCTGGCAGTGTTTACGCCTCCGCTTGCGCCGACAACGAGAACCGTTTCGCCGGCGCGCAGATTCCCGCGCGTGATGAGCGAATGCCACGCGGTTTGAAAAACCAGCGCGGCGGCCGCAGCGACATGAAAATCGAAATCATTCGGCAATTTATAAAGCTGGCGCGCCGGCAGGCTGACAAATTCTGCGTACGTTCCACGCATCGTTTCACCGAGCAGATGCCAGTCGCGGCACATATTGTCCCAGCCGGAAAGACAATATTCGCATGTGCCGCAGCCAATGTTCGCATTGATGGCCGCATGATCGCCGACTTGGACATCCCTGACGCCTTCGCCCAACGCGGCGACTTCACCCGCGCCGTCCGCGCCGTTGATGTGCGGAAGTTCCAGCTTCAATCCCGGCCATCCGCTGCGAACGGTCACATCCACGCGATTGAGAGAAGCGGCGCGTAATTTGATCAACACCTCGCCGGCTTTCGGCTCCGGCGTTGGGAAATCGGTATATTCCAGAACTTCAGGTCCGCCATGTTTATGAAATAATACGGCTTTCATAATATTCCTTCCTTATTTATTTTCAACCTTTGCCGCGTGGACTGCATACCCCACATTGCAGCTATCAGGCTGGCGATGAGCGAAAGCAAAATTAGTGCCCAAACAGGTGTACCCAAAATGGATTGAATTCCTTCGGCAAAAGTGGATTGGATCACCAGCTGCGCCCTGGTATTCGTCATGGCGAAGCCTAAAACTCCACCATTCGCATCTCTGTAAGTTGTCAACCCGGACAAGTTTGGCGCGACCTGCTTCAAGCGCGCGGAAATTTCGCCATTTGGGTCCTCGGGAAAAAATGCTATCAGATTTTTTAAATCATGGGGAGAAAAGTTTGCATCAAGGAATCCGGCTGTATTGAATATCCGGTAAACATCTGGTGCCATTTTGCTGTCTATTGTATATGCAGGGCGTGGCAGGTTATTGGCGCCCTGAATGTAAAAGATGGTGGAAGGCGATTGATAATTCCATATCACCCACGAGGCAATATCTTCAAAACCAGGTTGATGTTGTTTCGGCATATTTACGAAATACTGCCGGATTCCAAACACAAGGATGGCAGCAGTCACTGCAGACATCAGCGCCCGGCTTGGCCACAAACGGACGAAGGCGGGCATCCTCTCGGTCAGAATATCGGCGACAGATACGATGCCGAACGCGGCGAGCAATGCCACGATGGGAATGACTACAACAGCATGTGCGGCCTGCGGAGGAAATGCATTTAATGCGCTCAATAGCGTTGATCCACTTATAAGCCAAAGCAGTGAAATGCCAAATCGTATTTGTTTCCAGCCGCGCAGGGCGATAACAAGCCCAATCAAAAAGAAGATGGGCGAGATCACTCCGGCATAGCCCGTGGTCATGAAGCGTTCGGTCAGGATGAATGGATCGAACAGCGCAGCCAATGTCCGGATGAATCCGCGTGTAAGTAACTCACCATAGAGGGTAGGCTCGTAAAAGATTTCGATGCGGCCAACCTGGATGGGCGGCAGAACATCGAAAAGGTCGGCGGGGGCATAGTAAACCTTGCCATAAAATGAATTGACAAAGGATGTCTCGAATAATTTGGATGTCAATTGCTCCCGGTCAGGACTGCTCAAGCTGAAAGCAAGGCGAGGTCCGGCAACAAGGCCAGCGGCCAGTAGAAGGATCGCGCCGTCAATCACCAACCAGCGGAATGAGATCTTGCGCGTGAGCCAGAAGAAACAAGCGCCAAGCAGAATCGTCAATGGGCCAAGCCAGGCGGCATAATACGTGTAAAAGCCTGCCATCCCGATCGCACTTGCTATCCAGCAATAGAATAAGCTCGAACGTTTAATTGACTGCGCCCAAAAGTAGATGCTCAACGCGACCGGGAAAAGCGCCTGGGCATTGTTGTAACCTAGGCGCGCATAGATCAGAAAATATGGGTTGGCAACCATAACCAGCGCAGCAATTACTGCCGTTCGGCGGTTGAACCACTCGCGTCCTACTAGATAGACTGGGATTACTGCGGCGGAGGCGGCCAGCGCAGAGGAGAAGCGCCAGCCGAATACGGTTATCCCAAATAAGCGCATGACCCAGCCCTGATATATTGAACTCGCCACAGGAAAACCAAATACGCCAAAGTCGAAAAATGGCGGCTTGAAACCTCCTATTGCCACAGCGCGCGCAGTCTCCCAAAAGGCATCTTCGTCTGGAAGAATGGCGACCGGAATCTCGCGTATGGCGTATGTGCATACGATTATGGAAAATGCAAATAATCCAAGCATCCACGCAATGTCTGTGTGGTTAAGGCCAGGAGCAAGATCGGTTTGGGCACGTCGGTCCCAAGTCCAGAAAATGAGCGAGAGCCAGATTAGAAGAGCAAGCCAGAGCAGAGGAAAGAATGTCTGGTATTGATGCAATCCCAGTTGAAACAGCAAAAAGGCGAACAGCAGGCCAATGATAGCCAGACGCGGCGCCGAATACTTCCAATCAATTTGCTTGAGGCCTGCCCGTTCCATTGGCAACTGCTCAGTTATTCGATATTTTAACGGGACGCCGAAATACCAGATTAAGCCTCCGACCAGGAATAGACCAAATGCAGAAACAACATTCTCCAGGTTGGGTATATCGAGCCTGTTTATGATTCCCCATATAATGATGTTCTGCGAATGGAGAAGGAGCGCGTTACGCTGTTCCATCAGATATTGGCCGCACGCAATGATCACCAGGCCGACCAGGAGAAGAAGCCAGCCAGATAAGAGAGTCTTTTTGACGCCAATCAAAAAGACGCGCAAAGACCACGCGCTTGCGCCCTTACTCGCTGTACCGCCAATTCTCATGCGGGAAACTATTTGAGTCCCAATTCGGCGCGGCTGATCACGTGCCGCTGGATTTCGCTGGTGCCTTCGTAGATTTCAGTGATCTTTGCGTCGCGGAAGAAACGCTCGACAGGCAGTTCCTTGCTGTAACCCATTCCGCCGTGGATCTGCACCGCAGCGTGGGCGCAGAACATCGCCGTCTCGGACGCGAACAATTTTGCCATCGAAGATTGAAGCGTGTACCGCTCGCCGGTTGCTTTGGATCGTTCCTTTGCGGCGGCGGCGTTGTAGATCAGCAGGCGCGCGGCCTCGATGCGCGTCTTCATGTCTGCGATTTTGAATCCCGTTCCCTGGAATTCGCCGATCTTCTGGCCGAAGGCTTCGCGCTCGCGCGCGTAGGCGACGCTGGCTTCGTAGGCAGCTTCGGCGATTCCCAGCGCCTGCGAACCGATTCCGATGCGGCCCGCATCCAGCACAGTCATCGCAATTTTGAATCCATCCCCTTCTTCGCCAAGACGGTTGGCGGCAGGCACGCGGCAATTCTCGAAAATGATCTCGCTGGTTGCCGAGGCGCGGATTCCGAGCTTGGGTTCCTTCTTGCCGCGGACGAATCCAGGCGCGTTTTTCGTATCCATTAGGAAAGCGCTGATCCCTTTTTGTTTCTTCGCGGGATCCGTCATCGTGAAGACGACGATGTAATCCGCAATGGGCCCGCTTGTGACCCAGGACTTGCGCCCGTTGAGAACGTAGAAATCGCCATCTCTCACCGCGCGGCTTTTCATCGTCCCCGCGTCAGAGCCGGACATTGGTTCGGTCAGCGAATAAGCGCCGATCGCTTTGCCCGACGCGACCGGCTTGAGAAATTTCTGTTTTTGTTCTTCGGTGCCGAACTTCATGATGCCGTGACAATACAGCGAGTTGTTGACTGACATGATGACGCCGTGCGAGGCGTCCACTTTGCAGATCTCTTCGAGCGCCAGCACATAGGACAGCGTGTCCATGCCTGCCCCGCCATATTGTTCAGGCACTTCGATTCCCATGAATCCCATTTCTCCCATTTTCTTGATGGTCTCGTATGGAAATTCGCCGCTTTCGTCGAACTGCGCCGCGATCGGGGCGATTTCGTTTTTGGCGAAATCGCGTGCGGCATCCCGAATCATCTTGTGTTCATTGCTGAGGGGAAAAAGAGCGTCACTCACTTGAGCCTCCGTGGAATATGCTGCCACGATTATACCGTGCAAAAAGTGACGCTGGCCGGATGGGACTTTCGGTTCATTGGGAATTGCCGTGATGGACCAGCATATTTGGCGGCATGATGTAGGTCAAATTGGCAATTTGACCTACGGCTGGCTGCGCACCACGGCAAGTCCCAGAGAGCCGGACTTTCCTGAACAGTTCTGATAAAATCATCTCATGACATCGCAAACTGCCAAAGAAATTTTGACTCATCTGAAATCGCTGGCTGATCCGCACAATGCGGATGGCATGGTGCGCTTCGGAATCAACCCGAAGAATACGCTCGGCGTTTCCATCCCGACTTTGCGCGGGATCGCCAAATCCCATCGGCGGGATCACGCTTTGGCTTTGGAGCTTTGGGATTCGGGAATCCACGAGGCGCGAATCCTGGCCGCGTTCGTGGACGACCCAAAACTGGTAACCGAAGCGCAGATGGAATCGTGGGCGGACGTTTTTGATTCATGGGATGTTTGCGACCAGGTTTGCAGCAACCTGTTCGATAAAACCAAGTTTGCGAATCAAAAAGTAGACGAATGGAGCGCGTGTTCGGAAGAATTCGTCAAGCGCGCGGGGTTCGTGCTGATGGCGTCGCTCGCGGTGCACGATAAAACGTCAGGCGACGAGAGGTTCGAAAAATGGCTGCCGCTCATCGTCCGGGAAGCGAACGACGAGCGCAACTTCGTCCGCAAGGCGGTGAATTGGGCATTGCGTCAGATCGGGAAGCGGAACAGCCGTCTATGCACGAAGGCAATAAAAGTCGCGCGGGAGTTGTCGAAGAGCGAATCCAAATCAGCGCGCTGGATCGGAAAGGATGCGCTGCGCGAGTTGGAAAACAAGAAGTCCGCAGCGCGAAAATAATCGGAACTCTGAAATGATTTGTAGTAAAATGTGACGCTTAGATAGGAGAATGATACGTAACCTTTCTCGTTTGCGGCATTACGAATCTTCTCGCGCAGCCATAGCGCAACCGCCGCCGGTTGAGGGCAGTCCTCAGCGAGGCGGCGATGTGGTTTAACGGGCCGGCCCACATTCCCGCGCGATGCGGTTATCATGCGCGGCATGAATGTTTATCGTCCGCACCAGTTTACGGCACAGTTCGATTCACGGCATTGGCGTTTTCCTGAAGGAGCCGGTTTGCAAAGGTCAGGTAGTTTGGCAATATGATCCGCGTGTTGACGTTGCCATTCCGGCCAGCGAGTTCGATAATTTTCCTCCTGCCGCGCAGGATTACCTGAAGATTTACACGTATGTTGCGGTGATGGACGAACGACGCATGATGATTCTTTGCGCGGATAATTCCAGGCATGTCAATCATGCGGGCGCCCCCAATCTTGTAGATACGCCCGACGGCTTGCAGGAAATTGCCGCGCGGGATATCCCGGCAGGCAAGGAGTTGACATGCGACTACTTCGCCTCCGATCTCGAGGCCGCGGCCAAACTGGGCCGCGAGAATGTTTGAAGGAGAAGAATGACCGGAAAGAATTTTTCATATTTGTCGCCAAAAGTGGAAAGCCGTCCGCATCCCCAAAAGGGAAACTGCGGCGTGTTTGCCATCGAGCCGATCCAGAAAGATGAATTGATCGCGCTGTGGGGCGGAAAGATCATGGCCGCCGATGAGGTTGACCCGAACATGCCCAACTTTACGCAGCAGGTTTTGCAGATCGAGGACAATTTCTATTTGATGACTCCTTCGATGGAGGAAGCCGATTGCTTCAATCATTGCTGTGATCCCAATGTGGGGCTGAACGGACAAATCGGTTTGATCGCCATGCGCGATATCGAAGCGGGCGAGGAAATTTGTCTCGACTACGCCATGTGCGACGGTTCGAATTATGACGAATTCGATTGCTCGTGCGGTTCGCCTAACTGCCGCGGACACGTCACCGGCGAGGATTGGAAACGGCCCGAGTTATGGGAGAAATACGAAGGATATTTTTCTCCATATCTCCAGCGCCGCATCGCCGCGTTGAAAAAAGAGGTTCATCAAGGAATCAAAGTGGCAGTTCGTTAATTCTTTTCCGGCGCGGATCTTTCTGATTGCGCTTGGGCTGCGGCTGATCCCCGTTCTTTTGACGCGCCAATTAGGGATTGGCCTCGACGACATGTTCCAATACGATATGCTGGCGCGCAGCCTCGCTTCGGGACTCGGATTTCGATGGTACGCGCCCGCCGACTTGGCGCGCATTGCCCCGTATCTTCACCTTGACCTCGCAACTTTGCATCTCGACCCGCGCGGGATGCCGACCACTTTTCGTGCGCCGTTGTATCCGGCCTTTCTTGCAATCATTTATTATTTCAACGGGATCAATGATGGACGATTTTTCGCGGCGCGTTTGGCGCAGACGGTTCTCGGCGCGCTGCTTGCGCCGCTAACATATCTGACCGCGCAACATCTTTCTTCTTTCTTTTTTCCTCCTGACGCAAAGAAAGACGAAAGAGGAAAGAAGACTGCCGAAATTGCCGCGTGGATCGTCGCGGTTTACCCGATGCTTTTGATTTTCCCAATCGCGCTTGCAACCGAGAATCTGTTTTTTCTGCTTGTGCTTGCTGCGGTGCTCGCGTTTCTTCGCGCCGCGGAAAAGCCAACCGCTTTCAACTTTCTTCTTTCTGGTTTTCTCCTCGGCCTTGCCGCATTGACGCGCTCCATTATTCTCGCGTTCGGACTGCTTGCCATTTTATGGATTTGGTTTATTTTGAAAAACCGCCGCGGCGCGATCCTTTCGCTGGTCGCGCTTCTCGTGACCATCACGCCGTGGATCATCCGTAATTCTTTGCTCGCCCACAAACTGACCAGCATCGAGACTTCGTTGGGCTACAACCTTTACGTTGGTTATTCTCCGCAATCCACCGGGACATTTACGTTTGGCCCCTCGCTCGATCTGATGTCCATTCTTGACGATAAAACCCGCGATGAAGTCGGCACACAAAAGGCAATCCAGTTTATCGAACAAGATCCGGCGCGTTTTCCGATTCTGGCTGCGAACCGGCTGGGCTATTTCTTCGATGTGGAATGGCGCGCCTTTACTTATTTCTACGTCAACGATTTTCTCGGATATATTCCTCCGCCGCTTTTGATTTTGATCCTTGTGATTCTGGGCCTGCCGTTTGTCGCGGTTGCATCATCCAGCGCGTTCGGTGCGGCGCGGTTGCCCTGGCATCCGCAGACGATTTTGCTGGCTTTGCTCTTCATCGGATATTTATTGCCGCATGTCTTCATTCTGTCCGAAGAGCGATTCCACCTGGCTTTGATTCCATTCTTTGCAATCGTGGCCGCGAATTTTTGGGTAAACGGTTTTGCCGCATTCAAATCTCGTCCGCGAATACTTCTTTGGGTTGCGCTGGTTGTAGCTTTGCTTCTTGTGCTAAACTGGTCACTGGAAATCTATCATGACTGGCCGGTCATTTCCCAAATGCTGGGGCCGAATGGAAACCAGCTCTATTTGCCGTATTGAAAAATTTATGAAAACTCTTCTCGGCGAACGCCTCCACTTTGATTGGAAAGTCCTGACGATCACCATCGTCACGACCCTGCTTTTGATGGTGGATTACTATCATCAACTGACTCCGTACAAAGGCTATGACCGCACGATTTTATATTTGCTGATACCGCTCTTCATTATTCTTGTGGTCTTCCGTGATAACCCTCGCGACTACGGATTTACATTTGGCGATTGGAAAGCCGGCTTGATTCTCACGGCGTTGGGCATCATCCTGATCGCACCGGTGCTTTGGTTTGTGGCGCGCGGCGCGGCAATGCAGGATTATTACAAACCACAATTAGCGGGCTTGCCATGGAACACTTTCATTGATCTGTTCGGTTGGGAATTCATGTTCCGTGGTTTCATTTTATTCGCTTATGCGCGCAAATTTGGGCCGGAAGCGTTATGGCTTCAAGCTGTCCCGTTTGCGCTGGCGCACATCGGCAAGCCGGAAGTCGAGACACTTTCAACAATCTTCGGCGGCTTTGTATTTGGCTGGGTGGCCTATCGGACGCGTTCGTTCGTTTATCCATTTTTGATTCATTGGTTCGTAGCCTCGTTTACCATTATCGTCGCGGCAGGTCTGCTTGGCTGACTTTGTGCTTCGTCCCGCGACAGAAGCGGATTCTGCCGCGATCAGGAATTTGATTCACCGGGTGGGAATCAACCCGACGGGTTTGGATTGGCGCCGCTTTGTGGTGGCCGTTGACGGGTCCGGGAGGATGCGAGGCTGCGGGCAACTTAAACCGCATGGCAAAGACATTGGCGAATTAGCATCCATCGCGGTCGAGCTGGAGGATCGCGGCAAAGGCATTGCGCGCCTCATCATCGAGCATTTGATCGCACGGGCGCGGCGCCCGTTGTATCTGACATGCCGCTCGAGCCTCGGCCCGTTCTATGAAAAATGGAATTTTCACACCATTGGTTTGAATGAGATGCCCCCTTACTTTAACCGTTTGGTTCGGCTTGCTTCTTTATTCATGCCAAAAGGCGAATCATTGCTGGTGATGAGATTGTTGTAAAATAGAACCATGAAGCAAGTCGCGTACGTTTTGATCGGATTGCTGGCTGGTTTCATTTTGGCGGGCGCGCTGTTCATCGTGACGCGTTTGCCGTCCGGCGAACCCGTGAAGCTTTTGCCTTCGCCCACGCAGCCTTCCATCACGATTCAAATTATGGGGGAAGTCGTCCATCCCGGCGTTTATTCGTTCGCGCAGGGAAGCCGCGTTCAGGATGCGGTAAACGCGGCGGGCGGGCTGCTGTCCACTGCCGATACAACTTCGGTCAATCTCGCCGCAAAGCTCGAAGATGGACAGCAGATCAACATCCCGGCTGGAAGTGGAGCGGCAGCCGGAGCTCCGCCCTCTTCATCCAACGCGCCGTTCCTGGTGTTGACCACGCCGACGGTTCCGGCAGCGGACCTGATCAACATCAACACCGCGACGCTGGCGCAGCTCGATACACTACCCGGCATCGGCCCGACGACCGCGCAGAAGATCATTGATTATCGTAATCAACACGGCCCGTTCCAAAAGATCGAAGACATCATGAACGTCGCCGGGATCGGCCCCGCAACCTTTGATAACATCAAAACATTGATCACGGTGCAGTGATATGCCGTTCGATCATTTCGATCTCATCGCACCCTTGTATAACCGCGCCGGCGGGTATTCGTCGTTGGATGGGATGATGTCCGCGGCAGACCTGCCGACGAACGGACTCTTGCTCGACGCGGGCGGCGGCACGGGACGCGTGGCGTTCGCGCTGCGGAATCAAGCCGCGCAAGTTATCGTTGCGGACGTTTCGCTTGGTATGTTGCGCTTCGCCGCATCCAAACCGGGACTTCGAGCGGCCGCGGCCCAAACGGAGCGTTTGCCTTTCCCCGATAATTCCTTCGACCGCGTCATCATGGTGGACGCGTTCCATCATGTGGTAGATCAGGCCGGTACCGCGCGCGAACTCTTTCGCGTGCTCAAGGCCGGCGGGCGGATCGTGATCGAAGAACCGGATATTCGTAGTTTTGGCGTGAAGATGGTTGCCCTGGGTGAGAAGATGTTATTGATGCGCAGTCATTTTCTCGCGCCGGATCAAATCGCCGCGCTGTTCGATTCTGGTGACGCCCGCGTCATTGCCAAAGATTCCAGCGCGTGGATTGTCGTAGATAAGTAGGGATACGGCGTCGCCGTGCCCATAAGACAAGAATGTCATTGCGAGACCCGCGCAGCGGATCGTGGCAATCTCATGTAACATTCAATTGTTTGTCTCGGAGATTGCCACGCGGCGCTAAGGCGCCACTCGCAATGACAGGTGGAAAATTTACGCCAACAAATGTCTGGCGATGACCATCCTCTGCACTTCGCTTGTCCCTTCGCCGATGGTCATCAGACGCGCGTCGCGATAAATGCGCTCGACGGGATATTCGCTGGAATAGCCATATCCGCCGTGGATTTGGATGGCATTGCGGCAGACGCGTTCCGCCGTTTCGGTGGCGAACAGCTTTGCCATGGCCGCTTCTTTTGTATAAGGGCGGCCTTGCTGCTTCATCCATGCGGCGCGGTAGACCAGCAGGCGCGCTGATTCGATTTCGGTTGCTGCGTCCGCCAGCATCCATTGGATGGCTTCAAAGTTCGCGATCGCCTGTCCGAAGGCCTGACGTTCCTTGGCATAGGCCTCCGCGTATTCAAAGGCCGCCTGCGCCAGTCCGACCGAGATGGCGCCGATGCCGATTCGTCCGCCATCGAGCGTGGCGAGAGTCTGCTGCAGGCCGCGGCCCTCTTCACCGATCAAGTTGTTGAGCGGGACGCGCACATCTTCATACGTCACGGCGTGAGTGGGGGAGCCGTGCAGTCCCATCTTCTTTTCGGGCCTGCCGATCTTGAGTCCTTTGGCATCCGTCGGGACGAGGATCATGCTCAGGGCGCGGGTGCCGCCTTCGGGTCCGGTGCGAACGAGCGTGATGATGTATTCCGCGATGGAGGCGTTGGTCGTCCACATTTTTGCGCCGCTGATGAGCCATTCATTTCCCGATTTGACGGCTTTCGTTTTGACGCCGCCCTGTAAATCGGAACCCGCGCCCGGTTCGGTCAGGGCGAGTGAACCGAGTTTGCTTTTGCCGCTGGCAACCAGCGGAAGCCATTTCTTCTTGAGCTTTTCATTGCCATATAAAACCAATGGCGTTGTGCCCAGCCCGTTGTGCGCCGCAATCGAAAGCGCCGTGGAGCCGCAGCCCCAGCCGAGTTCTTCGAGCGCCACCGCCGCGCTGACGGCGTCCACGCCCGCACCGCCATATTCTTCCGGGATGTTCAAGCCGAGCAACCCAAGTGGGCCCATCCTGCGGGCGGCGTCCCAGTTGAACTCGCTTTTTTCGTCCACCTCTTTGGCTTTGGGCCGGACTTCCTTTTCCACGAAGTCGTGAACGGTCCTCTTCCACAAGCGTTGTTCGTCGTTCAGATCGAAATTCATTGTCGCTCCTCCTCAGGCTTTTGTTTATAGCGTGATGACTTTGCTTGCTTTTGTTTGCGCTTCGAGGATGTCTGGCATTCCTCCGACGATTCCAACTTGCACACTTTTTGATAATCCCATTGCTTCGAGGCACGTCGAGCAGATAATCAATCGTACGCCTTTCTTCTCCATCTGTCGCAATGGATCGAGCAGCGGCGAATCCTTGACCGTCAACTTTACACCGTCGGTGTAAAAGCAAATGGCCCCTGGTAAATTATCTCCCTGTAACAGGAGGTTGAAATATTTATCGATAAGTTTGATCGGAAGGTCTGCCGGCTGGGCGGCGTGACCCATACCGTAAGCTGTAACCAGTAAGACAGTATTCTTCATTCATTCTCCTTTGACTTGTTATATTGTTCGAGAATCTCTTTGGCTTCCTTCGCCTGCTCTTTCGGGACGAATAGCTGCACGCGTCCCAGGCCGTCAATTGTCACAGGATAAATGTTGTGCCCGATTGCCTCCTGGAACATTTCCACGCGAATGCCTTCGGCTTCGAGATAACTCTTGAGCATATCCGCTTCCATGCGGCCATTGACTTCAGTGAGCAGCTCATATTTGAGTTGATTCATTTTCGACTCCTTGATTCATGCAAAACACATCGAATCCACTGATCTTCGCGAATTTGCGCTAATTTCTCCGGGCCTGGCGGAGAGAGTATGGCTCAGCGGATGAATGCA
The DNA here is from genome assembly GCA_021787595.1 of Chloroflexota bacterium. Classification (GTDB taxonomy): domain Bacteria; phylum Chloroflexota; class Anaerolineae; order Anaerolineales; family Villigracilaceae; genus Fen-1038. Next base: position 54,540 of record JAJYLQ010000012.1, on the reverse strand, counting down.
CTTACCCTGCGTGAATTCCGTTCTTATTTCCATGTCACAATGAACAATATCGTCCATAATAAACTCACGATTAATTGCCGGGTCCCGATTTGCACCGGTTTCCATCGCAGCGCGGGATGGTCAATTCCCCATAGCGTTTCGAGCCATTGCACGAGATAGGGGATAAAGATCGGACGCGGCAGAATCCCGGCGCCCAGGCCGAGGGCGGCGCTGATGAAGAGATTGAAGGAGGTGTAAGAAAAAGCGCGCGCCCCGCGGCGAAAGCGATCATAGCGGCTGGGAACAGATTTCCATTCGCGTTGTTCCAGTCGAAGGTAAGCATGGACGATGGAACCCGCGCATTGAAGCCAGGTCAACAGCCACAGCCACCAACCGTATCCATCATAATGCCGGATGCCGATCCAGTACGCGGCGGGTGCAGTCAGTGACAGCACGCCGGTCGCGATCACTTCGACGCCGGCCTGTCTTCGCTCCGCGCGCCGGCTGACCAGCCACAAATGCCACGCAAAGACCGGGATGCCGGGAATAGCGAGATAAGCTATATATCCATCGCCGAGCAAAAATAATCCGGCCAGGGCCAGCAATGCGATGGTGCCATACACCATGACCCAAAAACGCGCCGCCGGCAAGTCGGTTCGCGGCCGGCGGCCCGAATACGCCTTGACCATCGCGGTCATGGGCTGTCGTAAAAGAAACGCGGCCATGGCCGCCACGCACAAACTGAACGTGGCATAGCTGAACACGCCGCCTGCAAAAATGCCAACCACCAGCGGACTGAAGATGAAAACCCAGGAACCATGATCCTGCGGGATGGCGATTTGTTTGCGGAAAAGATTGTTCATTGCTATGGAAGTCACGAACGCATTATAGCAAACTTGGCCCCATAGAATAAGTGACGTTGCACAGTCACCGTGTTCCTTACCACGAAGAGCGGCAAGAGATTTTCTTTCTTCACGAAGGAAGAAGAACCTGATGTGCAACTCCTGTTTTCACTCCTGGCGGGCGCGGACGGGCGCGAAAAAAGCAATTGAAAATCCGCGCTTTCCGTGTCCAAAGTAGAAAGAGTTGCACATTGGGTAAGAAGAGTCTTCGCGGTAAGCCCTTTGCGCTTCGAGGATCAAATTTGGCGCTGACTGCATAAGATGACGAATAAACCGCAAAAGAAAAAGCTTCCATTGGCAGGAAGTTTTTTCTCGCTCACGGTGGCTTGAATATTTTCGATGGTTTTTTGATTACGGCCCCGGTGTCATCACCGGCAGGGTAGTTGCGTTTGCGGGGAGATTTTCCAATTGGGAGGCTGGCACCCAGCAGGGCTTGTGAAAATACGGGTTGCGGATGACGTACCAGCCCGGCACGCTTCCAATGCCAAGCACCTGAACTCTTGCGCCCTTGCTGATATTGCTTTCCAGCGTATACGTTTGTCCCGGCCCATACCAACAGCCTGTAAAGTTTCCGATGGTGGGAGGCTTGGGCGTTGCGTTGGCAGTCGGCGAGACGGGAGCCGCCTCGGTTGGGGTCAGAGTCGGTGTAACGGTAACTGTTGGCGTTGGGCTGGATGCGGCGGCGGTCTCCGTCAAAATGGTTTGGGCGGCCCGTGCGATCGCCGTGGACATTGTGTTCGGGTCAACGGTTGGCGGGGTCGCTTTTGGCGCGCAGGCGGTAACGATCGAAATGAGCGCCAGGCCCATCAGGGACAATTGCATCGGGTGTGGATTCATGCTGCCTCCATGAGCTGCCAATTTTAAACGTTTGTCTGTAATTGCGGAATTGGACTTATGGATTTCTAATTTGTCTTGCCTCTGCAACACACCGGAGATCAAACGATATTTGATACGCGCCGCATGTTCGGCATAACCGCGCAGCGGAATCGGCCGTCCGGCCAAAGATGGCGGCAAGATTCATGCGCGCAAGATCGAAGTAAAATATCTGGAAGAAACTTCCGCCGCAGGCAGGCTACTGACATTTCCGCTTTCTGCCTTATCCTTGGCGAAGGCATTGGAACGAAGAAAGGTCTTTTAAACCATGAAAATCGACTCCCTCACCCTTTATCATCTGCGTATGCCGCTGGCCGCTCCGTTCGAAACATCGTTCGGGCGCGAGGTGGACCGCGAATGTGTCATCCTCGCGATTCAATCTGATGGATTGACGGGTTATGGCGAATGTGTTGCGACGCGTGATCCCGGCTATAACTACGAGACGACCGGCACGGCCTGGCATATCATCAAGGATTTCATTGCGCCGCAGATTCTTGGAAAAGATATCCGCGACGCGGTTGATTTTCAAAGGCGCGTTGCTGGAATCCGCGGGCATCATCTTGCCAAAGCCGGCGTCGAGATGGCGTTGTGGGATTTGACGGGCAAGCGCACGGGCAAATCATTGCGCGAACTGCTCGACGGTAAACGGGATCGAGTCTCGGTGGGGGTGTCGGTTGGATTGCAGGAGTCGCCTGAAGTCCTGGTGCGAACCGTGACCGGTTATGTGGAAAACGGTTATGCGCGCGTCAAGATCAAGATCAAACCGGGACGCGATGTCGGCGACGCATCGGCAGTTCGAAAAGTCTATCCAAATTTGCGCCTGCAGGTGGATGCAAACTCAGCCTATTCCTTGGAGTCTGCAAAGGCGCTCAAGCCGCTCGATGATTTGAATTTATTGTTGATCGAACAGCCTTTGTATGAAGATGATATTTGGGATCATCACAAATTGCAAAGGGAGTTTCGCACGCCGATCTGCCTCGATGAAAGTATTTTGTCGCCGCGCCATGCGCGATACGCGCTGGAAATGAAAGCCTGCCGTATCATCAATATCAAAGCCGGGCGCGTGGCGGGTTTGAGTCAGGCCGTTGAGATTCATGATTATTGTAGCGCGCGAAATGTCCCGGTGTGGTGCGGCGGCATGTTGGAGACCGGCATCGGCCGCGCCTCCAATTTGGCGCTGGCTTCCTTGCCCGGCTTTACCTTGCCCGGCGACATTTCCGCATCGGATCGTTATTACAAACGCGACATCACGCGCGAGCGCTTTACGCTCAACAAGGACAGCACGATTGACGTGCCGCGCGGCATCGGCCTCGGCGTGACGATTGACGAAGAGGCGTTGGCTTCGTTTACGTTGACGCGTCTCAAACTTAAGCCATGATGACATGTCATTGCGAGGAGGGTGTTCTTCCCGACGTGGCAATCCCATCTATACTGAACACGGGCATAAATCGCGCTTTTGTTCAACGGGATTCGGCAAGGGATAAATCCCCGCCTCAGCGCATGAAAGTGGCGCCAAGGCGCCACTCGTTGCGCCAGTCCGAAGGCGTCGCCGTGGCGCCATAGCGACAACTTTCACGTACTGAGCAGGTGGCTTCAGCCCCGCGAATCAAGCGGTAGAAAACCGCAATTTGGGTCCGTGCCTGGTATAACAATCAATTGGTCCCTCGATGAGATTGCTTCTCGAAGACTCGCAATGACATGAATTGATGTTAAGCCTGAATGAGTTCTTATTCTTGCGTATCTTTCTCCGGCTATAATCTTCCTTCGTGAAGAAACTGATTCTCATCATCGTTCTTTTGTTATCAGCGTGCGCTCCGCAGGCGGTTGTGACTCCTGATGTGCTAGGACCAATTTCGCGATCAACGCCAACGGCCACGACGACACCCATGCCTGCCGCGTTGTGGATCAGCCCGGCTGTGCCGGATCAACTTCGCCAGGCCGCGCAAAGCTGGGGAATTCCAATAGCAACAGATTCATCATCAGCATCCATTACGCTTGATGTTAACAATCAACAATCGAAAATCAACAATCTAAAATCCGTCTGGGTTTACGCGCTCGTCGCGCCATTCCCGACTGTGACCGATGGTGTGACTCTCGATGAACTCAAAGCCGCGTGGCACGGTTCTCCCTCACCCTTTCTCCCCTCTCGCTTCGACAAGCTCAGCGCGGCGCCCGTCGGGAGAGGGGGTGAGGTTCATCCGTTATGGATGGCGGATTCGACACTGGCGGCGTTCACGGCGCTTTGGGGCGCGCCCGCTGACGGCGCAGTCCAGACCGCACCGGCAGATCAATTGGTTGATGATGCTTGGAAGAATCTTCCATCATGGGGAATCGTTCCATTCGAATCACTTGATCCAAAATGGAAAGTATTAACCGTTGACGGCCAATCGCCGATTCACAAAGATTTCGATGCCAGCAAATATCCATTGCAAATTGCTTTTGCTTTGCGAACCTCGCAACCTTCAAACCTTCAAACCTTCCAACTTCCTTCATCCAATCGCGATGCGTCAAAATTGACAACAATCATCATGACCGGTACCACATCATTGGTGAATGCGATTGCCTATCAAATGGAAGTCAAAGGCATTGACTATCCCGCACAGGACATCGGCGATATTTTGCGTCAAGCAGACATCGTGCATGTCAGCAACAAGACTTCGTTTGCACCGAATTGCCCGGCTCCGAATCCCGATGACCGTTGGCCTCGATGCAGTGATCCGAAATATATTCAATTGTTCCTTGACAACCATATCAATGTCGTCGAGCTAACCGGTCCGCATATTTTGGATGACGGCGTGAATCCGTTTTTGTTTACGCTGAATCTTTACAAACAGAACCACATTCAATATTACGGCGGCGGAGCAAATCTCGATGAAGCGAGGCAGCCGTTATTGATCACGAATCACGGGAACAAAATTGCCTTTATCGGATGCAACCAAGGCGAGCCGCCTCAGCCGCTTGCGACGGATTATCAAGCCGGCGCGAATCCGTGCGATTACAAACAGCTCGCCGCGCAAATCAATCAGGTACGCACCCAGGGTTATTTGCCGATTGTCACATTCCAATATAAAGAAGGTTTCTCGCCGCAAGTGATGCCGTGGCAAGTCAATGATTTTCGCCAGGTCGCGGAGGACGGCGCGGTGATCGTCAGCGGAAGCCAATCGCATGTTCCGCTCGAAATGGAATTCTATAAAGACGCGTTCATTCATTACGGTTTGGGGAATTTCTTTTACGATCAGATGGGCAACCAGCCGCCCGACCCGACCCGACCCGATATTCCGCCCCTGCCCGCGCAGCGTTGGGAATTCATTGACCGCCATGTGATTTACGATAATCGTTACATCAGCACCGAATTGCTGACCGCCATGCTGGAAGATTATGCGCGTCCGCGCCCGATGACACCTGACGAGCGCACCGCGTTCCTTACCGCGTACTTTGGCTACAGCGGATGGCTTCCGCTCATCCCTACGCCCGCGCCGGAACAAACCCCGACGTTGTATCCATTGCTGGACTTTAATCTGCTCCCGACTCACACACCGATGCCATAAACCGGCACTCCGGGGTTAAAATAAGTGGTATCTCTTCTTTTGCCGTGTTTGTAGTACTCGCTTATAACTTTTACGTAGTAAACCGTGTCCGGCGACAAAGTAATCCCGTAGTCTGAAGTGTTAAAGCTGTACAGGCCATTTCTGTTTCCGTTTTTGGGGTTGGTTGTGTAGTAAGGTGGACTGATTGCATAACAGCCGTTGGTGTATGCGTAGTGATAAATGTTTGATGCATCCAATGCATTAAAACCGCAGTAGTTGTCTACAAAGCTTCTATTTGTGCCGATAAAAATTAATACGGCACCGTTCCCGGCACATAAGCCTCCGTCGTCCGGTGTCCACTGGACGGTTGCAGATGTAGGAGATGTAGCCTGCGTATAAAAGGAAGATATATTATAAATGTTTCCTCCGCAGCCTCCCGGATAGTAGCATGTTGTGCAGTTGCAGCCACTACCGCTCCCGCAAGAATAGCTGCAAAGATTGTTGCAACAAACTTCTCCGCTCGGGCAAGTGTTGCCTCCTGCGCCAATGTTGCACGTTTCATTCCTGTTTACACAAACACCCTGATTACCGCTAGTAATACTGCAATTGGGTGGTGCATTTACACATTGTTGGCTTGAGGGACATTGGGCGTTAGTGCAGCAAGCCTTTGTAATAGATACAAAAAGAACATTCCCTAAAACCAGAGTGGCAATTACAAGTATTAACTTAAGAAAATTATATCTTATCACCCCAATGACTCATTATTACATTTTATGCAACTAATGTGAAGTGCTGAGTATTACAAGACTGAAGAGATAAATATTATTCCTGATAGGTCAGGAAAACCACCCCCACCATTTAGTAGCTCATCGGCTTTTCCTTGAGATCCACTATCAATATTTGCATTTAAGATTCCAAAAAGTTTTGGCTCGTGACTCTTGACATTGTTAAGCGAATCTGGGTCTGTTAAATTAAGAATCCCGAGTCTATTTAAATTACTACTGTCCAGTTTACCATTCGTCATTAACTCGTTAAGAAGATCTTGAGAGATGGCTATGTGCACAAATTGATCACCATTTTGTTCTATGTGTACACCGATTAAATAAAGTCCTGTAACATCTGCACCATGATATGTACCACTTAACTTGCAAAATGTTGAAAGTTCTATTTGTCCAGAGTGAAAAGGCGAAGCTTTGTCGCGGCTTGGAATAATATGCCAAGTACCATTTGGGGTTCCTTCTGGATATTTAAACTTGGCCTCTTCGTTTGCCAAAATTGTAGGCAAGTCATCGGGAGTGCATTTACCCGGGTTTTCCACAGTTCCAAGATCAAACGGTTCAACTGTGGGTGCGGCAGTTGGCTCTGGAGTTGGGAGTTTGACCATTGCCGTGTCAGTTGCAGTTGGGGTTTTGGTTGGCAAGGACGCGGATGTAGATGTTGGCGGAATTTCAACCGTCGTCGTTGGTGTTGAAATTGCTGGAGCACAGGCGGTCAGAACGAATATCAATGCAAGAAAAGAAAGCAAGCGAGGCATAAGATTTATCCTTCTTTTTTCGTTTGCAATTTATGGGAAATAGCGGTAGATTTCTTTGCGATTCAAAACACGAACGAAAATGATTTTGCCCTCTGAAACTTCGATGCCGATCCTGTAATTTCCAACCCTAATTCGGTAATAAGTACTAAAGCCCTCCAACTTCTTCAAATTTGTAAGACCTTTCAATGAAGTAGCCTCTTCGGCTTCTGCAATTGCATCACTCACCCGTTTCAGGACTCGCTTATCTTTTATCTTTTTCAAGTCGCGGCTGAAATTTCGCTCGAATAGGATCTGCATCTCCTATCCCTTCAATATCGAATCAATTTCTTCCCTGCCTACAAAATCGTCCTCGCGCCCTTCGCGAATGGCGTTTGCCAGCCCAATATCCTCCAACGCTTCTATGATAATGGAAGAAAACAAATCCTGCCGTTCTTCAAAGAGTTCGATCAAGGTCTCTTTGAGCAAAGTCTTGAACTTTTTTTCATCTAAAGTTACGTTGGTCATAGACGCCTCTATAATTTTATTTTACCACTTTCCGATTCCCAAATAACGGCAGCCGAATCTCGAATAACGAATATCGCTTATCGAACACCATCAATCAAAATACAAATTCAAATCCGAACAATCAAACCGGTTTCCGCAATTTGAACAAACCACTTTGCAGTTCTTCTCGTACATCTCATATCCGCAGCGATCACAAATAAATTCCTGCTTTTGCTCGTTGCGTTTTTCGTTTTGCGAATCGGCTCTTGCGCTTTGCGTTTTACTTCTTACTTCTTCACTTTCTACTTTATCTCCCATCTCAACCTTCCTTCCAAACAACCGGCTTCAATAAATCCCGATTGAATTCCGAAATTCTTTTTTCGCCCAACCGCTTGACTTCCTCGATAGCCGCGTCCAAATCATTTCGCAATCGTCCGACCTTCACGCCGCGGCAGGTTTCCGGCCAACCCCGAAGCCACTTCATGCTTCGTCCGTAGACTTTGATCGCGCCGGCATAATTTCCGCGCGTGATGTGCAGATACGTAACACCAGCTTGCAAAATTCCCTGATACAACTCGCGTATCTTTCCCCTTTCATCTTTCCATGCGGCTTCAAGCTCTTCGTGCGCCTCGAAATACCTTCCAGCATTGAACAGGCGCAACCCCTCGATGGCTTTGGGATGTAAGGATTTGTCGCAGTCATTCGCGGTCATGGCGGCAGTATATCACCTCTGCTTGCCGATTATTGCTCACTGCTTACTGCTCACTGCTCACTGCTTACTGATTACTGCTCACTGCCTACTGCCTACTGCTCACTGCTTACTGATTACTGACTCTGCCGGTGGTAAAATTTTGTCACCATGAACCGGAAGCGCTGGCTCTTGTTGTTTTCAATCGTTGCCCTGGCGGCATTGGCGGTGTTGGCTTCCAGCCTGCACGATGTTCAATTCGAGCCGGCGCGGTCCTTCCCGGTGCGCTTTTCCTCGTATCCGCTGAATATTCCCGCTGCGGCCAATGTGATCACGAACATACCGCTTTGGAAACTCCTGTTGTTTTGGGCGGCCTTCTTTATCTGCTTTATTTTGTTTTTCTACCTGCTTCCGCCCGATCTCCGTAAGCGCGTCATCCGCCAGGCCATCAGCCTTGGACTTGGCGTCCTGGCCCTGATTCTTGCATTCCATTACCAACTGATTCGATTTCCGGCTTTCAGCTCGGACGCGCAGGCTGCGCCGGGAGAATCGCCAGCCTTGAATCTGGATTCCGCTTCCGCGGCGGCGAAGTTTCGGCCGCCCGCCATCGCGCCGTGGATGATTTATCTCATCAGCCTGGGCGTGCTGCTGGCGCTTCTTGTCCTGACCCGGGCCGGCTACCGTTACTGGGCGCGTTCCCGGCCCCGGCGGTCTTCGCGGCTGAACGACTTTGCCGCGATTGCCCGCTCTTCGTTGGACGATCTGGCCTCCGGACGCGATTGGGAAGATGTGATCATCCAGTCCTATGTGCGGATGAGCGAAGTCGTCGGCGAGAAGCGCGGATTGCGCCGCGCCGAAGCCATGACGCCGCGCGAGTTCGCAGAGCGGATGCAATCTGCCGGCCTGCCCGCCGATGCGGTCAGACGGCTGACGCGTTTATTCGAGTCGGTTCGTTATGGCGCCCGCCAATCCAATCAGGCTGATATCAAGGAAGCGGCGGCCTGTCTCCATTCCATCCTGCAGGCTTGCGGGGCCGCGTGATGTATCGTCGGCGTTGGCTTGGGCTGGCAGGCATGACTCTGTTTTTGGCCGTTCTGGCTTTTTTCCTGCGCGATGTGATTTACCAGACGGTCATCGTGCCGCTGGCTTATTTATGGTGGGTGTTCCGATTTTATTATTCCCTCGTCCCGCAATTGCTCTTATGGATTTTGCTGCTGACCGGAGTGTTCGTAATCGCTTTATCGAATTTCGTTCCAGTGGAGCGCCCGGGCCGGCGCAATGAGTCCAACCGCAGGTTTGCACATGGACAGGTCGAAATGCTGGCGGTGCTGCTGGCCCGTGTCCGTAAGGGAAATTATTACAAGTGGCAGGCCGCCAATCGTTTGGGCGCGATTGCTAGGCGGCTGGGCGAAATGTCCGGGGAGACGCGCCGGCCCGGGATCCGGGATGAAGCGGTGGAGAAATATCTCGACGCGGGATTGAACACATCCTTCGTGGATTATCCGCGCCCGGCCAATCCGTTTCAGCGTCCCGTTCCAACGGCCCTGGATCTGGATCCAAAAGCAGCGGTTGATTATCTTGAATCACAACTTGGAGAATGAACATGGCGGACATTCGTGAGGTCTCGGAATTGAGCCGAAAGGTCATTGATGAGGTCGAGCGCGCGGTGGTTGGCAAGCGCGGCCTTTTGGAAATGGTGATGGCGGCCGCGCTGGCGGGCGGGCACGTGTTGTTCGAGGATTTTCCCGGACTCGGCAAGACGCTGATCGCGCGCAGTTTTGCCACGGCTCTGGGCCTGGACTTCAAGCGGATTCAATTTACCCCCGATCTTTTGCCCGGCGACATTACTGGCGGTTATATTTTCAATCGCAACAAAAATAAATTCGAAATGCGTAAAGGGCCGGTGTTCGCGAATGTCCTGCTGGCCGATGAGATCAACCGCGCCTCGCCGAAGACGCAATCGGCCTTACTCGAAGCCATGCAGGAGAAACAGGTGACGCTCGAAGGCGAAACGCTGGCTTTGCCTGATCCGTTCATCGTGCTGGCAACCCAAAATCCAATTGAATACGAGGGGACGTTCCCGTTGCCCGAAGCCCAGCTCGACCGCTTCATGGTGAAGCTGGCCGTTGGTTATCCAAACATGGAGGAGGAGAAGGAGATTTTGAGCCGGCGCCGCGAGCGGATGCAGGATGAAGTCTCGCTCCGGCAGATCTTGAAACCAAAGCAATTGCCGGCTTTGCGTGAAATCGTCGAGACGGCGCACGTGGACGCCGACATCGAAAGTTACATCGCAGCGCTGGTTCACGCCACGCGGAAAGACCGCCGCGTGTCGGTTGGATCGTCGCCGCGCGGCTCGCTGGCGTTTCTCAAAATGGCGCGCGCCCATGCCGCGCTCGATGGACGCGATTATGTCATTCCGGATGATGTCAAACGTTTTGCGGCGCCGGTTTTGAGCCATCGTTTGATCCTGCAGCCCGAATATTGGATGTCGCAATCGGTGGCAGGCGATGTCATCCGCGATGTGATGGAGAAGACGCCCGTGCCGGTGATCTCGCCCTCACCCCAGCCCCTCTCCCAATTTTGGGAGAGGGGAAAGGGGTGAGGGCGAGAAGAATGTCTCGCGCCTGGTTCCTCGGTTCGTTGATTCTGCTCCTGCTCCTCGCCGGACTCGTGGCTTTGCACGGCGCGTTGATCGCGTTGACGATTCCGCTGCTGCTGTGTTTACTTTATGGACTTTGGTTCAGCCCGGACGAGGTCGAGCTGGAGGTCCGCCGTGAGTTGAGTGCGGAGCGCGTTGCGCCGCAAACTCCTGTGAAGGTCAGCGTGATGATTACCAACACCGGCGGCGATTTGGAAGAACTGGCCCTCGCGGACGTCTTATCCCCGGCCCTGGCCGTGCAGGATGGAAGCAATCATCATTTGATTTCGCTGCCCAAAAACAAGAGCTTCTCTTTCGAATACACACTGCGCGGGCCGCGCGGCGGCTTTCCATTGGAAACCATCCATGCCGAGGCGGGCGATCATCTTGGCATTTTGCGCGTTGCCCGGGATATTCGCACCTTCGGACAATTATTTGTTTTCCCACCGGTGGCGCGGCTCAAACAGGTTCCCATCCGGCCGCGGCGCACGCGCGTCTATGCCGGGACGATCCCGGCGCGCGTCGGCGGCGCGGGCGTGGAGTTCTTCGGCGTGCGCGATTATCAGGATGGCGATTCGCCGCGGCACATCAACTGGCGGGTCAGCGCGCGGCATGCGGAGGATTTATATTCCAATGAATTCCAGCAGGAACGCGTGGCGGATGTGGGCATCGTGCTGGACGGCCGCGAGCGATCCAACTTATTCGTTGGCGGCCATTCTTTATTCGAACATTCCGTGTTGGCCGCGGCTTCGATCGCAGACGCGTCTCTTTCCCAGGGCAATCGAGTCGGCTTGCTGGTTTATGGTCAATATCTTGAGTGGACATGGCCGGGCTATGGCAGGTTGCAGCGGGAACGGATTCTTCACGCCCTGTCCCACGCCGCGCCGGGAGCGAGCCAGATTTTCGAGGGGCTGCAATACTTGCCGACGCGCATGTTCCCGCCCGAATCGCAAATCGTTTTGGTCAGCCCGCTGGTCGAAGATGATTATTCGACGCTCATCCAACTGCGGGCGCGCGGCTATCAGGTTTTGGTCGTGAGTCCAGACCCGGTGACGTTCGAGGAAAATTTTTTGCCGCGCCAGCCCCAGGTCCAGTTGGCGGCGAGAGTCGTCCGCATGGAGCGCGGCCTGATGCTGAAACGAATCCAGCGCGCCGGAATCCAGGTGATGGATTGGAACGTCGCCCAGCCTTTTGATCAGGCGGCGCGGCGCGTCTTTGCGCGGCGAATCCAAACGGGGGGCAGGCCGTGACTCTTTTTGCGCTCGTCATCAGCATCGTGATTGGTTCAGGCTCGCTGGCGTGGGGCTATCTGCAATTCGGGCTGCCGCAGTTCGCGCGCTGGATCATTCTCTTCGGCGCGGCCTGGCTTTTTGCCGTGTGGCAGCGCTGGCGCTGGTTTGCTTACATCGGTTTGATCTTCAATTTCCTCGCCGCGGCTTTTGGATTATGGTTTTTGAACTTCACGCCCGGCTGGATGTTCGCGGGCGCGATCGGCGGACTCACGGCATGGGATTTGACCGATTTCAGGCATCGCCTGCGCTTCGCGGCCTCGGACGAGGAGCGGCGCGTCGTCGAGACGCGGCATCTCGTCCGGATTTCCCTGCTGGCCCTGGCCGGCTTTGGGTTGGCCAGCCTGGCGATGTTGTTGAAATTCCAATTCAACTTCGAATGGGCGATCCTGTCGGCGATCGTTGCCGCTTTGGGGATTACTCAAATCATTGCCTGGTTCCGCAAACGAAGCTGATCACTGATCACTAATCACTGATCACTGATTACTGCTCACTGACTACTGCTCCACCGACCTCAGCCATTCCCCGGCTTCTTTCGGCGATTTCAATTGAATGATTTTCAAGTGGGTATATTCCAGCTGGCTGAACAGCGTTGGATATTCGCGTTTGCGCCGCCAATACGTTTTGAACAGCCAGTGATAAAGCGAATCGTCGGACCAGAGTTTGAAATGGATCAAAAGATTTTCGCGGTTCGTTCCCCACAATAATTCCCTTGCCCACCAGCGCGTGAATGTCCGGCGCGTCAACTGCCAGACGATCGTCCATAACGGATAATCGAGCCAGATGATCGCTTCGGCGCGCGGCCAGATGATATCGCGCACCGTATGGTAGTTCCCGGCGACGACCCAGCGATCGGCGCGCACAGCCGCTTCGACGCGGGCGCGAAAAACGTCAACCGGCGCTTCGGTCCAATTCGGCTCCCAGTGAAGCGCATCGAGTTCGATGAAATCCAAATTGAATTTGTCTGCCAGCTTTTTCGCCAGCGTGGATTTTCCCGAACTGGTCGTGCCAACGACAACGGTGCGTTTGAATGGAAAGGATTGCATAGGATGGAGGATTATAATTTGAAAACAAAAGTCAAAACGCAAAACGTAAAACGTAAAACGCAATTGCGTTTTACGAGTTGTGTTTTGGAAATGAGGCATTCATGTTTGACATTTCCGATGATGAAATTCTCCCGCTCTCGAAGGAACACGTTTTTTGGACCTGGTCGGCGCAAGCGAAAGTAAATCCAATTCCAGTCAAGCGCGCCAAAGGCGTTTATTTCTGGGATGTGGATGACAAGCGTTATCTTGACTTCAATTCGATGACCATGTGCGTCAACATCGGCCACGGCGACGAACGCGTGATCGAAGCCATGGTCGAGCAGGCGCGCGCTTTGCCTTACACCGCGCCGAGTATGACCAACCGAGTCCGCGCGCTGGCGAGCAAAATGGTCGCGGAAGTTTCGCCGGGCGGAAAACTGACGAAGGTTTTGTTCACGCTCGGCGGCGCAGACGCAAATGAGAACGCGATCAAATTAGCGCGCGGTTATACGGGACGATACAAAATTTTGTCACGCTACCGTTCCTATCACGGTGCGACAGCGGGCGCGATGGCTGCGACTGGCGACCCGCGGCGTGTAGCCTGGGAGCCGATGCTGATGCCAGGCGTTGTCCATTTCCTTGACCCGTATCGGTATCGCTCAACGTTCCATCGAACGAACCCAAATATTTCGGATGAAGATTTCACGCGCGATTATCTGAATCATCTCGAAGAGATCATTCGATACGAAGGACCGGAAACGATTGCCGCCATCTTGATGGAATCGGTCACTGGCACGAACGGCATCATCGTCCCGCCGGAAGGATATTTGCAAGGCGTGCGCGCCCTGTGCGATAAATACGGAATCGTGATGATTGCAGATGAAGTGATGAGCGGATTTGGCCGCACCGGAAAATGGTTTGCGGTGGATCATTGGAACGTTGTGCCGGATATCATGACGATGGCGAAAGGACTCACGTCCGCGTATGCGCCGCTGGGCGCGGTGGCGATGAAGCCGGAGATCGCGGCGCACTTCGATGATGTCGCGTATAAATCGGGATTGACGTACACATCACACCCCATTTCGCTGGCGGCGGCGATTGCGAATATCAACGTGATGAGGGAAGATAAAATCGTCGAGCACGCGGCCGCCATGGGTCCGGTGTTGAAGCGCATGTTGACCGATTTGGGCGAGTCGCATCCGTCTGTTGGCGATGTCCGCTCGATTGGACTGTTCGGCATCATCGAATTGGTCAAAGATCGAAAGACGAAAGAGCCAATGGCGCCGTGGAACGGGTCAAGCCCGGAGATGGCCGCGTTCAAAAAATATTGTTTCGATCATGGATTGTATCTGGATATTCACTGGCACACCGCGCTGATCATCCCGCCGTTGATTATCACGGAAGAACAACTCCAGGAAGGCTTCGAGGTGCTGGATGAAGCATTGAAGGCTACGGATAAAGAAGCAGACCAGGTTTAAATAAACTGCAGGGCGCGTTTTGTCTGAAAGACTTAGCCGCTATTTATCGTAAATGCCCTGCCGCTGGGAATCAACGCCAGCAAATGCTCATTATGTCGGGTGTACATATAACAAGGCTCCAAGCATTACGATCATGCTCTCGGCAGCCAGATATATAGCGAGCGCTAAAATAAAGTTCCACCAAACAATATTCTTTTTGACAGCAGCATCATTTGACGATACCACAACCGTAGAAGCCTTCCGATCACCGAGTCTTTGGTAAGCAGGAGGCTTCATATAGCTATAGGCGACAATGCCGAAGAAGAGACCGTCTATTAGCCTGTAGACAGATCGAATAAATGCTTGTTTTAGATTACAAGAATCCCCGCTGTTGTCAATGACGCGCATTCTGAAGATGATCTTTCCAATTGTTCTGCCAAAAAGCCATTCAAACACACCGAAGTAAACGACGGTTTGTAGTATTCCGATCACATAGCCGACCCATGGTGAGCTGGATTGCACCAAATAGTAACTCTTACCGCTTAGAGGAGTGATGGCGGAAAAGATAACCCCCAATATGGCCAAAGACCAAAATCGAGTGGGTATGTATAAGACGCCAATGGCAAGATAATCAACCAAAAAGGCTCCCGCTCGCGGCCAGAATTTTTTTCCGTGTATTTCAGCTTCTTTTGCGTTTCCAGACTGCAGCGGAGAAGTATTGGTTGTGTCCATTGTGCACCTCTAAGTTGCAGCGAAGTATAATCCTCCCTGCCTTCTGCAACTTATTGTCTTTTTGTGCATCTGATAAAATGATCATGTAATAAGCGCATGATACGCGTCGTCTCATGGAAGGCGAGAAATTGAGATAAGGTGTTATTCAAATGAATTCAAATGGCAATTCAAATCATGTCAAGGTTTTGGTGTTGGGCGCCGGCCCGGCGGGACTCTCTGCCGCGCTCTACGCGGCGCGCGCGGAACTTGCACCGGTCGTTCTGACCGGTACGCAATTGGGTGGGCAAGCCGCGCTGACGTTTACCATCGAGAATTATCCGGGCTTCCCGGAGGGCGTGGGCGGCGCGCAGTTGGGTGAATTGTTCCAAAAGCAGGCCGAGCATTTCGGCGCGAAGGTGGAATATGACACAGCCAGCGAAGTGGATTTGTCGCAGCGGCCGTTCAGGGTCAAGACGGACAGCGGCGAATACACCGCAGACTCGATCATCATCTCAACCGGTGCGGACCCGAATAAACTGAAAGTGCCCGGCGAAGAAAAGTTGACCGGACGCGGCGTTTCGTATTGCGCCACGTGCGACGGCTGGTTCTTCAAGGACAAGAAAGTGGTCATCGTGGGCGGCGGCGACAGCGCGCTCGAAGAAGGTTTGTTCATCACGCGCTACGCCTCGTCTGTGACGATCATCCATCGCCGCGAGGAATTCCGCGCGGGGCCGCTGTTGCAGAAGCGCGTCAGCGAGCATCCAAAAGTCAATGTGATTTGGAATACGGTGGTAGCCGAAGTTCTTGGACAGGAAAAAGTCGAAGCCGTGCGTTTGAAGAATGTCAAGACTAACGAGGAAACCATTTTCGAAACCGACGGCGTGTTCATTTTTATCGGCCATACGCCGAATACGCAAATGTTCAAAGGCCAATTGGAGATGGATTCGCTTGGCTATCTCAGGGTCAATGACAAAATGGAGACCAGCGTCGAAGGCGTCTACGCCGGAGGGGAGGCGGCGGATTCGCATTTCCGCCAGGTGGTGACCTCGGCAGGAATGGGCGCGGCGGCAGCCATCCAGGCGACTCATTTCCTCGAAGCGAAATCCGGTTAATCATCCGGTAAAGAAGCGATAAGGACTCCGCGGGACGCGGAGTCCTTTTTCGCGGAAAAACCGGCTTTTTTTGTCCGTCCAAAAATGTGACATTTTGTACTTTTGGGTATTTGCACTTTCGGATAGAATTAATTCAATAAATCGCATCACTTTGGAGGCGCAATGAATAAAATTTCGATTGTCGGTGCCGGCATGACCGGCTCAACGACCGCTCATTGGCTGGCCGAACGGGAACTGGCAGACCTTGTTCTGGTGGATATTTTGGAGGGAATGCCGCAGGGCAAAGGGCTGGACATGCTGGAAGCCATGCCGATCATTGGCAAGGATGTTGAAATTGTTGGCTCGAATGATTATGCCGCGACGAAGGGGTCGGACATCATCATTATCACGGCGGGCCTGCCGCGCAAACCCGGCATGAGCCGCGATGACCTGTTGAGCGCCAACGCCGAGATCGTTGGCAAGGCCGCCTCGGAGACTTTCAAGTATTCGCCGGACGCGATCTACATTGTGTTGACCAATCCGCTCGACACGATGGCGTATCTCACGTTAAAGACCAACAAGCTGCCGCGCGAACGCGTCATCGGCCAGGCGGGTGTGCTCGACTCGGCCCGAATGCGGGCGTTCGTCGGCATGGAAACCGGCGTCAGCCTTGAGAATATTCAATGCTATGTGCTGGGCGGGCACGGGGATGAAATGGTTCCGTTGACGCGTCTAAGCAATATCGCCGGCATTTCCTTGAAAGATTATTTGCCGGCCGATAAGCTCGATGCCATTGTCAACCGCACGCGCAAGGGCGGCGGTGAGATCGTCAATCTGCTCAAGACCGGTTCGGCATTCTATGCGCCGGCCGCGGCCTGCGCGCAAATGGCTGAAGCCATTTTGAAGGACAAGCATCTGATCGTCCCGTGCGCCGCGTATATGCAGGGCGAGTATGGCCTGAACGATATTTTCTTCGGCGTGCCGGTGATGCTTGGGCGCAAAGGCATGGAAAAGATCATCGAATACAAACTTGACGCCAACGAGAAGGCTTTGTTCGATAAGTCTGCGGCGGCTGTCAAAGAGACGCACGAAGCGTTGAAGAAGCTGGTAAAAATCTAACTTTCGCCCTCGCCCCGGCCCCCGATTTCAGATGGGGCAGGGGCGAGAATATTTTTTGGAGGAAACCATGATCCTGCACGAGAAAATCTCTGCTCAACTTCCCGAATGGCGCGAGCGCATGAAAGTCCTCGCCAAGGAACACGCCGATGTTGTGGTGGACCACGTCACAGTCGGACAAATCGTCGGCGGGATGCGCGACATCAAGTCGCTGTTGACCGACGTCTCTTTCGTGGACCCGGCAGAGGGCATCCGTTTTCGCGGCATGTCCATCCCTGAAGTCTTGAAAGCGCTGCCCAAGGCGCGCGGCGGAAAGATGCCGCTGGTCGGCGGGCTGTATTACCTGCTGATGGTGGGCGAGGTCCCGACCAAAGAGCAGGCGATGGAAGTCGAAGCCGAATGGGCCAGGCGCGCGGTCGTCCCGGATTACGTCTATAAGATGATCAAGGCCATGCCAAAAGAGACGCACCCGATGACGCTGTTTTCGCAGGCGGTGTTGGCCCTGCAGAACAATTCCGTCTTCGCTCACAAGTATCATGAGATGAAGAAGGATGTCTATTGGGAAGCCGCGCTCGAAGACAGCCTGGATCTGACCGCCAAGCTGCCGGTCATTGCGGCGTTCATCTATCGCATGAAATATTTTGATGAGAAGGGCAAGCCGAGATACAACCCGAAATTGGACTACGGCGCGAACTTCTCGAAGATGATGAAAGTGTCGGACAGGAAAGGCTACGCCGAACTCGCCCGCCTGTACTTCATCCTGCACAGCGATCACGAATCTGGCAATGCCTCGGCTCATGCGACGCACCTGGCTGGTTCCACGCTCTCGGATGTTTATTACGCCTTCTCCGCGGGGCTGAACGCGCTGGCCGGCCCGCTGCATGGACTTGCCAACCAGGAATGCCTTGGCTGGCTGATTGACGTCAAGAACAAATTCGGCGGCGTCCCAAGCCGTGACGAACTCTACAAATTCGCATGGGATACGCTCAACGGCGGCCACGTCATCCCCGGTTACGGGCATGCGGTCTTGCGCGTGCCCGATCCGCGCTACACGGCCCAGATGGATTTCGCCAAGAAGCGCTTCCCGGATGATGAGTTGGTCCGCCTGGCCGACCTGGTCTTCGATGTTGTTCCCCAAGTTTTGAAAGAACAGGGCAAGGCCAAGAATCCTGCGCCGAACGTGGACGCCATCAGCGGCACGCTGCAGTATTACTACGGCGTGCGCGAATTCGATTTCTACACCGTACTGTTTGGAGTTGGACGCGCATTGGGCGTCACGGCCAATTATGTTTGGGCGCGTGCCCTCGGCTGGCCCATCGAGCGGCCAAAATCGGTGACGACGAAGATGCTGGAAGAGGTTGTGCAGAAAGAATTACAGCCCGCGTAAAGTTATTTCGAATCAATAAAATGATCCATCCTGAATTCAGGATGGATCATTTTATTTTAAAAGCCTGCTTCACGGGCGGCCCGCGAATCTCAATGCCCGCTTCTCATTTTGTAAGAGAGTTTGATCCCCTCCCCATTTTTTGATGTAGCATTTGCCTGCATAATTCAAGTAAAAAGAAGAGGCGGTTTTATAGGCAGCGGCGGTCAACAATCTGGAAAGACAAAAGGAGTCGATCATGAATAGATTAGGGAAGTCAAAGGGCATTCTGGAGATTCTGCTGGTCATCGGGCTGATTTTGGTCATCCCCTTGTTCTTCGCCATTCGATCGGTGGCGAATGCGCCCGCGGCACGAAGCACCAGCACGGCGTATGTTCCGTCAGTAAGTGTTTCGCAATCTAATCCTTCACCCTCATCACCAAATAATGCAAAAGAACCGCCTGCGTGTACCTTCCCGTTGGCGAATATTACGACCACGCCATCTGCGCCGGAGAACTACACGTTTTCGGAGCCAAAGGTGGTGTTAACTGCCCTACAAGGCAACCTCTATCATATTGCCAAATGGTTGCCCGACAACCAGCAAGTTTTAATGACCGAAGAGTTGGGAAATAATGTGCCAGCAGATCAAATTAACCCAGAGAATATAGAGTTACTTAACCCTGTGACTGGTGATGTGAAAGTGTACGCGACCCGTCCTTCGACTTATGGCCTTCCATCATGGGACTCAGCCTTAAACGCGGTGTTATACCCAGTGGATCTTAATAAAACAAATAACGTCGATAAATCTAACCTTCAGTTGTGGGTGAGCTACGGGAATCCTGACACCGCGCAAATGCTTGCCAAGGGCTTATCGCAGATTCCCATCGCTGTTAAACCAGGAGGAGACGAGATAATATACCTTACTGATAAGCAAATATCCAAACTAGATAAATCATTAAAGAACATCTCCCCCTCTTCATTTGATCCCACTCAATGGGATTACGCCAAGAAACGAAGAAGCAATGAAGCTCTCTTATTTGATATGGCATGGCAACCGGGAACATCGCTTATCTTCTTGTACAGCACAGGCTATATGGGAGGGGGTGGATACGCGTTTATTTTGAACGCCGATACCGGTCAGGTCTGTGAATTGAACCTTGGAGGTTGGGCTTTTCTTGCGCGTTGGAGTTCGAACGGACAGTACTTGGCAATTAGTAGGTCGCAAGAACCGACGTCAATGGTCAGTTCAACTGACCTGGCTGTACTTGACACGGTGACAGGGCATCTATATGCATCGGAAGTCGTGCCACAAGAACTCATAGGTAGACATTATGCAGGCGATATGGCTTGGGCACCAGATAACCGGCATCTGCTTGTTCTTGGTAGCGCTGTATCTTTCCCGCAATGTGCTCCAAATTGCCGTGAAGATACCAAGTTGTACTTGGTCGATTTTCTCTCTGGGCAAGTTGATTCTGTCCTTCCAGATCGCCAGTTCACTGCAAATAACCCTGGTACCAGCTTGGCTTGGTCGCCAGATAGCTCACAGGTTATCGCCCTGTGCCCGGCTTTATGCAGTATTTCAGTCCATAGAAGCGGACAATAGAAATAGAGCGGGTGGGCCATGACACACAAAAAGTTTCTCCTGATCGTTTCTTTCCTTTCTCTGTTTATTTCTCAACAGGTACGAGCTAATGCTCAGTTCTTGTCAAACAACGCAAAAGCATCACAAGCCGTCTCAGTTCAAGCCAGTGAACTTTCTCAGCAACTATACATCACCGTAGCTCACTTAGATCAGAGGACAAACTTTCCAATCACAGATGCGAACGGCAAAATAAAGCGATGTCATTACAAGGACACGGCTTATGGGTGTGCAGAAACAGGGTCAGGAGGTTATCCATATAAGCACAACCCACGATGGTTCGATGTCGAAAGCGAGTACATTCCCAACGTCCTTCCTCGGGAAATGGATGTAAAAACGAACCCGCCCACCCTCGCACCGCCTGAGCTTCCAGCGCTGCGAGGGTGGGAACGTTCCTTGGTCCGTTACATGGAGCGATTACCGCCAAATCCTTGCCCATTACTACACTGGCATAGATATTATGAGCAATGCAAATGGCGCTGTCCTGACCCCTACCGATCGTTGGAATTTGGTGAGCCATGATAACTTTGGAAGCCCAATAGGGACTTCGCCCGTGTTGACGAGTGGGCAGCCCTCTGCCATTAATCTTACGATCCAAAACACATCCTTTGCATCCGGTTGGAACGACAGCAGTCAAGTAGAACTGGGCTACGATTGGACATTGGGCGAGGCAAGCCCGGCAGATACCGATCCAACGAAGTGGCAATTAGCGGATGCGGCGATCCCCGCGACCAGCGTTTCAAGGCAACCGATGACTCCGGGACAGACCACGCCTGAATTTACAGCAAATATCATCGCGCCTACCGCGTCCCCTTCTGGAAGTATCTACACCCTACACTTGGATTTGAGATATAAGACTACCGGAACTGGTGGCTGGTTTTCAGAACAAGGCTGGCCGGATGCGGAGATTTCCCCGATTCAAGTCATTGGCGCCTCCACGCCGACGCCTACTCCTACGCCCACACTTTCTATTGGGCCTACATTATCTGCCGCTGCTTTGTCATTTACTTATCTTGAGCGCATGGGTAACCCTGATAATTGGGGTAATCCTAATATAGATGTTATGTCATGTTCGGATTATCTCAATGGCTTCTCTTGTTCGTTTCAGTTTGATCTGTCTCCTTTTCAGTCTACGTGGTGGAGAGCGCATTTTGATGTGTCCGGCTCTCCCGCCATTTGTTATGCACATTTATCCTCCTATTATCAATCTAGCGGCTTTGATAATATCGGCGGCGCGTCGCTTTATTACGGTCTGAGCGTTCCTGTTCCATTCAATAATAGCAATATGTCATCCGGGGATTTGACAGAAGATGTATTTGGTAGTTGTGGCGGTGGTGCCTGGGGTCAATATTGGTGGGATATTGCTCGCGCCGGTCCGAATTACCCACCTTATCATGAATATTGGGAAGGTACCCTCTATTTGATGCCGCAGCCAATCATCCTGCCGACTGGAACTCAACCTACGCCGACCGGCTCTCCAGCTGTAACGCCCACAGCCACTACCACTCCAACGTTCACGCCCACGCCGACGCCCACCCCGAAACCCTGTTGGTGTCCTGTCAGTTGGCTTGCAGGGTTGTTCTGTCCAGCGACTGCCTCAAACGACACTTCTCTGGCTGTTTTGCATACCGTCTCCTCCATCCAGCGGGCGGCGATCGATATCAACTTGTTCTATGCGGTGCGCGACCAAATCCTGAACCAGACAGTACAAGGTCAACATTATATTCGGCTCTATAACACAAACGGCTCAGAGATTACAGGATTGTTACAGGATAATCCTGACTTGGCGGACGAAGCTCGCGCTACCGTAGAACTGTGGCAGCCCAATTTACAAGCTCTAGTCAACGGACAAGGCTCCAGCGCCATCATCACTCAGGGGCAGGTGCAAGCCATACAGACTTTTCTGAGCGATCTTTCCGCAAAGGCAAGTCCCAGCCTGCAACAGACAATCGCGAACGAAGAGGCACAGAGACCGTTTGAACAATCTGTTGGGATGACCGTGGATCAGGCCTGGGCCTATCTCAACGGCTACACCCTGACCTGGCTTCCGCCGCTCACTACCGCGAATCCGTACAAGGCCCAAACTGGAAGCACGATCCCGATTGAGTTTACGCTCACCGATTTCAAAGGCAACTTCGCCGCCGACAACTCAGTGACATTGAAAGTCCTCGACGCGAACGGAGATGTGGTGACCGGTCCAATCGGGGTCAATGGCAATCCGGCGCAGGGGATCGCCATCCAGGGAAAGAAATATCACTACAACTTTCAAACCACGGGACTGGCGGATGGTTCGTACACAATAGAAGTTTCTTATAATTCGGCCATTCCTAATCAGCCCGCGACCTATTCAATACAACTCTCAAGCGGAAAGTAAAAGACAACTTCCGCGATATTGCCTACTGGCACAAAGATGCCCAGCTTTTAGTCCGAGCCGGGCATTCTGTTTTGTGATTCCTGTAATCTATTTCTAATGGAATCAAGAACAATGGATTGCTACGTCCCAATACGGTCAATCAGGAACGCATACTCCAGCGTGGTGTCTTTCAACACGTCGTAGCGTCCGCTTGCGCCGTGATGGCCTGAGTCGAACTCGGTTTTCAGCAGGAGCAGATTGTCATCCGTTTTCAATTCGCGCAGTTTTGCCGCGAACTTGGCAGGCTCCCAATACGCGACGCGCGCATCGTTCAGCCCGGTAGTGATGAGCAGGTGCGGGTACCCGGCTGCGCGGAGATTATCGTACGGCGAATAGGACAGCATGTAATCGAAATGCTCTTTGTTCGCCGGGTTGCCCCATTGGTCATATTCCAATGTTGTCAAAGGTATGGTCGGATCACTCATGCTGGTGATGACATCCACGAACGGCACTTGATCAATGACAACTTTGAAGAGATCGGGACGCATGATCATGCAGGCGGACACGAGCAGACCACCCGCCGACGCGCCCATGATGGCAAGCTTTTCCTTCGACGTAAATCCTTCTGCGATGAGATGTTCGGCACAGGCGATGAAGTCGGTGAAGGTGTTTTTCTTGTTGAGCAGCTTTCCATCGTCGTACCAGCCGCGTCCCAGCTCGGAGCCGCCGCGAATGTGTCCGATGGCAAAGACAAAGCCGCGGTCCAGGAGGCTGAGGCGGTTGAGATCGAACCAAGGTTCCGTGCTGAAGCCATAAGAACCGTATCCATATAGCAGCGTGGGATTCGTCCCGTCTTTCCTGATCCCTTTTTTATGAACGATTGACATCGGCACCCGGACGCCGTCCGGCGCAGTGGCATACGTTCGCTCGGAAACGTATTGGCTCGAATCGTAGCCGCTGGGGATTTCATCCCGTTTCCTTATTTCCCATTGACCTGTGTCAACATGATAGTCAATCACCGAGTTGGGCGTGGTCAGCGATGTGTAAAAGAGTCGCAAGGTGTCCGTCTTATATTCCGGGTTGTTCATCGGGTAAAAAGTGTACACGGATTCGGGGAAAACAACATTGCGCGGGTGGCCTTTGCCGTCCGGCGCGGAAATGCGGATTTGCCGGAAGCCGTCTTTGCGTTCGTAGAGCGCGAGGAAATCCTCGAAGGCGTCCATGCCCGTGATTAACGTGTCGTCGCGGTGTGGAATCACTTCGCGCCAGTTTTCTTTTGTTGTTGCGTCGAGCGGTGTTTCCATCAGCTTGAAGTTCTGAGCGTTCTCGTTGGTGGTGATAAAGAATCGGCCGTCCGCATGTTCGATCTGATATTCGATTCCCGGCTGACGCGATTGAAAGATTTTGAATTCCGTGCCTGCGCTGTCGGCGGGGAGGATGCGCCATTCGTCGGTCGTGGTCGAATGCGAGTTGGCCTGGATGAAAGCCTGGCTGCGGCTTTTTGTCATCCACAGGAAAAATGTTTCATCACATTCTTCATAGAGCAGCTGATCTTCGGATGGGTCCGTGCCGATGACGTGACGGAATATCCGGTACGGACGCAGTGCCGCGTCCATCGTCTGGTAGAAAAGAACGCGCCCGTCATTCGACCACTCCGCGCCTGAATGCCCGTAGACTTCGCCATACGTATTCGGAAATTGTTCGGGCAGCAAACTTCCTGTGACCAGGTCTTTGATGTAGAGTGTGCAGATTTCGTAGCCATCCGGGTCAATCGAATAAGCCAGTTTTGTGCCATCGGGGCTTACGGCAAAAGCGGTTACGCGAGAAAAGCTTCTGCCTTCCGCAAGCAGGTTTTGGTCGAGGATGATCTCTTCAGGCGCGTCGAGTGAGCCTTTCCTTCGACAAAAGATCGGGTATTGTTTGCCTGCCTCCGTTTGACTGTAATAGAAATAACCGCCCTGTTTTTCCGGGACCGTTGCATCGTCCTCCTTGATGCGGGCCTTCATTTCTTCGAATAACTTTGCCTGAAGCGGTTTGGTGTGCGCCATCATTTCTTCGACATAATCGTTCTCGGTGCGCAGGTATTGCATCACCTCGGGGTCTTCGCGGTTACGCATCCAATAATAATTGTCAACACGCATGATGCCATGCTGTGCGACTTCGTGCGGACGTTTGGGAGCATAGGGGACGGAAGCCATAAGTGTAAGCCTTTCTCTAAACAGTTGTAAGTGAGACTTCTGCCAAAGTAGAGGCGGGATTATACCGCCGCCGAATTTTCGACAAGCGTGGCTTTCCGCGAATTCGTCAAAACTCTAATTTTCATTTGGGCATTTCTGCTGTCGAACGTAATTTTTCGGGGCGAAAACGGGTTGGTGGGCGAAGGCGGCTGCGCGTAGCCATTTCGTATATTTATCTGGCACAAAAAGAAAAAGACCTTCGAAGCAGACTCGAAGGTTTTTTGGGCGCTTCAATTTTTTACAGTTTAGGACTCGATGTAAACCGAATCCACAATCCCCACGATGACCGAGATCACGCATGCATCCGGATTTTTCAAGGCTTGCCGTGCGCCGTTGCCTTCGCGATTGACCAGAACCGTGTCGCCGATTCCGGCCTGTGTGTTGTCGAGTGCGATGAAATCCTCGTCGGGCTTTTCGCCATCCACGATCAACGGCTGGACAACCAGCAGCCTGCGGTTCTTATAATCCTTGTGGCTGATGGTCGTAACAACGGTGCCGATAACTTTGCCGAGCATCATAGATTTGACTCACGTATATTTTTGCCAGCCCGGGCGCAGCGTATAATCGAACTCGCCGTCCGGGCGGACTTCCAATTCATCAACAATTCCAACCAGCGCCAGGTCAATCGGAACGAATTTGACAATTGGCATGGCCAGCGATGCTTCGCGCGCGCGCACCATCACGCAGAGATCCCCGATACCCGCATCCACAACATCTGCCGCGACCTGCAGCGCGCCAATCGGCTCCACCTTTTTGTCGAGCGGCTGGACGACGAGCAGTTTCAACCCCTCCGTGCCCTGATATTTGAGCGTGCAGATCGCGGTGCCTTTGACCCGTCCGAATAGCATTTGATTATTTCAGCCCAGTCGCTTTGATCACGCGTTGAATGATCGAATCCAATAAGGCCGGATCAATTTGATTGCCGAGCCGCGCGGTGACCGCGTCCCGGATGCGCGCTTGCAGATCGCCGCGCCCGTTTGCAGTCTGGACTGAGCGAGGTTGAGGAGTTGAGGGGAAGGACTCCGGCGTTGACGCGCGCGGCGTCGAAGGTTGGGAAAGATACGGCCGAACGGGAGCCGCGGGAGGATTGTCTGCTGTATCCTGATCCAATCGAATCCCCAAGCGATTGGCGCGTTCGTATGCCAGGTCAGTCAGCGCAACTTGATCGGTCACTTTCAAAGACCGAATGCCCTGCTTGAATAATTCGTCCATGTCTTTCTCGGTGTAAAAGATTTTAGGCATTGCTTGTTCCAAATGCTCACATGTCATTGCGATCCGAATGAGCGAAGCGAAGGAGGCAAGGCAATCTCGAAGTCGAAACAGGAGACTGCTTTGGGAGAGAACGCCCTCGCAGCGACATTAGAGTCATGATTTGCGGAACGTGACCGTTCCGTCCACTTCGAGCGAATCGATCACCGCCATGATGACCGAATCAACCGGCGAGTCCTTCGTGAGATTCGTTTGCCGCGCGGACGAACCTGCGGCGGTCAACACCAAATCGCCGATGCCCGCGTCAACCGTGTCCACGGCAACATACGGTTTGCCAAACGCTGCGCCGGTCTCGTCCGTTTGGCGCAGGATCAACAATTTGCGGGAGTGAAGTTTCTCGTCCTTGATGGTGGAGACGGTCGTTCCAATTACTTTTGCGATCAGCATAACGTTTCCTGTTCCAGTGTCATTGCGTGGCAATCTCATGTTATTTCCAGACTGCCGCGCAGTGACATAAGATCAATAATTCTTTGCAGGCGATGCGCCCGCCGCGGCGGGCTTTGCCAGACCAGGTCCCTGAATAATTTTGACTCCCGCGCTGGCACCAATGCGCGTCGCCCCGGCTTTGATCATGCTTTCCGCGTCTTCATACGTTCGGACTCCGCCCGCAGCTTTGACTCCCATTTCCGGGCCGACTGCGCGCCGCATCAATTCCACGTCATGGACGGTCGCGCCGCCGCTGGCAAACCCGGTGGACGTTTTGACAAAGTCCGCGCCGGCTTCTTTCGAGAGCAGGCAGGCGATGTTCTTTTCTTCATCGTTCAACAGAACCGCTTCGATGATCACTTTGACGATTGCGCCGCGCGCATGCGCCTTCGTGACCACGCCGCGAATATCGCGCGCCGCTGTCTCAAGATCACGCGCCTTCAGCGCGCCGATGTTGATGACCATGTCAATCTCGCTCGCGCCGTGTTCGATTGCGTTCTGTGTCTCGAATGCTTTAACTTCCGGCGCGGTCGCGCCCAACGGGAATCCGATCACGACACAGACTTTCACGTCCGAGCCTTTGAGCAGCGTCGCGCACAATTCCGTCCACGTGGGGTTGACGCACACCGATGCGAAACCATATTTCTTTGCCTCGAAACATAATTGCGCGATTTCGTCCTGAGTTGCATCCGGCTTGAGCAGCGTGTGGTCAATCATCTTCGCCAGACTCAAATCCTGCGGGATCACGCCCACGTTCGATGAAAGCCGTTCTGCCCCCGCGCTGACGACGCTTCCGGTGCGGTCAAGGCACATGTTGACGCAAACGCCGCCGGCGCAATTGAATTTGCATTGCGCTCCCTCGGGAATATCGCCCTGGCTCGTCTGCTCCGCCATCGCAGCCAGGACTTCGTGTGTGATGATCTCGACGAGTTGTTCTACGGTTTTTCTGTCAATATCCATTCCATGCTCGTTCTTCAAATGTGATTCTATTTCAAAAAACTTTTAACACAAAGGACACAACGGAACACGAAGGAAAAACTCTTTCAAAACTTTGTGCTACTTCGTGCCTGCTTGCCCTTCGTTTTGTGAGGGTCGTGTTTAATTTCCTTTCGGCAGAATCAAATATTGCTTTTCGATCCGTTTGATTTTATCGACGCGCCGTGCGTGGCGGTCGCCGCCGAATTCGGTTGTGAGCCACGTTTTGACGATTTGCTTCGCGAGATTTGTTCCGATCAATCCCGCGCCCAGCGTCAGCACATTTGTGTCGTTGTGTTCGCGGCTGTTGACCGCCGATGAAACATCATACGCCATCCCGGCGCGCACGCCGGGGACTTTATTGGCGACGATGCAGCTTCCGATTCCCGCGCCGTCAATGACGATTCCCCGCCACGCTTTTCCTGAACTGACCAGCTTCGCAACTTCATGCGCGAAGTCGGGATAATCCACGGACTCTTTGCTGTGCGTGCCAACATCGCTGATGTCGAAGCCCAATTGATTCAAATCTGCTTTCAGGACTTCTTTCAATTCAAAGCCGCCGTGATCGGCTCCCACGGCGACGATTTTGCGGCCTCCGTTTTTCGATTCGGTTTTCGCGGCTGACGTTGGGACCGGCGCGGTTAAAACCTGGTCGAGCACCTTTTCCACGATCTGATGAATTTCCGAATCGTTGACAGCCACGAAACAGATTATATCAACTCTTTGAAGTTAGTTCTACCGACGGCACAGAGAGCGTGCGAAACCATTCGCCGCTTTTCCAATCCGCGCTATATAATCGAAATATGGCTCGCACGATCCTTCATCTTGACCTCGATGCGTTCTTCTGCGCGGTCGAAGAGACGCGTAACCCGGAATTGCGCGGCAGGGCTTTCGCGGTCGGCGGCAGGCCGGACGAGCGCGGCGTGGTCGCCTCATGTTCGTACGCGGCGCGGCAATTCGGAGTCCGTTCGGCAATGCCGATGGCGCGGGCATTGCATTTGTGTCCCGGCTTGATCGTCGTCTCCAGCCGGCACAAACTGTACAGCGAAATCTCCGAACAAGTGATGGCGAAACTTCGGGGCCTGACGCCGCTGGTCGAACAGATTTCGATTGACGAGGCTTTTCTCGATATATCGGATTTGGACGAAGCTCCCGAACGCCTCGCCCGCCGACTTCAAGCGGGCATCCGCGACGAATTGCATCTTCCCTGCTCCATTGGAATCGCCTCCAACAAACTCGTGGCGAAGATCGCTACTGAGGTCGGGAAAAAAGCCGCCAAAGGCGACGCACCACCATTTGGACTAACGATCATTCCGGCTGGCGAAGAGGCCGCGTTTCTCGCTCCGCTTCCAGCGGATATGCTGTGGGGCGTTGGCCCAAAAACATCCAGGCGATTGGCTGAATTGGGAATCCATACGATTGGCGATATCGCCAAATGGCCGGAGAATGAATTGGTCCGCCTGTTTGGCGAGAACGGCCGCGATCTGGCGCGGCATTCCAAAGGTCAGGATGAACGGTCCATCGTCACCGAGCGCGAGACAAAATCCATTAGTCAAGAAGAAACTTTTGCGCGCGATATTCGCGATGATAAATCGCTTGAGAAAACATTGAAAGAACAATCGGCAGAGGTTTCGCGGCAATTGAGAAAAAATAACTTGGCAGGCACAACCATCAAATTGAAAATCCGCTGGCCCGATTTTACAACATTGACGCGGCAAACCACATTGCCCGCGCCGACCGACCGGGAAGATGAAATCGGCAAAGCCGCGATCCATTTAATGAGAGCCGTCCGCAAATCCGGGCAGGCTGTGCGGTTGATCGGCGTCGGCATAAGCGGGCTTGGGCCGCCGATCCGCCAATTGGGTTTGTGGAATGTTGAGTCAGAAAAGTCGCGCAAGTTGCAGGAAGCCGTGGAAGAGTTACAGGAGAAATATGGCAGGAACATAATCAATCGTGGGCGGTGAGTAAATACAACAGAAGTGGTGAATAAAGGCAAACCGCATACATGTCATAATTTGACATGTATGCGGTTTATATTTTGAAAGGATCGTGAGCCGTGAATACTGCCAGTCGCTTGATCACGCTGATCCTGCTTTTGCAGAACCAGCCCAACCAGAAAGCATCTGACCTTGCCAGGAAGCTCGAGGTTTCGGTGCGAACCATGCATCGTTATTTCGCGATGCTGGGCGAAATGGGCATCCCCGTTTATGCCGAGCGCGGACCGTATGGCGGCTTCTCGCTTGTGCGCGGCTACAAACTGCCGCCGCTGGTCTTTTCGCTTGAAGAAGCGGTTGCAGTTTATCTGGGAACGAGTCTGGTCGGTGAAATGTGGGGCCGACTTTATAAGGAAGCGGCGCAAGGCGCGCTGGCAAAGCTGCAAAATGTTTTGCCAAATGAACAACGCGATGAAATCGAATGGGCGCGGCGTTCATTGATCGCAACAGGCTTGCATCGCGCCGATCCTTCTTCGATGTTTCCCATTTTGGAGGAGCTTCGCCGCGCGGCCCGCGAGCATCTTCGAGTATCTATGATCTACGAAGGCACAACTCACGCAAAAGCAACAAAGCGACAGGTTGATCCGTACGCGTTAGTGTTTCGCGCGGGCTTATGGTATCTGGTCGGTTATTGTCATCTGCGTGCCGCGCCCCGCACCTTTCGCGTGGATCGGATTCAAAAACTAAAGACATTGAGTCAATCTTTTCAGTTGCCAGAGAACTTCGACATCCGCCAATATTTGGAAAATGAATTCAAAAATCAGCCGATGGTTCGGGCGCGCTTGAGATTCATCCCCGAGGCGGCGCATATCGTCAAAAGCAATCGTCAGCTTTGGAAAGCGATAACAGAAAACAAAGATGGGAGCATCATCGCGACTTTGACCGCGCCTGATCTAAACTGGCTTGCCTCGATGACATTGAGCTTTGCCAACTGGGTTACTGTGCTTGAACCGCCAGAATTGCGAGAGATGGTTCGAGCGTGGGCAGAGGCGACGGCAAAGTTATATCAATCTTCAGGAGGTCAAACGATTTTCAAAATGATCAAGAAATAAAGAAACAACGCCTGATAATCTCTCATTATAACTACTCATAAAGGAGACGTATGAACAAACAATTGATAAAAGACGCGTTAGGTTGGGGTATCGGCCTCTGGCTGATTGGCTATGTCCTGGGTTTTGCCTTTTTCCTTATTCTTCCCCCAGCGCTCTTAGGCTGGGTCATTATGCCCATTGGTGCGGCAATCACCTTCTGGGTATTATTGAAAAAAGTGAAGAGTGAAGATTTCAGATACTATCTCATCTTAGCCATTTTCTGGACGGTGATCGCGGTTATCCTTGACTACCTGTTTATCGTCAAGGCATTGAAACCTGCAGATGGATACTACAAGCTGGATGTATACCTATATTATGCCCTGACCTTTATTATTCCACTTGCCGTTGGCTGGTGGAAAAAAAGATAAACGAATCGGAGAATAACGTGAAAACACTTGACCTAAAAAAGGATTTGAAATATTTGTATGCGCCATCCGCAAAAAAAGTAGAAATCGTGCAAGTGCCGCGCTTGCAATTCGTCATGATTGACGGCGCGATTGAAAAAGGGTCCGAGCCGGGCAAATCACCCGCATTTGCTGAAGCCACACAAGCCATGTACGGCATTGCATACACTTTGAAATTCATGTTGAAGAAACGCAAGACGAACGCAGTGGATTATCCTGTTATGGCACTCGAAGGATTGTGGTGGGTTGAAGATGGAGTATTCGATATTACAATCAAAGACAATTGGCGCTATACGCTGATGATCTTGCAACCGGACATCATCTCACAAGATGTCTTTGAGGAAGGATTGGCTGAACTGCGTCGCAAACGCGGCGATAGCGAAGCGTTATCCAGGTTGCGACTCCAATCTTTCGAGGAAGGGCTGTGCGCGCAAGTGATGCACATCGGTCCGTACGCTACTGAACCTGCTACAATTGAACGGATGAAGGAATTCGTGAAAGAAAATGGCTGCTGTGATTGTGTTGGCTTGCCGTCTCGCACCGGCGTGCCGCTGTCGCTCGTGGCACACAGGCCACCTACGGCGGCACGAACGGTGGGCGGCAAGCATCACGAAATTTACTTCGGCGATCCGCGCAAAGCCAAGCCGGAGAAGTTAAAGACTGTGCTGAGACATCCAATCGAGAAGATATAATTGATTCAAGTTGCCACCTCCCTTTCAAGTGTCATTCTGAGCGAAGCGAAGAATCCCCGCCGCTTCGCGGCGGAGACCTTTCAGTCGCACATTTGCCTGCTCGCAGGCAGGAAAACGCTTCCTCTTGGCGACATGTTGTGTGTTCTTACTACAGAAAGCAGTAACTTAGGTCAATCACGATATGCCGGTCAAATCATTCTCCATTGCATTATCCACTCGCGGCAACGCGGACATTCATGACATTACAGATCAAGTCTCGCATCGGGTTGCCGAAAGCGAACTCAAAGATGGGACGGTCACGATCTTTTGTCCATCTTCCACAAGCGCGTTGACCACTATCGAATACGAGAGCGGCGTGCTTGGCGATCTGCGAAGATTGTTCGATGAAATCATCCCGCCAAATCGAGAATACGCTCACAACGCGCGTTGGGGCAATGGACACAGTCATGTGCGCGCCAGTTTGCTCGGACCGTCATTGAGGTTCCATTTGTGAACGGACGCTTGACGCTGGGAACGTGGCAGCAAATCATTTATGTAGACTTTGACAACAGGCCGCGAAAAAGAGAATTAATCTTACAACTTATTGGCGAATAATTTGGTTTGCTACTCTGGCAACCATCTCAACGCCCTGCGCCCTTTCAGGGTTGTGAGACCCCGCAGAGGTCGCGGCAATCTCAGCTAACATACAAATAGGAGATTGCCACGCTCGCCAATGCTCGCTCGCAATGACATCATGAAAATGGTTTGCTTCTATCATCCTGATAAACCTGCGGTTGGAATATGTAAACACTGTCAACGCGGACTCTGCTCCGATTGTGCCGCGTTAATTGATGATTGTCTGGCTTGCAAGAATCGCCATGAGGAACAAGTTCGCGATCTGAATCAGCTTGCTCAGCGGAATATTATGCAGGCAAAACGCATCGGCTCGAACTATTTGCGCAATGCAATATTTTATGGGTTGGTCGGTTTTGCGTTTGCGGGGTTTGGACTATGGCAATTGAGATGGCTTGGTCTGCAAGCCGTATTATTCATGGTGCTTGGATTCTTTCTACTTGTTGCAGCAGGCATGAACTTTGTCGAGAGTAGAAAATATAAATAAGAGTAAAATAAAAACATGAACAGGAAAGTGCCGGCGCATGTCAGGAAGCTCATGAGGGACCTGAAAGAAGGTCTCGTCCGCATTTACGGTGACCAATTGAAAGCTGTTTATTTATATGGCTCGTATGCGCGCGGGGATTATCGTCAAGGCTCGGATGTGGATGTGATGATTCTGCTGAAGGATTACAAAAGTTATTGGGAAGAAATTGAAAGAACGGGCGAACTTATCTCGAATGTGTCTCTCGACTATGATGTTCTGGTGAGTCGAATTATCATGTCGGAAGAAAAATGGAAACGCGCCGAGACGCCTCTGCTAAAAAACATTCATCACGATGGACAGCCTGCATGAATGAGCGGACTCGTAAATTCCTGAAAAGGGCCTTGGATGCCATCGAAGTTGCCGAGGGTATACTCGACATGAACAAACCGGAAATGGCAGCCGGGCGCGCTTATTATGCAATGTTTTATACAGCTGAGGCTTTACTTGCAGAAAAAGGTTTGGAATTCAGCACTCACGGAAAAGTCATTGGAGCATATGGGCTGTTTTGCAAAGACAAAAGAACTCGACCCTAAATTCCATCGTTGGCTTGTCGATGGTTTTGATGTACGTGTAACCGGCGATTACAACATAGATGAAACTGTAGGTCCCCAAATTGCTGCCAACCTAATAAATCAAGCACGCGAATTTCTGGAAGCCGCGCAGAAATATCTGAACGAATAATGCCTGCGACCTTTTGAAAACGACTGCGTATGTCTGGTAGAAATCAAAAGGAGAATCGCATGAACACTTCCTATAAGCAATTGACACGCAGTACAGCCAATCGCATGATTGCGGGGATTTGCGCCGGTATCGGCGAATATTCGAATATTGACCCAACCGTGATTCGCCTGGTCGCTGTGCTTCTTCTGTTTCTCACCGGCCCGGGGGTTGTTATCGCTTATATCATCATGGCGATCATCATCCCTGAAGCGCCAGCAAAACAAAGCCAGTAAAATAATTCGGCGTCAGAAAGTTGGCAGGTTGGCAAGTTTCAACATCCCAACCTGCCAACTTTTTAACGCGCTAACGAAAGAAACACATCCTCCAGCGTCGGCTCGCCGGGGGCAATATTACTTACATTCACATCTTTATCTTTCAACGCCTTTTGCAAAGCATCACTCTTCATGCCGCGTTCAGTGATCGTGCGGATATGATCGCCAGCGAGTCCAACTCGCAATACGCCACTCACATCATGCAATGCGGCGAGTCCATCTTGCAACGGCTCGGCAAAGACTTCCCACACGTCGCCGGGAATCACTTTCGCTTTCAAATTCGACGGCGTATCCATCGCTAATAATTTTCCGTCACGCATGATGCCCACGCGCTCGCAATATTCGGCTTCGTCCATGTAATGCGTGGTGACCAAAATCGTCACGCCGCTTTCTGCCATTTCATAGATCAAATCCCAAAAGGCGCGGCGGGCGGTCGGGTCCACGCCGGAGGTCGGCTCGTCGAGGAAAAGCAATTTCGGTTGATGCACCACCGCGATGCCCAACGCGAGCCGCTGGCGCCATCCGGCGGAGAGCGAACGCGTCAGCGTGGACTCATGCCCGTTGAGTCCGACCAGCTCGATGGTCGCCTTGATGCGTTCCTTGTCCCGAATGCCATACACGCCGCCATAGAAAACCAAATTTTCCATCACGGTCAAATCGTCATAAAGCGCAAATTTCTGCGACATGTATCCGGCACGGGCGCGCACCTCTTCGCTTTGACGGAACGCGTCGAATCCCAACACGGTCGCCCTGCCATCACTCGGTGCGAGCAGGCCAAGCAACATGCGGATGGTCGTGGTCTTGCCCGAACCATTCGGGCCAAGATAACCAACGATCTCGCCCGCGCCCACTTCGAAGTTGACGTGATCCACGGCGACAAATTCGCCGAAGCGGCGCGTGAGATTTTCAACGCGGACAACGGCCTCATTCATAAGCTTGCTCCGACAATTCAATGAAGACATCTTCGAGCACAGCCGGGATGATGCGCAGGTCATCCACCTCCCCGCCTTCGCTTCGTATCGCGGACGGCAGGCGGCTCGCCACTAAATCAGCCTTTCCTTCTCTGACGCGTAAATGCAGCCGGTCGCCGAACGCGCGCACGTCTTCGACATCAGAATCTCGATGCGCAACCTGGCGAAGAAGTTTGAGCGGTGATCCGCGCAGTTCGATGACTCGATCCGTGAGCCGCGAACGAAGCTGCGACGGCGTGCCCTCTGCGATGATCTTTCCGTGCCGCATGAATCCAACGCGGTTGCAGCGCGCGGCTTCGTCCATGTAGGGTGTGGAAATAAGAACGGCGACTTCTCCCTCACCCCTTTGCCCCTCTCCCGCTGGGAGAGGAGATGGGTTGAGGGGGGCCGATGTGATCTGAATCAGTAATTGCCAGAAGTCCTGACGCGTCACCGGATCAACGCCAGTGGTGGGTTCATCGAGCAGCAGCACGCGCGGACGAGTCACCAGCGCCGAAGCCAATCCCAATTTTTGTTTCATCCCGCCGGAAAGCTGACCAGCGCGGCGCGAGGCGAAATTTGCCAACCCGACGAATTCAAGAATCTCCATCGAGCGTGGATACCATTCATTCGGTTTCAATCCGCGTACTTCCGCGAAGAACCGAATGTTTTCCAGAACCGTCAGATCTTCATACAACGAAAAACGTTGTGAAAGATAACCAAGCTGGGCACGCGCGTCCTCGGTATGCTTCTTTACATCATAGCCACAAATAGTTGCATCACCTGAATCTGCTAATAATGCGCCAACCAGGAGTCGCATGGTCGTGGTCTTGCCCGCGCCATCCGAGCCGACCAGGCCGTAAATCTCACCGGCTTTGACGCTGATTGAAACGCCGTCCACTGCGTGTGTCTCGCCGAAGTATCGGTAAAGATTCTTTGCTTCGATCAAATTTATATCTGACATTGTTTTTTCATCTTTGCCAAATTAGCATGTCATTGCGAGTGGCGCCAAGGCGCCACTCGCAATGACACTCGACATTACTAATCGAGTCTCTTGCGGAAACGCACCGCGGCCGCGCCCATGATGACCAATCCAAAGACAGCAAGAGTCATGAACTCCGTTTGAATAGCGGCTAAGCCCACACCTTTTATCAAGAGAGAACGGATGATGATCAGGTAATAACGCAGAGGAATCATATATGCCACAGCCTGCAGGAATGGAGGCATCGCTTCAAGTGGAAAAAAGAAACCGGAAAGAAAAATGGACGGCAGGAGTGTCATCCAAACCACCAACATGGCTTCCTGCTGCGTATTCGCAATCGTTGAAGCAAAGAGTCCAATCCCGAGGCTGGAGAGCAGGAGCAACCCAGATGATTCCAAAACGAGTGCGAGACTGCCGCGCACCGGTACGCCGAACCACCAATGCCCAAGAATCAGAACTTCGAATGTATCGAAAAAACCAAGCACAACGTACGGAAGAACTTTGCCGACCACAAGTTCCCACGAACGGATGGGCGTGACGATGAGCTGCTCGATCGTGCCGCGTTCGCGTTCGCGGACGATCGTTGTCGCTGTCAACATCGTGGTAATTACATAAAGAATCATGCCAATCACGCCGGGGATCATAAAGTAGGCACTGGCAAGGTCTGGGTTGTACCAAACCTGAGTCAGAAATTGAATCGGCGGCGTGATCCCTGATCCGCGCCCAAGCCGGGACGCGGTTTCGGTCATGATCTTTGTTGAATAAGACTGTCCGATCAATTGGGAGGCCGATAGCGCGGTGGAACCACTGGTCGCATCGGAGCCATCCAAAATCACGGACACTTGCGCGTCGCCTTCAGCCAATCTCAGCGAATAATCAGGCGGAATGATCAGCGCGGCGCGGACTCTGCCATCTTCGATCAATGTTTGAATATCCTGCTGAGATCCCACTTCATAAGCAATCGTAAAATAATTGGCTGAACGGAATGCATCCAGCAGCGCGCGCGATTGCGGCGAACGGCTCTGATCCCATACAGCAATGGGAATGTTCTTGATGTCCGTCGTCGCCGCGTAGCCAAGCAGGAACAACTGCATGATCGGGATGATCAGTGTCATGATCAGCGTGCGCGGGTCACGCAGGATTTGAATGAATTCCTTGCGAACAATCGAAGCGAGGCGCAACGTCATTTGGTCTCCTTTAAAGCCCCGCGCAAAAATATATCCACAAAATAATCGAGCGCATGGGTTTGCATTTCTGGCGGCATGGCGCGGCCAATCAGAATTTCAGTAATGTAGTATGAAAAGAACATACCTAAAAATGCGCGCAATAGAACTGGCGGAGGGATGCGCCGCAAGTTGCCGTCGAGTTTTCCCATGCGTTCTGCAAGCGGCATAATCATTGGCAGGAATTTCTCAAAGACAACAGAGACATGCTGGCTTTTGAACTCCACGATCTCGGTCAGCATCAGGTTGAGGAAGTCGGGATGGTGTCCGAGCTCGGCGACAAGTGAATGCGCCGCATTGCGGACAAACTCTTCCACAGATTTACCTTCCACAGCATTGAGCAATGGAATGATTTGAAAGAACGGATGACGCTCCTCGATGATGGCTTTGAAAACCTCTTCCTTCGATGAAAAATGATTGTAGATTCCACCCAGCGCAAGCCCAGTCCGTTCCGCGATCTGACGCATGGAGGTAGCGGCATAGCCTTGTTCAATGATCAAACTATAAGCGGCGTCCAGAATTGCCCGCCGCGTCCGTTCCCCTTTTGAAATTGACTCTTCGATCATGCAATTGCCTTTTCAAAACTCGATCACAGATTTCGCAGATCGCAGACTTTAGTCTGCATTTTTCAAAAAGCGGACTGAAGTCCGCACTCCGCCGCGAACCAGTAATTTACCAAAGTTATCTTTCAAGCTGGCCGCCACGGCTTTAGTCTCGGAATCCATCTGGGGACATTTTTCTTGTATTCGACATACTCCTGCCCAAATCGCTTCTCCAATCCCGGTTCTTCGGACAATATGAAATAAACCGTATTCAGAATAAAGAAAAAAAGTGCCAACGCGGCAATTCCATACGAAGCAAACAAGATTGCCTCGCCAATTTGTAGAATGATAAGACTCAGGATCATGGGATTTCTGACATAGCAATACAGACTCGCAACAATAAGCTTCCTCGTCGGATCCCACGGCATGATCGTGCCGTTGCCGATCAAAATGAACATCCTGGCGGTCGCTGTAAACAGCGCGAGGCCGATAACAATGATCGCTAAACCAGGAATCAACAAGCTGATCGAAGATGTAATGGCCGATTGAATCGGTAAGCGTCGCTCGAACAAGAGGATAAAATAGGGAACCACGATACACACGACAATCGGCGCGATGAAAGAGCTCAAGTGCCTCAAGACATTCTTCATTACTTCATCCTCCAATCAGGTAATAGTTATAAAAATGAACGAGCGTTCATTTTTATTTTAGACGACAAGAGCCAATCTGTCAAGTGATAAAATCCATTTCATGCTGCCAAACGCCGAAGCCTTCATCCGCAAACATTTGCGATTCAATTTCATCATCGGTATGTTCGACGGCGGCTTCTTCGGTTTCGGTGTTGGCTTCGCTTCATTCGCGGCGGTCATTCCGCTCTTCGTTCATCATCTCACGGATTCCGCTCTGCTGGTTGGCCTCGTCCCCGCGGTCCACAATATCGGCTGGCAACTGCCCCAATTGCTCACCGCCGGCTGGATGTCCGGGATGAAGCGCTACAAGCCTCTCGTTTTGCTGATGACGATTCACGAACGCGTTCCCTATTTGGGCCTGGCGGTCGTCGCGTTCATCTCGCCTCAAGTCACAAAAGAGACCGCGCTGGTATTGACCTTCTTGATGCTGGTCTGGCAGGGATTTGGCGCGGGACTGGCGGCCAATCCATGGACGAGCATGGTTTCGAAAGTGATGCCGGTCGAATTGCATGGAACATTCTTCGGGACACAGTCTGCCGCGTACAATGGAATGGCCGGACTCTCTGCGATTTTGGCGGGTCTCATCCTGGACAAAGTGGCGGGGCCGTTGAACTTCAGCCTTTGCTTTGCGCTGACGTTTTTATGGATGGCCGTTTCGTTTGTTTTTCTTTCACAGACACGCGAACCGGAATCCCAACCGAAAGAGAAAGAACAAGTTTCCGCATTCCTGAAAAAGTCGCTTGCGATCCTGCGGAGCGATTCGAATTTTCGGATGTTCCTTTTTGTGCGTGTCCTCAGCCAGTTTGCCGGGATGGCTTTTTCGTTTTATATCATTTATGCCGTTGGACAGTTTGGCATGAGCGATGCCGCGGCCAGCATCATGGTTTCGATGCTCCTGATCGGACAGATCGTTTTGAGTCCGTTGATGGGACGCTGGGGTGACCGCTGGAGTCATCGCGGCGTGATGGCGCTCGGCGCATTGGGCGCGTCATTGAGCGCGTTCCTCGCGTGGTTCGCTTCCTCTTCTGAATGGTTTTATGCGATCTTTCTTTTGCAAGCCGCGGCCACCGTCGCTATTTGGACAATTCCGTTGGCTTTCAGCGTCAGCTTTGCCAAAAATCCGGAGGAGCGCCCGATTTATATCGGGCTGGCCAATACAATTCCCGCGCCGGCGACGATTCTCGCGCCCGTCATCGGGGGTTGGATTGCAGACGCGTCCGGATTCAATCTGATGTTCATACTTTCTGCGGTTTGCGGACTTCTCATGGCCGCGGCATTATTAAAGATGAGGGATTGATCCTTGCAGAAGGAAATGGTCTGAACAATGACGCTGATTCGCGCTAAAGAGTTGGCGGCCCGGATTTGCCCAAATATCATTCATCCTGTACAATCAGAAAAGATCGGCTCATTCGTGTTCCATTCCAAAGGATTTCACAACCGTTAATTTGTGAGGCCACCATGCGAATCGCACTTGTCATTGGTTCGACCGTTTCCACCATCAAAGACGAAGCTTTGCGCGGGCGCAAGCTGTTGATCGTGCGCGCTGCGGATACGGAAGGCAAACCCACCGGCGAACCGTATATCGCGGTAGATACGGTCAGCGCGGGGACGGGCGATCTGGTCATCGTTACCGAAGGCTCGTCCGCGCGCTATACCGGACTCACCCAAAACGCGTCGGTTGACTCGGTCATTGTTGGCGTGATCGACTCGCTCGAATCGGGCGGGAAATTCACCTATCAAAAGCAGTGAGCAGTGGTCAGTGAGCAGTAAGCAGTGAGCAGTAAGCAGTGAGTAGTAAGCAGTAGACAGTAATCAGCGCGTAAAGATATGCCAGACAGCGAGGCACACGATCTGCTTTCCGTTGGCGTGGATGTGGGAACCACCACCACGCAGATTGTTTTTTCGCGCCTGAGTCTTACAGACGCGGCGCGCCCCGGACAAATTCCGCGCATCAACATCACCGACCGCGCCGTGATCTATCAAAGCCCGATTGTTTTTACGCCGCTCAAGGATTATGAAACTGTTGATGCGGACAAACTCAACGAAATCGTGCGGCGCGAATATGCCGCGGCAAACGTTGATCCAAAGCAAGTCGAAACCGGCGCGGTCATCATCACGGGTGAGACAGCCAAAAAGAAAAATGCGGATGAAATCCTGCGCGCGCTTTCGGGCTTGGCTGGAGAATTTGTCGTCAGCGTGGCGGGACCCAATGTGGAAAGCCTCATCGCGGGCAAAGGCGCGGGCGCGGCGCTCTATTCGCAGACGCATTATGCAACCGTCACGAATGTTGATATCGGCGGCGGAAGCGCCAACAGCGTGACGTTTGAAAACGGAAACTACGTCAGCGGCGCGGCAATGAATTTTGGCGGGCGCATCCTCGAGGTCGAGCGCGGAAGCGGCTTAGTTCGTCACATCGCCGAGCCTGCAAAGCACATTTTAAAAGACTGTAATTTGGAATTGATAATCGGTGATTCGCCGTCGCTCGATGATCTGCGCCGCTTCACGAATCGCATGGCGGATCTGGCGGTCGAGTTGATCGAGGGCACATCCTCGCCGCTGGCGCAAAAAGTGTATCTTACGCCGCCCGCGCCAGTTTCGGGCAAAGGAACAGTGTTGATGTTTTCGGGCGGCATCGGACATTATTATTACAACCCGATCAAAATTGATTCTGTCGCAGACGCAACGGTTCATGATGATGTCGGCCCTTTGCTCGCGGAGTCTTTGCGCCAGCATTCAGTTTTGAATTCGTATGAAATTGCGCGTCCCGCAGAAACGCTGCGTGCAACTGTTTTGGGCGCAAGCACGCAAACTGTGACATTATCCGGCTCGACGATTTGGGCCGAGCGTGAAATCCTGCCGATGAAGAACGTGCCGGTGATTCGGCCAATGCTTGCATCTGGGCGGGACGACCCCGCCCCTGCACCGTCTGTCATTTCGATGGCAATTGCTGAAGCCGTTCGCCGCTGGGATGTGAACATTTCGACCGATCCATTTGCCATTGCGCTTGAACTAAACCGTCCGCTCGACTATACTTCGCTCTCACAACTCGCAAGCGGCCTGCGCGAATTTTCAGATACAATGCCGAAGGGACGACCGCTGGTTGTCATCATCGAACGCGATTATGCCCAAGCGTTAGGACAAACGCTGAAAGGTCTCGCTCCCGAACGTTCTTTACTGGTCATTGATCAAGTTGGCTTATCGGAAGGCGACTACATTGATTTGGGCACTCCGCTTATGGATGGACGCGTCGTCCCGTTGAGCGTGAAGACTTTGATTTTCTATCATTAGTTTTATGCCTGTCATTGCGAGGAGTGGCGCTGTTGGCGCCACGACGAAGCAATCTCAAGTGATTCGCAGAGTAGTAGTTCCATAAGATTGCCACGTGGCGCTTAGGCGCCACTCGCAATGACATAAAATAAGAGCCATTATGCTGCTCCGCACGAAACTGCACGGCAAGACCTACGAATTCCCGGATATCCGACTCCTCATGGGCAAAGCCAACGAGGAGAAATCGGGTGATCGTCTCGCGGGCGTGGGCGCGGAGACCGCCGCGGAACGCGTCGCGGCCAAATTGGTTTTAGCGGAAGTGCCGCTTTGGGTTTTGCGCGAAAGTCCCGCCGTGCCGTATGACCAGGATGAAATTACGCGCGTCATCCAAGATGCAGTGGATGAGTCGGTTTACAATGAAATCAAGGACTGGACCGTTGGCGAATTCCGCGAATGGATTTTAGCGGATACGACCACTACCGAAATGATCCATCGCGCCTCCAACGGATTAACTGCTGAAATGATCGCGGGCGTCACGAAGCTGATGTCCAATCTCGATTTGATGTATGGCGCGAAAAAGATGCCCGTCAGCGCGCATTGCAACAACACCATCGGCATGCCGGGAACGCTTTCTTCGCGCAACCAGCCCAATCATCCAACTGATTCGCCCGAAGGCATCCGCGCCGAAATCTATGAAGGCTTGTCTTACGGTTCTGGCGACTCAGTTATCGGGATCAATCCGGTTGATGATTCTTACAGTTCCGTTGCCCGTCTGCTCGATATGTCTTATGACATCATCAGGACCTGGAACATTCCAACACAGAATTGTGTGCTGTCACACGTCACAACACAGATGAAATGTATGCAATCCGGCTCGCCAGTTGGATTGGTTTTCCAGTCCATCGCGGGTTCGCAAAAAGGAAATGACTCATTCGGCATCTCCGTCGGCATGATTGACGAAGCGTACGAACTTGCCAAAAAGCACTGCTTCCCCAAAGGTCCGAACTTCATGTACTTTGAAACGGGACAAGGCTCCGAGCTTTCCGCTGACGCGCACAATGGCTGGGATCAGCTCGTGATGGAAGCGCGTTGTTACGGATTTGCGAAACGTTATCATCCTTATCAAGTCAATACCGTCGTTGGATTTATCGGTCCCGAATATCTTTACGATGCGCGCCAAATTCAGCGCGCCGGACTCGAAGATCATTTCATGGGCAAGCTCACCGGTATTCCGATGGGGTGTGATGCCTGTTATACTAATCATGCCCGCGCCGATCAAAACGCCATTGAGAATCTCGCAGTCATGCTCACCGCCGCGGGGTGCAATTATTTTATGGGACTCCCCATGGGCGACGACTCGATGCTTTCCTATCAAAGCACTTCATTTCATGATGCGCCCGCCCTGCGGCAATTATTCAAACTTCGTCCCGCGCCCGAATTCGAAAAATGGATGGTTGACCTCGGCTTGATGAAAGATGGTGTGCTGACCGAAAAAGCCGGCGACCCGTCCATCTTTCTGAAGAGATAGATTGTGAATCATTCGCGGACTTTTCTTTTATTCCATAGTATTACAGCGCAAAGTGGCTCGCTGCGCCGTCCTCAGCGCAGCCTGGACGCCGCCGGTCCCGCTGCGCGGGATCTTCGAGACGGCGGCTTGAGCCTGACCTTGCGCTGTATGATAGTCGGCGTTTTTTCTAACGCCGCCGGATGCGTTAGCGAGAACGCATCCTACACAGATCGCAAGAGATAAGTTATGGATGACGCCCAACTAGCCGCGATTGTGGATGCGATTGTTCGCGAATTAAAAGAATCGGGAGCAGTGAAAACAAATGTCATTGCGGGCAAAGCGAAGCAATCCCTCGCTTCTTCATCCGACTTTGCATCGGCTCCCGTTTCGACGGCTTTATCATCGCCCTCCGTTGTCCCCGTCAAACCGCGCGCAACCGGCTCAAGCGCCGCACTGAACATTGATCTGCCTGACCCAACGACTCCGCAAGCGCGCATGACGCCGCGCGTCAAAAACCCGAAAGACGCAAACGGTCTGCGCGCGCTGATGGCTTCGACCACGGCGCGCATCGGCGTTGGACGCGCCGGTCCGCGTTACAGCACGGCTTCATTATTATTGTTCCAGGGCGATCACGCAATTACGCAGGATGCTTTATATCGTGACGTGGATCAGAAACTGCTCGACGAATTCAATCTGTTTACCGTTCAAACCAAAGTCGAAGGCGGCAAACAGGAATATTTGCTGCGTCCCGATCTTGGACGCCAGTTGAGTGATGATGCCAAACATATCATCAACGAGAAATGCCAGAAGAACGTGAATGTCCAATTGGTCGTTGGCGACGGCTTATCCGCCGCGGCAATCGAAGCGAATCTGCGCCAGATGTTTCCGGTCATCAGACAGGGCGTGCAAAATGCAAATCTGACTTTTGGAACACCGTTTTTCATAAAGTACGCGCGCGTCGGCGTGATGAACGATGTTGGCGAACTCATCAAACCGGATGTGGTGGTTCTGTTGATCGGAGAGCGTCCCGGCCTGGGCCGCGCTGAGTCGATGAGCGCGTACATGGGCTATAAACCGAAATACGGCGACACCGACGCCGACCGCGATGTGGTCTGCAACATCTTTGAAAACGGTGGAACGAATCCGCTCGAAGCCGGCGCGTATGTGGTACAAATCGCACAGAAGATGCGAAAGAACCAGGCGTCAGGCGTGAAATTGAAGCTGGCTAAGTAATGTCATTGCGAGTGGCGCCAGGGCGCCACGTGGCAATCTCCGATCAGCGAGGAGATTGCTTCTCGAAGACTCGCAACGACATGAGGAAATGACTATGGCAATTCTCGACCCAATTTATGCAACGCCGTTATGTGTTCAATTGATTCCGCAAGTGGATCGCAGCTTCGCGAGTCGACTCAAGCTCCGCGACGATCAACTGTCCATCGGCCTCATCAGCGCGGACAACGACGACGCAACGTACGTATCCATTGACGAAGCCACGAAGATGGCTGATGTGGAAGTCGTGTACGCGCATTCGTTCTACGCGGGCGCGAAGCATACGTCGGGAAAATTGTCAGGCGAGATCATGGCAATTTTAGCGGGACCCGATCCCGCCGAAGTCCGAGCCGGACTCAATGCCGCGGTCCAATACTTGAAGAACGAGGCGCTCTGGTATTCCGCCAATGAAGATGGTTCCATCGCCTTTTTCCCGCATGTCATCTCGCGCACCGGAACCTACCTTTCGAAAGTCTGCGATATTCCCGTCGGCACGCCGATTGCTTATCTGATCGCACCGCCGAACGAAGGCCTGGTCGCATTGGATGCGGCGCTC
Organism: Chloroflexota bacterium; assembly: GCA_021787595.1. Taxonomy (GTDB): domain Bacteria; phylum Chloroflexota; class Anaerolineae; order Anaerolineales; family Villigracilaceae; genus Fen-1038. The sequence continues at coordinate 9,669 of JAJYLQ010000012.1, read as the reverse complement.
AAAGCCGCGGATGTGCGAATCGTTTCGTTGACCATGCCGCCTTCGGAGACGAACTACATGGGCGTGATGCTGACCGGCGACCAGCCCGCCTGCAAAGCCGCGGCTGTTGCATTTCAAAATAAAGTGTTGGAAGTGGCAAGTCAACCGATGAACTATTGATGAACCGCGAAGTCGCTAAGGCCGCGAAGATTCTTTCATCTTTCCTTCTTTCTTCGTGCCCTTTGTGTCTTAAGCCCCGCACTCTAACGGGGTTGTGGTTGAAAGAGTGATTATGGCAGACCTTGATAACGATCTTCTCTCCATTCAAGAAGCACGCACGCTGGCTGTACAGGCGCGCGAGGCGCAGCAAAAATTCCTTCACGCGACTCAGGCTGAAGTGGATCGCATCTGCGCGGCGATGGCGCAAGCCGCGTATGATGCGTCCCAGTCGCTGGCAAAGATGGCAGTCGAGGAAACAGGCTACGGCGTTCCAGAACATAAAGTTCTCAAGAATGTGCTTTCGTCGAAGATCCTTTGGGACGCGATCAAAGACATTCCAACGGTCGGCGTGATCGGGCACGATCCGCAAAAAGGAACGTACGATATTGCCTGGCCGATGGGCGTGGTGGCCGCGCTGACTCCTAGCACGAATCCAACTTCGACGACGATGTTCAAAACACTGATCGCGGTCAAGGCGCGCAATGCGATTGTGGTTGCCCCGCATCCGTCTGCTTACAAGTGTTGTGTCGAGACGATCCGTATTATGGCCGAAGCTGGCGAACGCGCCGGAATGCCAAAGGGATTGATCTCGTGCATGACACGCATCACACTGCCCGGCACGCAGGAATTGATGAGACATAAATATACAGCGCTGATCCTTGCTACCGGCGGCTCGGATATGGTGCGCGCCGCGCATTCGGTCGGCAAACCAGCTTACGGCGTTGGCCCCGGCAATGTGCCGGTTTATGTTGACCGCTCCGCTGATTTACAGCGCGCCGCGAAATATATCGTCTCGTCGAAAGCATTCGATCATTCCGTGATTTGCGCCACCGAGCAATCCGTGGTTGCGGATCGCCCGATTGCATCCAGGCTCGAAGAGTTGATGAAAGCCGAAGGCGCGTATTTTGCCGATGAGACAATGTCGAAAATTCTTGCCAAGAATTTGTTTGTTGGGCATTTGCCGAATCCTAAAGCGGTTGGAAAGAGTCCGCAGCAACTGGCGCAGATGTATGGATTCAGCGTGCCGGATTGGGCGCGTATCATCGTCTGCAAATTGAAAGGCGTCGGCCCGGAGGAACCGCTTTCCGGCGAGAAATTGACCACCGTGCTTGGCTGGTACGAAGCCGACGGCTGGGAAGCCGGCTGCGAGCGTTCCATTGAACTCATCCAATACGGCGGGCGCGGGCATTCGCTCGTCATCCATGCGCAGGATCAAAACGTCATCATGCAATTCGGATTGGAAAAACCGGTCTTTCGTATTTTGGTCAACACGTGGGGCACGCTCGGCGCGACGGGATACACGACCGGCGTGATGCCATCCATGACGCTCGGCTCCGGCGGGATCGGGGGCGCGATCACCGGCGACAACATCACCGTGCATCATCTTTACAACGTAAAGAAGCTGGCTTACGAGATGCGCGTTCCTCCGCCCGAAGCGTTTGCCCCCGGTTCGACGGATGCACCTGCACAAAGAAGTTTGTTTACAGGTAGCTCTTATTCTTCGCCCGCATCTGTTCCATCGGGCAATGTTGATTCACAAGTGGATGAGATCGTGAGAAAAGTATTGTTGGAGTTGAAGAAATAGTTTCGCCCTGAGCGGAGCGAGCCGCGTTCGGCGAGAAAAGTCGAAGGGCGCTTCGACTACGTTACACTCCGCTCAGCGCGATGAGACTGGTTAGAACTCAGATCTCAGAGTTGAATTCATTTCAACCCCGACATCCGATGTCTAATCGGAAAAATTATCATCAAAGGAGTTTGCTATGCCAGTAGATGTTTCCATGATTGCTCTTGGGATGGTGGAGACCAAAGGCCTGGTGGGCGCGATCGAAGCCGCCGATGCCATGGTCAAAGCCGCCAACGTGACGCTGATCGGCAGTGAATATGTCGGCGGCGGATACGTGACCGTGATGGTGCGCGGCGACGTCGGTGCGGTGAAGGCCGCCACGGACGCGGGCGCGGCCGCTGCGAAGCGCGTCGGCGAGCTTGCCTCGGTCCACGTGATTCCTCGCCCTCACTCCGATGTCGAGATGATCCTGCCGCAAAATACGAAGGGTTCCTTCGGCGGACGCGGCGGCGGAAAAGAAAAGTAAGTCAGCGCGGTTAATCGAACCGCAAAGAACGCGAAGAGCGCGAAGTTTTCGTTTCTCTTCGTGTCCTGCGTGGTTAGTTAACCATCGTTATGTCGCGTCAATTGTTCACCGCGGAAGACATTCGCCGCATCGCGCGCGAGCCATCGAACACGCTCCTTCTGGGCGCGGACGACATCGTCACGCACGAAGCCATGGACGTGGCATACTCTCTGGGCGTAAAAGTCATCCGCGAAACGGAATCAGACTCAAAGCCTGGAAGAGAAACGCCATTTGATTCGCCTCAACGCGGATCGTTACCGTCATTGAAAGTCGTGCATGGCGCGAGCGTCAACATGGAACCGTTCCTCGATGGACCAGCCACACCGGGTACAAACGTCCGGCTGAAAGATGTAGTGGTCAAAGAGGATCGCGGACCGATGGGCGCGGGCTACATGGCGCTCGAAAAAGGCGAGATGAAGTGGACGTTGACATACGACGAGATGGACATCGTGCTTGAAGGCGAACTGGTGATCACGCGCGGCATCGAGCAGGTGCGCGGCGGCCCGGGCGATGTCATTTACATCCCGAAAGGGTCGAGCATCACGTTCGGCACGCCGAGCCGGACGCGCTTTGTGTATGTGGTATATCCGGTGAACTGGAACGAGAAATGACGATCGTCACCGAAAGCGAATTGCGTGAATACTGGAAGAACGGGCGCGGGCGGCTGCCTGTGTTTCCGTCCGAGACGCGCTTCACCGATTTAGCGCGCGAGTTTCTGCGTCAACACAAAATGGACGCGCAATCACAGGTGATCGAATCGAATCACATCCATCCTGACTGGGACAAGCCTGGCACATTCCCCGTCGTCCTTACCGGACCCGTTCCGGTCTGCGCGGTATGCGGACAACCGATCAAGCATAAGCCCGATCACATGACTCAACTGGATGCGGGGCACTTCGCATCCAAAACGGACCCGAGGCTGATCCTCCGTGGACGCGTCGACTCGCTCCATGCTTGGGTCATGCTTGCCGCGGCGAAGGCGCGCGGATTTCAGATGGCGAGTCTCGCCTCACACCTCGATACATTGTCGGCGTATTGCCGTGAGATCATGAGTGCTGAATATCATGCGCGGCCAGTCGCTCCCTTGATTTTATTGGGCAAGCGCGAAGAAGAACTACACGAAATTTCGCATTGGCCGGATCGTCATCTTGGAATCCAGCACATCATTCCAGGGCCGGAAGACCACGAGATGATTCACTGGCTGAATGTCCTGCGGACGCAGGCGCGCGAAGTCGAAGTGGTCGCGCTGGAGGCCTTCGGCGCGGATCGAGGCCTCGATCAAAGTGGAATTGGAAATAATATTTCACATGCGTTGAATCGCTTTTCATCGGCAGTTTATGTTTTGGAGTTGTATTTCAAAGCAGGAAAGCTTACTTAACCACAAAGGACACAAAGTTGCACGAAGTAAGAGAAAACGAAATCCGCGAAATCCGTGTCCGGTTCTTGAATCAATGAATCCGAATCTTTCTGACCTTCTCACCCGCACCGACTCGATCATGTCTGGAGCCAATGGCTGGCATCCTGACCCTGATCTGCTTTTGCCGTCCGGTATTTATCGCGGCACGGTCCACGCCGGCGTGGATTTGGGAACGGCCTACACCGTGCTGATCGTGCTCGATGAAAACTGCCAGCCCATCGCAGGCGAATATCAATTCGCGGAAGTCGTGCGCGATGGTCTCGTTGTGGATTTTGTCGGCGCGGTGGATCTGCTTCGCAAGATGAAATCGAAGGTCGAGGAGAAACTTGGATTCACCTTGACATCCGCTGCCACCGCGTATCCGCCCGGCGTGCCGCAAGCGGAAGTCCGCGCGACGGCGAATGTTTTATACGGCGCGGGGCTGGATTGCACAGGTTTGATTGATGAACCGACCGCGGCCAACAACGTTTTGCAAATTCAAGATGGCGCCATCGTGGATGTCGGCGGCGGGACCACAGGCATCGCAATTTTCGAAAACGGCAAAGTCGTGTACACAGCGGATGAGCCGACCGGCGGGACTCACTTCTCGCTGGTGATCGCCGGTTCAACGGGATCCACTTTCGAGGAGGCCGAAGCGCTCAAGAAAAATCCAAACGAGCAGACGCGGCTCTTCCCGGTCATCCGCCCCGTGATGGAAAAAGTCGGTACGATCATCAATCGTCACATTCAAGGTCATCAAGTGGAACGGATTTATCTGGTAGGCGGCACGTGCGCCTACCCCGGCATGGACAAGGTCGTTCAGGAAGTGACGGGCATCGAAACGGTGCTGCCCGGCAATCCATTATTCGTCACGCCGCTTGGCATTGCCATGCACAACTAATCTTTTGAATGTCATTCTGAGCGAAGCGAAGAATCACGTTTCTTAAGCGAAGGCCCAGGACGACATAATTGGAGCTTTTCTATGGCTGATCAATTTTCACTTCGCTGCTATTCCTATCTCGACCGGATGCAGCCGCAGTACGCGGCCTTCGTCGGGACGATCACGCAGGGCGATCTTCCCACCGAGGGCATGGCCGCGTTATACATCGAAGTTGCACCGGGCAACGAAGTCTTTCGTCTCGTGGATATTGCGGTCAAGTCCACGGAGGCAAAACCGGGCGCGCAGATCGTCGAGCGCGAGTTCGGCATGTTCGAGGTTCACTCGAAATCGCAGGCCGAAGTTTTGGAAGCAGGGCGCATCGTCCTGGCCCGTCTCGGATTGAAGATCGAAGACCGCGTCAAGCCGTCCATTGCTTCGATACAAGTCATTACGAATGTGGATCCATATCAGGCGCAACTGCTGAATCGCTTCCGGCGCGGCTCGATGCTGGTCCCCGGCGAAACGATGCTGGTCCTGGAATGCGCGCCTGCCGCGTACATCAACTATGCTTTCAACGAAGCCGAGAAAGGTTCGACCATCAAATTGCTGCACATCTCATCGGTCGGACGTTTTGGCCGCATGTGGCTCTCCGGCTCGGAGGCGGAGATTCTCACGGCGCGCAATGCGGCGGTGAAAGCGCTCGAAGAACTCGATGGCCGGCCCGAAAAATAGGAGGCTCGATGGCGAAAGTCTTTTATACCGAACGCGATATTGATGAGATGAAGGCGCGCGGCGTCACGAGCATTGACGTGACCGACAACGTCGTCATGACGGACCTCGCCGTGGAACGCGCGCTAAAACATGGAATCAAGATCAACCGCGTCGAACCCGGCGCGCCGCCCAAAGCGATTTACAGTCAGTCAGTCAATTTGGTGGCGGCGTATCCGCGCGATGGGCAGCGACGAGAATCAACGAGCGATGCGGAATTGAAACAAAGAATAAAATCCGCAGTGTTGGCGCGGCTGAACGGACAGGTCGATTCTGTTTTGCTGGACACGGTCATCACCAAAGTTCTGGCGGGAATGAAATAGGCGGGACATTCACAACTTTCATTATCTTATTCCAATTCATTATTAGATTTCTTGCAAAAGTCAATGAATCCCTTTGCTCAAGGCGGTGTCGCATGGCGCCATGGAAGAGCGCCATGCGACACCGCCGGGGACGGCGACGAGGACGCTTATGCAAGAGGTCTATTGAATTAAAAAGAGACGGATGGGTGTCACCCATCCGTCAATTTTTTCTTTGTTACCGGGAAAAGGCAGCTCGCCACCGTCTTTTCGTTTGGAGAACGTCTGGATATATGAACTCAAACAACTTATCCAGCAGGTTAGGTCGTCTCACCCTTTCCCTTGGATTGTATTTCAGGCGGTGTCTCTATGGGTACCTCCTTTCCACACGATCATCATATAACGAAAATCTGTGAAGCACATTAAAACAAAATATTATTTTCGTAGGCGGTTGTCTGAACCAAATTCACGCTGAGTCAAGATGAACATAAGTTCTTTCGGCAGTGGATACAACGGCAATAAATCAACACGATATCTTTTGCCGGCATACGCCTGCATCCGTTGCCGCGCTTGCCGAAGTGTGTCACGATTTCCATTCAGCGGCAGCGACATTAATTCTTGAATAACATTGTTTGGATTCGTCTCAGGATGATAGATCCCAGTCAATGATTTCAAAAAAGAGAATTGAAGTTGCCATGCTTCGAGTTCGCCATAGACCGAAAGTGCTATAAAGAATCCTTGTTGCAAATGTTTCACTTCATGAATAATCAAACTCAACGGATAAGCCGCGTCGGACGCGCCGTCAGCGTAGCGGGGATGAAGTTGAAGCTGACCGGTCAAGGTCCAGCGCGCCGCGGTGGGTTGATCGCGCAGACTCACTTCGACGCGATGATCCTTCAAATATTTCAGCGCGGCCTGTCCATCCAAACCGCAATGATCCAGGTTTGCCAGCAATTGTTCAAGCCAGTCGGAATGATCCTTCATCGCTGCCAATTTTAATTCTGATAGACGCTGATAGTCGCCGCTGGTAAAATTCATACATGCGAAAAATAGCCATTCTTGGAATCGGGCAAACTTCGGTTGACGAGCATTGGGACAAATCTCTGCGCGAGATCGGCGGCGAAGCAGCCTTTGCGGCGATGCAGGACGCGGGCGCGGATAAAGTGGATGCACTGTTCGTCGGCAATATGCTTGCGCCGTTGATTGATGGTCAGAATCAGCTCGGAACTTTTTTTTCAGATTGGATCGGACTCTGGCATCGCGAAGCCATCAAGATCGAAGCCGCGTGCGGCTCGGGCGCGGCGGCGTTTCGCGCGGGACTGATGGCGGTCGCGTCCGGCGACATCGAATCGGCGCTGGTGGTTGGCGTCGAAAAGATGACCGACAAGGCCGGTCACGATGTGACCGCGGCCCTGGCCACCGCCGCCGACGCGGATTATGAAGTCGAACAGGGCGTTTCGTTCGTGGGGCTCAACGCGCTGGTGATGCAGCGTTACATGTTCGAGTTCGGCTGGAGGCACACGGACTTTGCGCCGTTCTCGATCAATGCCCATGCCAACGCCATGCACAATCCATTTGCCCGCCTGCATGAAAAGATCACGGTCGAACGCTTCGAAAAGTCCTCGATGGTGGCAACGCCCATCAATTTGCTGGATGCATCCCCCATCGGCGATGGGGCGGCGGCGGCGGTCATCGTCCCGGCGGAAAAAGTTGCTTCGATGCCAGGAAGGCCGCGTGTGGTGGTAGCCGCTTCGGCGTCCGCGACCGATACGATTGCCGTCCATTCGCGCAAAGATCCGTTATTTCTTTCCGCTGCTTATGATTCAGCAAAACGATGCTATGAAATGGCAAACGTCGAGCCAAAAGATATTGCCGTATTCGAACTTCACGACGCGTTTTCGATCATGACGGCGCTTTCGCTCGAAGCCTGCGGATTTGCGGAACGCGGCAAAGGCGTTCGACTCGGACTCGATAACGAGATCACGCCAGCGGGCCGAGTGCCGATCTGCACGCGCGGCGGGTTGAAGGCGCGCGGGCATCCGGTCGGCGCAACGGGCATGTATCAGATCGTGGAAGTCGCCCAGCAGCTGCGCGGCGAATGCGGCAAGACCCAGGTGGATGGAGCGAAGATCGGCATGGCACAAAACATCGGCGGTTCGGGCGCTTCGATCATCACTCATATTTTGAAAGCCGAGTAGAAGTTGATCACACGATAAAGAGATTTTTGTACCGTTGATTCTTTTCAAGACTTGCTATATACTTTCCATAGACGAGCAGAAAGGAATTCAATTATGGTAGAAAGACGTCGGCTACCTAGAAGGAATTTCTCTTATTACATGAGGGTCATGAACGAAAATACCGGAGAACTGGTGGGTCATCTGGCGGACATCAGCACCGGAGGGTTCAAACTGGAGTCGGCCAAGCCGATCTCGCAAAATCGGGATTTCTTCTTCCGCATCGAGCTTCCGGGCGATATTTCCGAAAAACCTTTCATGGTTTTTGGCGCGCGAAGCAAATGGTGTACAAAAGACCGCCTTGATCCGGCGCTTTACGACGTTGGTTTTCAAATCGTCAACATGACGCCCAGCGACTTCGAGATCTTTGCCCGCATGTTCGATAAGTACGGTTCCCAGAATCCCAACAGGACATCCACCGCCGATTATTTATGGCGGTAAGCAGGGCCAACCGGCATAAAAGGTTCCGTCGCCATGAACGATGGAACCTTTTTGATTTAACTCACCTTACGCAGCGAGCGGGGATAAATCCCCTGCTCAGGGCTTGGAAGCTGTTGCCACGGCGACGCCTGCGGGCTGGCGCCACTTTCATGGACTGAGGCAGGGATTGATCCCGCCGAAACGAGCCGCTGCGTAACATCAGTGATTTAAGTTTCGACTGTTTGTGTTTCGTGTACAATAAGCCAATGCGTACATTTCTTCGCTGGCTTCTTCGCAGGCTGATCAACATCATCGCAAAAGTTGATGTTCACGGTTATGAAAACGTACCGCCCACGGGCGCTTTCGTGATCGCCACAAATCACATCGGCATGTTGGACGCGGCCATGCTGTTCTACGCCATTGATCGCTGGGATGTATTCATCCCGGTTGCCGAAAAATGGGAAAGGAATGCCTTCCTCCGCTGGGCGGCCAAATACGCAAACTTCATTTTCATTGACCGATTCAATCCGGACCTGAAAGCGATGCGCAGGATCATTGGCCTGATGGAGAAAGGCAATATCCTCGTCATCGCGCCGGAGGGAACGCGTTCGCGCGTCGGCGGGATGAACGAGGGCAAGCCGGGAGTCAGCTACCTGGCGGCCAAGCTCAATCGTCCGATCGTGCCGGTCGGACTGGCCGGGACGGAGGATAAAGTTATTTTAGGCAATCTCAGGCATCTGCGCCGCTCGCACATTGTTCTGCATGCGGGAAAGGCCTTCTCATTGCCATCCCTGCCGGCGAAAGACCGCGGTGCGGTGCTCCAGCAGTTTACGGACGAGATCATGTGCCGCATCGCCGTCCTGCTTCCCGAAAAATATCGAGGCGTATATGCAGGGCATCGCCGCCTGAAAGAGCTGGCACTGGAAGGCTGACAGGAAGAATCCCATGAAGGCAAACATACCCACGCGGAATCAATAGGCGGAATTATACGAGCTTGCCGCTCCGACCTTTATTGGAAAAAACTGCGCGAGAGGCGGAATGAAACCGCGTCAGTAGGAAAATCCGTGATAAGTTCCGGCACATCCTGCGCCAGTTCTTCTTCAAAAACTCAAGGGCTGTTCCCCCGGTTGACGCTTTCCCCCGAAGGGCCACGGTTTCCCTGTTCACCTGTGGCCCTCTCCACTTTATATATGCACCTTTTACACTATTTTCTTCCATGAACTAGTACTGTGTCAAGCATGCTTTGATAAGTGCGATTCGGATTATCCTGTCTCCATACAAAGGAGACAGGCATGGTGAAGAAATATATGGTGGACTTGAGTGAAGAGGAACAGACATTGCTGAA
>JAJYLQ010000011.1 GCA_021787595.1 Chloroflexota bacterium | reverse complement strand
ACCCTTTCCCTCTCCCAAAGGGAGAGGAGACTCCCTTCCCCATTTGGGGGAAGGGTTGGGGATGAGGGCGAAAACGGTAGAAAAGCCATGAGCAGAACCCTCAAAACTCTAACTTTGCGCTGTAATAATAGACTTGTTCGACTTTCAGCAACTCGCCTCATCAACTGTTGTGATGGCATCGAGAATATGCCGAAGATAGATGCTGTCATCTTTTTTCATACACCACCCGCATCTCTTTCAATATCCGCTCACGCAAATAAGGACTGATGGCAGCTTCGGTTAACAAATCCACTTTGCGGCCCAACGCCTCGGAAAGTTCGCGCTCCAGCCGCACAACGGCCAGCAAACTTTTTCGCTTTGAAAAACGGACGACCAAGTCAATGTCGCTTTTCTTCCCTGCTTCGCCGCGCGCCATCGAACCAAAGACGCCCGCCATCGAAACATCGTTTTGGCGGCAAATATCAATCAGGCGGGTGACATTGAAAGGATATGAAGCCATGAATAGATTTTACACGAAATCCGATTTATAAACTGACCGTCACTTTGGAAGTGCCTGTCAGTTCGTTTTCAACAACTTGCTTCATCCACGACCACGACTTTATCTTCCTTGTTGGGAATGATGCACAAAAATTCAAATGGTTCTTCGCCCGTGTTCAGATACGAATGGATCGCGCCTTCGGGAATGAAAACCACATCGCCGGCTTTCACATGATGAGTCTCATCGCCGATGGTGATCGTGGCCTGCCCGCGCAAAACGTATTGCTCGTGTTCGACAGTATTCGTGTGGCGCGGCATGCCTCCATCTTTTTGCATGGAGAATTTCCGCAGGGCAAAGTTCGGGCCTTCCTTCGATGAGATCAAAACCTGAATCTTCGTGTCTTTGGCATTCAAGACATCCTTGGCTTCCACATCCACAGCATGTTTGACGGTCATTTCTGCCTCCATTTATTTGAACCACAGCCCTCAAAGAACAAAGGGCTTAGGGCACTTAGGGACACGAAGGTTTAAAGTTTTTTTCCTTTGTGTTCCTTCGTGAACTTAATGGTTAATCTTTCTTCACTGTTCCATCTTCCACTTTCCACACTTCCGATTTTTCCACAAACTCTGGCGCGAACATGTGCTCATTCGTCGCGGTGAACAAAACCTGTTCGCTCTCTCCAACATATTTTAGTAAATCGGCGCGGCGCTGTAAATCGAGTTCAGCCATCACCTCGTCGAGCAAAATCACCGGCCACTCACCCGTGCGTTCCTTCATCCAATTGACTTCGGCGAGTTTCAATGCCAGAAGCGTCGTGCGGATTTGTCCGCGCGAGCCGTAATCACCGAGGTCAATGCCGTTGGCGAGGAAACGTAACTCGTCGCGGTGCGGGCCGATGGTCGTCACGCCGCGCGCGATCTCCTCGGAGCGGATCTCCTTCAGGCGGGTCAAAAACCCTTTGCGGATGTCGTCCGCTTTGAGGGCGGAGCGATCCGTGTCCGTCGTCAGCTTCATGCTGAGAGGCGGCAGCGGATCATACGCGGGTTGATAGTTCAGCCGCAAAACTTCGCGGCCATGCGTCAATTCATGGTGGACGCGCGCCGCGAGACGTTCGATCTGCTGGACGGCTTCGATGCGCCATTGGATGATCTGCGCGCCGAGACGCGCCAGCGCCTCATCCCAGACCTCGAGCTGGTCGCCGCTTCCCCCGCCCTTCGACAAGCTCAGGGCAGCGCTTTCATTCAACGCTTTGAGCAGCGCATTGCGCTGACTGAGCGCCTGATTGTAATCGCTCCACACACTTGCATACGCCGGGACGGCCTGCGCCAACGCGAGGTTGAGATAGCGCCGTCGTCCATCGGGGCCGTCTTCGATGATGGCCGACATCTGCGGCACGAAGATGACCGCGTTGAAATGACCGATGACATCGTTCATCTGCTTCTTCACGCCATCGAGCAGAACTTCTTTTCGCAAACGCTGGCCGTTGGTGCCCGTGGGTTCAAGAATCAATCGCGCTTCGAGATGATGATTCCTTCTGCCGCGTTGATAATCAGCAACAAGACGCGCCACCGCCAGCGAATTTTTGGCTTCGACGAAGTTGACCATCTGGCGGTCCGTGTTGGTTTGAAACGAAGTAAATGACGCAAGAAAATAAATCGCTTCGAGAATGCTGGTCTTGCCCTGCGCGTTATTCCCCACCAGCAAAATAACCCGCCGGGGCAGGTCAATATCCAGGCGGGCAAAATTGCGAAAGTTCGTCAGCGAGAGATGTTTGAGGTGCATGTTTTTTCCCTCACCCTTGCCCCTCTCCCAGTGGGAGAGGGATTCAGGGTGAGGGTCACAGATTCATTTCCAGTTCAAGCTCATCGCGTATCGGAATATCATCGTGGCCGGTCAGCGGAATGCCCAATTTTATTTTGCGGGATTCGTTCACCGCGCCGCGACGAAGCGCCGAGAGCTCGAAGCCGCGCTTCTGGAAAAATCCCAGCGCCTGCAAATTGTCATTGGTCGTGATGAGAAAGAGGCGTTTGCATCCTTTTTCGCGCGCCGCCTGGATGACCGCCTCGAGCAAAGACGTGCCAACGCCTTTGTCTTCGTGAATGCTGTCAATCGAAACGATTTCACAGCTATCCTGGGAATGTGCGAGAGTGATCAAACCAACGATCTCTTTGCCATCCAGCGCGAGAAAACCATCCATCGTATCCACATGATAGACAACCCCGTGCGCCACGATGATCTCACCACCCCAGCGCTCCACCCAGAACTTACGCAGGCGCGGCTGATCTTCGCGTGTGATGCTGCGGATCGTAATCATCAAACGATTTCCTCCTCTTCCTCGGGTTCCGGCTTCCAGACTTTCGTTGCGCGGTCCGGGAAAACCACGCCATTGATGTGATCAATCTCATGCTGGAAGATGCGCGCCAGCCAGCCCTCTGCCTTGACTTTCATCGGCTGGCCGCGTCGGTTCAGACCCTTAACCTGGATCGTGGAGAATCGTTCGACTTCCCCAACCAGGCCGGGAATGGATAGGCAGCCTTCCACGCCCAATTCGGTTTCCGTTGAAGTCTTTACGATCTCCGGATTGATCATCGCAAACAGTCTTTTTGGTCCTTCGATGATCTCGCCGTTTTCATCTTCGGTATCTTCGCCATATTCAACGACGATCAGCCGTTCGGAGATTCCCACTTGCGGCGCGGCCAATCCAACGCCGGGAGCCTCGCGCATGGTATCCACCATATCGTCAATCAACGTCTGCAAGTCTTTGTCGAACTTATTGATGGGCCGGGCCTTCTTCCGCAAGACCGGGTCCGGGAGGGTTACGATTTTTCTAAGAGCCATATTCCATACCTCGAAAATTGTCCCCGGATTTTACTCGTTTTTGGTCTCACTTTTCGGCTGGTGTAATTCATTCTCGATCTCCTGAATGTTTTCGTGATAACTGGCCAGCCAGTCTGCCATGCGCTCGCGTTCCGCTGCGGCGCGGGCTTCTTCCTGTTTGGCCCGGCGCGCCAGCCGGCGATCATCAATATCCTGTTGCACCGCGGCCGGGTTATAAACGCCGTCATATTCCAGCCGCGAGCCGCCGACGGTCACGTAGACCGACCCGAAATTGAAAATGTGGCCGAGGACCCCCAATCGTTTCGATTCGGTCGCCAGGATGTTTTCGAGGGGCGCGGCTTTGCGTTCCTCCGTGCCAAATGGTTTCTTTTCGATGTCAATGATCTGGTCTTCCGTTACCTGGTAAATATCGTTACTCCAGTCCAGATACTGATAAACCAGTCTGTAAAGAACATACAGGAAAGCAAGAAACAACACAAGGAAAAGATAATCAACATGGAAAGTTTTTTCGTGAATCCAGGCAAAGAACCGCCAAAACATTCCGACGATGAAAAGCAGACACATCAGTGCGGAGAGCCAGATATGCTCGAACAAAACGAAGATATGTTTGCGGTACGTGATGGTGCCGGCCGATTCGAAGCGAACTTTAAACAACACGGAGTCCCTGAAAAGCCTCGATGCCAAAGCCTTCAAAATCCCCGGTCTATACAGGGTGCGGACGGCGACTTCAGTTTCGGCTTCGGGCTCGGGAGCCTTTGTTTGTTCGGTGAGGCCAAGCTTTCTGCGGATTGCATTGCGCATGGCTTCTTTTTCACCCGCAGAGGCCACATGCTTGCTTCGTCCCCACAACTCCTCGACCATGGCCGCGGCCTGGCTGGGATGCGAAACGTGATGAAATGGGATCTTGCCGACGAACGTCCGCACAACCACGTGGCCGTAATCCAACATGCGGCCCGTAAAGTCCGTCTCGACGCCCACCGAAAGGATGGTGGACAACGGCGCTTCCATGCGGCTGTCGTACAGCATGACCACTTTCTCGAGCCACACCACGCGCTGGTTCGTAACGATGTAATAATCGTTGCCCCAGTCAATTGCGCGCCAGATCGCCCACCCGATCAGGTAGAGGAATATGAATGAACTTATGGCGATGGCAACCCATGAATGCACGTAAATGCTCCAGACCAAAAACAGGAAGGCAAAAAGCGCCAGAGCAAGCGGAAGAGTCAATGCGTCGAACAACAAGATGGGATGCTTGCGGGCGAGGAAATATACCACCTCGTCCTTTCTCAACCACCTGAACTTGAGCTGGCGCGCCAGCCTGCGGCTCGCAATCGAAACCTCGAATGCCGCCTTCATCCTGGGGAAACGTTGGATCAACCTGTTGAACTCCTCACGAGTGAGCGAGAAGATGAAAGTCTTTTCTGTCGCCGTGATGTTCGCGGAACGCTTTCGTCCCACATAAAGAGCCTCTTCCCCGAAATAATCCCCCCCCACCAGGGAAGCCAATTCCATCAGTTCATTGCGCCGCGTTTGCGTAATCCGCACATTGCCTTGATAAATAATAAAGAACTTGTCTGCCTGCGAGCCTTGCGAGAAGATCGTGGCGTTCTCTTCGAAGGTCTCTTCTTTAAGCTCCTCTGCAATGGTCGTCAGATCCTCATCCTTCAAACCGCGGAAGAGGTGGATGCGTTTGAGAAATGCGACGCGCGCGGGGGTGGCTATCACGTTTTTATTCTACTGCTTCGCGAACGATGGCGCAACCATAGGCTGGAGTCTCGGCCAGTGCGGGCAAATGCCCATCGAGCAGCGCCTCCACCGCCTCGTCCAGAAAGAAGCGGATCGGCTTGCGCTGGCGGAATGTGACATCGTCCACCGCGCCGCGATAACGCAGGATTCCGCTGCGGTCAATCACAAAAACATGAGGCGTGGTCTGCGCGTCGTATAAATCCGCGACGATTTGTTCCGCATCGATCAGGACGATGGGCAGGCGGCGCGTTGCAGCAGCCTCTTCTATGCAGGTAAGAGCACGCCCCTGCCATGCCCCGACCTCATTTCGATTCGATGCAATGGACAGTATCACTACGTCGCCGGCCCGTTGAATGAGCATTGCCGTCAGCTCATGATCGGCACGCTCCGAATGCGGACATTCGCACGACCAGAAATTGACGATGACGATCCTGCCGCGGTACTCACGGAGGCGGTGAAGATTTCCGTTTAGATCAGGCAGCTCAAAATCAGGCGCGGGTTCGTTGATTTGCACACTCAAATTATATCGTAGGGGCACAGCTCGCGAAGCACGGTGTCCCTGCCACAAACGCCATGATAAAATCACAGCCTATGGTCAAACAACAAACTGCTTTGAAACAATGGCATTTTTGGCTTGGAGTTCTCATCAGCGTTGTTTTTATCTGGCTCGCGTTGCGCGGTCTGCGACTCGATCAATTCTGGGATGTGGTGAAACACGCCGACTACTGGTGGCTGATTCCCGGCATCGCAGTTTACTTCGTGGACGTGTGGGCGCGGGCGTGGCGCTGGCATTATTTGTTGAGGCCGGTCAAACGGATTCCAACCCGGCGCATGTTTCCGGTTGTGACGATTGGCTTCATGGGCAACAACATTTATCCAGCGCGCGCCGGGGAAGTGCTGCGTGCGGTCATTCTGAAGCGCAAGGAAAATGTTTCCATTTCGGCTGCGCTTGCGACCATTGTCGTGGAGCGCATCTTCGACGGCGTCGTGATGCTGGCATTCATCTTCGTCAATCTGCCCGAGCTTGCCAAGCTCACGGGTCAATCGGGATTTGTCGGCAACATCCAGCAGGTGGCCGTCATCGGCACCGCGTTTTTTGTCGGCGCGCTGGTCGTCTTTTTGCTGGCGGCCATGTTCCCGCAGATCACCATCAAAATTAGCGGATGGTTCATTGACCGATTCCTGCCCGAACGTTTTCGGCAGCAGACGAATGGCTTGATGCACAAATTTCTCGACGGCCTCGCTTCCCTGCGCTCGCCGCTGGATATTCTGATGGTGTTCGTTACTTCAGTCGTCATTTGGTTATTGGAAACCGGGAAATACTGGTTCGTGATGCACGCATTCAATTTCAGCGTTTCGTTCTTCGCCTTGATGCTGATGAACGGCATCGTCAATCTGGCAACGACCATCCCGTCCGCGCCGGGATACATCGGCACGTTCGACGCGCCGGGTATTGCGGTGTTGACCGCCTACGGCGTGGATCAAGCCACCGCCGCGGGTTACACATTGGTTTTGCACGTCGCGCTCTGGCTGCCGATCACGTTATTGGGCGCATATTTCCTGACGCGCGAAGGCATTCAATGGAGCGATTCGCTTCGGGCAGAGGCAACAGAAATTAACACGTAGGGGCAGACCTGTGTGTCCGCCCGGGCAGACACACACAAAGGCAGACACGCAGGTCTGCCTCAACGGGTCTGCCTCAACGGATCTGCATCAACGGATCTGCATCAACAGGTCTGCCCCGACAAAGGAAATGAAATGAAAATCGCAATCATCGGCGCGGGATTTGGCGGCATGGCCGCCGCCTTCGACCTTCGCAAGGCCGGGCACGACATTACCATTTTTGAATCCACCGATTACGTCGGCGGGCTTGCCAGCGGATTCAAAGAGCCGCATTGGGATTGGTCGGTCGAAAAGTTTTATCATCACTGGTTCCAAACCGACAAATCCATGCTTGGACTGATCCGCGATCTGGGCTGGGAGGATCAGGTCATTTTTCCGCGGCCTTACACCGTTTTGCTTCACGACGGAAAATGGTATCCGTTCGATTCGATCACGAAGGCGCTTCTTTTTCCTGGACTTGGATTTGGTCTCGATAAAATCCGCTTCGGCCTCGTCGGACTCTATCTCCGCTTAACGAACGATTGGAAATCGCTCGAACGTTTTACAGCCGACGAATGGATGCGGAAATGGGCCGGTGCAGCCGTCTATGAAAGAATGTGGGAGCCGCTTCTCATTGGAAAATTCGGGCCATATTATAAAGACGTCAATATGGCGTGGATGTGGGCGCGGCTCAAGGCGCGCACGACGCGGCTTGGAACATTCGAGGGCGGCTTTCAAAGATTCGCAGATAAGTTCGCCGAACGTCTGCGCGCCATGGGCGTCGAGATTCGAATGGAGACGCGCGTCAAGTTCATTAAACGGGGGCCGGACAAGGGTCTGCTCGTTGCGGCGGGGCAAGTCGAATCATTCGATAAAGTATTGGTCACCGCGTCGCCACATCTGATGGCGAAGATGTGTCCCGATCTGCCCGAAGATTATTTGCAGGGCTTGCTGGATCTAAAATCCATGGGCGCGGTCGTGATGGCGCTGTCGCTCGAGCGGCAGCTCTCAGAGCAAGGCTATTACTGGTTCAATTTGCCAAAAGGAGAAGGTTATCCGTTTCTTGCGCTGGTGGAGCACACGAATTTTGTATCCGCCGAAAATTTTGGCGGCGATCATATTGTGTATGCCGGTGATTATCTGGAAAACGGCCACGAATATTTTTCGATGAGCGACGATGAATTGCTCAAGTGCTTCGCGCCCGCATTCAAAAAATTCAATCCCGCGTTTTCGCAGGATTGGGTGAAAAAAGTTTGGGTGTTCAAAACAAATTATGCACAGCCTGTGCCGCTCGTGAATCACTCGAAGAATATTCCGTCCATCGAAACGCCGATTGAAGGATTGTATTTCGCTTCGATGAGTCAGGTTTATCCGTGGGACCGCGGCACGAACTTCGCTGTTGAGATTGGGAGAAGAGCGGCGAAGCTCATGATGGGAAAGTGAGTATAATCAAAATATGACAACAGATCGAATCACCATTGATCCCAAAATCTACGGCGGCAAACCCTGCATCCGCGGAACACGCATTAGCGTAACGATGATCCTTGAACTGATCGAGGATGGTTTGACGTTCCAGCAGGTGATCAATGACTATTATCCTCAACTTGCAGAGCAGGATATCAAGGCCTGCCTGGAATACGCGCGCGCGGTTGTGGAAGGCGAAGATATTCATTTTATTGACGAAAAGCCACTTGCGGCATGAATATTTTGGCAGACGAATGCGTTTACAAGGCGACCGTTATTTTGCTCCGCTCCTGGGGACATGACGTACTAACGGCCCAGGAAGCGGGGTTGGCAGGCAAGCCGGATGAAGAGATACTCGCTTATGCGGTCAGGCATGAGCGAGTTTTAATTACGATTGACATGGACTTCAGCAATGTTCGCCATTACATTCCAAAACTACACAAAGGGATTATTGTGGCAAAAAATGCGCCCGCGCAACGCAAGTCAAGTGCACAAAGTTTTGGAACAATTGCTGAGCAACATGGAAGCAGACCGGTTAAGCGGATCACTGGTTATCGTAGATCAGAACAAGTACCGCATCCGCTGACGAATCCAATGCAGATTACAAGCGTGAAATGAAGGTCGTTGGCATTGATCTTTCAGGACCGCGCACTGTTCAGGCGGGAAAATCCACATGATGTCTCCATATTCTTTTTACAATTTCGAAACAGCCAAATCATCATCCTTTTACACTCATCTTTTATCCTTCGACAATGTGCGCAATAACGTCTCTCGAAGAATACAAAGATGCACAAGCCTATAAATTCACTTCCAAAAAAGTTTCTCCTTCCCTTCATCGTATTGACCGCTATTTTGCTTAGTGCCTGCGGACCATCTGCCTCGACAAACTCAACAGACACACTCAATGCCATCTACACTGCCGCCGCACAGACTGTCGAAGCCCAATACACGGCAGATGCGCCAACAACGACCGGTCAAACCGCGACGCCTGTTCCCACTGACACATCTTCTGAGATTTCCACGCCAACGAGTCTGCCTGTGCTGGAGTTTGCAACGTCAACTTCGACGCCTTATATAACCACTTCCGGCGGAACTGCCTGTGATGACTCAGGTTTCATTTCGGATGTGACCATCCCTGATAACACAGTTGTGCCTGCCGGACAGACTTTCGTCAAAACGTGGATGTTCCAAAACACCGGTTCCTGCACATGGGATGCCAGCTACACATTGACTTTCATCAACGGCGATCAGATGGGAGGAACAGACACGAGCATCGGCGGCTCGGTTGAACCCGGCCAACAAGCCGCGCTATCGGTAACCTTAACGGCACCAACCACCGCCGGACAATATACCGGTTACTGGCAGTTAGCCAGCGATTCGGGAGAGACATTTGGAGTAACGGTCTATGTGCTAATTGACGTCGCAGAAGACGCAACAGTCACGCCTGATACTCCAACCGCTACGGCGACTGATATCGTTCCAACCGCGACCAGCGGCGTGATCGAAACGCCCACCGACGAATCTCAACCGACGGATACGGCAACGCAACCCGCTCCGACTGCGACCCAAAGTGCATCGGACACTCCAACCCCCACCCTAACTCCTCAGCCGACAGCAACATCCAGCTCAACCGCCGAGGCGAATCCTACAAACACACCGGTACCTGAACCAACCAATACGTCAGTGCCAACTGCCACTTCGGCTCCAACAAACACGCCGTCCAATCCAACTTCCACGCCTGGAGATTGATGGCCCAAAAATAGAGCGTGCGAAGGAATTCCTTCGCACGCTTTTTATTACGCCCGACCGTACCACATCCGGCTGATCAAATGATCCTTTCGGATAAACTGGTGATAAAACGCGGCCAGAATATGCAAGGTCAGCAAGGCGATCAGGACAATTGAAATGTAGAGATGAAGCGGCAGCAGGAAGAATCCGAGGCGGAAGAAGATGCTGCCTCCGCCGCCGCGAAAGCCCGGGTTGCCGCGATTGCCAAAACCGGGCGCGCCGCCTCCGCCGGGGAAGGGAGCCCCGGGAGTCCCAACTGGGCGCGGAAATCCGCCGGGCGGTACATTTCCCGGACCGAAAGCGGGAGCCGTTGCACCGAGGAACGCCACCTGGAAGCGGCTGGTCTGCAAAGCGAAGAGGAGGCCAACTACCGTCATTGCAAACACGAAGAAATACAATGCGTAGTGAACAACTCTGGCAAGAATATTGAGTGCTTTGAGACCAGCATCCGCTGGCGCAGGCTTTCTCGAAGCAAGCCGGATAATGAAGCGGACTACCAGCAGGACAAGAATTGCAATCCCAACCGCCATGTGGATTTTCAGGATTGGATCCGTGCCGCGCACGCCCCCGCCGCCCGACAAGAGAATGGGCCGGATATAGAAATATCCAATATACAGCTCAACGAAAACGAACAGGGCGATCAACCAGTGCAAAGTTACAAGCGCGGGATGGTAACGTTTTGGTGTGTCCATTGGTCTCCTTTATCTAACTGTAAGAAATTTTGTTGTTTATAGCAATGAAAGTTTAAAAACCTATAAGGATTTTGTATGGACATTGTGTGCAAAGGCAGCTGCTTCATTTCGGGTTTTTCCAATGCGATGGGGGTGAAGATCATTTATCTGCTGTCCTGGTGCTGTCCTGGAATGAAATATAGGACCACCGACCGATAACAGCATCCGGGATCTTTGAGGATCCCGGATGCTGTCGAGAGGAGGAGAATATTCAGGCCTGCCCAGCCTGGTTTTTATTCTAAATCCGCAAGATGACATCCCGATGAAATAATTCCACCGGCGTTTGCTCCGTAACACCCGCTATTCATCTCGATCAGGGTAAAGGTCAGCGATCACTGGATCGGCGGGGATTCGATTCTAGGCAAACGCTAATATGAATCTACAAAAACTTACATTGACCCGCCCGGCAAGCGGAAGCACAATCGCATCATGAAATTTCAGCCCAGCGAGGGATAAAATGCAGGATCCCAACCGACCGCGTTCCAACGACAAATCACACATGCCCGCAAATTCAATGCTCTACGAAAAGATCATTCCCGCGGCGCTCCTGCTCATGGGGATTCTAACAGTGGCGCTGATTTTGTTCGCGGCCGCTGTTCTGTTCGGCATCGTCCATTTCTAAGTTCACCGGAGGAAATATGTCCGTCATTCAGGTCCTTCCGTTCATCTCGACCGCGATCATGCTCGGCTTCACCATTTATGTTTTACAGCGCTATCTCATCCGCCGCGCTCCGCACTTTTTATTCTGGGGCATCGGCCTCGCGATGTTCGGCGCGGGAAGTTTTGCCGAGGTCTATCTTTCCCTGGCGTGGAGCCGGGCCGTTTTCATCATCTGGTATTTGTGCGGTGCGATTCTGAACCCGGCATGGATCGGACAGGGCACGCTGTATTTGCTGGTCAGGAAACGCTGGGTTCACATCGTGACCGGCATTCTAATTCTGGCAAGCCTTGTCAGCGCGGGCCTGATGCTGTCCATCCCGATCAACGACAGCGCATTCCGCCTGGGACTGCCGATCAGCCAGCAATATAAGGCGATCATTCCAGCTCCGTCATTCAACTTGATTCTCATCCCGACCATTATTTTCGGGACCGATGGACTCATCCTGCTGGTGGGCGGGGCGCTTTACTCCGCATTCCTGTTCTGGCGCAAACGCGTCCTGCCGAACCGCGTCATCGGCAATGTCCTGATCGCTGCCGGCGCGTTATCGGTGGCATTTGCCAGCGAGTTGACAGGATTGGGCTTTGGGCAATACCTGTACGTGGGTGAGTTGCTTGCGGCCATTTTGATGTTCGTGGGATTCCTCGCAGCGGCCCGGCCCCAGCCGAATGAGGCATCCCAGGCTGTCCCTGCCGCTGCTGGCTGATCCCGCCATCGAATAAAATTCGAAGCGGCTGTCATTTTGAATGGCAGCCGTTTTTTTCATCTCCTCGCAACAGCAGATAATAAGTGTAAAATGGAAACAACAATCGTCAACGCCGCGGCTGCGGCGTTCCCTTAACTCAAAAGGAGATCCCATGTACCACACCATTATCATTGTAGGCAATCTTGGCAAAGACCCTGAAATGCGCTATACGCCATCGGGACAGGCGGTGACTTCTTTTTCGGTCGCCACAAGCCGCAAATACACATCCAGCAACGGCGAACAGGTCAATGAAACGATCTGGTTTCGCGTTTCCGCCTGGGGAAAGCAGGCCGAGATCTGCAACCAGTATTTAAAAAAGGGATCCAAAGTGCTCGTCGAAGGGCGGTTGACGCCCGATAAAAATACGGGCGGGCCGCGCATCTGGCAGAGGCAGGACGGAACTTCGGGTGCATCTTTCGAAGTAACAGCCCAGACGGTACGTTTCCTCAGCTCGCGCGGCGACACTGACGGAGGCAGCGGCGGCATGGCGGTTGACAGTGGCGACATGGCGGCCGCTCCCGCCGAAGATGATATTCCGTTCTAATTCATTTGTCTTCGGGTCGCGCTGTGGACTTGTAAGACAGAAAGACTTGTTGGACTAATCCCATGTCTCTTCCTCAACCTCCAGCCTCTCCCGCGCTGATCGTCCCGGACGGACTTGAGATCGCTTACGCCAATTTGGCGCGTATTTCTCATTCGCCCGCCGATATCGTCATTGACTTCGCTCACCTGCTCCCCGCGGAAACCAAAGCAACGGTCAAGGCGCGCGTGCTGATGTCACCGCTTTCGGCCAAATTGCTGCTGCGCGCGTTGACCGAAAACATTGCGCGCTATGAAGCCGCCTTCGGAGAAATCACGGTTCCGGTCAATTCATCGCTGGCCGAGAATCTTTTCCGCCCGCACCAGCCGCCGGACCCTCCAAAGAACGACAAGGCTTGAAATCGCGGCAGCGTTTCGTATGTACAAACTTCAGAACATTGCCGACCAGATTCGCCAGGATTTCGATGCGCGGACAACTGCCCGTGATCGGGCCCTATCCCAGGCACGCCAGTTGACGCGCGCCTGTTCGCTTGCCATCCGCGCCGTCCACCGCGATGAAGCGGCTGTCATGAATGAACATCTCGCCGAAACGCACAAGCTGGCAGAGTCGTTGAAGCGCGATCTGGCTGCTTATCCCGATCTGCTTTTTGCCGGATACACACAGGATGCGCTGAAGGAATTCGTCGAAGCCAACGTCACGTGCGCGCTGATCCAAAACCAGCCGCTGCTCACGCCTGAACAACTGGGCGTATCCGGCTTCACATATTTGAATGGACTGGCCGAAGTGGTCGGAGAATTGCGGCGCAGAACCCTGGACATTCTGCGGCACGGATATTCGCAGGAAGCCGAACGGCTGCTTGGCATCATGGATGAAATCTATTCCGTGCTGGTGACAATGGATTATCCGGATGCGATCACCAACGGCTTGCGCCGTCAAACCGATCTGGCGCGCGGCATCATCGAAAAGACGCGCGGCGACATCACCGTCAGTCTGCGCGGCGAACATCTCGAACAAGCCATCGGGCGTTTGAGTGCCCAATTAAACGGCGGCGAGTCCAGGGTCAACGAAAGAGGCGAACGGATCGTTCCGTCCGATGATGAAGAATAGCTCGCATGGCAAAAGCGGGAAGACGTTATCCACTTCTGATTTATACGCGTATGATGGATCGCTGGTGGCCGGCGGTCTTTTGCATCGGGCTGGCGTTGATCGCGCTGGCCTGGCCCTTTTACAGCGACCTTTACACTCGTCTGACGGAACCCTGGCGCTGGATGACCGCTGCGGGGCTGGGCGCGGCAGTGATCTTTGCCTCGCTTATCATGCTTGCAGTGCGAAAGAGCGCATACGTTCAGCCGTTCAGCGACCACCTTCGGCTGGCAACGCCGTTCCTGCGGCTGAGCATTTCGTATCGCCGCATTCGCCGCACAACGACAGCCACCATGTATTCCTTGTTTCCGCCGCGCACGCTCTCCGGCACCAAGCGCGACATCCTCGAACCTCTCGCCAATCTCACAGCAGTCGTGATCGAACTCAATTCCTATCCGGTTTCGGCAGCCACCCTGAAATTTTTTCTCTCGCCCTTTTTCTTCAAGGATAAAACGCCGCATTTTGTAATCTTGGTTCAGAATTGGATGGGCTTCAGCACCGAACTGGAAAGTATGCGCGTGAGCGGGAACGAACCTGCCCGGCCGCAGCCGGACAATTATTCGATCTTGTCGCGGCTGCCGAAGAAATGAACATCTATTTTGCCTGCTCGATCACCGGCGGACGCGAGTTCGAAGGCATCTATCAGGACCTGATGGCGGCCCTGCTTTCGGACGGTCACCAAATCCCGACCGCGCATCTCGCCGGGTCCAATGTGCTGGCATTGGAATCCGTTGTCGCGCCGCGGGACGTTTACGAACGCGATGTGGCATGGATCCGGTCTGCTGACGCGTTGATCGCAGAAGTCAGCGTGCCATCCCATGGGGTGGGTTATGAAATTGGGTTTGCGCTTCAAGCGGGGAAATCCGTGCTTTGTCTCTATCGAAGCGGACGCAAAGTTTCAAAAATGATCACAGGGAATCCGCACTCAAAATTATCAGTCAGAGAATATGCAGATATACAGGAAGCAATCTCGTTTGCGCGTGAATTTACCTTGAAGCTTTGACAACAAAACAGGGGGGATCTGTCGAGTTTTTCTTTCGTTTTCTGCGTAAATTATTTGTGAATATTATCACCAGTCTTAAGTGACATTTGATAATGACCTGACCGTGCCTCGTAGTGTATGATGAACACGGAGACGGAACAAAGACACCTCCAAGATGCTCCTCACTGTCTCCTCCTTTGGCGAAAGCCACCGCCGGTTCTCTCCGGCGGTGGCATGTTTTAACGACAAGTGGGGCCTATTGATTTTCTTTTGGTTCGAACGCGGGCAATACCACGAAGAACGAGGCTCCCTGATCGAGCTTGGACTCCACCCACACGCGGCCATGATGAGCCTCCACAATGGATTTGACGATGGCCAATCCGAGGCCGGTGCCCCGGCTGGTTTCAGCCACGTTGCTGGCGCGGTAGAATTTGTCGAAGATGAGACTCTGCTCGGCCAGCGGAATCCCGGGGCCATTGTCTGCTATCTGCAATATGATCTGATGATCTTCGGATTGCAGGGAAATGCGTATCTCACCCGAATCTGGCGCGTACTTGATGGCATTGCCGACCAGGTTATCAATCATCTGACGGATGCGAATGGGGTTGGCGCGCAAGGGCGGCAAATCTTTTGCAATCTCCTGCGTCAGATGAATATTCTTTTTCCTGACCAGGGAGTCCAGCAATCCCAATGAATACTGCAGAATGCTTTCGATCCGGACGGTTTCGCGGCGGGTATCGAATCCTGCCTCGAGCCTGCCCAAATCGAGCAGGTCATTGACAAGTGCGGTGATATTCTGAACACTGCCCTGGATGCGATGCACAAATTCCGTTTGTTGTTCATTCAGCGGTCCCACGCGCTCGACGAGTTCGGCATAACCCAGCACGGCCGTCAATGGAGAACGAAGGTCGTGCGAAACGGTGTGCACGAAATCGTCCTTCATCTGGTCAATGCGTTTGAGATAACTGATGTCCTGCATCGTGATCGCCGAGCCAATGCCTGGGATGGGCGTATGCTGGGCGTTGAACACGCGCCCGTCATCGAAGTTCAATTCGTAATATTTCACGCCGCCATCGTTGATTTTGGTCAGCAGCGCCTGAAAATCGTTATTGGGACTCACCTCGCTGACGGGCCTTCCGGTCATATCCAAACCGTCGAGCGAAAAAGCCTCGCGTGCGACGCGGTTCATCAGCAAGATACTCCTGCGGTCGTCCAAAACGATCACGCCGTCTTCGATATTTGCGATGATCGATTCGAGCCGGTCTTTCTCCGCCTCCGAAATCTCGGCGCGCTTCTCGAGCGATGAGGTTGTCTCCCTGACCTCGCGGCGGATCCAGTCGCCGAGATGCCGGGCGCGCACCAGGCTCCGTTTAACGGAATCCACTATATCGTCCGTTTTGAGCGGCGGATAGAGGTATCCGCTTAATCCCGCGTTGACCACCGCTTTCGCAGTGCCGGTCGTATCTTTTTCCGCATACAACAAGATTGGGAGAGTCGGGAAGCGGTCGAGTTGCCCCTTTGCGACCTCAATGCCGTTCTCCGCATGGAAGGTTTCGCCGATCAGCAGCAGCGCCGGCGACGATTCGTCCAATGCCTTCTCGAGCCTGCTGCGATCATGGACGATCGCCACGTCGTAATCCACCGCGCGCAGAGCGCGCTCCATGAGACTCGAAATTTGGAGCTCGTCCAATGCCAGGAGGATCAACTCGCGCACAGCCATGAGAATTCACTTTGTCTTGATGGCAGGCGGCGGAACGGTTTTCTCGGCAGAACGGGACAATCGCTGCAAGGAATTTTGTATTGTTTTCAAAGCCTGTTCCTGTGCTTCGCTCAGGGACCCCGGCTTTGCCGAGGCCAGAGTCTCGAGCGGATATGTGGTGACTTGAAGTTCCTCCCGAATGGATTCCCGCAGAAATTCCAGCATGGCATTGCGGGTCTTCTCATTGAGCTTTGCAGCCTCGGCGGTCTGTTCGACGGCGCGAAACAGCCGCGCGTTGATCAGGGAAATGGACGCAAAATCCGCAACCGCCTCCAGCAAATTTTGTGTGTTTTGATTGATCTCGCGGTCCGCCTTGCGAACAACGATCAACAGGCCGATGACTTCGTTTTGAACTTTGAGCGGAATCACGGCAGCCGATTTTCCAATCATGGACACTTTGAATTTTCCCAAAGGGTCGCCGTGAATGGTCAGTGATTCGCCGGAAACAGCAACCAGCGAGCTGATCCCATCATCCAGCGGCTGGTTTATTTTCTTCGCCCAGCCGTCCGGCAGGTTGCGATAGGCCGTCAGCAGATACGATTTGCTGTGATCGTCCCGCAGCATCAGCCAGCCGGCATCCGCTTCGGAAACCTGCAACGCGCCCTGGACGATCTGGTCGAGGAGCTGGCGGTGGTCGGTGATGGAAATCACTGCCTTGCCAATCGCCAGAATGGTCGTCAGTTCACGGACTCGAAGCTGGAGTGCCTGATTGGCAACTTGTAATTGCTGACTCAGTTTCTGGCGTTCCCGGGCTTCGCGCGTCTGCTGCAAGGCGCGCTCCACCACGCGCACAATTTCAGCATCGTGCGCCGGCCAAAATAGCGCGTCCACCGCTCCCAGTCGAAAGGCTTGAATCGCGCTTTGTTCCCGCCCTTTTTCCGTGATGACAACCAGCGGCGCGCTGATCCCTTGCGAGGTCAGGGCGGTCAATAAATCCTTTCCGCTCAGGCCGGGCAAATCCAAATCAGCCACGATCAAGTCTGGCGGGATTTGAACCGCCTGCTTGATCGCCGAAGCTGCCTCCCCCACCAGAACAATTTCATAGCCAAGCGGTTTAAGAGCCTGCCGGGCAATAAAATCGCTGATATCGGGGTTGCTTTCAACAACAAGAATCCGTTCCCTCGAAGACGCCATATCTGTCCGCCGAAACCTGTGATGACCAAAATCTGGAGCTATTCTAACGCAAAAACGGAAACGCTTCAGGGAAAGGTTCGATTACAATTATCTCGCAATGGCCGAGCCAAATGATCTTCGAAAATACTGCATCGCGGCGGTGATCCCGGCTTACCGCGTGGAAAACGAAATCGGGTCCGTCCTGTCCGGACTTCCACTGTTTTTCAGGCACATTATTGTTGTGGACGACGCTTCGCCGGACCGCACCTCGGACCTGGCGGCGGCCCCCGCCAAAAACGACCCCCGCCTCGTCCTGATGCGTCACGCGTCGAATCAGGGCGTGGGCGGCGCGATGGTCACCGGTTTTCGCAAAGCGCTCGAACTCGGCGCGCAGGTCGTTGTCAAGATTGACGGCGACGGCCAGATGGACGTCAGCCGCCTGCCTGAATTGCTTGCGCCATTGATCGCTGGAAAGGCCGATTATGCCAAAGGCAACCGCTTCCGCGATTTTGCCGCGCTGAGACAAATGCCGGTCACCCGGCGCGTGGGCAACATGGGGCTTGGATTTCTCGCCAAAGCCGCCACCGGTTATTGGAATCTCTTCGACCCGACCAACGGATTCGTTGCCATCCGCGCTGAGGCGCTGGCGCAATTGCCGCTGGATCAGATTGATCACGGCTATTATTTCGAAACGTCCATGCTGGCGAATCTCTATCTGCTCGGCGCGGTCGTGCAGGACGTTCCAATGCCGGCGCGGTATCGGGGCGAGGCATCCAGCCTCGTCATTCACCGCGTGCTGTTCGAGTTTCCGCCGAAGCTGTTTGGCACGCTGATCCGCCGCATCCTCCTGAAAAATTTCATCTACGATTTTTCGATGGCCAGCATTTATATCCTCACCGGCCTGCCGCTTCTTTTGTTCGGCCTGATCTTCGGCAGTATCAAATGGATTCACTACGCCAGCGAAAATGTCCCCGCGCCAACCGGCACCGTAATGCTGGCAACGCTTTCGGTCTTGCTTGGGATTCAATTCCTGCTCTCCGCCATCGAGATTGATTTGCGTTCTGTTCCTACAGACCCGCTTTCAAACCCATTATGAACGCCATCATTTGATAGTAAGCAGCAAACTTTTAGATTCCGAATTTTTTCACCACGGAGCACACCGGGAGCACAGAGTTTTTTATCCTTCTCCGCGAACTCTGTGGTGAGAGTCCAGTGGCTGTCATCCCTACAATCCATGGTTGTTTTTTATTCGGGGGATTGTATACTTAGTGCATGGAGAGTCTGCCGTACATTCCCGGACTCAAGCCGGCGGATCCCGGCCCGCTATCGCGATTCATTCCTCCGCTCGAAGAGGGGACCGTTTCAACGTGGCTTTCGCATCACGCGCAGGCATCCAGCTGGCTGCTCGACCCGTTTGGTTTTGCCCCTCGACTGCCGCTCGAGGCCGCGCGCGCCGGTTATCGTGTGCTCGTCACAGTGAATAATCCGATCACGCGCTTTCTATTGGAAATGGCTGCCAACCCGCCATCCGAATCGGATTTCAAAGCGGCGTTGGCAGGCCTGGCCGTCTCGAAAAAGGGTGAGGAGCGATTAGAGTCTCATCTGCAGTCGCTGTATCTGACAAAGTGTGAAAAATGCGGGCATGAGATTCAAGCGCAGGCTTTTCTCTGGCGTAAAAACGAAGATGCGCCGTTTGCCCGAATTTACGAATGTAAAAATTGCGGCGATAAAGGCGAACGCGTATCAACGCCCGAAGATATCGAGCGCGCCAAAAAGATTGCGGCGACGGACGGA
Source organism: Chloroflexota bacterium (assembly GCA_021787595.1). GTDB lineage: Bacteria > Chloroflexota > Anaerolineae > Anaerolineales > Villigracilaceae > Fen-1038. Next base: position 106,115 of record JAJYLQ010000011.1, on the reverse strand, counting down.
CTGCATCGTTCGCGCGCGCTCGAACGCGTGACCAGCCTGGACGATGAAGACCGCGTCTTCGCGGAGGAAGCCATCCAGCATTACCTGCCGCGTCCGCTGTATGTTTTGACGACGATCATCAATCGCCTCGATAGCTTGAATCTTACATCTGAGCGCCGCCGCGCGTTGAACGCGCTGATCCTCATGGCATGTGACGCGGGCAATACGCTGTGGGGACATCCCGCGGAAAGGCCGAGACCCAGGCAACTTTCCACGCCGAATCAATTCCGCGAGCACAACATCTGGAAAATGCTGGAGGATGGGATCGCTTCATGGGCAGGGACCGCTTCGGGAGTCCCGTGTGCGGCATGGCCGAATCGAATCCCTGAAAGCGACGGCATTTGCATTTATGAAGGCCGCCTCAAGGACCTCGCGCACGAAGTCAAAAAAGAAATTCCCATTGCGGCGGTGATCGGTTCGTTGCCGCGTCCGAATCAGGCGTTTTGGACCTTGTCCGCTTTGTGGGCTGGCTGGCTGTGGGAACGCTCGGCCGTCGAGCCGTACAAGGCCGCATTGCGCCGCCGCCGTTACGATTGGGCATGGAACGCGACCGCGCTGAGTTCTGCATTCGATCATCTCTTCGAACTGCTGGCGCTCGGCACACCGTTCTTTGGATTACTGCCCGAGCCTGAGCCATCTTTTCTGACTTCCGTTTTGATGGCTGCCAGCGCGGCAGAATTCGATTTGAAAGGATTGGCGCTGCGAACGGAACACGATCCGATCCAAATCGTGTGGGAACGCGGCGAACATCTGAAGCGCGAATTTGCTGATCCGGATGTTGGAAACGTTCGTCATGCTGTACAAGAGCATCTTGCCGAACGCGGCGAACCGGCAAGTTATTTGCACGCACACGCGGCAGCATTGATGGCATTGAATGAATCGCATTCATTGAAAAATCCAAACCAGGAATTCGATGCGGCATTGAGGACGATCCAGCCGCTGATGGAAACTGCTTTGAAAGATGATGACCGCTTTGTCCATCATTCGTCCGGCGAAAGCATCGAGACCGGGTTGTGGGGTCTGCGCCAGCCGCCGCAAGCCGGATCCCTGGCCGACCGCGTCGAAGTGGAAGCCGTGACCTTTCTCCAAAAACATCCTGAGAGCATCTATCTTGAAATCGAAGATGCGCTTTATCGAAAATTCACGGGCCTGCTTACCCCATCCAAAGCCATCATTTATGCAGTATTGAATTCGTATGCCGAAAAGGATGGCGCAAGATGGAAATTGAGGCTCGAAGATCACGCGTCGGCCCGGCGGGCGGATTTGAAAAAGACCGAGGAACTGATCCTGTCCATCGGCAAAAGATTGGATTATCAGACTCGCCGGCAGGATCAAACTTTGGTTTGGGAGGAAAACGGAAAACCGGCGCGCGTATTTTTTGTTTTGGCATCGGCGCTGGCCGGACGCGTGCTGATCCGCAATTCCTATCCGCCATCGCAAAGCATCATCGTCATCCCCGGCGGGCGCGCGGGGCTTGTCGCTTACAAGGAGCAGCGCGACCCGCAGTTCGCGGAGCGGATGAAAAGTTATCGGGTAATGAAATATCGTTTGGCGCGCGCCCTTTTTGAAGTCCCGATCCTGACACGGGAAACGTTCGAGGAACAGATCACCAGTGACCCGGTCGAGCAGGCCAGGGGTCAGATGATGATGTTTTGATCTGGCGCCGCGATATACGCAGCCTCCGCAAATAACCGGAAAATATTCCCTGCCCTGATAAGCCGACGGGCCAAGCCTGTCCTGGAGTAACCGCCGAGAAGCGATTGCTTATTTTTATACCACCCAAAAGATCATCGCAATTGCGAAGATTAGCAGATGATTTGTGATTTCTGTATAGGTCTGTTTCTGTTTTAGAATCGTTCCATGCGCACCTTCGCTTTGATTTCCCTTGTCGCGATCCTCGTCCTGACGTCGTGCAGTGTTTCCATCTCCGCGCCCGTGACGCCCAATGCCTCGCCATTCTTCGTGACCGCGACGCTTCCGCCGACGTCAACGCCGTATGCGGGCGCGGCTCCTGCCGCCTCGGCCACGCCCATCGGTTCGACTTCCACGACTCCTTCCGCGACTTCAAACAGCACGCCGTTTTCAATGACCGCCCCGCCCGACTGCAAAGATTCTGCCGTGCTGCTTGAGGACGTGACCATCGCTGACGGGACCAACGTGCCGCGCGGCTCGAAGTTCACAAAAACATGGCAGTTCAAAAATAACGGCCAATGCCCGTGGAATGGATACACCATCGTTTTTGTTTCCGGAGACCAGATGAGTTCGGCGCTCTCTGCGCCCGTCCCGCCGACCGCGCCGGGATCAACGGTGAACATTTCCGTTGATCTGGCCGCGCCGACCGCCGATGGCACCTATACCGGTTATTTCGAATTGCATAATGCGAATGGAATTGTCCTTCCGATCGGGATCGAAAAGAATTTCTGGGTTCGGATCACGGTCGGCAATGTGCCCACCGCGGCTGCGCCAACAGCCCAGGATAACGGCACACCGGTCAGCGTGCCGAAAGGCCCGGCGAGCTGCAAATATACGGTCAGTTTTTCATACCCGGACGAGATCATGAGTCTGATCAACAACGCGCGCACGCAAGCGGGTCTCAAGGCGCTGACTCTCAATTCCAGGCTGGCCGCGGCCGCCCAGGGTCACAGCATTGACATGGCGTGTTACGGATTGCTGAGTCACAGCGGTTCGGATGGTTCGACCATTGGTCAGCGCATCTCTGCCGCAGGGTATCCCGCCACTTTCTATGAAGAGATAATCTACGGCGGAGGCTATCCCCAGAATGCTTTCAACTGGTGGATGAATGACCCGACACATCACGCGGTCATCTTCGACGCCCGCGTCACCGAAATCGGCGTGGGATACGCGTACGTCGCGGATACCGCCGCCGGCGGTTATTACACGGTGGATGTGGGAAGCCAGTAAATCGAATTCGCGAATTCGACGATCCCACCTGTCCGATGAGACAGGACTAAAACTCCCCGTGCGGGCGGGGAGTTTTTTATTTTCAGGAAGCCAGACTATCCGCGTTGAAGTATGGATCGTTGAAACCTCAAGAAGAAACTGCCGTACATATTGGTGACGATTTTGAAAAGCAGGTTGTGAAGGAAAACATGTCTGACTTAATCTTGAGGGCTGAGGGACTGAAGTTTGAAAGCAAGGCATCAGATTCTCCCTTCGCTTCTACGATCACTCGTTCAGCGAGCAAACAAACCGATTACACCATCCGTCTGCTTGTGGATCGCGACCGTGTCGCGGATGCCTATCGAGCGTATGCTTATTTCCGTTGGGTGGACGACCAGCTCGACGAAAACGGGATGTCCAAACGCGAACGCCTTTCTTTTGTAGGACACCAGCAGGCGTTGATAGAGCGCTGTTCCCGCGGCGAGTGGCCGCGTCACGCATCGGATGAAGAAACGATGCTTGTGGAGTTGGTCCGCTCCGAGCGCGGGGAGCGAAGCGGTTTGTGGTCCTACCTCCATCACATGGTGGCGGTCATGGCCTTCGACGCCGAACGCCGCGGCCGATTGATATCCGCCAACGAACTGGATGAGTACACGCGCAATCTTGCGACCGCAGTCACCGAAGCCATGCACTATTTCATTGGGCATCAATGCAAATCGCCGCAGGACGAAACGCGTTATCTTGCCGTCAGCGCGGCGCATATCACGCACATGCTGCGCGACACGCTGGACGACATCCAAGCGGGTTACTTCAACATTCCGCGCGAAGTAGTTGATATGTATCATATTGACCCGCGCGACGTGGAAAGCGAAGCCTATCGAAAATGGATCAAAGACCGCGTCGGACTCGCCCGGGCCTGCTTCAGCGCCGGACGGCGTTATCTCGCCCGCGTCGAGAATCCGCGCTGCCGCATCGCAGGCTTTGCGTACGCTATGCGTTTCGAAAGCGTGTTATCAGCCATCGAGCGCGATGGTTATCGTTTGCGGCGCGCGTATCCCGAATGCAAGAGCTTTATATCAGCCTTGAATATGGGATTGTCGGCAATGTCGCAGGCTTTTATTCCACAACAATAATGTCATTGCGAGTGCCGCCCCCGCGTGTGCGGGATCTTCGACTTGGCGCCACGAAGCAAATCTCCTCGGAAAAGGAGATTGCCACACTGAGAGAACGCAGTGCTTCGTCGTGGCGCTAAAGCGCCACTCCTCGCAATAACATGAAAGATACAAAATGAAAACACCTTCAATCATTATCATCGGCGCGGGCGTGGGCGGGATTGCCGCCGCGGCGCGCCTCGCTCGACACGGATTGCATGTCACTGTGCTCGAAAAAAATTCGCGTCCCGGCGGACGCTGTGACCGCATTAGTCGCGAGGGACATCATTTCGACACCGGCCCAACTCTGCTGGTCATGCCGCTGCTGTATGACGCCGAGTTTGCCGCGCTGGGATATTCCGCCCGTGAGATGCTCCAGCTTCAACGCGTCGACCCGACGTATCATTTGATTTTCGACGATGGCGGAAAGTTATCCCTGACGTCTGATTTGAACGCGATGCGCGAACAGTTGGAGACAATTGAACCAAGAAGCTATCTTGGATTCCTGCGTTATCTGGAAGAAGGTCATCGTCACTATCATCTGGGCATTGACCGTTTGGTGAACAAAGATTTTCGCAAGGCATCTGATTTCTTCACACTCAGCAATCTTCCGCTCTTGTTTCAACTCAAACCTTTCATCGGACATTACCGCAACATGTCGGCGTACTTCGACGATCCGCGGCTGAAGGCTGCGTTCACGTTCCAGGACGTGTACATGGGATTGAGTCCGTACGAGGCGCCGGCGACGTTTTCGATGATGCCGTACACGGAGCTGGCTCACGGCGTCTGGTATCCCAAAGGCGGGATGCGCCGCATCGTGGACGCGCTGATGGAAATCGCCGAAGCCGCCGGCGTGGAATTTGTCTACGATGCGAGCGCGGCGCAGATTGACGTCAGCGGAGAAAAGGCGCGGGGTGTGGAACTGGCTGATGGCCGGAGGCTGGATGCGGATGTCATCCTCGCCAACGCCGACCTGCCTTACGTCTACCACGATCTGCTTCCGCAGGATGGCACAGTCAAACAACTTGAACACAAACGCTTCTCGTGTTCGGTGGTCAGTTTCTTTTGGGGCGTGGACAAGGCTTATGAAGCGCTGTCCCCGCACACATTATTTTTAGCGGACGATTATCGCGAGAACTTCGAGAGCATCATGGACGATTTGACGCTGCCGGAAAATCCCAGCCTGTATGTTCATGCGCCGGCGCGGCTCGATCCGTCCATGGCCCCGGCGGGCGAGGATACGTTGACTGCCATCGTGCCCGTTGGACATTTGAGTGGAAACGGTGAACAAGATTGGGAGACGCTTCGCGATCAAGCACGCCAGCATGTGTTTCGACGATTGAAAACGCTCGGCATCACAGATTTGGAATCGCACATCAAGTTCGAAATCAACTTCACGCCGCTTTCGTGGCGCAAGCGCTACAACCTGATGAAAGGCTCCACACACGGGCTGTGCCACAACCTGACGCAACTTGGTTACTTTCGCCCATCGAACCGCCATGCGCGCTACCACAATTTGTATTTTGTCGGAGCAAGCACGCGTCCCGGCACCGGGATTCCGACCGCGTTGGTTTCCGCCCGTCTCGCCGCGGAACGGATTTTGGATGATCTGGGAATGTGCGCCGCATGATCGGAGACTGCCAGAGTTGGAATGGCTCGAGTTTCGTAATCCAGAGTCCGAAAACAAAATCCTGCCGACGACATTTCGTATTCGTCTGCGAGATTTTGATTCCGCTCATATAACAATGGCCTAATTTCCTCGATATGCCAACCAGACTTCCTTTCTGAGAACAGCCTGCGTATCCGCGCTGGGATACCTTTCCACGAATTCGATCTCGACCTGGTCATAGCCCTGTCTCTGCAAATATTGATAAGCGAATGTCGCGAACTCCTGCGCGTCCTGCGGCGTTGCATCCGGATCATAAAGTGCCGGATCGGTGGCGACCATAAATTTTATGGTTTTCATGGCACACTCCTGTCTCGACGCTAATTATAGAAGAAAAATGGGCAGGTAAGCATCCGTCTCATTTGAGCCGCAAGGCAGTGATGATATATACCATATCGCGACTCCTGCGATAATATTTCTGTCGTAGAATCGAAGAATATGCGGTAGTGGTATTGTGATAAGTGACGCAGCGCAAGAGGCTATCTTGCGCTGCGGACAGTATCACCTCAATTTGATCATTACCAAATAATACTACAGGAGAACACATGGAATACACACAACTTGGCCGCACCGGCCTCACGGTTTCGCGTTTCTGTCTGGGGACGATGAACTTCGGCACGCATACAAGCGAGGAAGATGCGTTCGCCATCCTGGACAAGGCTCACGATCTCGGCATCAACTTCTTCGATACCGCCAATGTTTATGGCCGGCCGCGCGGTGAGGGCGTTACAGAAAGCATCATCGGGCGCTGGTTCGCTCAAGGCGGAGGCCGGCGCGAGAAGACGGTCATCGCCACCAAGGTCTACGGCCACATCAGCGACTGGCCCAATCAATCGAGGCTGTCTGCGCTGCACATTCGCGCGGCGTGCGAGGCGTCGCTCAAACGCCTGCATACCGATCACATTGACCTGTACCAGATGCACCACATCTACCGTCTTGCCCCGTGGGAGGAAATCTGGCAGGCGATGGAAGTGCTCGTGCAGCAAGGCAAAGTGCTTTACGTTGGTTCATCGAACTTTGCAGGCTGGCATATTGCCAAAGCACAGGAAGCGGCGAAGGCGCGTCATTTTCTGGGACTCGTGAGCGAGCAGAGTCTTTACAATCTGAATGACCGCATGATCGAACTGGAAGTGATACCGGCTTGCAAAGACTACGGGCTGGGACTCATCCCGTGGAGTCCGCTCTCGGGCGGATTGCTTGGCGGCGTTCTGCAAAAGATCAAGGAGGGGCGCCGCGCCAGCAAGGATACGCAGAATGAAATCAAAAGGAAGCGCGCCAAACTCGAAGCGTGGGAAAAATTCTGCAAAGCCAAAGGCGAACGTCCCGCGGATGCGGCATTGGCGTGGCTGTTGAAGAATCCCGTTGTGACCGCGCCGATCATCGGACCGCGCGTCATGGATCATTTGACCGGCGCGCTGCGCGCCTTCAAGATCAAGTTCTCGAAAGATGAGTTGAAGAAGATAGACGAGATTTGGCCTGGTCCCGGCGGCGAAGCGCCTGAAGCGTACGCGTGGTAAATTTAACTCGATCAAAGAAGACAAAAGGCTCCTGCGAGTCTTGCGACTCGCAGGAGCCTTATCTATCTATCGAACTCGGTTCGTACTTTTATTGAGTCATAGTTGTGCGCTCTGTCAAAAAGAAAGCAATTGCGATGATCAAATGTATAGCAGCAAACACAATCGCCAACTGACGCGCGCCGCTGAATAACCCCCACACATCCAAAAGTCCCGCGCTGCCAAACCCAACGATATTGGCAAGCACGATGGCATTCAGCGCCGTGGAAGGTTCCGCGTTGCGAGCCATCCAGTTCATCAGGGCAATGGCGATGAAGGTGCTGCCAAACACGCGCAGATACGCGATCAGCGCCGCGGAGGCGTCTGCTGGAACCGCACCAATGCCGATGGCTTGCGGCGCAAAGATGAATCCGAGCCCAAGCAGAGCCATGTAGATTGCAGAGATGGAAAGCAATAATTTGAGTTTCATGGGATATTCTCCTTCTTGAGTTTTTCCCACTATACACATTCCTGATTCGAATTACATCGGGAGAACTCCCGATTTTTGCTCCCCGTATGCGAGTGCGTCGCACCTCCACGACAGGAGAATCCTGTTCAGCAAAGTGCGACGCACCCTCGATTTATAACAACCGATTCTCCATTGCAAACAACGTCGCGGCGGCGCGGGTGCTGACGTTGATCTTGTTATAAATATGCTGGATATGACTGTCCACGGTCTTCGGCGAAATCGTCAATTGCTTGCCCATCTCTTTGATGGTGCGACCGCGCGCGATCAATCGCAATACATCCACTTCACGTTCGCTCAATCCGGCGGGAAAACTTTTTCGAGCCAAGACACGCCGTCCTTGCGATGAAAGCACCGCATGGACCGCATCTTGATCGAGGCGGCCAGCGCGGGCTTCGTTCAAAAGCTTTTCGGAAGCCTCATCCACTTCGAGCGCGGGACGATGCGGCCTGGCTTCCAGCATGGCGTGATAGACATCCGACGCGGCAAGAATTTTCGCAGCTTGAGTCAACATCGTCGAAGTCGCGCCGCGATGATAACCGCTTCCGTCCAGACGTTCGTGGTGCGTCGAAGCCAGCTTTCCGAGCGGCGAAAGTTTTTCAGAACGCGAGAACACCCGCTCGGTGTAGTATGGATGCAGATGAATCTTTTCCCACTCGGATACGATGAGCGGATTCCGTTTCCCCCAAATTCCCGCGGACACGCCCACGCGGCCAATGTCATGCAGCAACGCGGCGCGTCGGACTTCGCTGATAGCAGCCTCCGATAAACCAGCCTTCCGCGCGGCTGATTCAGCCGTCCGCGCTATTCCCGACGAATGTCCGAGCAAATACGGCGACTTGATATCGGTAAAATCTGCAATCGCCTCACATGCGGATTCAAACCCGGCTTCGGTGAGATATTGTTTTTCACCGGGTTCCATGTTGAGAACGGTCTCCCAACTTTCACTGTTATCATTCAGCAATTCTTTTGCGTGGCGAGCGAACGCCTCAACGTGTTTGGGGGCATACATGCTTCCTTTGCGCTGCTGAATCAATCGAATGGAAGAGTCCACTCCGTCGAGTTGCGCAATGAAAACAGCGTCTTGCGCCAGCGACACTACCAGCATACCCGGCGCGATCTCTTCCCCTTTTATCGCGGGAATGCCCTTGCCATCCCAACGGGCATAGACTTGTTTGATGCCATGTACAATTTTTGGTTCAAGGAATAAGCGCTGGGCCAGGCGTTCAGCGACTTCGCAATGACCGCTGAAAAATCCTTCCGTAAATTGGCGGGCTTCGATCAATCCGCTGGCAACGGATTGCAAAATGCCGAGTGGCCCCATATTTGAATTTGCCGAGCGGATCGCTTCCACCACTTGACGCATGTAGTTCAGGCTGGTCTGATCTGCATGGATGACGTTGGTGCGAAAGGTCAACTCGTCACCGAACACCGCGGCAAGCAGATACGTTTCCGCATTGCATCCAATATAACGAAGCAGAGATTGATAATAGACCGCCCGCAAGTCTTCGTCATTGAAACCCAGCTTTTCCCCCAATCGAACCGCCGTGATACAGGATCGCATCGCGAATTCCAACGGCTGTCCCATGCCCAGGTCGGTCGCAACGGAAAGCGCGGCCATCAACTCAGCCACGCGAATTCCGCTGGAATGATGATCTGGTTTTGCGGCCATTGGACAAGTATATCCCAATGGAAAAGCAAAGTAGGGGCACAGCGGATCGATTGAGGATAGAGTTGATAGGTTGTCCTGCTGTGCCCCTACCCAATTAAACGACCACGCTTACCAATCTCTTTTGTGCCACGATCACTTTCTTCGGAGCTTTGCCTTCCATGTATTTCTGGACGACTTCACTCGCCAGCGCGGTGGATTTGATCTCATCTTCATCCGCTTCTGCAGAGACCAGCACGCGGTCACGCACTTTGCCGTTGACCTGGACCGGGATTTCGATCATATCTTCCTTCGCGGCTTCTTCGTCAACTTGGGGCCAGGATTGCTGGTGGACTGAATACGGCTTGCCCAGTTGATTCGTCCACAGCTCTTCAGCGATGTGCGGCGCGACGGGCGCCAGCATCTTCAAATAGATTTCGGTCGCCTCGTTCCATTCGGGATTTCCAACGGCTTCCGCTTCACGCGCCTTGTACATCTCGTTCAGCAATTCCATCAGCGACGAGATGATGGTGTTGAACTCGAAATTCTCAAAGTCGCGCGTGATGCGCTTTAGGGTTTGGTGGACGCGTCGGCGCAGAGTCCGCTTCACGTCTTCGCTGGCCTTCGACTGCTGCTTCGACAAGCTCAGCCTCCGCTCGGGCCGATCCGTGAATAGAGTCCACACGCGACGCAGCCAGCGCGCGGTTCCATCAATGCCCTGTGAGTTCCACGGGCCGCCTTCCTGCCAGCGATAGGCGAACATCAAATACGTCCGCAGCGCGTCCGTGCCGTGCTGGGCCACCAGTTCATCGGGCGCGACCACATTGCCGCGGCTCTTCGACATCTTCTCGTTGTCCGCGCCTAGGATGATGCCCTGGTTCCGTAACTGCATCATCGGCTCGTTACCTTCAACGATGCCGGCGTCGCGCAATGCCTTATGGAAGAAACGCGTGTACAGCAAGTGCATCGTTGCATGTTCGATGCCGCCCGTGTACGTGTCAACGGGCATCCAATAATCGTACTCTTTCGGATCGAACGGGCCTTTGTCGTAATGCGGACTCAAATAGCGCAGGTGATACCACGATGAGCACATGAACGTGTCCATCGTGTCCGTTTCGCGTACCGCAGGTTCGCCGCACACCGGGCAGGTGGTGTTCTTCCACGTCGGATGCAGTTTCAAAGGCGACTCGCCCGTCGGCTTCCACTCCACATCGTCCGGCAATAGCACCGGCAGTTGATCCTCCGGCACGGGATTCCATCCGTGCTTTTCGCAATAGACCATCGGGATGGGCGCGCCCCAATAACGCTGGCGCGAGATCAACCAATCGCGATAGCGATAATTGACCGCTTCTTTTCCGATGCCCTGGCTTGCCAGCCAGTCAATGACTTTACTGACGCCGGGATTCTTCCTGCCTTTTTCTGTATTGACTTTTGTCCCGTCGAACGGCCCGGAGTTGACCATCACGCCCGCGCCAGCATATGCGGCTGGTATTGTGCTGCCCTCACCCCCATCCCCTTCGCGAAGCACCCCCGTGGGGCTCCCACCGGGAGAGGGGCGCAGGGGTGAGGGGTCGGGTTTGATCACTTCGACGATGGGCAGATCATACTTTTTAGCGAACGCAAAGTCACGTTCGTCGTGCGCCGGGACGGCCATGATCGCGCCCGTGCCATAACTCATCAGCACGTAATCTGCGATCCAGATTGGGATGCGTTCGTTGTTGACGGGATTGATGGCATAACCGCCGGTGAACACGCCAGTCTTTTCTTTATCAACAGCTTCGCGTTCGATATCGGATTGGCGCGCAGCTTGAGTCTTATAAGCTTCCACTGATGTGCGTTGCTCCGGCATGGTGACTTTGTCCACCAGCGGATGCTCCGGTGCGAAGACCATGAACGTCGCGCCCCACAATGTATCGGGACGAGTGGTGAAGACAGTGATCAGTGATGAGTTATCAGTGGTCAGTCCAGACTGATTACTGCCCGCAGGGACTGATGACCGATCACTCGCAACTCTGAAATAGACCTCTGCGCCCTCAGAACGCCCGATCCAATTCGTCTGCAACGTCTTGACGCGCTCGGGCCAGTCAATCTCATCGAAGTTCAGTAATTCGTCCGCGTATTTCGTGGCTTTGAAGAACCACTGCTCCAAATCCTTTTTGATGACGGGCGTACCGCAACGCTCGCAGACGCGATTCTCGCCGACGACTTGTTCGCGCGCTAACGTCGTATTGTCTTTCGGACACCAATCCACCGCGGACATCTTGCGATAAGCCAATCCCTGTTTGAACAGTTGAATAAAGAACCATTCTGTCCATTTGTAGTATTCAGGGTCAGCCGAGATGGCCTCGCGGCTCCAATCGAACATGTTGCCCATGCTCTTCAACTGGCGGCGCATGTTGTCAATGTTTTTGTAGGTCCATGTCTTTGGATGAATGCCGCGCTTGATGGCCGCATTCTCTGCGGGCAGACCGAACGCGTCGAAGCCGATGGGGAACAAAACATTGTATCCGTTCATGCGCTTGAAACGGGCGCGCGCATCCGATGGCGCCATCGGATACCAGTGACCGAAATGCAGATCGCCGGATGTATAAGGCAGCATCGTCAGCGCGTAGTGCTTGGGCTTGCTGTTGTCAATCGCCGCGCGATACAGCTTGTCCTTCTCCCATTTCGCCTGCCATTTCTTTTCGATGACTTGCGGAACGTAGGAAATGTCTTTCACCGCGACGCGCTTCGCAGTGCTGACTTTAGTCGGTTTTTCCTTGGCAATGATTTTCTTTGCCGCGATTCTTCTGGCAGGCACGGCTTTTTTGGCGGCAACCTTCTTTGCGATCTTCGCCTTCGCGACCTTCTTGGCTTTGGCCCCAGCCGATTTTTTCTTATTGGTTGTTTTCTTTTTCTTTATAGCCATTCTTACCTCGTGGATTTTCAAATAATTTCTATTTGGAGATACGTCGAACCTTCGACGTTCAACTTCCAACTTTACACTTTCCACTTCGCACTCGGAGGAGGCGCGCGGCAACGGCGATTCGCATCGCCGACATGCACGACGGCGGCTGGAGGCCGCATCGCGCGAGAAGGCAGGAAACCGCCTTGATTCTAAAGCCTGTTTTCATATTCATTCGTGCCTCCTTTCCAGTTTCGACCGCAGACCGTGGATGGAAGATCGTCAAGCACAGTTTATCGTCCGTTGTCCACCGTCCATAAACAAAAATTCCTTCATCCACTCAGGGACGAAGGAATTCCTCCGCGGTACCACCCGAATTCGGTTGAAAGGTTTGAAGGTTGCAAGTTTCAGGTTTTTGCCTTGAACTTTTAAACCTTCCAACTTTCAAACGCTCTTGAATCGCTATAACGGGCTTTCCCGTGGATGACTACTTTGATTCACCATCCAAGTCTCTCCTTCGACTTTGCTCAGGGGACAACAGGCGAGTTCAGCCTTTCGACTTCGCCTCTCGCTTCGCTCGCGGCTCCGCTCAAGGCGATGGCGTTCCCGTGGACACATCGAAGGGCTTCCACCTCGCTCTCCCTTCTCGCTGACGGGATGACTTACTACTCCTGTCCTAACTTTTATTTATGTTTCGTTATTATAGCACAAGAGCGACTAGCTTCACTAATCGCTCTCGCAGGTGGACCCAGGGGGATTCGAACCCCCGACCTTCTCAATGCCATTGAGACGCGCTCCCAACTGCGCTATGGGCCCGGGTTTCAGTGATCAGTGACTGATCATTGAACAGTGGACCTGAGGGGATTCGAACCCCTGACCTCTTCAGTGCGATTGAAGCGCGCTCCCAACTGCGCTACAGGCCCAAAATATTTTCCTGGCGAACCTGACCTTGGCGCTGTAAGCGCCACGCGCTCCCAACGGAGCTTGTCCCGCGAAGCGGGGCTACAGGCCCAAAATATTTTCCTGGCGAACCTGACCTTGGCGCTGTAAGCGCCACGCGCTCCCAACGGAGTTTGTCCCGCGAAGCGGGGCTACAGGCCCAAAATATTTTCCTGGCGAACCTGACCTTGGCGCTGTAAGCACCACGCGCTCCCAACGGAGTTTATCCCGCTGAGTGGATCAAAGCCTGGTCACGTCACGAGGCGAAAGACATTCTACCTGAGGCAAAGGGCAATGTCAAGCACGCGCGTTTTCGGGTGTACTCAAAGCATGTAAGCGTATTTTGATGCGCAGGGCTAAAGCCGCCTGCTCAGTACATGGAAATCCTTCGGATTAGCTCCCTGAGTCGGCTTTTAGCCGACTTCCATGGGCTGAGGCAGGATTTCAATCCGCCGGAATGGTTGCAGACTAACAAACTTTGATACTGTTGGCGAATTCATTTTTCGCCTGTAAATGTGCGGCTGGAAACAGTTATACAAGCGCAATTTCTCGATTTCGCCAACAGCATCAAACTTTGCGCACTCCCCGTTTTCGGGTGTACTCAAAGCATGTAAGCGGACTGCAAAATCTCCTGGTTTTGTCCGAAGTCAGGAGATGTCGCCACGGCACCACAGCGACACTTCGGAGTCCGCAACTAACAAATTTTGAGTACCCCCGTTCTCTGCAAGTTTCAAGTTTGGTATGCACACAAAGGCTGTCAGGCGGCGATGTCGGTGCGCCGTATGTGATTCAAGATGCGGGACCATTCCTGCCGGAAGTCAACAAGAAGCCGGGAAAGTTGAAGATCGCGTTTTCAGCGAAGGCTCTGCGAAACTTGTCCATAATGTGGGAATTCATAAATCGTCAAGATCAAGTTTTTTGGTTTTCTTTGCTTTATGTTCTGCTAATGCTTCATCAGCCAGATTCGACAATAAATCACTGGACTTGGCGAAAAGTTTTGACCAGCGTCGTTCCGAATGCAACTCCCCCAAAATCCATGCCGCAAATTGATTTTGTTCGGCAGGGGGTAATTTTTCAATTTCAGGGATAGCTAGCTCCAACTGGGTCATTTCATTCTCCTAGCTCGTTTCAGAGTATAGCATAACTCAATTTACTCTTTCCCTCTTGAATTGCGTTTCATACAACTGAGCATATAATCCGTTTTGCAACAACAACTCGTCGTGTGTTCCGCGCTCGACGATTCTGCCTCGATCCATCACCAAAATTAAATCCGCTGCGAGAATTGTGGATAGACGATGAGCGATGACAATGGATGTTCGTCCGGCCATGACGCGCTTCAGGGCTTCCTGGATCAACGCTTCGGATTCGCTGTCGAGGTGACTCGTGGCTTCGTCGAGCACCAAGATCTTCGGGTCTTTCAAAATCACGCGCGCCAGTGCGATGCGCTGCTTTTCTCCGCCGCTCAAACGATAGCCGCGCTCGCCGACAATCGTGTCGTAACCATCGGCCAGATCAACAATGAAGTTGTGAATGTTCGCGGCTCTTGCTGCGGCTTCGATCTCAGCTTGCGAGGCGTCCATCTTCGCGTACGTCAGGTTGGTGCGGATCGTGTCGTGGAACAGGTATGTCTCCTGCGTCACCATGCCGATCGCGGATGAAAGCGAATCGAGTGTGACATCTTTCAAATCACGTCCATCAATGCGGATGACTCCGCTCGTTGGGTCGTAAAGGCGCGGGATGAGATACGTCATCGTGGTTTTGCCCGCGCCCGAAGGTCCGACCAGCGCGACAAGCTGGCCGGGTTTGGCGTGGAAGGAAATATCTTCCAAGGCGACTTCGCGCGCCTGGGATGTTGATTCAGCTTCCGAGCCTGTGTTGAGCGAAGTCGAAGCATCGGAGGATGAAGCACCATTTCCGTTTCCTCCCCGACCGTAAACGGTTGACCGTTGACCGTCCTCGGTCTTTGGTCCGCGGTCTTTATCCGTCAAGGAAAGAACCGCGCCGACATCCTCCATGCGCCCGTACCGTTTGACATCCTTCAACAATTTGCTTTCATCAATATCATAATTGAACGTCACATTTTCAAATTGCAGATCGCCCTTGACATCCTGCAATTCAACAGCATCTTTTTTCTCGACGATATCATGCGGCAGGTCGAGCAATTCGAAAACACGCTCGAAGCTGACCATCGAAGTGGAAAAGTCCACCGGCGCGGACGCCAGTCCTTGAAGCGTGCCATAAAGCTGTCCGAGATACGAACCGAAGGCGACGATGGTGCCGACCGTGAACGATCCCTGGATCACGAAGTAACCGCCGAGTCCATAAACAAGAGCGGTGCCCACCGCGCTGACGAGTCCGAGGATCATAAAGAAAGTCGAGCCGATCACCGCGCGCTGCACGCCGATGTCGCGCACCCTGGAAGCGCGTTCGCCAAAGCGGGCGTTCTCCTCCTTTGAACGCCCAAACAATTTGACCAGCAGCGCGCCGCCGATGTTGAGCGTCTCGTTCATGTGCGCGTTCATCTCGGCATTCAATTCCATGGACCGCCGGGCCGCATCGCGCAGGACAGTTCCCAATCGTTGGGCGGCGATGATGAACAACGGCAGGATCAACACGCTGACAATCGTCAGCCGCCATTCGAGGCTCAACATGACGGCCAGCAAAGCGATGGTCTCGATGATATTGGTGATGATGTTGACGATGGTGTTGCTGATGGCGTTCTGCGCGCCGACCACATCGTTGTTGAGGCGGCTCATCAACTCGCCGACTTTGGTGTTGGTGAAAAATCGCAGGCTCATGCGCTGCAGGCGCGAGAACAAAGCCACACGCAAGTCAAAGGTCACGCCTTCGCCGACCGCGGAGTTCAACCGCCTTTGGACAACGGCGATCCCGCCATTGAGGATGGGCAGGGCTAAAAGCGCCAGAGCCAGCAGTAACAATTCATGCAGGTTTTTTTGCGGAAGCACCTGGTCAATCATCGTGCGGAAGATGAGCGGTGAGACCAGGCTCACGCCTGTGCTGAGCAGGATCAATACCAGCATCCCGCTGATTCCGCGCCAGTACGGACGCGCGTACGAAAGCACGCGCAAGAGAAGTTCGCGCGTCAGCCTGGGCTTTTGGTCGCCCGAGCGCATGTATGAAAACCAGCCACCACCACCGTGCCACATACCAATAGTCTCCTAGTTGGTTAGTCAAATAGTCGAATTGTCAATTGTCGAGTAGTCACATGGTCGGGCAGTTGAGATGTCCTGATGAATATGAACTTGACCACAATGCCACGCGACCACTTGACTGTCGAACCATCCGACTATAAGACCATCCGACTAAACGCGCAACTGGACGAGCGGGGAGGTTAATGAAAGTATGATGATGCGGCGGAAGTATAATGATTGTATTGATTTTCGCGGAGGAATTCATGACGGCTGATTTTACGCCCTCAAACTGGAATGAGCTTATTCAAATGCTCTATGACATTCCCAAGGATCGGGATTTAAACCGATATAGGTCGGATTATTTTTACAGGGGGCTGGGTGATGCCTCCTGGAGCCTGGAGAGCAGTTTGATGCGTCTGGGCGGGGACTATCATAAAGTCGAAGGCGCGTTGCTGAGGAATTTTGTCAAGTATGCGGAACTTGGCGCGTTACCTTCGGATAATTTCTGGGTGCAGCTGGCGATAGCGCAGCATCATGGATTGCCCACGCGCTTGATAGATTGGACGGTATCTCCGCAGGTTGCCCTGCACTTTGCCACAGCGGAACTGGAACATTATGAAAAAGACGGAGTTATATGGTGCCTCGATGCAAACAGATCGCGCCGGGACCTTCCCAAAGAGTTTTGGAAAATCCTTGATGATGAATATGCCTACTTGTTTTCTGCTGAGATGCTCAAGAATATAAAATCATTCAGGGAGTTCGACAAATATGGCCAGGACAAGGATTTTATTCTTTTCTTTGAGCCGCCTGCTTTGGATGCTCGAATTGTCAATCAGGGTGCGATATTATCGGCAATGCCCGGGGTTCAGACGCGATTGAGCGATTATCTTCATCGGAATCCAGATTTGTATCAACGCATCATCATTCCCAGGGAACTCAAATGGGAAATTCGGGATAAGCTCGATCAGGACTATATAACGGAGAGAAGCCTGTTCCCCGGGCTGGATGGGTTAAGCCGCTGGTTGAAAAGGCGTTATGGCCCTGGAGGTATTTCTTAGATTCAATGCCATTGATTTACATAATGCTTTTTACCGCAACTTTGGATACTCCAACCGAGACCCTTATGCTCCCCACGCATCAGATCGAAACTTTTCCTGAACGGATGCCTGCTTGTCTGCGAGACATTGTTTTTGAATTGTGAAGCCTCATCGCATTGGTCGCGGTGGATGTGACATTGCCTGCCTGGTCCATGGCGCTGGCGCTGATTTGATGGATGCCATCCGTGAGTGTGGCGGATGACATTTCGTCTGGTGCTGCGGACAGCAACCTCCGCCTGCTTCGCTGAACAGATTTGCTGGCTGCCTTCCCAAGCACTTCATAAGCTCGCCCTGTGCAGCCCAAATTCCTTCACCACGATCAAAAACAGGCTGGCCGGCTCACCTCACCCTTCGTTTCCACTCTTCCGTCAACTGCAATTCGCGCGGACTGATGCCCGAGTCAAGGGCAAGAAAATCGGTGAGCAGGCGGTTGAACTTCGCCGTCTCGTCAATCATCGGAAAGTGACCGGAGTCCTCCAGGTTGATCTGGTGCATGTGATGCGCCAAGGAACCGGCATTCTCGATGGGAGGGACGAGAATGGATTGATCGTTCTGTCCATACACGAGCAGGCAGGGCACATCTGCGGCGCGGAATTGCTGGAACAAACTGTCGGCCTGAAAACTGCTCATCGAAGCCGCGACCGCACGCGGGTCCGATTTGGACGCGTCGGAAAGCGCCGTCGCTGCTTCCGGCGTGCGGCTGGAAAGCCAATCCACAAGTTCGGCCGCGGTTGCGGTCTTGAGCCGCGCGTTCACTGAATTGAAGTCCAGCGGGCAATTGACAGCCAGGATGCGATCCACGCTGCCCGGCTGCTGCGCCGCAAAATAAAATCCAACCAGCGCGCCGAGGCCATGACCAACAACGGCAATCTTGCCGATGCCCATCTCATCGAGAAAGCCGGTGAGGAGCGCCGCTTGTTTCTCAAGCGAATAACGCGATGGATCGTGGGTTGTATCGCCATAGCCGAACAGGTCGAGCGCGTAGGCGCGGAACGAAGTCGAGGCGACCTGCATGGAGGCGATCCAATAGCGCCACGATCCGACCCAGCCATGCAGAAAGACGATGGGGCGTCCGCGTCCCAACGCTTCGTAGTGAACAATGGCTTCGTCAAGAATGATGGCGCTCATGGTATTACCTCTCTTTCCTCACCCGTCCGTTGGGACGGGTGAGGGATAAGAGGTCAAATCACTTTCCAAACTTCGATAAGATCGCACGCACGCGATCCGTCAATTGATCGGGAGCGAACGGCTTCAGCAAATACTCCTCCGCTCCCGCTTCCAGCCCGGTTTGGATTTCCGACTCCTGGCCCTTCGCCGAAAGAAATACCACCGGGATATCCTTCAACTCTGCGTTCCGCTTCATGATGCGGCAGGCATCGTAGCCGGTCATGCGCGGCATACGGACATCCATGAGGATGAGATCAGGGTATTCGCGTGAGGCAGCCTGCACCGCTTCCTCTCCGTTGGCAGCGGCCACCACTTCGTAGCCTGCGAAGCGAAGTGTAAATGCAACAAGTTCGCGAATATCCGGTTCGTCTTCAGCGATCAAAATCTTTGCCATTGAGTCCTCATTTATCCTTATAAGCTGGAAGGGTAAAGGAAAATGTGCTTCCCTCGCCGGGGATGCCCCTGCTCTCCATCCAAATTCGTCCGTTGTGCATTTCGACCAATTGCTTCACGATGGGCAAACCCAGCCCGGTGCCGGGCGTCGCAAGCACGAAAGGATGCTCACCGCGATAGAAACGTTCGAAGACGCGTTCCTGATCGGGCTTCGATATTCCTACGCCGTTATCCGTCACATCCACCTGGACTTCGCTCCCGTTCGCGGAATGGATGTGGACTTTGATCGTGCCGTTCTCCGGAGTGTAGTGATAGGCATTGTCCAGGAGGTTGTCGAGAATCTGGCGCACACGTTCCGCATCGCCAAAGACGCGCGGTAGAGTGCGCGGCGCGTCCAGCGAAAGCGCCATGGGCCTGTTTTCCTCCTGCGAACGGCGCAGGATATCCGCGATCACATCCTCGGCCACATCACGCAGATCAAGCGGCTGCGGCGAGAGAATCACCCGCCCGGCCTCGATGCGCGAAATGTCGAGCAGGTCATTGACCAGGATGTTCAGCCGGTCAATGTTGTTCTTGACGATGCTCAGGAAATGCGCCTGGTTTTCATTGACCGCGCCCGCCGCGCCCATCAACAGGATATCCACGTAACCCTTGATGGCCGTCATCGGCGTGCGGAGTTCGTGACTCACCGTCGCCACAAACTCGGACTTCAAGCGGTCCACTTCGACCTCGTGTGTGATGTCGCGGAAGATGGACACCGTGCCGAGGAAGTCATTCTGCAGGATCACCGGCGCAAGGTGGACGAGGGCAATGCGCCCATCGCCCAGTTCCAACTGTTCGGCATACGTTTCGCCAACTTCATACGCGCCGGGCGCCTCCGACCAGCGGCGGATGGTCTCCATCCAGGTTGAAGCAGCCTTGCCAAACAGCCCGCCGAAAGCATCCAGGGGCTGGCCCAGCACGCGGTGGCTGTCAATTGCCAGAATGCGCTGGATGGATGAGTTGAGGAAGGTAATGCGGTTATCCGCGCCGGTGACCAGCACACCGTCCGCCACTGCTTCGAGGATGGCTTGCGAACGGCTGGCCTCTTCCTGTTCCTTGCGAAGCATCGAACCGAGACGTTCCGCCTGGTCGCGGATCAGCTCATACAAATGCGCGTTGTTGATCGCGACCGCGACCTGGCTGGCAATTGCTTTGACCAGGCTCAGGCTTTCCGGCGTAAAGTAGCTGGCCTCGCGGCGGAAAACCATCAGGACGCCGATCACATCCTCTGCAACCAGTAATGGAGCCACGATGGCGCTGCGATGTTCGCGCGAGGTGGAGGGAGACTGAACCCAGCGCGGATCTTCGCGCAGATCCTCGATCAAGGAAGCCTCGCGGTTTTGCACGACCCATCCCGCCAGCCCTTCGCCGACTTTGAGCGTGAAACTGCGTCCGCCGCCATCCGTTCGATCCGTCAGGTATCCATAACCGGCGCGGTAATGCAGAAGGTTATCGTCCGCATGAAGAAGCATGATCGTGCCCTGTTCCGCGCCGATGGCGTCATTGAGCAGGGAAAGCGTGCGGTTGAGGGCGCGGTCGAGGTCGAGGCTCGAGGAAACTTCGGTCAGGATGCGTAACAGCGTTTCCGTATTTTGCTGTTCGCGCTGTAATTGTGCGGTGCGTTCGATGACACGTTGTTCAAGTTCCTGCGCCAGGCGCTGAGTCTCGCCGAACAATCGTCCATTTTGGATGGCGACCGCCGCCTGGTTGCCAAGCGTGCTCAGGATTTGAAGATCCTCCTCGGAATAAACGTTGGCCTGATAACTTTGCGTTGACAACATGCCAATCGTCCTGCCGCGCAGAATCATCGGAATCGCCAGAATCGATACCGGCGTCCCGCGCTCCCCCACCGCAATGGCCCCCATGGAATCGGCATTCTCCGGGCCATTGATCAGCAATGGCTGGCCGCTGGCGATCACGCGTCCGCTGAGGCCCTGTCCGATCGGCACGCGCATGTTCGGCGTGCGCTGGTCCATGTCCATCAAATAAACGCCCTCGACCTCCTGCTTCTCTTCATCCAGCAGGCTGATGACGAACGCGTCCACGGGCATCAGGTGTTCCGCCGCGCGATGGATCGAAGCGTAAATCTGCTCCGCGTCGAGGCTGGCTCCCACCTCCGCACTGGACTGGTTCAGGATCGCAAAACGTTCCGCGGTCCGCACGGTGGACTCGTACAGGCGCGCGTTCTCGAGCGCAATCGAAGCCTGGTTGGCAATCGTGCGCGCCAATTCGATTTCGGTCAGCGAGAAACGTCCATCGCCGATCATTTGCGCGAACAGGAGCGCCCGCAGATTTTGCCCGCTTGCCAGCGGGATGACCAGCAAAGCTTTCACGTCTTTGCCGATAAAATCCATCAACGGCGCGATATCCGATTCGGATTTCAAATTCTCTGTGTTGAAGATGCCAAGCGATTCGCGCAGTCGCTCGAACAAAGGCGCATCGGGCAGGACCTGGGGCAGTTCCCGCAGTTCCCTGGGCGACGAGGCCGCCCAGACGGGCTGTCCGCGCTCAAACGAAACCACGAAGACCCGATCCGCGTTTAGAGCCCCCCGCAATTCCTGTGCCGTAAGCTCCAAAATTTGATTGGCGTCCAATAAACCGCCCAAGGCCGAGGAGAAACGATTAAGCAAAGCCAGGCGTTTCGAACGTTCATCCAACTCCGAGGCGCGGCGGAGACTTTCTTCATACAGGTAGGCATTATCGAGCGCAACAGCGGCCTGGCTTGCGAATGTTGTCGCCAGTTGGATTTGTTCACGGCTGTAGAAAAATGACTGCCATTTTTCGAGCGCAATTACGCCGGTCAATTCGCCTTTGGAAATCAACGGCACGCCCAGCCACGAAAGCCGCGGCGCTTCCACAGATGGGAAGCGCGAATCTGCGCGCACATCGCCGATGAAGATCGGCTGTCCGCTGCGAACCATTTCCTTGAACAAGGCACTGTCGGATACTGCGACAGCCAGGCCGAGACGCCTCTCATTATCGGTGAAGCCGCGGGCCGCGGTAACGGTCAGCCGTTCCTTGTCCCGGAGCCAGAGCGTGGCAGTGTCAAACGGCAAAACCGGGGCCAACTGTTCGAGCAGGGAAGCAACCAATTGATCGGAACGCAGGCTCGAAGTCATCGCGCTTGCAACTTCATTCAAGGCTTGCAGTTGTCCGGCGCGTTCCGCCGTCGTGTGGACGAGGCGCACATTTTCGAGCGAGAGCGCGACCTGCTGCGAAAGCGAAACCAGCAAAGCTTCGTCCTCCACCTTGAAGGCCGCTGGCGTGTTGAAGTTGTCGAACACCAACACGCCAATGCCCTGATCTCCAGCAGCGATCGGGATCAACAGACTGGAAACCGGCAAGCGCCCGCCGGTTCCCTGGCGGTAATGACCCAGATTATCGGATGACAAGACATAATCACGCGGGAAATTCACTTCATCCACGCGGCGCGGCTTTTTATCGGCAAACACAGCGCCCGGCAAAGCCTCACCGGGGCGATACGAGATTCGCATCAGGATATTGTTATCCGCATAGCCTGAGACGGCGCGCGGCTCGAGCAATTGACTCTGCTCATTCCACAACAAAACAACGCCAGCATGCGCCGCCGGCAGAACGCGGCGTCCGCTATCGAGCAGGGCCCTGACCATTTGATCCGGATCGAGCCCGCTCAAACGGCGGCTGAATTCGAGCAGGAGATTCACTTCCTGCAAGCGGCGGCGCGTTTCGTTGAGCAGGGAAATATTTTGCAGAACGACCGAGGTCTGCCGCGAAATCTGGTAATAAACCTGGCGGTCTTCTTCCGTGAAAGCCTGCATTGGTTCCGGACTGAGCGCAAGCATGGCGGCAATTGGACGGTTCTCCACCATCACAGGCAGGCACAAGATGGCTTTGGCGCGCATCTGATTGAGCAGCGGCGTGTCGCGCCACTCGTCGTCCTCATCCAAATTTGGAATCAGGATCGGCTCGCCAGCCTGTAGAACAGAACGCAGCGGATTGCGCTGGCCGAACAACGCTTCGGGATTGCTCGACCTTGGGACGCTGCCCAGAACGTGAAGCAGGCGCGGCCCCTCCGGGGCATTTTCCGCCACCAATGCAATGGACATGCCCAACTGCGTCAGCGTTTCGCGGCCCAGAGCATGCAAAGCCAGGGAAGCATCCAACTGGCGGCTGACCGATTCAGTGATGGCCAAACCCGCGCGCACGCGCTGCGCGCGGCGGTCGAGATTGTGCAGCGCGATGGTCTGCTCGAGGTCCTTTCTCAACAACACCGGCAAATCCGTCTGTGTGACGTTGAGAAGTTTCTGCTGGCGCTGCAAACCGGACGATAACGACTCGATGCGGTTCTTCAAATCGCCGAAACGCGCGGATTGGCTGATGATTTGAACCGCCTGCGCCGCAAATAATTCAAGAGAATCGATCGCGGCGCGGTCGGGTCGCAGGCCATTTTCAGGATCGTCGAGGCTGATCAGCCCAAGCGGATTCCCCTGCGCATCCTCCAGCGGGATCAGCAAAAAGTCATCCGCATCCCAGGCATTCTGTTTGGCCTGCGCCGCCATATAATCGCTGGAATACACATAATGAATGTCAGCCGGAAGCACAGGCGTTTGATCAGCGGGAATGTAATACGAACGGCCGATTTTGAATTCGGGCCGCATCAATTGCCGGATGCTCGCCAGCGGCTGTTTATGTGACATCAACTCGTTGAGCATTTCCGGGGAAATGCCAACGCCGACCGCGCGGCGCAGCATGCCGCCTTCCGGTTCGTACAAACTGATCAGCACCACGCGGAACGGCGTTGATTCGCGGATGCCCTGCGCGATCAATTTGAGCGATTCTTCCAGCGGCTGTTCAACGCTGATCGAATAATTGGCGTTCGAGAATTTCCCAAGCGTTTCAGAACGGCGGCGCAGAAGTTCAGCCTGCTGGCGCTCGCTTTCATATTTGCGCGCGTTGTTCAGGGCAATCGAAGCCTGGATGGCAAGCGTCTGCGTTATCTCGAGTGCCGTTCGATCAAAGAAGCCGGCCTGCATGGAGTGCAACTGGATGAGACCCGCCAGATTCCCGTGATGCGCCATCGGCACCACAATCGCCGAACGCACTCCTTCGTGCGGCGCGAAGAATCCTCCCTGGCTGAAGTCCGGGATCAGGAACGACTCGTTGTTTTGGATGGCGCTTCGCTCCAGGGGCGACAGTTCGCCCGCGTACGGACAGCCGACCGAGCGCAGGACGCGCGGATCGGCGGCGGGCGCTTCGGGGTCCAGGAGAAGAACCGAACCGCAGTCTGCGCCGGTTGTACGCACCGCCTCATCATGGATCACATCCAGCAGGTGATCTGCCGAAAGAGATGCACCCATTTCGCGGCTGACACGCGCAATTGCAGTCAACTGCTCGACGCGGCGCCGCAGGGATTCGTCGGTCTGCGAAATCAGGCGCAGGCTTTCGATGGCCGAAGCCAGTTGCTCCGCGGCTGTGGAAACGATCTTCAAATCGTAATCGTTGAAGGCGTTGATCCGGCGCGAACTCAGGTTCAGTTCGCCCAGTGTTTTTTCATGCGCGGCCAGCGGCACAACGATGGCCGACTCAACGCCGAGCGCGGTCACCAGCGGACGATAAAACGGAATCACACGGCGATCGATGCTGATCCGGTTCGAAAGAAAAGCGCGCTGGCTGCCTGCAACGGTCTGGCGATATTCGGGATCATCCACCACGAGAGGCGGAAAAGAATTCGCGACTTCGTCGGACACGCCAACCATGGAATCGAAATGAACGCGCAGCTCGCCGCGCGCTTCATCGAGCAAAAACGCCGCGGCCACATCAGCCTGGAACAACCCCGCCAGTTCCTGAAGCGAATATTTGAGAACTTCTTCCAGCGTCGCAGACGAAACGGCAAGACTCGAAATACGCCTTAAGGCGTCCGAGCGCTGGGCGCGCTGGCGGCTCTGCTGGACAAGCGCAGCGTTGAGGATGATCGCGGCAGCCTGGTCGCTGACGATGCGCATCAGGCGTAATTCGGAGTCGGAGAATGCATCGGAGAATCCAGATGTCCCGCGCTTGTGATGAGAGACCTGGAAGTAGCCGACCATTTCCCCTGCTGAAACCAGCGGCACAAGCGCCGAGTCGCGCAGGCTGGCGGCCAGCGCAATATCCGTCAAACCCAGCGCGCGCCAGTTCTCATCCTCCGAGGCGTTCAACGTGATGATCGGCTGGCGTTCCTCGATCAACGCTTCCGCGGCGCTGTTCGCGGCAATTGCGGCGCGATAAATTTGCACGATGTGAGTCGGCAGGCCGCGGAACGGAATTTGTCCTTCCAAAGTGCGTTTGTTTTCATCGTAAAGAAGAAAGCCGATGATCTCGGCGTCGAAAAGCGGGGCCACGCTTTCCACAAGCCGCGCAAACAAGTCCTGCGGCTCGCGGATGGCGCTGACGGCCTGCGCCAGATTTGCGAGGCCCGAAAGCTCGAGCGCCCGGCGCCGCTCGGCTTCATAAAGCATCGCATTACGCAATGCCGCGCCCATTTGGCCCGCAACCCACTGCAACAAATCCATGTCGTGCCGGCCAAACGCCGCGCTGGCGGACTGACCGCATTCGAGCAGTCCGACCAACTCTCCGCCCGCTGTCAACGGAATGCCAAGATAAGAATGGAATCGCAAAAAACCGCCATTCGCTTCATTCACCGACGCGGTGCGGGTGTCCGTTAAAAGAAGCGGCGACCTCGTCTCGATGATTTTGTCCGCCAAATCCCCAAACTGGCTTTGCGCGGCGAGAACGAGTTTGGGCCCGGCATCATTCATTTCCTGAAAGCGATACGCCGCGAATCCCTTTTCGTCTTCATCCCAGACTTTGATCTCCAGCAAATCAGCGGGCACCAGCCGGCTCACGTTATCGAGAATGGCGCGCAGCGTCGCTTCGAAGTCCAGGCTGGAGGCGATGGACTGATTGAAATCGGTAATGACTTTTAAAATCGAAGAGGAAAATTCCTGGCGATCCGACATCAATTCCGGCGACAAATCCATGCCGCGCAGGGAAACCAGCATTTGCGGATATATGCCCGGCACCTGATAAGACGTGGCCTCAACCAATCTCCCGTTGACGCTCAACCGTTTTTGCCCGGGCGCGGCGCACACTTCCAAAAAATCATCCGGCGGGCGGACGCGGCGCAGCAGCCGTTCGAGGTCAGCCGGGTCGCCTTCCCGCAATCCAAACCATTCGCGCGCCAGTGTGTTGACATAATCCACGCGGCCGCCGGATTGAATGACCACGACCGCATCGCTCGATTGATTCGAATCAGGAAGAACAAAAGGAGTGGAATCGGTTTCCCCGCCGCTCGAACCGTGCGGAGCAAAGCGCAGCGATCCCCAGACCAGTATCACGAATACCAGTCCGGCGATGATCAGCATCATGCCCAGGTTCAAGCTGGCAAACATACCTGCAGGACGGCTCCTACGCCGTTGTCAGAGAGTCCTGGCGCCGCGCTTCCGCGGCCATTTCGGTGATCTCGCGAATATCCGCAAAGGATTGCTGGCTCGGCGAGACGACGCCAACAGACATCGTCATGAACGGCACTTTATCAGAACCGCCGTCCGGTTTTGGCGCCTGCATGAATCCCTGCTGGCGGTCAATGAAGTTGTAATGCGTTTGGACCTCCGCCGTGAACCGTTCCTTGACGCGCTGCTTGATGTTGGATGCATTCTCGTTCTTCGTGATGACGATGAAATTGTCCCCGCCCGCGTGTCCGATGAAGTCGCCGCTGGTGCCGAATTCATCCACCACTTCGCCGATGAGCATCGCCGTAAAACGCATCACATCGTCGCCCGCCACGAAGCCATACACGTCCTTGAACGGCTCGAAATGATTGACGCGCATATCGAGCAGGGCCCAATCCTTTTCGCGGATGATGCGGCGCAATTGCTCCTCGATCAGCCTCCCGGCTGGAAGTCCCGAACGCGGATCGGTGAGACTCTCGCGCTCCGAGCGCCGGATCGCGCCCGTCACGCGCAGTTTCAATTCCTCGATGTCGAACGGCTTGGTGATGTAATCGTCCGCGCCGAGTTCGAGGCCCTGCAACTTATCGCTGCGTTCATCCTTCTGTGTCAGGAAAATCACGGGAATGTGACTGGTGCGCGTGCTCGTCCGCAGGTTGCGGCAGACTTCATAGCCGTCAATATCCGGCAGCATGATGTCCAGCACGATCAAATGTGGAAGTACGTGCTTCGTCTTTTCGAGTGCGTCCGAGCCGCGGTGCGCGACATCCACCTCGAACTCCATGCCCGAGAAATAAATCTTGAGCATGTTCGCGATGTCAACATCGTCTTCCACGACCAACAGGCGGGCTTTTCCCATAGAGCCTCCTATGTGCGCTTGATTCCTGCCGCATCAGCAGGCACTGCCCTGTGGGCATTGCGGCGCACGGTTTCGATCTGTTCTTCCGTGACTTCGCGCTCGAATGAGCGGAACCCGCTCAGGCGGAAGCCATGCTTTTCGGCGATTGCCGTGATCTCTCTTACCCGTTCCAGTGTAATTTCCTTGCCAACAGTATAATCTTCAAAACGGCCTTCCAGCGCAAGAGCCATCGTCTCGGCCATGCAGGCGTACGCCCTGCCTTCCGGGAAGCCAAAATTAAAATGGAAATTCACGGGGCCTGGCACATCCACCATTCCGCCGTCAATCACTAATATATCATCCCTGGCCGCGGCGACCATTGCAGAAACGTCACGGGGCCGGGCCACGTCGCAGACCACGCTGCCCGGCTGGAGATTTTCGGGGTGGATGACATCATGGATGGCGCTTGTGACTGTCAGGATCAGATGCGCGTCGTAAAGCGAATCCATCCTCGTGCTAATGATAATCTCGGCCTGTGCTGAGTCTGGTCGAAGCGCCCGCATCCCGGATGCCTCGACGCCGCTCGGCACATGCTTCAAGCGGTCGCGCAGCCCCTCGAGCTTTTTCCCGTCCCTGGCGATCAGGATCAGGCGTCCCACCTCGCCTGCCAACAGTTCCGCGCAGACGCGCCCGATCGCGCCCGTCGCGCCGACCACCGCCGCGGTCGCGTTGTAAAGCGGAATGTCCATCACCTCCGCGGCTTCGCGAATCGCCTGTACTGCCATCGCGACGGTGAGCGAGTCGCCCGTCGTAACGGGAACATCGAGTTCTTTCGCAATCGTCACGCCCGCGTCGCCCACCACGGACGTAAATGCTCCGAGCCCAAGAATCTGCGCGCCCAATTTCTCCGCCATGCGGCCCGTTTGAACAATCTTACGATAGACGGTTCCTTCCGGCAATTCCATCATCCGTTTGGGAGTGTAGGGACAGGCCACGAACCAGCCCTTGATTTGTTTGCCGGTCGCCTTCGAAGTAATGCCTTCGATTTCAGAAAGGTAAACGGGAGGAAAGAAGGTGGAGAAAAAATTGATTTGACGTTCCGTCAGCACTTTGCCAAGGAAGGGAAATTTACGGCTGACGTCACGCTTGGGGTCAATTGGATGAATAATGAAAGCAAAGCTGTCCATAAAGAAATATGTTACTGCAGGGGCGCAGTGAGACAATCAAAAGTCATCGTCTTTGTTCTTCCTGCTGCGCCCCCACGATTGATCACCACGATTCCAAATCCTTATCCTTTTGGCGATGGTAAAGCGCCTGATGCAGATAACCGGACTTGAAATGATGGTGGTCACTGTCTTCGAAATGCACGTCGCGGTCTATCACGCGGCGCTCCCTGGAAGCCGCCAGCACAACGTCCGACTCTATCGTGCGGGAGGGATAAACGATCATGCCCGAACCGAGACGGCAGTTATGTCCCACCGCGCCGCCCATGACTGGGCGATTCGAGATGCTCAATTTGCCGGTGCCATCCAGGGCTCTTAGCGGCGCAGGCACCAGGTTGTAATCTGTAAATGTCGAACCGGCGCCGATGAACGTATTCCGCCCGACCACGCACATCTGCAAACAGGTATTTTGTGCGATCATGCTGTTGTCCATCACGGTGGTCATGAACAACGCCGAGCGGAACGGCATGAATGTGCCGTCACCCACCACGGAAAGCATCACCTGAACATCCTGCGAAATATTGACGTTACTGCCAACAATGGAATTTTCGATCACGGCCCCGGCATTGACGGTCACATTATCACCGATGGTCGTCGGGCCGTGGATGACCGCACGCGGGTCAATCACGCAATTCTTTCCGATCTTCACGAGGTCCGAACATTCCAGCAATTGATGTCCCTCGTAAACGGCCCTGCTCAAAATTCCGAGTTTGAAAAGCACGTCCTCGTTGAGACGTTTTTCGAAACGCGCGCCGCGCGCGAACAAGCCGAACACCACGTCTGCGATGAAGATATGCACCCATGAATCGATTGCAATCAAGGATCGCAAAGGCACATGGAACAACAAGTCGCCGCTCTGATCGGCCATGTACGTCGGCACGTGATAATAGCCAATTTCGCGCGACTGCATGTCAATCACCAGCGGATCCACATCGGCGACCGGGCCATTCGGGTAATACCACAAATCGGCAAGATACAGGCTTCCAGCAGGCGTATAAGACGCGGACAGCGGCAGGGCGTGTTCCTTGAAAGCCGGGTCTTCCGAGGAAAAGGCGGCGCGCACGGCGCGTTTTTGTTTCCTGGCCTGAGCGACAAAAGTTCGAATGTACGGCTCGTCGAAAAAAAGATTGTCGCGATAGACCAGCGTCGGCTCATGGACCGGCGGCAATCTCATGCCGGGCTTTAATTCCATTTCACGCGTTGTGTAAGGAGCCAGCAGGTTGCGCTGCCAAAGCCAAAGCGGCGTGTTCTGGATTCGCAGCTCGCGCGCAGACTCGCAAAATGGCATGATGATATTCGGCGCATTGAGAATGATTTTGAGCATATCGGCTTAATTATAGTAAGGGCAGGTATCCTTCCCCCTTACAACTTTGTTATATTTATTGGCGGGACGGTCAGGAAACCGGCGTTGGGTCAATCACGATGGAACAGGCATCGTCGCCGCATGCAACACAAGTCACTTCTTCGACATTGAACAGCCTTCCTCCGCTGATCCAGTAAAGCGATTCTTGCAGAAGCCCCACAGCCAGATGGCAGGCCGGATCGCTCGTATGCCGTTCCCAGCAAACCGGGCAGCGTTCGATATGCCAGTACAATTTATCGCCCTTGTCTTCGACGCGCACGCGCTGGTCGGTTTGTTTGTTGAAGAGATCCGCGAAGGCATGAGCCCCGACGCGCAGTTTCGTTGGAAACGGCAGCAGGCGATACGCCATTTCTGTGACGCCCAACTGCAATCCATATTCGCGCAAACCATATTGGAAGCACGCCCGTCCGGCGCGCAAAGCCGTGCCGCGCCCGCCCTGCGGACCATAAGCCCGCTCCAGCGATTCCATGAGGCGGCTCACCGTCCCGAAGGAAAAAGTCCTGTCGGTTCGCGCGGCCGGATGGCGGTCTGAGAACGAACCACTTTTGTCCAGGTAAGAATCGAGGGAAGACAACCTGAGGATGGATCGAATCCCCTCGCGCCCCAGAACTTCCTCCATCGCAAGGAGGATGATGCGTCCCATGCTTTGCGGATAGAAATATTCGGTCATGGCGCGGGGACAGGCTGCGGTTCGTCGAGAAAATTTTTGAGCTTCTGGCTGAACTCGGTCGGCTCTTCGAGCATCATGAAATGACCCGCGTTGGAAAAGCGTTCGATGCGCGCCTGCGGGATGCCGTCCTGCATTGGCTGCCATTGAAGCGGATGAACGACCTTGTCTTTGCTGCCGTAAAAGCCCATGGCGGGGACTTTGACCTGGTTAAGGAAAGGGCGCAAATCCGTGCGGCGAAGCGACGCAATCGAAAGCAGGAAGGATTCGAGGGTGGTGCGCGAAAGATCGCGGTCCATCATTTCCGGGAAACGCCGGTCGGTGCAGATCTGGCGCGAATAAAAATATTTCATCCAGGCGCGGAACGGGCCCATCATATTGAACAGGAAGAAGGCCACCGGGCGATAACCGGAGAGCTTCAACAACGGCGCCAGCGAAGAACCGACAATGGGAGAACCGGCCACCACAACC
The DNA here is from genome assembly GCA_021787595.1 of Chloroflexota bacterium. Classification (GTDB taxonomy): domain Bacteria; phylum Chloroflexota; class Anaerolineae; order Anaerolineales; family Villigracilaceae; genus Fen-1038. The sequence goes on along the minus strand of JAJYLQ010000011.1, from coordinate 74,992 downwards.
TTGCTGACGCGTTCGGGATATTTGATCGCAACTGACAAACTGACCGTGCCGCCCATGCTGTGTCCCACCAGCGGCGCGTGGACGATGCCCAACTGTTCCATAAATTGATTGACGAGATCCACAAAATCCTGCACGGCATACGTTTCGCGTTTCTTGCCCGATTCGCCAAAGCCCCAGAAGTCGAGCGCATACGTGCGGTAGAACGCGCCGAGATAGGCCATCGTCTCCTGCCACAGGCCCCACGACCCCAGCCAGCCATGCAGGAGGATGACGGGTTTTCCTCTCCCGTAAACCTCGTAATGAACGATTCCCTGATCAGTGGTTATCGAAGACACAAGAAATGAGTTTCAACAATGATGGTGTGTTACAAAAATCCACCGCAGAGACCTGCCCTCCGCGGTGATATTTTACCAAACAAAAGATCTTTATTTGCCCGATTCCATCTCGGCCAGGATGCTGTAAAGCAATTCGAGCAGCACAGCTTTCACCTGCTTTTTGTTCGTCGCGACGCAGGGCAAAAGTTTCGTCCTGGCGTCGAGGCGAAGGGCGTGACGCATGTCCTCCAGCTCCCACGCGTCCTTCACATCCTGCTTGTTGGCGGCGACCACATAGGGCGTCGGCGCGTAGGCGCGGAACGTCTCCAGAATGGAGCGCGCCTCGCGGAACGTCTCGGGGCGGGTCGAATCGACCATGACGATAAATCCGAGCATGCCTTCGGATAAAATTTCCCACATGAAATCGAAGCGCTTCTGGCCCGGCGTGCCAAACAGATAGAGGACCAAATCCTCGTCCACGGTGATACGGCCAAAGTCCATGGCGACCGTTGTGGCATCTTTGACCGCGCGTTCAGAATCGCTCGATATCTTCCGCTCGGTCGCGACCACGTCAATTTCGCTGACAGACTGAATGAACTGGGTCTTGCCGGCGCTGAAGGGGCCCGTGACGACCATCTTGACCGTTTGCATAAGCACAATCCTTCCCAATCAAAAAAGAATTAAAGCTTTTGAATGCGCCCGATAAGTTTGTTGATGAGCGTTCTCTGCTCTTCCTTATCCTGCGTCGGAAACATCCTGGGGTTGAGTTGAACTGCCGCGCTGACCGGCCGCACCATCTCGACGAGGCCGGCCTGGATCAAACCATACACAATGCGGCGGATCTCCATATCCGTCAGCTTGGCCGCCGCCGCAATCTGCTTCATCGTATTCTTCGGGTCAATATATTTGACCACGCGCCATTCGTCCACGCTCAGGTTCAGATTGGTCATCGGACGTTCCGTGAACTTGAGCGCCATGTCGAGGCTTGGGATTTCATCCTGCAACTGCTCCCATTCGCGCAGTTGGCGCGAGCCTTCGATGATCAGATTCTCCAGGTCGAGCCTGACGTTGATGCGGTCCTCCGGCGGGAGGATTTCATTCTCGAAACGGAAGAATCCTTCGACCCAGGTAAAGAGGCGGCGGATCACATCCGTAAAATGCGTTTGCAAATTCAACAGGATATCTTCCTGAGTCACATAACCGGCATTGATCAGCAGAAGCCCAAGTTCCTTGTCGGTCATCCGTCCGCTGCGCTCGGCAATGGCCCGGTATTGATTGACGTTGAGTTTGTTGGCCTTGTGCAAAACGGACGCCAGGCTGCCATCCTCCTGCCCGATGCGGGCATAGGCCAGTTTGCCCTCGCGAAACGAAACAGAAGCCTGCTCGGTCGGCCCGTCCACGATCAGCGTGCCGGTTTTCTGCGCAAGGTTGATCAGATTCAAAAGTTGAGTGATTGTGAAGTCGCGTAAATTACCGCGTAATGCCATACGTCCTCGATAAAGTCCCCGGCGGGGACAATCGGGGGGATTATACATGCTTGGAGGATGCGCGTCAATTAAGGTGATTTGCAGGTTTGTGAGGTGGCCGGTCCGCGGCTTTTCCCAAACAGGATGAGGGAAGTGGGTTCATGGAATGAAACCGCAAGACAAACTCATTCGCCTCGACGACACAAGGACACGGAGATTCGAAGAAAAGCTTTCCGCGTTACGCCCGGCGCTCCTTCGATTCCACCGATCCCAATTTGTCACTATGGGATAGAATCGCCGCACGGCCATATCCGGCGATCGAAGCAAAGGAAGATAAAATGGCTCTCTGGGAATCTTCGTGATTAAACCGTTTTGTACACCCGCAGTCGCTCACAACGACAATGAAACAAAGGAGGCAGCATGTCTTACGAATTCATCCTGACCGAAACGCGCGGCCGCGTTGGACTTGTCACGTTGAACCGGCCAAAAGCCATGAACGCGCTCAATCATCAACTGGTGCGCGAATTGATGGACGCGCTCGAAGCTTTCGACAGCGATGAGGACATCGGCGCGGTCGTCGTGACCGGCAGCGAAAAGGCGTTCGCCGCAGGCGCGGACATCAAGGAGATGGCCGATAAAACCGTCCAGCAAATGATGGACATGGATTTCGTCAAGGCGTTCAGCCGCATCCTGTCCATGCACAAGCCAGTCATCGCGGCAGTGTCGGGTTACGCGCTGGGCGGCGGGTGCGAAGTCGCCATGTCGTGCGATATGATCGTTGCTTCGGAAACGGCCAAATTTGGCCAGCCTGAAATCACGATCGGCGTCATCCCCGGCGCGGGCGGGACTCAGCGTCTCACGCGCGCGGTGGGCAAAGCCGTCGCCATGGAAATGATCCTCAATGACCGCACGCTGTCGGCGCAGGAAGCGCTTCAATTTGGCCTCGTCAACCGCGTCGTCCCGGTCGAACGAACTGTGGATGAGGCGCTGAAATTGGCAGAGGAGATCGCATCGCGCGCGCCGGCCGCGGTCCGCGTCGCGAAGAAGATGATCAATCAGGCGTATGAACTCAGCCTCACCGACGCGCTGGATCAGGAACGTCGTGAATTCTATGACCTCTTCGCAACCGAAGATCAGAAGGAAGGAATGAAAGCGTTCATCGAAAAGCGCAAGCCGGATTGGAAAGGGAAATGATTTTCTGACGCGTTGGCGATGATGACCGTTTCCTTCGCGGACTTGAGGGCGGCTCTTTTCACGTTGGGGCTTTCTCACACCCCGGTCATTGCCCACGCGTCGTTGAGAGCGTTCGGCAGCATTGACGGCGGCGCGGACACGATGGTTCGCGCCGTCCTCGATTCTGTCGGCGCGCTAATCATGCCGACGTTTACTTACAAAACGATGATCACGCCCGAAGCGGGTCCGCCCGATAATGGAATCACGTATGGCGGCGATGCAAATCTGAACAAGATGGCTGAACTTTTCACGCCGGATATGCCTGCGGATAAACAAATGGGTATCGTCCCCGAAATTTTGCGCCATCATCCGCAGGCGAGACGGACGCGGCATCCGATCCAATCGTTTGCGGGAATCTACGCCGGGAAATTTCTTGCCGCGCAGACTCTGCAAAATCCGCTTGGTCCGATTGGAGCGTTGGCGGATGCGGATGGCTGGGTCTTGTTGCTCGGCGTGGATCACACGGTGAATACCAGCATTCATTACGCGGAGAAACGTGCGGGCCGCAGACAATTCGTCCGCTGGGCGCTGCTTCCAGACCGGATCATCGAATGTCCCGGCTTTCCGGGTGATTCGGCGGGCTTCGACGCGATCGCACCGGATCTCATTCACGAAACGCGTACCGTGAAAATCGGCAGCGGCATTGTACAGGCTGTGTCTTTGAAATCATTGTTCGATGCGGTCATCCGGCGCATAAAAGAAGACCCGCTGGCATTGCTTTGTCAACGGGAGGATTGCGAGCGCTGCACGGCGGTGAGAAAATCGTTATGACACTACTTTGGCGTCAGCACCGTAATGAATTTGGTCGTTTGATACACAGAATAGGAAATGCCGTTCACTTGAAAGTTGTCAACCGGTAACGGATTGGCAACGATGACCGCGCAGGGGGTGAATTCAGGAAACCGGCTGTATTCCTTTGCAGAAACATTTTCCACGTTGACCGATTCGATGCGAATGCCTTTTCCAAGTTCCTGCTGCAGGAAAGTCCACAGCGGATATTCCCAGCTTCCGCCGTCAAGATAAAGTCCGATTTGGCCGCATTGGGAACCGCTCAAGGATTGTATGGCGCGCGGATATGAAAACCACAGCGAATGATCATTGCGAAAATATTGTTCGGCCCGGCTTGTATCGAAGATGTTTTGAGCGCCAAGGATGGGGCGAGACTGGTTCAGGAACACCGATGGCAGCGCCACCAAAAGCACAATGGTCATGGTCGTATTCGCAATCCAGATCCTTTGGAACCCTGCCATTATTACTCCGATCAATGCCGACCAAAGAAGGAACAATGGCAATTCCAAACGATTGTCCCAGGGCTGCCAGCGCAGGTAAAAACTGAATAACAGGAATGCCAGGATCAGAGACAGGCAATAAATGAATCTGTCTTTGTGCGGTTTCGATTGTGTGGTTACCAGCACAATGGCGATCACGATAAGAATGACTTGAAGTAAATTTCCAGCCGAATCTTCAGAAAAAGAAGTCGGCATCACCGCAAAGTCCATTTGAGGCCACGTTGTCCGTGGATCGTTCGGAGAAAGTCCGATCAGTGTGTGGATTCGATCCACCACTTGCTCCAAAACGTGGTTTGCCGAATCAAATGGCGTACCGAGATTGGAGGCGATGTTCCGCACGCTGTTGGACACAAGCGAAGAAAACGTGAAAATGTCATTCGAATACTTGAAGGTTTGGATTTGTCCGCCCGTGGAAAAAACATCTGCGGTGAGTCCCAGGGGATTGCCAAACAAATCGTAGTTCCGAAGGTAATGTCCAAAATTCAATGCCAGGCTGATGATTGCGACGATCCCTATTGTTTGTAAAGCTTTGCCCCATCCCGACTTGAAAAGTCCGAGGCCGAGCCAGATCAAAAAGGGAACCGCAAAAATGTAAGCGGTTGCTTTTGCCAAAATTGCCAGTCCGAGACCCGCCCCGGCTGCGAGAGCGTTCCACGGAGTTTGATTTGCCCGCAACTTGAACGTGAAATATACAAGGCAGACCAGCCAGAACGCAGCCACATAATCATTCTGCGTGCTCGAACCTTGAAGGATTCCCATGGGGATCGTCATGCTGACAGCCGCACTGAAAACCTGGCCTCGACGATCCGCACCAAGTTCCCTGGCGATCAATGTGACGCCGATGGCGCTTCCGACCATGCTGAACCATTGAACAAAATTGGCGAAGCGGTCGCCGCCGCTCAAGATCTGGAAATGCAGGATGATGAACTCGCTTCCCGGATTCATAAAGAGCTGCCTGACGATGTGCGTTGGATAATCGGCCACGCTTCCGTCCTGGATCCAGTGCATGACGCGTGCCATGTGATAGGTCATCGAATCCCAGGTGTTCGGCGGGGCGATCCAGGCGATCAGCCCGACAATGCCTGCGATGAATACAATGCCGCCCAGGAGAAAAAGTTCGAAACGTGAAATGCCGGGAAATTGGAAGTTGGCAAGGAGATTCTTTGGGCTGCCCGCCGCTCTGATCCAATAGATTGCTGCCGCGGCAAGACAAAGACTCCAAGTCCCAAGAACCGGCCAGAAGGAAATTGCTTTGAATGGACTTAAAGTTTCTGTAATTGCCGTGAGCAGGACTCCCCACGTCGTCGCGGCGAAAAGGAACGATGCGCGCCAGTCGCTTTGTTTTTTGTAGAAGATCATCCACAAAAGCAAATATACGAGCAGAGGCACGATTGCCGAAAGAATATTCATACCCAATCAGGGCTAAAGTATATTCGAAAAGCCCCCGATGTCCATCCATCACTTTGATGTTCCGGATTTGTAAAAGCCGCTGTTTGACTTTTATTTCTAACTGCGGTATAAGGCAAACGCCTTGTTCCTGATGAATTCTCAGTATTTTTGGCAAATTAGCATTACAGCGCAAAGTTAGAGCATTGAGGGTTCTGCTCATGGCTTTTCTACCGTTTTCGCCCTCATCCCCAACCCTTCCCCCGAATGGGGAAGGGAGTCTCCTCTCCCTTTGGGAGAGGGAAAGGGTGAGGGAGAATTGGCAGGGAACGATTGCTCAACCTTGCGCTGTAATATTAGACTGACGTCAATGATATGAATCAGGCAAGGGACCTGATCGAGAGAGCTGCACACCATTTCACAAACACAACATGTTCTCACGTTTTGTCCGTAATCGTCTCCCCAAATTCAACGAGGTTGTACCCGTTCTTGCCGTCACCGTTTTCATGATGTACGGGTGGACGATCTTGATGTTTCTTCGATTTTTGAGTTACTGGTTGAAGTTTCTGAACGTAATCGAAATTTTGGGGATTCTCTCGTATTCAATGGTTACCAACCTTCTCGAGAGTCTGGCGATCTTATCCCTGTTGCTGTTGTTTTGTGCGGCCCTGCCGCCGAAGCTGTTAAAGGAAGTCTTCGTCGTCCGCGGTACTTTCATCGTACTTTGCCTGCTTGGATTTCTCATGACATTTCTCAATTATTTTGCCAGCGTAGATGAGCCTTTTGCTCAAATTGCGGGATGGTCGCTTGGCATTTTGCTGGTAACCGGCCTGGTATCAGCTTTCCTCCCGCGGCTTCGGCCTGCTGCCTTGGCAGCGCAATGGACGGCGGAAAACATGACCATATTCCTTTATATCTTCCTCCCGTTCACCGCGCTGGGACTCATCCTGTTGGTAATTCGCAACTTCTAGGTTCAATTTCGATGGCACATACAAGCAGACGGGATTTTCTAAAACTTTTGGCTGCCTTTTCGGCCAACCTGGCTTTATCGGGCTTCTGGCCGGCACATAAGGCTCTGTCGAATGGGGGAGGAAATGAAAGGCCAAACATAATCATATTGCTTTTCGATGCAATGTCGGCGCGGAATCTGTCAGTTTACGGGTACGCGCGCCGGACAACCCCAAATCTGGAACGATTGGCGCAGCGGTCGTCGGTATATCATTCTCATTACTCCGGGGGAAATTTCACAACGCCGGGAACAGCATCGCTGCTGACAGGAATGTATCCGTGGACGCACCGGGCGTTCGATGAAGGCGGTTTGGTCAAGCGGGATTTGGCGGACCACAACATTTTCTCTTTAGCCGGCGACGAATATTATCGGGCGGGATTTTCCCAAAATATCTGGGCAGATATGTTCCTGGCGCAATTCAGGACAGCGATAGAAGAGCATATCCCCATGGGCACGTTCAAGTACGCGGACAAATTTCTGGATCTGTTCATGGATCAATCGGCGGCGGCGGATTCGGCATTGCTCTATCACGCAGTTGATCAATTCCTTACCCTTGGCGCGGTCCATCCGTGGCCAGGGTCGTTATCGTTAGGTTATCTTAATTACCTGTACATATCCGCTCATTCCGGGCCGGATCAGCCCTCAAAGGAATATCCTTTTGGTCATCCCAACAATGTTTATTACTTCTATGAACATCCAACCGTCATGGCGGGGATTTCCAATGTGGTACAAAAACTGGCTACCCAGACATCAGGGGCCCTGGGGTATTTCCATCTTTGGACACCTCATGAGCCGTTTCGACCGCGCCGGGAATTTGTGAACATATTCCCCGGGATCACGATCATCAACAAACCCCACCACCCTCTTTCAACGACCACCCGCTCTCCCGGTGATTACGCGTCGATCATCGAGCGGTATGATGAATATATCGCGGATATCGATTCGGAATTCGGAAAACTTTTGGACCGGCTGGAGCAATCCGGCATTCTGGAAAACAGCTATGTGATCGTTACTTCGGACCATGGGCAATTATTCGAGAGGGGAGTGGAATATCACACGACTCCCCTGTTATACGATCCGATTATTCACATTCCCCTGATCATTTCAGAGCCGGGAGGCGGAATACACCGGGACTTCCATGCTCCCACCAGCGCCGTGGATGTATTGCCAACGCTGATGTATCTCGCAAAAAAGCAACTGCCCAAGGGACTCGAGGGGCGGCTGCTTCCGGGCTTTGGGGGAACAGAAGATATGACGCGGAGCATATTCACCGTCGAGGCCAAGGAAAATTCCGCTTTCCAGCCCCTGACCGAAGCGACGATTTCGATGATCAAGGGAAATATGAAGATGATTTATTACACCGGCTATAAAGGGGCATACCGCAATCAGTTCGAACTTTATGATTTATCGAATGACATCGAAGAATTGAAAAACCTGATCGGGAAAGATCAGGTTGCTGCCCGGCAAATGCAGGATGAGTTATTGAGCGCCCTGGATTTGGCCAATCAACCGTATGCCAAAAACAAATAGCAGATTTGGAATACGACCTCGTCATCTTTCGTATCACCGAAGCTGCGCCTTGCTCGAACGATCTAAAAGACAAATATTCCTGTGATAACAGCCGCCAGCGTGACCGTGAGGTTGTCAACATCCTTGAACGGCAGCGACTCAATCAGTGCTGCAACGAGTGCGACGATGGTGATCGGTATAAGATAATTGCCGAATGGTTGGATAAAGATTCCCGCTGAAACGTAGATGAAAAGAATCAGGGCGGTCGTCAGCCAGCCGCCGAGGAATACACTGACCGATCCGGCCGCGGACTTTTGGCGGCTCCACGGAATCGAGGGCGACGCGATGCGTCGGCCAACGATGTCGGCCAGGCCGTCGCCGCCGCACATCAACATCAGGGCGGTCATGCCGATGGGCGAATCCTTCCAGTAGATGAGAGTCAAGACAACAAAGGCAATTCCATAATACAGCGGGCCGCGCAAAATCTCGCGGCGGTCGCCTGTGCGGGACATGGCCCGCACCGCGGCTTCATCTTTGACCACGCCGAGTCCGACCAACGCGAACTGAGCAACGATCATGAACGGGACAAGGGCGGCCAGCCAGCGGGCCGCGGGATCGTCCGGAAACAGCAGCCAGCACAAAACAAAGATCGGACCGGTTCCAATATGAATCAGCTTGCGGCTGAGGCGGGCTTCGATCCAGCCGCGATGGGCGAAGAAATCCATCAGGCGCAAAAACCCGAGGGCGATGGCAAAAGTAATGATCGTAGCAACGATGCTGTTCATTGAATTCTCCAAAGAATGATCTTGTTTGTAGAAACCCCACTATAAACAAAAAGACGCCCGTTGAGGCGCCTTTATTTTATTTTCGCTCAACCGTGTGCAGGCTGTAACGTTTGCCTTTGAAATACTTCAACGCGAACTCTGCGACATCTTTCGGTTCATACGGCGCGCAGCTGAACACGTCGAGGTAAATGGCGCGGCTGGCCTCCGCAAAATGTGCCGACACGAGCGAAGTCTCGATCAATTGCGTCATGCTGAATCCGTTCACGCGCGGATCGTCGCCGAAGTGCACAACCTGTGTTTCACCGTAACGTTTCATCTTTATCAGATCGCACAACTGTTTTACAAACTCGCGGATGGCCTCCGCGTCTTGCATCAGTCCAAGATCACATTCGTACAGGTCAATACAGGAAGAGAGTCCCCAGTATTGAGGCGCATTTTCCATTCGCTGATTTTCCTTTCGCTTTCATGAAATAGATTTTCAATATATATCATTGATTTGGGATTTTGATAACGTTTTTGAGAAAGAAAAAATCCCGCCGACTGCGATCCATCGGCGGGATTTTTCAAACGATGCAGCATGTTGAACGTGATTGCGCGGCAATCGTATCAATCGTGTGCGCTGAAGACTTTCAAAAGTTCGGTTCGGGCGTTTGGCGCGATCAAAAGGATATTTCGTTGGATTTCCTGCAAATGATGCATAACCGATTCTTCGCCGATGCCAGCCGGCGCGTAGGTTGTGAAAACCGCGTTGTGCGTTTGCGGCGTGATTTGCGTGCGCTGATCGGGGCCGTAGACGATGCTCGAGATGATTCCGTCTTCGTCGCGAATCATCATGTCGTCCGGTTTGGGCGTTTGCGGCTCGCCGCGTAACAAAATATAGCTTTCGGTTCCGAGAGCCGCATCCAGCGTCATCGGGAGGCGAACGGAGTCCAGATCGTGCCCAGCCGTCAGAAGCAGGTTGTCCACTTCAGCCATGAACATCGCTTCGACCAGCGCGGCCACACTCGGAATGGATTTGCCTTTGAAGAGAATCGACTCGAGTTGAAGCTGGACGTGATAGGTCTTTTTGAATTGCCGGTAATAATCAGCGTAGGCTTTCAGAATCGGATGGCTCAAAAGCGCGGCGCGATCTTGTCCTGCAAAGCGCGAGCGGAGTTCCTCTCCCAGCGCGGACTTGCGTTTCTCCAGTTCGGCGTGATGCGGAGGGTTGACCACGTCGCGCAGGACCAGCACGCCCGCGTGCGCATCAGGATACAACGTTTTCCATCGGTCGGATAGCTGGAACATGGTGAGTTATTTAACGCAAAGGCACGAGGCTACAAATTCTCTCGAATCCATGCAAGGACATCGCCAGGCGTTCCGATTTTGATTCCCGATCTTTCCTCGATTTTTGAGTCGGCAAGGAAATGTTTTCGGTCGTGTGTTGCGAGGTGATCCACTTTGTTTTCCATCGCGGCCAGCAGAATAGGGACATCGTTTGGATCACCCATTAAATATAAATTCGCTTGCACTTCCTTTGCAGAAGGATCAGCCACAATCTTGATTCCTGATCTTTTGATTTCTTTCTGCACATCTTCCAATTTGTCCGCAGATTTTCTGGAAATCGAACGTCTGGTTTCCTCAATCACCATCTTGCTGACCGTCAACTGGATATCTCCGGTTTCGCCCAATTGAAGCAAGACATGAGCTGCGCCCGTTTCTGAAATGATGCCTGCTATTAGGGCACTGCTGTCAAGAAAGATGTTGATCTTCTTCATTGACTATTTCCCGGATGCTTTGATGTCGCCGTAATTTTCCTTGAAATATTTTTTTCTTTCCTCTCTTAGTGTTTCCATCAGGTCTTCGAAGGTGACGTTTTCATCCTTGAGGTGTTTGGCGATTTGTTTGGAAAGTCTGTCAACTTCCAGGGTATTGGGCCTAAGTAGAAAAGACCCGCCGCCCAAATCAATGATGGTAAAAACTTCTCCCTCTTGAAGTTTGTATTTGTCGCGTAATTTGGCGGGGAAGGTGATCGTGCCCTTGCCGCGCATTTGAACTGTGGTCATAATTTTCTCCAGAGAATCTGGAATTTCCGAATTTCTGGAATTATACCACGCGAGATGACCGCCCGGACACCAATCTTTTCAGCTTACATGTCATTCTCCCGAAGGACATCGGGACGATGTGAGGAGCGAAGCGACGAAGAATCTCGCTTTGAGACTCTTCGCTGCGCTCAGAGTGACATTATATGTTTTCCGCAGCACGCTTCAAATGCGCCAGCGCATTGGCGACGCCATCGTGAAGTTGCTTCGACGCAAAGTGTTCCAGCAGCCAACCCCACCACACGGGTAAGATGGAAAAGTCTCAGCCAAACGAGACCTGACAGCGCCGCTCATCGAGGCGCGTGCAAGTGATCTGATTGAATACCGTGATGCCAAATGGCAGCATCGTCTTCAAATGGATTTGATGCTTGCTCGCCTCCACGCCCTCGACCAAGAGGTTTACATCAAATTTCATTCCGGGTGTTTTTGTTTTGGCGTAAATCCTTTGGCCGGGTTGCGCGGGCCCTTCGGGAGTGATCGAACGCGTCTGCGCCTCCCACCATAAGGCATAATTCGCGGGCTCGGACAGAAATTCCCAGACTCGTTCAATAGGCGCTTCGATAACGGCAATTGGGCAAACGCTGACGCTCATAAATTATTCTTTGGCTACTTGTAAGGGATAGATCATTGATTCTGAGGTTAGACAACATCCAGAGAAACAAACTGTCCACTGGTTAAGAGTCCAACAGACGGTTGATTTGGTCAGAAGACGATAATTATCTATTCCTCTTCATAGTTGAATTCGACTTTGCTTTGCAGAATAATTTCATCTAAGACGTTCCGAAGATAACCCTGTGATACCGACTCTTTGAGCCGTTCTTGCAGGATGTGTAAGTTAATTATCTCTTCTATGCAATTCATGTATCTTTCCACTATAGCCTTAACCAGATATCTTTTTTCTGCACCTTCCTGAAGTTTTTGTCTCAGTCGTTCAATGCTGTCCTCAGATTTAATTACAAACGTGATTGGATATTTTTCTAATTTGTCGATATCCAGCAAATACTTTCTAACGTCCAGGGTTTCTGTAACCTGAAAAAATCTTCCCAATGGGCGCATTACAAAGTCAATGCCACCGTCATTAGCATTGGTGCGTCCTGTCTTGTAAAGTTTTAGATTTTCTTCTTGAATATTTTCCAAGTCAAAGCCGAAATACACAGTTTGGTCATGATAGAAATACTTCAGAATGGCATAACTGACGATTTCGAAAATGCGGGCGTCTTGATTGGGCGCAAGTAAGCCCATTATGAAACTTTCGACTCGTGGGTCGTCCTCGGTTTCGATTCTTTTCAGGCGTTCGGACGTCTCAATAAATCTTTTAAAGGCATCGCGCTTTGTTTCAACATACTTATCGACAATTGCGATAATGGATTTTGATATGTTGTATTCCTTGCGCCCGACAGCAATGCGAAGCAGATTTTCGTTGATCCAATAGCGATTTGTCTTTAAATTTCTTAGGATTGGCGTATATTCGACTTGAGGAAAGTATTTCTTAAACTCTTCATTCATGCGGCTGTTAAGCGCATGATTTTGTAGCTTGCTTCCAAAAGGCAATTCTCTTTGCCGCTGAAACAAATCGGAAAATTTCGCCCCTTTGTAATCAGAGTAATTCTTTTGTCTATCAAAACCGTTTTTTAGATAATCTTCTATAAGCACATAAACAGCATACAAGTTTGCGAAGCTTCCACGAGCCTTTGAGCCGCTTGTTGCCGATCTGGTTTTGATGTTCAGATATTGTATTAACGGACTTGCTCCATAGATGGATTCTGAATCATCGCCAAACTCTTTGGCAAGTATCTGTTTGATCTGAGCAGTGAACTCGTGCTCCATGTTTATTTCCGTTCAAACAATGCTTTTTGCTGAGGCATAGCTCGCTCGTAACTTTTAGGTTCTCGCTTAAGTTCTTCACCCTTATATTCTGAGAGAATTTGCAATCGTCGAAGCCCGATTTTCACATATTTCTCTTCGATTTCAATACCGATCGAGCGCCGTCCCAGTTGTTTTGCGGCAAAAGAAGTAGTAAATGTTCCAGAGAAGGGATCGAGGATTAAATCGTTGGGATTCGAACTTGCCGCGATAATGCGTTCCAAAAGCGCTGTAGGTTTTTGGGTTGGATGGTCTTCGTATTCTTTCATCCTGTAACGAACTCTTGGTATCTCCCAAACGTTTCCAGGCACCTTCTTGGCGTTGTACATGGTCGGTACAGCCTTACGATAATCTATCAGCTTTCGTTGCGCTCCGGTTTTAGCATCAACCAAAATGTCATCTGCGTTGAATGTATATTGACTCTTGTCTTTTACACAAAACAAAATCGGTTCGTACAGTGAACCGTAGTACTGCTTTGCTTGAACTCCAGAACTATCGTAATACCATACAATTCTGGATAATACCTCCAATTTGCTTCGCAAATAAATATCAATGTGCGGCATGTTTTGGGTGGCGGCCATGATATACATGCTGCCACTTGGTTTGAGCTTTTGGACGCACAAATCAAGCCATTGATAGCACCACGCCAAATATTCGTTGTCTGAATTCCATTTATCCTTCCTGCCATTAAAATCCTTGCCAATGTTGTAAGGCGGGTCAACAAAGATAAGGTCAATGGAGCCATCGGGAATATCTTTGGACAACGCATCAAGCGCATCGCCCCAAATTATCCTGTGGCCTTCCTTTTCAAAAACCTTTACCATAAAACGTTCTCCGTTTTGGTTTCTTTATGAGCTACTGAAACGTGATCTCCTCCACGCGCCAACTTTCCTCGCCGATCAACTTGCCCAGGCGCGCCAGCATTTCGGGGCAGATGCGCGTCGTGTCGCTGGGGAAATCAATCAAATGTCCCTTGCCGTTCTCGAAGATGTGGAACGAAAACTTGTCGCGGCCGTGATACGAAATCAGCGTGCCGTAGATGGTCTTGATGCGGCGCTTGTCGCGGTCCTTGTCGCCGGTCGAACGCAGCAGTACCGTGATCTGTTTCGGCGGATGATCCTGATCTTTTTCTTCCTTGACAAGCGGGACATAAAGCGACGGCGGAATCTGCGGCTCGGCCGCGGTCTCTTCAATGGGCTGAAGTGCCGCCTCTTCGCGCGGGGCGTCAACTGGCTCGCGTTCTTCGGCTTCTGATTCGGCTTCAGCGGATTCCGTTAAATCTTCGCGCGGCTCAAGTGGCTTGTCATCAACTTTTGGCTCAGAACGCGCGGCGATCTCCGCGTTATCAAACGACGGCTGCCATTCAGCGTCCCAATCGGGAGGAAAGTTATCGGGCGGAGGAGGGATTTCTCCCTCACCTCCATCCCCTCTCCCCGTGGGAGAGGGGGGCAGGGGTGAGGGTTTAACAGCATAAGCCGCTGGCTTTTCCGTCGCTTGTCGCGCAGGCGTCAGCGTGGGTTTGACGGGCTGCAGCGCGGGACGCATCACAGGTTTTGAAACGGGAGCCGTGATCGGCTTCGATGGAGGCGGCTTTACAGTCGGTTTGACCGCAGCGTCGCCCTGAGCTTGTCGAAGGGTCGAAGCATGATCCACTGACTCAATCATCTTCATCTCAGTCCTGATCGCGTCCACCAAAACTTTCGGCGGCGTGCTTCCGGTATCCGCTTTGCCTTCGACGATGATGATCTGCCCAACGGCCAGCATGCCCTGACATTTTTCCCAGGTGCGCGGGAAGAGCACGAGTTCGATGTTGCCTTGGATGTCTTCGATGGTGACAAAGCCCATCGGCTTGTTGGTCTTGGTCATATACGGGCGGACGGCGGTGACGAGGCCTGCCACACGAATCTTTTCCTGATTCTGCACTTCGCTCAACTGGCCGGAGAAATGCGTGACGATCTGTGACAGCGTTTGTTGGTATGGCGTGAGCGGATGGTCGGAAATGTAAAGCCCGATGAGTTCGCGTTCCCAGTTGAGCATCTCGCGTTTATCAACATTGTTGACGTCCGGCAATGTGAGGGTTTCGGTCACGCCGGTGGCCGCGCCGAACAAACTGAGTTGCCCCGCTTCGGCCGCGCGGAAATGATTGCTGCTGATGGCGGTGATGCGATCCAGCGAAGCCAGCAGCGCGGCGCGGTTGCCGAAGACGTCCATTGCGCCGACTTTGATCAAACATTCGAGTCCGCGCTTACCCACCGAACGCAGATCCACACGGCGCGCAAAATCATTAAGGTCAGTGAACCTGCCGTCCTTCCTGCGTTCTTCGACGATCAATTCGACCGCGCCCTGACCGACATTTTTTACCGCGCCCAAACCGAAACGAATGTTGGGTATCGTGCTTGAGCCGCCGTCCTCGGCGGCGGTACCGCTACGCGGCATCTCCGAGATGCCGCCTGAAGCAGGAAGGTCTTCGATTCCAAAATCCCAATCCGATGCGTTGATATTGGGAGGCAAGACCGGCACACCCATGCTGCGTGCGTCCGCAACATACAACGCGACTTTTTCTGTTTGCCCCGCCGAGGCGGAAAGCAATGCCGTCATGTATTCGGCGGTGTAATGCGCTTTGAGATAGGCAGTCTCGACCGCGATCACACCGTAGTCTGCCGCATGGCTGTTGTGGACAAGGATGTCATTGGCGAGAAAGTTGTGGGTTTCGGGAATTTCCAAATCATAAGTTTGCTTCTCACCAACATACTCGATGCTGATGACCTCATCCCAGTAAATATCGTTCTCAGCATAGCGTTGTAACCGCGGATCATCGAGGTAAGCAGCCAGCCTCCCGATGGTCTGTCGAGTGAATCCGCGCTGGGTGGCTGTATGTACTGGATAAAATTCGCGTTGAGCAATGCCTGCTGCTTCATTCATTTCAATCCATGTAATGCCAGTCAGCTCTTTTGCTTCGCGTACCAATTCCTTGACAGGCATCGGGACGATATCTTTTGTGCCGACAGCCCCATCCGGTTGGACGCTTAAAATATTTTCCAAATCCTGTTTTCGATATCCATCGAGGAAATAACAACCGATATGAGTCTGGAAGGCTCGAAGATTTTCGGTACCAGTAACAAATAACTGATAACCAACGCGACCCTCTTTATATGGGAAAGTCACACTACGCAAGCGGCTGATGATTCCAAATCGCAGTAGCAAATGCTGCAATTGTCGAGCCATCTTCTCTGATGCGGTTGCATAGAAGAGAGCACGGCTAGTCTTATCAATATGTCCATCGCCCTGCCACATACGGCTGATGAGCAAACCAATCTGCCGATTGGTCAATGTAAAGACTTCGTCAGGAATTGTCTTCTCGCGGGCGTTTTTGCCCCAAATGCCAAGCCGCTTTGCCCATGGAACGATCGCTGGTTCAATCTTCCGGTCAATGCGGCCAGCATAAACAGACCAGGTGGATTTATGCATGGCGACCGAACAATTCACATTATCAAAGGTTTCTACAGCGCGCACGAAATCTTTAACTTGTTTATCGTCCTGGCTGTAAAAGTAGACTGAAGAAAGATGACATAAATTTCCTTCTGCCAGCAAATGTCCCAAGACGATAACTTCATGTTCCTGCCATTCCTTTTTGCCTTCTATGGGCAGGCAACGCGGAACTGCGATTAAATCTCCCGCTTTCAATTCTTCAAGGTTGTGCCAGCCGTAAAAAGTATAGAATGGATGATTGCTTGTTGCTTCGATTTGCCTGCCAAGCGCGGTAGTCAAGCGATATACTGGCTTGATACCATTGTCCATCACCTTTGAAACATTGCCCACTTGCAATCGCAGGGAATCACTTTTGCAAGTAATGATCTTGTTTACATTTGCTTTACCGCAATATAGATCTTCGATCTTCACTATCTTGCCTGTTGCAGCATCTACTATTTCTGTATTGCCCGGCAAGCACTTGTTGAATCCATAACGCGCAAACTCTTCCCAATCGCTGTAAATTGCTTCGGCGATGGATTGATCCATCCCTTTAGCAACTGCTCCCTTTACAAATTTCTTGCGGTGCTTCTCGATGTCTTCCTTCTTTTTCTTCGAGATGGCTTTGCGTAACTCATCCGATTCAGATGGCGTGTATCCCGCCAGCTCCACCGCGGCGCGCATCAACTGTTCCTGGTAGAGCGGAATGCCGTACGTGGATTCAAAAATGGGTTTCATCGCCGGATGACGATATTCGACTTCCGCTTCGCCGTGCATGCGCGCAATGTAATCGGGGATGAACTGCATCGGGCCGGGACGATACGCCGCGACCATGGCGATGACGTGATCCAGTTTGGTCGGCTTCATTTGGACGATGTAGCGCGTCATGCCGCTGTTATGGACTACAAAACCGTTAGCGACAAAGTTGTTGCCAGGTGCAAGCATTTGCAAATCGTAAGTATCTTCTTTCCCCACGAGTTCGATATCTCTTATCCTTACCCACTCACTATTCGATGGAAATTCCGGGCATTCCCAATCAACAACGTTGGCGTACTTAAGTTGGAATTCAGCAAAAAGTGTCTTGTCGATTACGATCAGTTTGCATTCGGGATATTGTTGCCGGAAGAGGGCAATCTTTTCAGCGCTAGCGTTATCCATCCAGCCTTTTATTTCATACCAAGCATCCTGTTCTGGTATAAAGAAATCAGGTGTATAGGTCAACTCTGAGCCGTCAGTTCGCACCAACCCAAAAGTGCGCGGTTCATATTGATATTCCCATCCCAAATGGCGAAACACTCGAGCCATGTCCGCCTCCCAAGAGGAACGGACGTAATGGCCCAAGTCCTCGCGATAGCCATCTTTAGCATAGGTCTTGGTTGTTTTCGGTGGGCGTCCATACATTGGATTCCCAGTACCCGAAAGCTTCGCAGAAAGTTTTGCTCTAATTTCTGCAGCTTTTTCAGCACCATGACGGGCTTCTAGGGACACCCCTTTTTGCTTCTCATTGTAAATGCTCAGATTTTTGATCCATAGGGTATCGGCTGCTGTTTTTACGGTTAATCCCTTGTTCCATGGGACGTTTCCCAATTTGCCTTGAGAAATACGTTTCCTCACTTCGAGATGGCTGGGGTTGGCTGATAAACGGGCGGAACAGTGTTTGCATCGTTGAGACCTCCTACCATCACTTTTCATTGGCTCACCGCAATCAATGCACAAACGCCCCGATCGGCTGATGTTCTGTTTGAATAGTAATTGGTCGGTCTGGGGATCCAATTCACCCAACGTAACCCAACCACGTTGGGTAAGGAAATGATGGTCGGCAGTGGCTTTGATCCAACAATGGTTTTCCGCGCTCAAACGATAAACAGGTTTTACTCCACTATACACCACCCTTATAATCACATTCGGATTGAAATGACCATCGTCTAAGTAACATGATTCCGTCCGTAGGAGTCCCCTACCCTGAAGAGAACCCACGTTCTCCCGCGCTTTGAAATCGAGATACAGTTCTTTTATGGTGCGATGTCCAATGTAAGTGTCGCCGCTTAAACAACCTTCCACCTGAAAGACACCCGCGGTTTGACCAGAACCCAAGAGCTCAAACGATTTCGGGTCGTCGAGTGGAATGTTGCTCAAATCGAGATGAACGCCATGGCGCTTCTCGATCAGGTCACAGGCTTTGGCCATCACACTCAACGTGATGAGCCCGAGGAAGTCCACCTTCAACATGCCGAGCGAATCGAGGATGCCCATTTCGAACTGCGTCACCGTTTTGATGGGCGTTTCTTCCGAGCCGGATGTCGGGCGGTGCAGCGGCAGATATTCGATGATCGGTTTATCGGAAATGACCACGCCCGCGGCATGTGTGCCCGCGTTGCGCACGGTGCCTTCCATCCTGGCGGCAACATCAATCAAATCATGCAAATGTTCCTGCGAGTCGTAGATTTCCTTGAACTCTGGAATTTCGAGCGCGTCCTGCATTGTCGTTGTGCGGCCTGAGACGAACGGCACGAGCTTCGCGACTCGATCCACTTCGTTCAACGGAATGTCCATCACGCGGCCCACATCGCGCAGCGCGGCCTTTGTGCCCATCGTGCCGAATGTGATGATCTGCGCGACCTTGTCATCGCCGTATTTGGACGCGCAATACGCCAGCATTTCGCTGCGGCGGTCGTCGCGGAAATCGAGGTCAATATCGGGCATCGAGATGCGGCCCGGATTCAGGAAGCGCTCGAAGATCAAATCGTGCTGGATCGGGTCCACGAGCGTGATGTTCAACGTGTACGCGACAATGGAGCCGGCGGCGGACCCGCGTGCGTTGTACCAGATTCCATTTTCACGCGCATAGCGACACAAATCCCACACGATCAGGAAGTACGCGTCGAAGCCCATCTTATGAATGACGCCCAGCTCGTATTCGAGTCTTTCGCGGACGCTTCGACTCAGCTCAGCGCGAGCCCCGTAACGATTCTGCGCTCCTTCTTCGCACAGGTGGCGGAGATACATTTCAGGTGTATATCCCTGAGGCACGGGAAAATCGGGCAGATGATAACCCTTGAAGGAAAGGTCAACGTTGCAGCGCTCGGCGATGAGCAAGGTGTTGCTCAAAGCCTCCGGCACTTCCGCGAACAATTGACTCATCTCCTGCGGCGTGCGGAGATAATACGAGTCATCCGTCATCCGCATGCGCTTGGGATCGGACAACAACGATTGCGTCTGAATCGAAAGCAGAATGTCCTGCAAGCGCGCGTCTTCGGGATTGATGTAATGCACGTCGTTCGTCGCGATGAATTTAGCGGAATAGCGCGCACCCATCTCGACCAGTCTGCGATTGAGATCGGTGATTTCCTTGATGTTATGCTGCTGCAATTCGACGAAGAACCGATCGGGGCCAAAGACATCGTAATACCAGTTCATGCGCCGCACGGCTTCCTGCGGATTCTCTTCGAGCAGCGCGCTCGGAATTTCGGCAGACATGCAGCCCGAAGTGCAGATCAGCCCTTCGGAGTGAGCCGCCAAAAAGTCATGGTCAATGCGCGGATAATAATAGAAACCCTCGAGCTGCGCGGCAGAGGCAATCTTCAAAAGATTCTTGTAGCCTGTTTCGTTTTCTGCCAAAAGAAGCAGATGATAGGATGAACGGTCCAGTTTGGAGTCGCGGTCCTGCATCCCGCGCGCGGCCATGTACGCTTCGAGTCCGATGATCGGCTTGATATTTTCCGCTTTGGCCGCTTTGTAAAAATCAATCACGCCGAACATCGTGCCGTGGTCGGTGATGGCAACCGCCGGCATATCCATTTCCTTGACGCGTTTGACCAGCTTCTTGATGTTCGAGAAGCCGTCGAGCAGGGAATATTCAGTGTGAACGTGAAGGTGGGCGAAGGACATTTTAGTTAGATAGTTCAGTAGTTCGATAGTTGGGTAGTTCAACTACACGACTATCGAACTATGCAACGACCAAACTAAACGCGATTATAGCACGCATGTTCAAAGATATAACATTCGCCCGGCTTAAAAAATCACAGTTATAATGATTCTCGACCTCGGCCATGAAAGAAATCAGAGACGCGGAAATCCATCATTTGATTGGAGGCGAAGCATGCCTGAATTTTGCCGATACGCTCTACGGGCATGAGGGCGCGCCTCTCCACGAATACCTGTTCGATTACCGCGATCTGGTTCTTTGGAGCCGTCACGCAGGTATCCTGCCGGATAAAGATGCGCGCGGATTGCTTCGCGAGTCGATGCGTTGTCCAGCAGATGCCGAGGTGATCTTTCGCCGGGCGATTTTCATTCGCGAAACGATCTATCGCATCTTTGCCGGGATCGCGCGGGTGCACCCGCCCAAAGCGGGCGACCTGTCCGCCCTCCATTCTGCCTGGCTGGATGCGATGGCTCATTCACGCCTGCTCGAATCCGCCGACGGCTTCCGTCGAGGCTGGGAGGGCGGGTTTGCTTTGGATCGCATGTTGTGGCCAATCGTAGACTCGGCAGTCGAATTACTCACATCGGAAGAGGCGCAAAGCGTCAAACAATGCGGCGGATGTGACTGGCTGTTCGTGGACCGGAGCCGCAATCATCTGCGCCGCTGGTGTTCCATGGACAAATGCGGCAACCGCGCCAAGATGCGCCGCCGTCACGCGCGTCACAAAATGACAGCCGGATCATGATTGGCTTCTATTTTCACAAAGCATCTTGACAGCCCCTGACCCCACCTAATATAATGACACCAGTATAATAAATTTCATTGGTGTTATCATTGACAGCTGTTGACGCGTTCTGTCCGGCGTCCGTTCGATAAGACAAACAGCCTGGCAAAAGCAGGCTTCTGCTGGTTGACCATTTTTGAGGTGTGTGCATTGTGATGTCTCGCAAATGGATATTTATCGTTCTTCTGGTTGTGCTTGCCGCGCTCTTGTCTGCCTGTTCGTCAATAGCCCAATCCCCGACGCCTGCCCCAACAACCATATCTGTATCTGCCAGCCCTTACGATGGGAATTGGCAGGGACAGGGCACAGCCCAGGATGGACGCATCGTTACGGTCAAATTTACGATAGAAGCTGGAGCAATCTCTTCGTTCATTTATTCCTATCCCAAAGCGGATCACAGCATTTCATGCACCAACCTTGATAACATCTCCATCGCTCCCGATTCCCAGCCCCACATTGCGAATAATTCATTTTCGATAACTGGTCCCGACCTGACTTTTGACGGGGCGTTCGCATCGCCGGATTCCGCCTCCGGGCACATTTCCTTTGTCTGGCAGGACCGCTACACGAGCGGATGTGTGGCAAGCCTGCAGGCGGCATGGACGGCGGCCAAACAAGTGCAAGCTGCGCAAGCGCCGGTCGCCGCTGCGCCGGTGACTGTGGCGTGGTGCGGGAAGAACACGAATTGCAGTGACCTTGTTATTCAATTGCTGATCTTCGGGCTTGTCAATGGCGCGATCCTTGCGCTCAATGCCATCGGCGTGACGGTCATTTACAGCACAGTCCGCATTTTGAATCTGGCGCACGGCGACGTGTATGCTCTTACGACCGCGTTCGTCACATCCACGATCAACATCATTGGTTTGAATCTCGATTGGCCGGTCGGGTCGAGAATTTTGATCCTGGCCGCCATCCTGGTTGGTTCGATCCTAGTGGGCGCGCTGCTCAGCCTCGGCGTGGAGGAACTGGCTTTCCGTCCATTTCGCGGACGCTCGAAGCTCGCACCGTTGATCGCGTCGCTGGGCCTTTCGTTCATTCTGTACCAGGGTGCGCTTGTCTGGCGCACGTATCAGAAATCGTTCATTCGCGGCGAACATCGCAGCGTGCCGGGGCTTCCCGAAGTTCCCACCGATGGCATCCCGAATTTCCTGCCGCTGGGCAATTTGCTGCATGGCAGGGTTGTCTTTCAATTTTCCGACGCGTTCGTGCTCATCGCCGCGATTCTGTTTGTATTGGTCACAACCTATTTTCTCTCGCGCACGAAACTTGGGCGTTCGATCCGCGCCGTGGCGCAGAACGAAGAATTGGCCCGGATCGTCGGCGTGGATCGCGATGGCGCAATCCGGCGCGCCTTCATTTTGGGCGGCGCACTGGCTGGCGCGGCGGCGTTCATCTTTGCGTTGTATTATTCGCGCCCGTTTGGGTCGGACGGCCAGCAAAGCGGATTGTTCGCGTTTGCCGCGGCGCTGATGGGCGGCATTGGCAGCCCGGTGGGAGCGTTGGCAAGCGGGCTGGTGCTGAGCGTGGTCGGTTCGTTCAGCGACTACTTCATCAGCGCGCAATGGACGCCGGTTTTGCTGCTCGGTCTTCTCACCGCGATCCTCGTCTGGCGGCGCGGCGGCCTGCTTGGCCGCGACGAAGGCATGATCGAAAGCGGGATGCGCGATTCGGTCGTTTTAACGGCGCCCGCCTCGGGTCCGCGCGCGAAGCGGTGGTTGATCGCGTTGTTCATCGCGCTGGCCGCGCTTCCGATCCTAACGCATGTCTTCGATCTGCAGAGCGATGTTCTTTTGCGCGGGCTGGGAATCTTCATCCTGCTTACGCTCGGCCTCAACATTCTGCTTGGCCTGGCCGGCGTGCTCGACCTGGGCTATGCCATGAGTTTTGGCATCGGCGGATATGTTGCGGCCCTGCTGACGAACCGTTATGGAGTTTTGCATCTGCCTCAGCTGGATATCCTGGTTGTGTTGCTGGTCAGCGCGGTGCTGGCGGGTTTGTTCGGTGCGCTCAAAGGCGCAACGGCCACGCGGCTGCGCGGCGATTATCTGGCGGTTGCCACGCTTGCGCTTGGGTTGATGACACAGGAAATCATCATGAACGGCGGCGATGTGACCGGCGGATCGAGCGGAGTGAGCGCACTGCCGCCCCCGCATCTTTTCGGATTTGTGCTGGCCGCGCCGTCCGCACAATATTATCTTGTCCTCGGCTTTGTCCTCCTCGCCGCCTTCACCAGCGGGCGGCTGATGACCTCGCGCACGGGCCGCGCCTGGCTGGCTTCATCGGAAGATGAGACCGCGGCCGCCTCGTTTGGCGTGGACACCTCGCGCTATCGCCTGCTGGCTTTTGTTTTCAGTTCCGCGCTGGCGGGGATTGCCGGTGCATTGTATGCCAGCACCTTCAGCTATATTGACCCAGGCATCGCGGCCTTCAATGTTTCTTCGATGCTGCTGGCAATGGTCATCCTGGGCGGCGCGGGAAGCGCTGGCGGCGCGGTGCTGGGCACGGCTTTGGTGTATTTCTACGACAAGTCGTTCGTTCCGCAATTGTTTGCTTTGTTATCCGCGCTTTGGCCGCAGGGCGTATACATCGGCATGGTGCCGAACATCCGCGGCACGAATTATTTTGACTTTGGGATCGTCTTATATCTGACTGTATTATGGCGCGCAAGAAACAGAAAAGCTTCGGCTCCCCGCGCAGAGACTCCCCCTGAAGTTGGCCAGGCGGTCAAACCGCGCGCAGTGCCTTCACCGCGCGAATGAACTATTTCGACCTTTGCGGATCACGTTTCCCCGCCGGGGAATTCGCAAACACGACTTGTCATAGTATGACTCCGCGAAAGCCACATCCGCCGCGAAGATTTTGCAGCGCAATATTTATACCGCCTTTGGCTGCGGGATGAATCCCGCGCTACATATTTTCGATGGGTGCATCAGAATTCCATGTAATTCGAACGCGTGTGCCGGTTCCGTTCGTCGAAGCAATCTTGATTTCGGCCTGGATCATTTCGGCGCGCTCGATCATCCCGGCCAGCCCGAAGTGCTTGTTGGCGAGCAGGTTTTTTAGATCCGGTTTTTCTCCAGCATCAAAACCGGCGCCGTTATCTTCGACGCTTAATTGAATTCTCTGCGCTTCCAGCCGGCCGGAGATCGAAATTCTTTTTGCGCCGGAATGTTTCAGCGCGTTCTGGCAGGCTTCCTGCACGATGCGGAAAATGTGCTGTTCCAATTCTTGCGAATATCTTTGATTCTCCGCCTGGATGTCCACTGTGATGTCCATAGTGTCGTTGCTGCGTTCCATCATGTTATCAGCCAGCGCTTCGATGGCAGGCTTGAGGCCGTAGAGGAGCATTGGCGGGCGAAGGTCGCTGACGATTTCGCGCAGCCGCTGGGTCAGCCCGTTGTAGGCTTCCTGGAATCTCAGCGTGCGCGCCGATTCATCCATATTCATCTGAAGCGTAGCCATCTGGTTGAGCACGTTATCGTGTAGGTCCAATGCCAGGCGCAGACGCTCTTCTTCATAACGATTGATGTCGGCCCCATACAAGGACTTGAGACGCTCGGTTTGGAGAATATTGCTCAATGCAATCGCGGTTTGGTTGGCGAGTGCCTGGAGGATCGGAATCTCTGCCTGTGAATAGGCATCATCCGGGTCACGGCGTCCGAACAGCCAGAATCCCAGCACTTCATCCTCGATCTTCAGCGGCAGCGCCAGCCGGACCCACGCCCAACGGCTGCCGATTTTGGCAGGCTGCATCGCATTTGATTCCCCGGTGAGTACGAAATCAACCATGTCGTTTCCATCGGGGATTTGGTCCTTCATGCCGATGGATAATAGCGGCGTGTGCGATCCATTATCAAATCTAAAAAAGATGAACTGGCGCACCAGCAGGCTTGGAATGATTTCGTCGTTGATCACCTTCAGCAAATCCGATAAGGATGCGCTGGTAGTGATGCGGGCGGAATAAATTTCCTGGAGGTGTTTGGATGGGAGCGAAACCCCGAACAAACGGCGCTCCACAAGGTCTTGAAAGTGTGGGAATACCCAAATCGCAAGCACGGTTGCTGCAAGGGCAGACAGACTCCCAAGGATCAAGGTGCCGTCCGAAGAGGGAAGTGCCCGATCGGCCATTGCCAGGAGGGGCAATCCAATTATGCCGAGCAGGATCAGGAATAAATAAGCTGAGACGATTCGATTGACGCGAATTTCGAGTCCGCCCAGCTGTGGGCGATAAGCGCTGTAAAGATAAGCAAATGGAATCGCAGCAAAACTTACCAGGGCGAGAGAGTCCAGCCGCGCCGATGCGCCATAAAATGCGCTGATTACTCCCATAATGATGGTGGGCAGGAAGGCATAGAATACGAGAACCGCGAACAGGCGCACTTCGCGGCGCGCTTCGGCCTGGCGGAAGAAATGAATAACCAACAGAATCAAGCTTCCAACGACGGCCAGCAGGAAGGCCAGGAAATAGAGACTTGACGAAAAGAGCTGGAACCACTGCGCAGCTGCCAATCCGACGAAAGCCGCGTAAACGCTTTTGGCCAAAATCGGATTCAACTTCCCAAGCGGGCGCGGGAACACCCAGTGCAGGTGCAGGTAAACAGGAACGCTGAGCCAGATGATCACGCGCAGGACGAGAGCGCTGTACCAAATGTGAAAGTTGGATGCGCCTCCGCCGCTTTCCAACCATAGAGCGGTCAGAAAGTCGAAAGCCGATAGGAGCCACCAGCGCTCATCCTTTGGCCTCAGAAACATCAGGGTGAGTGTACCGGCAAACCAAAAGAAATAAGCAACCGGCCATTCGCTGAGAAGTTGATCCTGGACCTCGCCCCGGTTCATGCCTGGCAGTTTCCACTGAACAGTTAGGGTTTGCCCGTTCCGCTCCACTTCAACAGGTACAACATCGCCCTGCTTTACGCCCTCGAAAAAAGTTTTCCGTAAATTGGCGTGGAAGGCTTGCCAGGATAACGAACCAACCTGAACGAGGTGGTCGCCAACGTTAAGCGTTGGGGCTGGATGGGACAGAAAGACCTTGTCCACCACACCGTTTGAGTCCCAGCTAAAGCCATAGGGATGCTGGAAGAATTTAGCGTAGCTGTAGGTCAGCAGAATCGCCAGAACCAGCCAAGGCAGGACACGCTCGAAAAACGGCCTGAACGGTTCTTGCTTGTTCATGGTTTATTGTCCATTCGTGATGTCTGGGATGTTAAACAAGCGTGCGTTATATAAGTTACTGGATATAACCTGGGAAAGGTAAGTCAGTCGGATTTCAGCGGCAAAAGCAGCGGGTTTCAGTATAGCATGAACTGGCTGAAAGATATCCAGCCAGTCCATGAATTTTCCAGTCAGATAAATTGCGGCTCCGAAGGGCGGCTTTTACGAGTGTGATCGGATCGGTGTGGTGGGGCTATCGGGCGTGATCAATCCCAACTGACGTGCTTTGGCAATGGCTGCCGCCCGGTTGCGGACATTCAACCGGAGATAGGCGCCGGATAATAGATTTCGGATTGTCGAATTTGCCACCGTCATCTTGTGCGCCAGTTGCTCCGTCGAGGAATCGGGATAAGCCAGGCACAGGGAAAGCACTTCCCGCTGGCGTTTGGTCAGAAGACGGTCGCCTTCCGCTTGCTGGCTTGCCAAAAAATGCTGGCGCACTTTCTCGCTCAGGTAAATTTCGCCTCTGGCAATCGAATCAATAATGCTCCCCAGCCTGCGGATCGAATCCTGATCGTCCTTCACAATGTAGCCGCTGGCCCCGGCTTCCATCACAGCCCGGACCAGTCCGCGTTCGGTGTACATGCTGATGACCAGCACATCGAGTTCGGGATAAATTTGCAGCAGGTTGGGAACAATGTTCAGGATGGGGTAAGGATTGGAATTTTCGGGTGAGGTGGGAACGTTCACGTCCAGCAGTAAAACATCGGTTGGATTCCTTTTCAGTGTCGGCTCAAGTTCCTCGCCGAAACTGATGGTTGCGGCTACCACAACATTGGACGTTTCCTTTAAACGGTAAAGATAGCCGTCAATGATCGTCTGATGGTCATCTAAAATCGTCACGCGGATTTCTTTTGCCATAATCATGCTCCCTCGTATGTTCCAAGAGTAACAAAAAGCATACCGCGTTTCAAGGGTTTCTGTCAAAATCAGTACAAATGCCTATTGGCTTGTACCACAGGTATGTATACAATCTACGTGCAATCCCTTAATGAACGTTTCAGGCTGTGGGGCCATTACAGGCGATTTTTCCAGGCATTATAGGGGAATGCCCAGGAAGGGCGGAGAAAGGGGGGCGCAATTATTTTTGGAAGATTTTCTTGGGGCGGACAATGTGAGTACAAAACCCGATTCGCGGGAAAGGCAGCGCCAGGCAATTAAGCCGGGCAGAGAGTTCGACCCCGGAAGAGCGCGGGGATATTCCCGGATTATTGAACGGGCGGCTGGAAACCTCCGAAAAAACAGGGGAGAGGAAGTTCAGGGTTGCATGTGGGCTGGCAGGGACGAGTCCGCACCAGCCGGCTTTACAACGATTTCCCGCTTCTTGATCGGCGTTTGTCCCATGACCTGACCGTTTTGCAATGAAGAGATCAAATCAATATCGTAGGCGTTGTTGAACTCGTCCCGCGCGTAGAACTTATACCCTCCATGCCCTTCAGCCTTTGCCAAGGAAAGCGCGACCTTAACGTCCTTCAGGATTTCATCAACGCTGAAATATCCTGCATCACACAGAACGACTCCAACGTGGCTCCGGCTCTGGATGAATTTTCCTTCCATAGTACTGGTGAGTCGTTCGAGTACGCGGTTTGCGATATAGAGGGGGATATCCCAATTGGTCACTTCTTCGATCAGGATGGCGAACTGCGCGCCTTCCAGCCTGGCAATGGTATCCGTGGGTCTCAGAACCCTCTTCAAGGCCCTGGCCGTGTCCTGCAACAGCAAGCGGCTGTACTCTGTGCCAAGCTGTTCTTCGATCTTTTTGAATTGGTCAAGGTCTGCCAAAAGTACCGAGAAATGACCAAAGCCAACCTGCTTCGAACGCGCCAGCGCGTAATCCAGCAGGCTGGTAAAAAAGGAGTGATTGAACAAGCCTGTTATTTCATCAGTGGGGGATTCGTCGGCGAGCTTTTCGACCGGATGCAGGCGCTTGACCAGGGTGCTAAGCTGCTCGATGTTGACCGGTTTCAGCAAAACCAGTTCAGCCTGATCCTCGAGATTTCTCGCCGCGTTCGACTCAGCAGTAATTACGATAACGGGTTTGTCTTTTAGGCGCTCATTGGAACGGATCAGGTGAAGGATCTCGGTGCCGGAAACCTCCGGCAGGATCAGGCCCAGCAGGATGACATCCGGTTCTGGTTGTTCTGCGTCCGAGAGACGCCTGACCGCCGCCTGACCGTGCAAAATGATCTCGGTCTGGTAACCTGCCAAGTCGAGAACATGCCGGAACAGGGTAACAACATCCCGGTCATCTTCGATAATTAAAGCAATCGGCCTGTCCATAAAATATGCCTGTGTTGATGTAATCAAGACGATGGCTGCCGCCGTAAGTTACAGGGCAGGAATCGACATATTCTGGCGCTGTGGCGGACAGATCGAGCCGCGGCACTTTGATGCCGCGGCTCGATCGTCTTATCCTGCGTGCTGCTGTGTCAGGTTATTGCCCAAACTGTCCATCGCTCTGTCCGGATTGATCAATCTGAACGGAGGGACCGTTCGGACCATCGGAGGGCTGGGCTTCGCCGGCGGTCTCTGCGCTGGCAGATTCTACGCCAGCGGGCGCTTCCGCACTGCCGACGGTTTCCGCAACTGTCGAGCTGCTATCCAAAGTAGTCTGGTCGCCGCATTGCAGGTCAACGTTATCCGTGTCAGCGGACGATTTCACTTCCGTGCCGTCCGCCTGATCCTGCGCGCAAGCCGGGGATTGAGTGACAATGGATGCGGGCGCCTGCGTCCCGGCGGCGGTTTGCGTACCCAGCGCGAACGAGCGGGTTGCCATGGCTCCCATCGCGCCCACCACGAGCAGGGCAACAGCAGCCAAAGCGATAAAGCGGTTGATTTTCATTTTTAGAACTCCTTTCTGAATTTCAACAGCCGCTTGCTGTTGATGCCGTCATTCTAGATTGTGTAAATGAAGCCGTCGTGAAGTGAAATTACGAGGCGGGCAATGTCACCCAAAACGTTGTGCCCCTGCCCAATTCGCTTTTCACCGCAACATCCCCGCCATGTGCGCGGGCAATCTGCAACGCAATTGCCAATCCCAGCCCCGCGCCGGTTTGTGCGCGTGATGAGTCGACGCGGTAAAAACGGTCGAAGATGTACTCCAAGTGTTTGAGAGGAATGCCCTTTCCGGTATCCGCCACTGCGACGCGGATATTTTTCCCGTTCAACTGTGCGGACAGCGTGACGCCGCCGGACTCGGTGAACTTGATGGCGTTATCCGCCAAATTGACGAAGAGCCGAATCAACGCGTCCCGGTCGCCTTGCACCGTTATATTAGGGCTGGCGCGGCACTCCAGCTTCAGACCTTTTGAATCAGCCAGCGGCGCAAGCGATTCAGCCACATCGGACAGCAAGGACGACAAGTCCACGCGTTCCCGTTGCGCCTCGACCGGTTGTTCGCCGCGCGCCAGCATCAACAGGTTTTCGGTCATGGCTCTCAGGCGGCCCGTCTCCTCACCTAAATCGTCCAGTGCCTGTTCGTACTCCGCAGCGCGGCGTTTCTGTGAGCGTGTTACGCCGATGATGGTCTGCATGGCTGCCAGCGGCGTGCGGAGTTCATGTGAGGCATCGGAGGTGAATTGCCGCTCGCGGCGGAAGGAATCGTCGAGCCGCGCCAGCATATCGTCGAAGGTGGAGGCGAGCCGTCCCACTTCGTCGCCGTTATCGGGCAGGTGGAGGCGGGCTGACAAATCCTCCGCCGAGATGCGCCGCGCCGTGCGGGTGATGGCATCCACCGGTGCGAGAGCGCGTCCCGCCAGGAAATATCCGCCCAGAGCGGCGAGGAGCGTAAGGAAGGGAATGCCTAGCAAAAGGGAAAGCTGCAAACGTTCGAGGGTTTGCTGGATGGCTTCGAGGCTTTGCGAGGTTTGAACGTATCCAACGATCCGGTTGTTGTCCGTGATCGGCAGGGTATAAACGCGGGCATCGGGTTCCCTGTTTCCGCTTGTGACGGTGGTGAAGGAAGCTTGTTTGCCGGTTGGGGCGGCGGGCAGAGGCGTAGTCCAATTCGCGCCGAAGCCCCCAAGCAGGGTGCCCTTTGCATCCAGAAAGCGCACCGTGAATCCGCGCGCCTGCGCGGATTCGGCGTCACTGCTGTTTTCAGCGAGACCATCCGGCAAAACGATCTGGTCGTTGTTCACGTTGACCGTCCCCATTGCCTGCACGGCGTTCGAACGCAGGGCGTCATCCAGCGCGGCGTTGAGATTGTTCGACATGCTCACGTACACATACACGCCAAAAAGCAGGAGCGAGGCAAGCAGGAAGCCGCCCACCCATAATGCCAGGCGAAAACGCAGCGACCTAATTTTCATCAGCCTCGACAGAGAGACGGTAACCTACATTACAAATCGTGTGAATGAGCTTTGGCTCGAACAGGTCATCCATTTTACGGCGCAGATTGCGGATGTAAACGTCCACGACATTGGACTGGTTATAGGAATCGTAATTCCAGACGTGCTCGGCGATCATCGTGCGGGTGAGCACGCGCCCGGCGTTGCGGAGCAGATATTCCAGGATGGAAAACTCCTTGGCGGGCAGTTGAATCACCTTGCCGGCGCGGGTCACGCGATGCGCGGAAGGATCGAGCATCAGGTCGGCCAGTGCCAACATCGCGAACTTGGGCGCTTCGTTCACGCGGCGGGCGAGGGCGCGGACACGCGCCAGCAATTCCTTCATGGCGAACGGCTTGACGAGGTAATCATCCGCGCCGGCATCCAGGCCGCTGACGCGGTCGTCCACCGTATCACGGGCGGTCAGCATCAAAACCGGCGTGCGGTTCCTGCCGGCGCGCAACTCGCGGCAAACCGTCAAGCCATCCACTTGAGGCAGGAGAATATCGAGGATGATCAAATCATAAACCGCGGCGGCGGCCCAATCCAGCGCGTCGCGGCCCGTGTACACCGCATCCACCGCGTGGCCCGATTCTTCCAGTCCGCGCTTGACATAAGCCGAGATTTTCGGTTCATCTTCGACGAGCAGAATCCGCATAGCACGAATAGTATAGCGGAAAGATGAAGTTTGGATGAAGGAGGTTCGCGGCGGTCAACCGCGCCGTGAAATCCGGGAGTCTGCCTGTGAATGATGGTCCTTGCCGAAATGCGTTTTCTTATATTCCTCCAATTCCCCTCTGTTATAATCCCCCGCCGAAAGGCAATTATGCTTGGAAAATTCGTAAAAGTAGTCGCTGGGAGCCGCCCGCACCAGCGCGAAATCGAAAAATTAAGCGAAGAGGCTGAACAGGTAAACGCGCTCGAAGCCGAATTCGAGAAGTTGAGCGACGATGCCCTGCGCGCCAAAACGGACGAGTTCAAAGCGAAACTTCCTCACCCCAGCCCCTCTCCCAATATTGGGAGAGGGGAAAGGGATGAGGGTGAGTTTGAAGCCGAGCAGGATGCGCTCGAGGAGATTCTGCCTGAAGCCTTTGCTGCTGTGCGCGAAGCGTCCAAACGGACGATTGGCCTGCGTCATTATGACGTTCAATTGATCGGCGGGATCGTTCTGCACCGCGGCAGCATCGCCGAGATGAAAACCGGCGAAGGCAAGACGCTGGTTGCGACACTGCCGCTGTATCTCGACGCGCTCACCGGCCGCGGCGTGCATCTCATCACGGTCAACGATTATCTGGCGCGGCGCGATGCGCGCTGGATGGCTCCGATCTTTCACATGCTCGGACTTTCGGTCGGCGTTTTGCAGATGGCCGCTGCCACCGAGAACGGCAAGAAAGCGTATCTGGTGGATTTCGAAAAAGAGTCGCCGCACGAAGACCAGCATCATCTGCGGCTTGTGGATCGCATCGAAGCGTATCGCGCCGACATCACCTACGGAACCAACTCCGAATTCGGTTTCGATTATCTGCGCGACAACATGACCATGCGCCTCGATGAACGCGTCCAACGCGGACATCATTACGCCATCGTGGACGAAGTGGACAACGTGCTGATTGATGAAGCGCGCACGCCGCTCATCATCTCCGGCCCGGCACAGGGCGAGCTGGAATGGTATGGCAGGATGGCACAGGTCGTCAAGCAGCTCAAGGCCGAGGATTACGAAGCCAACGAAAAAGACCGCGCCGTCAATCTGACCGAAGCCGGGGTGGCGCACGCGGAACAATTAATCGGCCAGCCGCTCATGGATCCGGACCGGCCCGAAGATGTCACGCCGGAGCAGGCGCATTTGACGGGCTTCCTCGAACAGGCGATGCGCGCCCAGTTCCTGTTCAAACGTAACAAGGATTATCTTGTGCAGGGCGGCAAGGTCATCATCGTGGATGAGTTCACGGGCCGCCTCATGCCCGGACGAAGATGGTCGGACGGCTTGCATCAGGCGGTCGAGGCCAAAGAGGGTGTCCGCATCGAGCCGGAAAACGTCACGTACGCGACCATCACGCTGCAAAATTATTTTCGCATGTATAAAAAGCTGGCGGGCATGACCGGTACGGCGCTGACCGAGGCCGAGGAGTTCAGCAAAATCTATAAACTTGAAGTCACGCCCATCCCGACCAATCTGGAATATCAGGCTTTTGGAAAAGATACGCCGCTGGTTGAAGTCAAAGCGAAGGATGAAGAGGGATATCAATATTCATACTATTCCAAACGTGATGATGGCGATCAACCAATTTATTTTCGCCGCAAAGATTATCCCGATGTTATTTATCGAACCGCTGAATCAAAACTGCGTTCCATTGTGATGGAGATCGTGCGCTATCACGCACTGGGACGGCCAATGCTGGTCGGTACGACATCGGTCGAATCATCGGATCGTTTGTCCAATCGTTTGCGCGCCGAGCCGATCCGGCGCATGCTGCAGGTCGCATTGGTCCGGCATGGATTCATAAACTCAAATCATCGCGAGGAAGACGGCCGTTTGATTCCTGAACTCCAGCCGTTCAATGAGCCGCTGGAGACGATCACGCCGGATGCTTTGCGCAAATTCGCCCTCACCCTGCCCTCTCCCAACGGGAGAGGGGAAGGGGTGGGGGGAATGACGAGCATCAGTCTCGATGACCCGGCGAACTTCGCAACGCTTCTTGAAATCCTCAGCCTGACCGAAGAATCAACGGACCGGCTGAAAACGATTTTGCAGGCCGGTGTGCCGCATCAGGTCTTGAATGCGCGCAAGCACACGGAAGAATCGCAGATCATCGCCGGAGCAGGCGCGTTCGGCGCGGTGACCATTGCCACCAACATGGCAGGACGCGGCGTGGATATCAAACTCGGCGGCGAGCTCGCGGAAGAAGTCATCTCGGCGGTCAATCGCGTTTTGCGCCGCGCAGGTTACGAAGATCCGTTCGACATGCCGCTCGAGGAACGCCGCCAGGCTTTGCAAAAAGTTGACCCGTCGCTTTACGGCCTCTACGAAAGCGAGGTCAAACTTTTCCTGCAATATTTCGAAGACATGGAACGCGTCAAGCAGTTGGGCGGCCTGCATGTGATCGGCTCAGAGCGACATGAAGCGCGCCGCATTGACAATCAATTGCGCGGGCGTTCTGCGCGCCAGGGCGATCCCGGTTCGTCGCGTTTTTATCTCTCGCTCGAAGATGATCTCATGCGGCTCTTCGGCGGCGACCAGGTCAGCGGTTTGATGCAGCGTCTCAAAGTGGATGACTCGCTTCCGCTCGAAGCGCGCATGGTCAGCGGCATCATCGAGTCATCGCAGCACCGCGTCGAGGGCGCCAACTTCGATGTCCGCAAACATCTGCTCGAATACGACGATGTGCTCAACAAACAGCGCGAACAAATCTATTCCCAGCGTGATCGAATCTTCGTCAAGCAGGATTTGACCGAAGATGTGGCTGAGATGCTGGAATCCGAAGTGGAGAAGCGCGTCGAACTCGGACTGACCCTGAAGAACGCAGGGCGGGCGGATGAGGAAGGCCCGTGGAAATTGATCGCCTGGCTTGAAGGAGTCCAACCGCCGTTCGAGTCGGAAGGCAAATTGATTCCGACGTTCGGATTGAAACTCGTCCTCGATGAATTCGATACGAGCGCATCGGGCTCGGATCTCAAAACGGCCACCGTTAAATTGGTCGAGCGCGCCATCGAAGCCGAGCAGACACACACGCTGCGCGCCATCGAATCTTTGATTGACAAAACCGAAGAGACTCTCGACAATCAGATCGCCGAGCGCGCCGACGCGCTGGATGCTTACTTCCAGGGCTTGCGCGATTCAGAAGAACAAGTCCGCCCGCAAAAAGCCGCGGAAGAATTAAGTGGTTTGATCCATTTTCAATTGCGTTTGAACGGCGAGCAATCGCGTTTGTTTACTGAAGACCCGGATGAATTCAAAAAGTGGCTGGAAGAATATGTCGAAGCGAATCTGATCGGCATCAACGCCAGCCGCGTGGCCGGTGCGATCGAGCGCCGCCTCGGTGAGCCGCTCGGACAAAAGATCGAAGCCGAAAGCTGGGATGATGCTGCGAATCAGATCATGGCCGCATCCCGCGATTTGATGCAGCGCCAGCGCGAGCGATTGACTTCGCAGGTGGATCGAGATGTGGATGAGTTGTTACAGCGCGAGCCAGCTCTCACCTCTGACCCCTCTCCCACTGGGAGAGGAGATGAAGGGGTGAGGGATGACACCAGCAAACTCCGATTGTTGTTGTCGCTCTCGCAGGGCGCGCGCACGATGTTCGACCAGCGCACACATCGCCAGATCCGCCAGCTTTTCAATCGTTTTAGTTATATCTATCTTGCGGCACATTTGCTCGAGAATCGAACAGCGGAAGATGTTACCGATGCGGTGCTTGAACATTTGGATCAGGCTGAGTCGGCTTTGCAAACCGCGTGGGGACAGCGCGAGTACGCGCAGCTAAGTCAAAATGCCACACGCCTCGCGGACTTCGGTCCTGCCGCGCAAGTCCTGAGCGGAGGGCAGAGCGAAGCGGCGCCCGAAGTCGAAGGATCAGGCGAAGATTGGCTCAATGAACCGGTGTCCGCTTTGAGCGAGTCCGACCGGGAGAAGTTGATCCAGGCCATCGGCTCCTACATCCTGAATGAAGTCAAACGCCAGTTGCTTTTGTCTTCCATCACAGAGTTGTGGGTCGAATATTTGACGAAAGTCGAGGCCTTGAGAGTCTCGATTGGCCTGGAGGCTTACGCACAGCGCGACCCGCTGGTACAATACAAAGGCCGAGCTTCTGAATTATTCCAGCAATTGTTGTCCGACGTGCGCGCCGCCGTGATCGGACGTGTGTTCTCGTACCAGCCGCGGCACATCGAGATCACACCGACCGAGGTATCCGAAACGCCTGTCGCGGCGCAATCCGCGCCGGCACAAGTCGAAGGCGGCAAGAAGAAACGAAAGCGACATTGATGAATTGTCATTGCGAACCGCCGCTGGTCGAGTAGTGGCGCTAAAAGCGCCACGTATCGAGACCAAGGCCATACGGCAATCTCAAGCAACCTTCAAACAATTGTTTGATCGAAAACGCGGATTGCCACGTGGCGCCAAGTCGAAGATCCCGCGCAAGCGGGGGCGCCACTCGCAATGACGTCTGGAAATAATTACAGGTATGTCCGACCGAGTGACCGCACGACTGACAAATTACCGCGCCCTCCCCAAGGTTGAACTGCATCGCCACCTGGAGGGCACATTGCGTTTGGATACCATGCTCGATATCGCCCGCCAGCATGGGATTACAATCCCTGAGGACGTTCTGCATCTCAGCAATCTCGTGCAGATGCAGGAGGAAGAGAAATATTCGTTCCAGAATTTTCTTTCCAAGTTCGATACACTGCGGCTGTTCTATCGTTCGCCGGAGGTGATCCATCGCATCACGCGCGAAGCAATCGAAGACGCGGCGAAAGATAACCTCAGGTATTTGGAGCTTCGCTTCACCCCCGTGGCTTTGAGCCGCGCGGAACGCTTCCCGTTGCACGATGTGGTGGACTGGGTCATCACCAGCGCCCAGGGCGCGGCGAAGGAATTTGACATTATCGTGCGGTTGATCGCATCCGTCAATCGCCATGAGAGCAGCGAACTGGCCGAACAGGTGGCGTGGGTGGCCGCTGAGAATCAGGAGCGCGGATTGATCGGGATGGATTTGGCTGGCAATGAGGCCGAGTTCAAGTCCGAGCCGTTCTATGGCGTTTTCAAGGAAGCGAGGCAGGCCGGCTTGCACATTACCATTCACGCGGGCGAATGGGGCCCGGCAGCAAATGTCAAAGAGGCTATTGAGGAACTTGGTGCAGAACGCATTGGTCACGGCGTCCGCGTACTTGAAGATGATTACATTACCAGGCTTGCGAAAGAACGCGGCACGGCTTTTGAAGTCTGTGTGACCAGCAATTTTCAATCGGGTGTTGTGCCAGCGCTCGAATCGCATCCATTGAGTCAAATGCTCGATCGCGGGCTCAATGTTACGCTCAACACCGACGATCCCAGCATTTCGCGCATCACGTTGAGTCACGAATATCACGTTGCGTGTGATGATCTGGGTGTCCCGATGAACACGCTCAAGGAGCGCATCCTGGCCGCGGCGCAGGCCGCGTTCCTGCCGGATAAGGAACGCGCGGCACTGGTGGAACGATTGAAGATGGATCTAAAGTTGTAGAACACACCACAAAGACCCCACCCCCAAAGAGCGGGGGCGAGAGGACAACAAAGGCGCTCCTTTGTGCCCTGCTTACTTTGTGGTGAACGCGGGTTATGCTTCGAACGACCTGCGAATTTCACCATCAAAGGAGTTAGCCATATGAACGATTTCTTTAAAGCACGTGATGTTTTGAAAGTGGGGAAAAGGGAATACATGATCTACCGGCTCGACGCATTGCAAAAGGCGGGTCTCACGGACTTGAAGCGGCTCCCGTTCTCGATCCGCATCATGCTCGAGGCGGCCCTCCGCCAATGCAACGACAAGGAGATCACGCAGGAGGATGTAAAGAATATTGCCGCGTGGACTCCCTCTCCCGGTGGGAGAGGGGATGGGGTGAGGGCGCGCCCCGGCATTCCGTTTTTGCCTGCGCGCGTCATCATGCAGGATTTCACGGGCGTGCCCGCAGTTGTGGATTTGGCTGCGATGCGCGCGGCCGTTGCCCGTCTCGGCGGCGACCCGAAGAAGATCAATCCGCTTGTGCCGGTTGATCTCGTCATTGATCATTCTGTGCAGGTTGATTTCTTTGCCACCGCGGACGCGCTCAACCGCAATGCGGAAGTCGAATTCCAGCGCAACCGCGAGCGCTACGAATTTTTGAAATGGGGACAAAAGGCGTTCAGCAACTTCCGCGTCGTTCCTCCGATGACCGGCATCGTGCATCAGGTCAATCTCGAATATCTCGCTGAAGTTGTAAGAACCAAACCATCCGAAGGTTTAGAACCTTCGGATGGTTTGATGGCTTTTCCCGATACGCTCGTCGGCACCGACTCGCACACCACGATGATCAATGGCCTCGGCGTTTTGGGTTGGGGCGTGGGCGGAATCGAAGCGGAAGCCGTGATGCTGGGTCAACCGATGGATATGCTTTTGCCGGATGTGATTGGTTTCAAATTGCATGGCAGGTTAAAAGACGGCGTCACTGCAACGGATTTGGTTCTGACTGTGACGCAAATGCTGCGCAAGAAAGGCGTGGTGGACAAATTCGTCGAGTTCTATGGCACCGGCCTCGACAGCATGTCGCTCACCGACCGCGCCACGATTGGCAACATGGCTCCCGAGTACGGCGCAACGATGGGATATTTCCCTGTTGACGCGGAGACGCTTCGTTATTTGAAGACAAGCGGGCGGCCCGATGAAGTTGTGGAACGCGTCGAAGCGTATTGCCGCGAACAGGAATTATTCCGCGATGATTCGACTCCTGATCCCGAATTCACCGATACGCTCGAGCTCGAGCTCGGGTCCGTTGTGCCTTCCTTGGCCGGACCCAAGCGTCCGCAAGACCGCGTGCCGATGGCTGAACTGAAAGAGACTTTCAAAAAGGCGTTGACCGCGCCGGTCAAGGAGCGCGGCTTTGAATTGAAGCCCGAAGCCATTAACACCGAAGCGACGTTCGGCACGAACGGCGGCTCGATGAAGATGAAGCATGGCGCGGTGGTGATTGCTGCCATCACTTCATGCACGAACACATCGAACCCGTCCGTAATGATCGGCGCGGGATTGCTGGCAAAGAAGGCCGTCGAAAAAGGTTTGAGCGTCAAGCCTTATGTCAAAACATCGCTCGCTCCCGGCTCACGCGTCGTGACCGAATATCTCAGACAGGCCAATTTGATTGATCCGCTGGCGAAACTTGGATTCAACATCGTCGCGTATGGCTGCACGACCTGCATCGGCAACAGCGGCCCGCTTCCCGGCGAGGTGGCGAAAGCCGTTACCGGGTCCGATCTGGTTGCGGCAGCGGTCATCTCCGGCAATCGCAACTTCGAAGGCCGCGTGCATCCGCTGGTCAAAGCCAACTTCCTCGCTTCGCCGCCGCTCGTCGTCGCGTACGCACTGGCCGGAACCGTTGATATTGATCTCGATAAAGAGCCGCTCGGCCAGGGCAAGGATGGCCCGGTCTATCTCAAAGATATTTGGCCGACGCAAAAAGAAATCGCCGATACAATTGCATCGAGCCTCGATGTGAAGATGTTCAAGGATCGCTATGCGAGCGTCTTCGAAGGCTCGGACATGTGGAAGAACATCAAAGTTTCGGGCGGCGACATTTACGAATGGGACGAGTCTTCGACGTACATTCATCATCCGCCATATTTCCAGACTTTGACTTTGGATGTACCTTCCGTTGGCGACATCCAAGGCGCGCGCGTTCTCGGACTTTTTGGTGACTCGATCACGACCGACCACATTTCGCCTGCGGGCAACATCGCCGCTGATTCTCCCGCTGGGAAATTTTTGCAGGAGCGCGGCATTCAGCCGAAAGACTTCAACCAATATGGTACACGGCGCGGTAATGACCTTGTGATGGCGCGCGGCACGTTTGCCAATATCCGTTTGAAGAATTTGCTTGTCGCGCCAAAGGAAGGCAACTGGACGAAATACTTTGGGACGATGGACGGCCTTGAAAGGGCACAGATCGATGGTCAACGGTCTACGGTCTACGGTCAAGAGATGGCGATATATGACGCGGCTATGCTTTACCAGCAGGCTGGCATTCCTGCCATTATCATCGCGGGCAAGGAATACGGAACCGGTTCCAGCCGCGACTGGGCCGCGAAAGGTCCGAACCTGCAAGGCGTCCGCGCGGTGATCGCTGAATCGTTCGAACGAATCCACCGCTCGAATCTGGTCGGCATGGGAATCCTGCCTTTGACTTTCATGAACGGCCAAAATGCGGAGTCGCTTGGACTTAAAGGCGATGAAGTCTTCGACATCGTGGGTCTCAGCGACAGGATGACGCCAAAAAGTGTGGTCACCGTCAAAGCGAAAAAGGCGGACGGTAAAGTCGTGGAATTCAAAACCACTGCGCTGCTCAACACTGAAGTTGAAGTAAATTACTATCGCAACGGCGGCATTCTCCACACGGTGCTGAGAAACCTTGTTGCATAATTGAGAACGAAACGTTCTTGAATTGGCAGTAAATTCCCGACCCTTTGAGACCGGGAATTTATTTTGCCTTCACACCGGGAATCCGCGGAATCATCCTCCGGCGTCCTGCGAACAAGATGCACTTTGAATTTATCGGGCCGCTTGTTAAATCTGTAAATAACTGTGCCTCAATTCCGTGTTATCTTCCATGCGCTGAGAGGAAATTTATGCGCTCAAACTTTCTTTATGGATTATCCGTCCGTGTCGTTCGATTGTATTCCCGCATCATGTTCCAGCTTGATGTGCGGTACAACAGCGAACTGCCTATCGGCCCGAAACTTTTTGCGGCCAATCATCCCAGCGCCACCGACCCGTTTCTCCTGCCCCTGCTTTCATCGAAGCACCTTGGCGTTTTGATCAGTGGGAACGCCTTTGCCATGCCTCTGTTTGGAGATTACCTTCATCACTGCGGACAGATTTGCGTATCCCAGGGCCAGGGCAAAGCCGCATTGGATGAAGCGCGGCAACGCCTCCAATCCGGACATTCGGTCGGCATCTTCCCCGAGGGGCTGGTCAGCCCTCGAAGCGGAGGCTGCCATCCGCCGCGGACAGGCGCGGCGCGGCTGGCCATCAGCACGGGTGTGCCGGTCGTTCCGGTTGGGATTTATCTACCGCGCGAACGCAGCGTCTATATTTCATCCAGACTAAGCGGGAGGCATACCGCGGCATACTGGTATTTGCGCGGCCCGTACGGGATGACCATCGGCGAGCCAATGCGGTTCTCTGGCAATGTCGAAGATCAAAATCTTGTTCAATCAGTGACGATGAAAATGATGGAAAAGATACATGAGCTGGCTGAGGAAAGCGAGCAGCGCGTCTGTACTGAGTCAACTTGTCGTATACAGGATTCGATATGCAGGTTATGAGGAAAGCGAGCAGCGCGTCCGTACTGCGCCTGCTGGTGCGCGTCTGCCGGCCATGTAGAAAGAATGATCCACAGATTTCACAGATCCTACGCATGAAAAGTGCGCGAAATCTGTAGATGGATTTTCTGACGCTGGAAATCAAATGACAAGAGCAGCCAATGTGGCTGCTCTTGTTTGCAATTCATGATGCAGGCGGAAGCGGCTCGCTTGGCGGCGAGGGCGGAGTCGCGGGCGCAGCCGCAGGCTTATTACGAAGCGTGAGGAAGCCGACCACAATTGGAATGGCAATGAAAATGAGCGACAGGCAAAGCATGGCAAATCCATAGCTGGCGGGCATGGTGCCTGTGCTTGTCACGTCATTGAGGGTGGCGCTGTACGGCATTGTGCCGGTGGCTCCTATGACGCCAAAAATGCACAGAAAGATTCCCGGGCACCCGCACAAAACAACGGCGGCAATGGTAGCAATAATGCCGGTCGTTCTCTTATCCATTTTGCATTCTTCTCTCAGGGCAATTTGATTTCAGTATACAGATAAAAGAAACCGGATGCAAGTAAATCCCGCATCCAGTTTCCTCGTCAACTTCTCAGCTTCGCGCCAACCTCCTGTTCGAGTCGCTTGACAATTTTGTTGCGGATCGCGGCGGCTTCGGCATCGGTCATCGTTTTATCCGGCGCTTGGTAGGTCAGACTGTATGCCAGTGACTTCTTGCCTGCGCCGACTTGATCGCCGCGATAAACGTCGAACAGGCGGACGTTCGTGACGCTCTTTCCACCCGTTTGGCGGATCAACGCTTCGAGGCGTGACGCGGCGACTGATTCGTCCACGATG
Organism: Chloroflexota bacterium; assembly: GCA_021787595.1. Taxonomy (GTDB): domain Bacteria; phylum Chloroflexota; class Anaerolineae; order Anaerolineales; family Villigracilaceae; genus Fen-1038. The sequence goes on along the minus strand of JAJYLQ010000011.1, from coordinate 33,461 downwards.
ACAGCAATGTCTTCGAGGATGGGCGGGAACTCAGGCACGGGCTTGATGGCGTACGTCGGCGCGATGCCGCGCAGAACATCGAGATCGAATTCCGCGACGAGCACAGGCGAATCGCCGAGATCATATTTTTCCTTGACGAGCGGATGCAGCTCGCCGAACGCGGCGACGACTTCATCGTTGATCTTTATTTCCGCGGCTTTGCCCGGATGCAGATACGTCGCGCTGCGAAGTCCCAGCGCTCTTCTGGGGAGCGGAGCGTCGCCCTGAGCTTGTCGAAGGGTCGAAGCGCCGATTGCAGTGTAAACGACATCTGTTAAGCGGAGTCCGCTCAAAAGGAGTTCGATGCGGCCCTTCATGTCGAAGAAATCCAGCGCGGGCGAATCTTTTACGTCCCACGCGTTCGGCTCGCGCTTGCCTGTCATCGCAACCGCAAGTTTGCGCGGCTCATTAGGCAGTTCGTTGTTCGTCGGCTCGAACACGGATCCAATCTCGAAGAAGGCCAGCGTTTCACTCAAACGGATATTATGTTCGAGCGAGTCCAGCACGGATGCCAGCAGGCTGCGGCGCATGACGCTGCGTTCGGGCGCAATCGGATTGGCAATGCGAACATATTCATCGTATTGCGTGATGCGTGATTCATTTTCGGCGGAGGTCAGGCGATAGGAGACAATTTCATCGAAGCCAAGCGCAACCAGAACATCGCGCAGATGTTCTTCCCATTCGTGGACGGGATTGCCGATCTGCGGCGGGAGCGCGTCGGCCATGGTTGTGGACGGGATGCGGTCATAGCCATAGACGCGCGCGATTTCTTCAAGTACATCGGCCAAACCAACAACGCCTTCGCCGATATCGAGGCGGTGAGGCGGGGCAATAACCATAATTGGCGATTCGTAATTGGTAATTGGTTGGGCTCTCTTTGATGATTTGCGTTTTGCGTTTTGCGGACTGCGTATCTTGCATTTGAACTCGAGCCTTTCGAGCAATTCCACAATTTCTTCCGCGCTCAAATCAATGCCAAGCAAACGTTTGACATCTTTCGTCGTGAGGGTGACAGTTGCATCTTTTGGCTTGAGCGGGTATTCGTCCACGAGTCCCGGCGCGACCATTCCGCCGGACCATTCGGCCATGAGCTGCAGTCCGCGCTTGACGCCGATTTCTGCCATGGCCGGATGGACGCCGCGCGAGAATCGGAACGATGCTTCAGATGGAAGATTATGCTGCTTCGCCGTGCGGCGGATGTTGATGAAGTTCCATGCCGCGCCTTCGAGCAGAATGTTTTTGGTTTTATCGGTCACTTCGCTCTCCGCGCCGCCCATGATGCCGGCTATCGAGAGCGGACCTTTTTCATCACAGACGAGAACGTTCATCGAAGAAAGAGTTCGTTCTACGCCATCGAGTGTTGTGAGTTTCTCGCCGTCCCTGGCGGAGCGCGTAATGATCTTGATTTTGTGGGTTGGACTGCCAGTCCGACCTACAAGCACATCGTAATCGAAGGCGTGAAGCGGTTCACCGAGTTCGAGCATGGCGTAGTTCGTCGCGTCCACGATGTTGTTGATGGGACGCATGCCCGCCAGTTTGAGCCGGCGCTGGACTTGATACGGGCTGGGTTTGATCTCGACGTCCCGAATCAATCCAATCACGAAGCGGGGATTGAGTTCGGGATTCGTGATCTGGATCGAGACAAGTTCGTTTATATTCCCGACGGTGGACGGTGGACGGTGGACGGTCTTCGGTCTACGGTCAACGGTCGGTGGCTTCAATTTTCGTCCGGTCAACGCAGCGAGCTCACGCGCCACGCCGATGACGTTGGCGTTGCGCGCCATGTTCGGCAGGATGGAAATATCCAGCACCGCGTCGCCCATGTAATCCGCCAGCGGCATCCCAACGGGCGCATCGTCATCGAGCAAAATGATGCCTTCGTGTTCTTCGGTGATGCCAAGCTCTTTTTCCGAGCAGACCATCGAATACGAATCCACGCCGCGGATTTTGGCGCGTTTGAGCGTGGTCAACACAAGTCCATCGGCATGACCATCGTACAGCGTCGCGCCTTCTTTGGCATACGCAACTTTAATCGGCTTCGACAATTTGCCCGTGCTTTTCAAATGGAAGATATTCGGCGCGCCGGTCAAAACCACCTGAGTCTGCTGACCATCATAAAGATCGAGCAAAGTCAATCGGTCCGCGTTGGGATGCGGTTTGACTTCCAGAATCTCGGCCACGACGATTTTGTCGCGATCCCATGCAATGCCGCTGGTTTTGAATTCATGCCGTTCGCTGGAGTGCATGTCCTGCGCGGCATAACCTGGCATCGGCAAACCAACATATTGAATCTCATCCACTTCGAGACCTGCGAGAGTCAATTTGCGCGCGATATCTTCAACGGATAGACCGTCGAGGTCAATGAAATCTTTTAGCCATGATAGAGGTATCTTCATAATTGCTCCTTCGGAGTTCGATATTCGTTATTCGTAATTCGATATTAGATATTCGTTACTCGATATTCGAGTCTGATAGCGGTGACAAATTATCTTCAACAATGTAATCTGAGGAAAACTCACGAACGACAAAATTCGCACCGGGTTCATTGATTCCCTGTTTGCTCTTTTTGAGAAAGCCAATATAGCCATTGATCAACCGATTTAGATTTTCTCCATCCGTTGCGAGATTCTTGCAAAGCGTTTCGGAAAGGTAGCTGACTTTATTTGCGTAAACAATGTGACTCAATGTCTCTTCAAGCGACCCACGAGCAATATAGCAAAACCGAACATTCTCTTGAAAGTAAAAACGTCCATGGCCTTCAGCAATATTCGCGGGGATGCTTTGCGAGGCGCGTCGGAGCTGCTGGCTGAGAGACCATTTCTCTTCCTGTGGAAGCGCGGGCAATACTTCTTTGTTGACGCGAACCGCGAAACCCATTGCTTTGCACCATACATCCAATTTTTCCAATCCACTGATGCTCATGCTAATCGCTCCAATCTAATATCGAATACCGAATTATCGAATACCGAATCATCGAATATCTTTTTACCAGACCGAACATCCGCCAACCTAAAACTGCTCCAGGAATCGAATATCGTTTCCCAAGAAATAACGAATGTCTTCGATTTTGTAGCGCAGCATCAGTTGGCGTTCAGGCCCCATGCCCCAGGCGAAGCCAGAATAGATCTTTGGGTCGTATCCGCCGTTTTGAAGGACGACCGGATGCACCATGCCGGAGCCGAGGATTTCGAGCCAGCCTGAATTCTTGCAGACCGCGCAGCCTTTTCCTCCGCAGACAAAACATTCCACGTCCATTTCGGCGGACGGTTCCGTGAACGGAAAATACGAAGCGCGGAAACGCGTGCGCGCATTCTGTCCGAACATGCGGTGTGCGAACTCGATCAGCGTGCCTTTCAAATCGCTGAACGTGATGCCTTTGCCAACCGCCAGTCCTTCCACTTGATTGAACTGGACTTCCGAGCGCGCGGTGATTTGTTCAGCGCGGAAACACATGCCGGGTAACGCGATTCGAATCGGCGGCGGGTCTTTTGGATTCATCGCGGCAAACTCGCGCATGGCGTGGATTTGCCCGGGCGAAGTATGTGTTCGCAAGAGAATCGGATTGTCGCCGCGCTCACCTGCATCTACATAAAGAGTGTCCTGCATGTCACGCGCGGGATGATGCGGCGGGAAGTTGAGCAATTGGAAATTCATTTCATCTGTCTCGACTTCGCGCGACGTATAAACCTGGAATCCCATCTCGGCCAGGATGGCCAACACGCGCCGCAGTTGCTGCGTGGACGGATGCAAACGTCCGCGTTGAATCGGGCGGCCCGGCAGAGTCACGTCCAATTTTTCTTCGCTCAACGAACGTTCCAACGCAGACCGTTTGACGGCTTCCGTTTTTTCGGCGAATGCCGCCTCGAGCACCGCCTTGACGCGGTTCGCGGCTTGTCCGATCGTTGGACGTTCCTCTTTCGAGAGTTTTCCCAATTCGGAGAAAACCATCATCAGCGGCGAACTCCGCCCGAGATGGGCGACCCGCCACGCGTCGAGGGATGATTCGTCATCAACAGCTTGCAGCGCATCCAATGCAGATTTTTCGATCTCACTTAATTTGTCTAACATACAACCTCCGATCATTGGTAGGAGCACAGCGGAGAATCGCAAGTCCCTTGGCAAATTACGATTCGCTGTGCCCTTACGTTACTAAAACGATCCTTTGTAAGGGCACAGCGGAGAATTGCAAATCTCTTGACGAACTACGATTCGCTGTGCCCCTACGTCCACATAAAACGATCCTTTGTAAGGGCACAGCGAGACTTGCCAGTCCCTTGACGAATTATGAACCCGCTGTGCCCCTACGGTTTGTAAAAACAAAAACCTCCCGCCCGCAAATGGGACGGGAGGTGCGTTAGCATCCCGTGGTACCACCCAGATTGACCGCGCATCGCGGCCCGCTTGTGCCGACTGACATCGGCTCTCCTGATAACGTCGGAGTTACGGTTCAGACTACTTAGCACATAAGATAATATCTTATGCTGCTTTCACCCGAACGGCTCAAGAGGGAACTTCGACTGGTTTCTACCGGGCGCAGGTTTCAGCATGGCTCCTGTGCTTCTCTGGCGGCTTGCATCAGTTTACTTTCCTCTGTCACTGCCTTTGCTTGTTGCTGTAATTATCTGCAAAAAGATTTGAATGTCAAGTGCCGCTTAGATGATTTTGTTGCCGCCGGTTTGTTTGGCGCGGTAGAGAGCAATATCCGCTTTGTATAGCAACTCATCCAGCGTGCTTGCGGCTGTGTTGAAGGTAAACAGCCCGATGCTGACCCGCGGGTGAACTTTCACCGCGCAGCTGATCTCCACTTCCTCCAAACGAAGAAGAATCCTTTGGAGACATTCGCGGGCCTGCGCTTCATCGGTTTCCGGGAACAACATGACGAATTCGTCGCCGCCGTACCTGGCAAAGATGTCCGTTTCACGGATGTTGGCGCGGCAAATATTGCTGACCAGCACCAATGCCTGGTCACCGGCCAGATGCCCGTAATGGTCATTGACCGCCTTGAAGTTGTCGAAATCGAGGATGGCGAGCGAAAGCCCGCCGCCGTATCTCTCGATGCGGGCCAGCTCCGTGTTTGCCAGCTCGATGAAATGTCTGCGGTTGTAGGAGCCGGTCAGATCATCGGTAGTCGCCAGAACTCTGAGTCTTTGCTCGGCCCCATCCAATTCTTCCAGCAGGCGGAACGAGCGATACTCGAAGCCCGGCGCCAGGATGAGCGGAATCCCTATGGACAACGCAGTGGCATACATCGAGATTTCGTGTTCGATGACGAAGTCAAGGACAGTTGTAATGACGAGGGAACACAACATGACGGTCAGAGTGACGCCTATCGTTACTCTGATTGCTCCATGCTGCCGCAGCAGTTTGCGAATTAGAGTGGCCCGTGTTTTTGAGACTGCGCTATCCATCCTTTAATTAGTCGTTGCGATTTCATCAAAAGGTTCGACGGTCACCGGATTCCACTGTCATAACTTACATTCAACTGGACAAATTCATGCGGAGGGACAGTGAAGTTTTGGTCGTGTCCGCGCGGCAGGAAGCCGGGCGATTCCGGGTGCAGGATATATTCCCCGGCGGCCAACGCAACGCGGAAGTTTCCGTTTGCGTCGGTCTGGAATTGTATAACTTTGCTGCGATCTGTGGTTGTCAAAACGGTAAGGGTGGCCTGGTACGGTTTATCGGGACACGGATCATTGATCCGCTGCACCGGGCACGTTGGGCCAACGGTGACCTGTCCATAGATGCCGCTATCGCCTGTTGAGTTGGGCACGGGCGTTGATATCGGCGCCGCTGTCAATGTCGGTATAGCCGATGGATTTGTTGTTGATGCAAATATGACCGCCTGGCCCGGCACGGGAGCGCAAGCCGCAAGCATGAGAAGAGATACCGCGAGGACATATTTAATAAACATAGGAATCTCCTTTCTTCCGTAAGACTCCCCAGCGGTTAACTTTGTTCCGGCTACCTTTGCGGGCTTGTCCCGGAAGTTATGGCGTTGGTGTTGTCTTCGGAGTCCGCGTTGGATATTGAGTGTAGGTTGGCACAGGTGTGCGCGAGGCTGTCGGCGTGGGCGTGGGCGTATCCGTGGGCAGGAAGGATGGATCGCCCAGCCACGGCAGGAAGCGGATAAAGCTCTTTACATCTTCCGTGCCTCGGATTTCCTCCCGCTGCAGCACAAACAGATTCCCCCTGCCCTGATCGGCGGCAAAACCGGTGGCTCCCATCGCGGCGATGTATCCGGCAAAATGAACGTAATCCACGGCGGCGCTGCCCGCATCGCCGAACGGGTACGCAAAGGTCAATACCGGAACGCCGAGCAAGGTCTGCAAATCCTTGCGGGATTGGACGATTTCATAGCGCAAGGCTGTGGCGTCCGCCAGCAAATCGGGATGCGTCTCGGTGTGGCTACCAATTTCCCAGCCGGCCGAGGCCATTTCTTTGAGCTGGGCCGTCGTCAGGTAATTGGGATCGGCAGGCAAGCCGCTGGGTTTGTTGATATAAGAAACCACCGTATAAAGCACGCCGGTGAATCCATACTTCTTCATGATGGGAAAAGCATGGGTATATTGACTTCCCCAGCTGTCATCGAATGTGATGATGACAGGGCGCGGCGGGAGGGACGCGCCTTGCGTGATGGCCTGCGCCAGCATGGACGTTGTGATGGATGTGTAATTCCAATCGCGAAGAAGCTTGATCTGCGCTTCGAACTTGTCGGGCGGAACGTAGAAGATGCTGTCAACCGGCGAGACTGCGATGTGATGATACATCAGGATCGGCACGAGAACATGATCCGGGCCCTGCGCCACCCATGTCGGCGTTGGCGTGAGCGATGGCGTTGCGGTGTCGGGAGTGACCGCGAAGGTCGGCAACGCGGTGGCCGTTTCGGTCGGGGGAAGCGGCGTTTCCGTCTGCGTGGCAGCCGGCACGGGCGCGGCAAAAACGTTGACGCCGCATCCGGCCATCAGCGCGGACGCCAGCAAAATAAAAATCAAAACACGACGATTCATTTGTCTCCTGAAAACACGAATGGCGATTGTATCCCCAATCCGCGTGTCGAAGAAATCTGCTTATCGAATTCTAACGGTTGAGTTCCCAGATGAACCGCAGGCCGTCGAGCGTGAGCCACGGCGCGTGGATATCAATGACTTTGGTTTCCTGTGCGATGATTCCAGCAAGGCCGCCGGTGGCAATGACTTTCATGTCGCTTCCCAACTCGGACCGGAAGCGGGCGACCATTCCCTCGGCCATGCTCACGTACCCGAAGAGGAGTCCCGATTGCATGGCGTGGACGGTGTTCCGCCCGATGACCGACGGCGGGCGCTGCAAGTCAATGCGCTGGAGTTTGGCGGCGTGCGTGAAGAGCGCGTCTGCGGCGAGGTTGATCCCCGCGGTGATTGCGCCGCCGAGATAATCGCCGTCTTTGGTCAGCGCGTTGAAGGTGGTGGCCGTGCCAAAGTCCACGATGCAGGCCGGACCGCCGTACAGATTCATCACCGCCACCGCGTCGGCGACGCGGTCCGCGCCGACCGCTTTGGGATCTTCATAACGAATCCGAATGCCGGTCTTGACGCCGGTATCCACAACGAGCGGCTCCTGTTTCAAATATTCGCGGCAGGCCTGGAGGACTCGCTGCGTTAATTGCGGCACAACCGAGGCGAGGCTGATGCCGGTCAAGTCATTGGCCGACTCGCCAACGTGTTCGAGCAGTCCAAGAAATTGCAGGCCGTATTCGTCCGGCATCCGATCATGGTCGGTGGCGAGCCGCCAGTGCGGTCCGAGTTGATTGGCTTCGTAAAGGCCGAGAGTCAAATTGGTGTTTCCCACATCAATGGTGAGCAACATGGTTTGTTCCGATTCCTCCGCAGATTTTGCGGATCAAGCAATTTTATTCTCTGTAGATAATTTTACCGATTCTCCGCCGAAGATGGATTCCGGTGTTTTGCTGGTACACAGAATCAGAAATACGATCAAGGGAAATATCTGCAAAACGATCCGCTCGATGGAATAGGAAAGATGCCAGGTCAAATCATACGGCGTAATCAAGTAAACGCCATAATCACCAAGAAGTTGAACAGCGATCATTGTAATTCCGGCAATGAAAGCCGGGCGCAAATCCTGGTTGATTGGCAAACGAAAGAACAGAAGATAAATAATCAAGATGGGAATGACGCCAATCAGACTTGTCCAGCCGCCGAAGTAAAACAACTCGCGTCCGAGAAATTGGAGGATTTCCAGATGGCGCGGCAATTCGAGAATTTGCTGGATCGAACGCGTTGGCCCATTGCTCAGAACATCACTGGGAGGCGCGAGGAAAAGTTTGAAGCCGATTACAACCGCAAATGGAAAAGCAAGCCCAAGCGCGTAAAGAAGCAAAATGCGCAAAGAATTGTTCCAAAATTTCACCGCCAAATCGCGGAGACGCGAAGTCGCGAAGTTTTCATTTTTAGTATTTTCGTGATTTTGTGTCTTTGCGGCAACTGCATGCTCAAATAAAAATGCCGCGGCCAGCGCAACCCCCGCGGAGATTACGAACAGACTGCCCTCGTTTTTTGTCCATGCCGCGAGACCGGCGGTCAGACCCGCCAGCGCGATCAATGCCGGTTTTTTATGGATCACATAAAAATAAATCAAAATGCCGGTTGCGAGAATGAAAAATGCCAGCGGCAGATCTGCCATTTCGCGCGCGCCTTCATTGACCAGCGTCGGCGTGCCCCACAAAATGATCAGCCCGAGCGCCGCCTGGCCGGGCGATTTGGTCGAGGCCAGCGCGCTGACCAGAATTCCAACGCAGGCAATTGCGAACAGCGCGCTCTGCGTCATCGGGATGCGCGGCGTTTCGCCGCCAACTGTGTCCCAGCCCCAGGCGGTGTTCATGGCCAGCAGCAAAGGATAATCGGGATGGAAGATCGGGTCCATCTGGCGTGAGAAGGACGCGGCCATCCAGTTCGATTGACCGCGATACGCAAAAAGGGCGGAGCGGTTGTACATCATCCACGCGTCCCAGTCGCCTTGCTTTCTTCGCAAAAGATAACTGACCGTACTCAACGAGGAAACAACAAAAATGACGAGGGCGATACCAAGGAAAATATTTTGAATGCGAGTCAAATTCCATCGCGGAAGGTAAAGTCCGCCGCGTTTGCGTTCGACCCAAATAACAGCAATCAGCAAACCCATGGCGATGGCAATTTGGACAAAAATAAACCAATGTTGTCCGGCGAACAAAAGCATGTAAAGTAAATACAACAAAGACGAAATGCCAAGGCCAATTCCGATTCCCAAGAATACCTTAAAGAATAAAAGCGATAATTGTCTTTCGGACCAAACCAAATGCAGGAGCAATGCGCCGATTAGGGTTGGCAGGATAAAGACAGTTGGACTCAACAGACTCATCTGCTCAACCACCTTTCACATGTCATTGCGAGGCCGAGCGAAGCGAGTGCCGAAGCACTACGTTCTCTCAGTGCGGCAATCTCCTCACAATCTCCGGGAAGAGATTGCTTACTCTTCGAGTACGATGTCGCGTGGCGCTGAAGCGCCACGCGCAATGACATAAAACGATTTGACGTCATTTGCTCAACCTGCGCAGGAGATATAAATTTCCCTTGAAAGGAAACACTTCGAATTGGCCGTTGTTCGATTGGCTCCAAACTTTATAAGCTGCTGGAGTCAGCAAAGCAATATCCCATTCCTGATTTGTGCCTTTGACGATCACGATCGGCGACATCACGTATTGCGTCAGCGTATATTCCCCCTCGTCATTGGCCGCGTCGTATTTGATTCCGGGAACGCTCGAGTCAGAAATATATCCGACCGTTCCAACTTTGAATGGAAGTTTTGCTTTCAATGGATCGAAGCGTTTGGAAAAATCCGCCACCGGGTCATCGGTCAGACTGCCAAGGTCTTTCGTGGCGATCAAATTTTGGATGCTTGCATAAAGGCTCACCACGACGATCAACGCGAGCAGGCCTCGCTGCAGCCATTTTATTGTCATGCGGCGCTCTCTGGCTGTTTCACTTTCTCGATGATCTCCGCGATCAGGTCGAAGCGGCTGAACTGCGGCATGATGTAAACGCCCTGCGCCCACGGCTTGATCTGCTCAATCAATTCTACCGCGATCCGCACGCCCTCCTCTGCGGCATGATCGCCTGCTTTTTCCATTCGTTCGACGATTTCATCCGGGATGGAAATGCCGGGCACTTCGTGATTCAAAAAGTTGGCGTGCTTCAAACTGACCAATGGAAGAACACCGATCAGCACCGGACGATCAAGCGGCCCGTGCTGCGATTCATTTTTCGCCAAGAATTTTTTCCCGTCTTCCGCGTGATAGATTGGCTGGGTGATGAAGAAATCGGCTCCAGCCCGGACCTTGCGGCGGAGATTCTTGATCTCGTGATCGGGATCAGGCGGACAGAGATTCAGTGCCGCGCCGACGAAGAAATTGGTCGGCTGGCCAATGCTCGTCCCGGAGTGATCCACGCCGGCGTTGAATCCCTGCTTGATAAGTTTGATCAAGCCCGAAGGTACAAGATCATAATTGTCCGTCGCTTCGGGATAATCCCCAATGGCGGTTGGATCGCCCATGATGACGAACACGTTTCGGATGCCGAGCGCGTGTGCCGCGAGCAGGTCGCCCTGCACTCGAAGCAGATTCCGGCCGCGGGTCGGGAAGTGAAGCGTCGTCTCCGCATTCACGCGGCGCTGGACCACATCGCAGACTGCCCACGCAGACATTCTCATGCGCGCCATCGGGCTGTCGGCGATGTTGATTACGTCCGCGCCGGCCTCGGTCAGGAGCGATGCGCCCGCGATCAATTTATGTGTCGAAAGTCCGCGCGGCGGATCCATCTCGGCCGAAATCACAAATTTCCCATCCGCAAGTTTTTGCGCCAGTTGAGTCGGTTGTTCCTGTGCAGCTTCGACGATTTCATCGGCGGGCATCATCGTGATATGCGATGGATTGATTTGCGGCGCGGTATCGAGCGCTTTTCTCATGGCCGCGATGTGCTGCGGAGTTGTGCCGCAGCATCCGCCGACGATGTGCGCGCCTGCCTCGCGAAACGAAAGCGCGTAATCGCCGAAGTAATCGGGGTCTGCCGGATACATGATCCGCCCGCCGACTTGTTCGGGCCAGCCCGCGTTCGGCTTGACCCAAAACTTTCCATCGGGCACGGCCTGATGCATTTGTTTCAGAATACGCAGGAGTTGAGCCGGGCCGCCGGAACAATTGACGCCGATCACATCGGCTCCAGCCTCTTTAAGTGTGCACGCCACCTTGACGGGATCATCGCCCAATACTGTGCGATCATCGCGCGTGAAAGTCACCGACGCGACCACCGGCAGGGTGCAAGTTTCCTTCTTGGCCTTTATCGCCTCGCGGATCTCATGCAGGTCAGCCATGGTCTCGATGACGATCAAGTCTGCGCCTGCCTCGCAAAGCGCGTTGATCTGTTCCGAGAAGGCGGCGCGCGCCTGCTCGGGTTGGACGCGTCCGAACGGCGCGAGGCGCACACCCAGCGGACCGACATCGCCTGCGATCAAAACATTCTTGAACGATGCCGCGACGACGCGTTTGGCAAGTTCGACACCGGCCTTGTTGATCTCGATCGTTTGCTTTTCAAGTCCGTGCTTGCTCAATTTGAATCGGTTCGCGCCGAACGTATTTGTCAAAATGACCTGCGAGCCGGACTCGATATATTCGCGGTGAACGTCGGCCACAGCGGCAGGATTGGTGAGATTGAGTTCATCGAAGCATTTGTCAAAGCCGATGCCGCGGCTGTGGAGCATGGTTCCCATCGCGCCGTCGGCGAGCAAAGTTTCTTTTATAAGCCGTTCCAATAAATCGTTCATTGGTTTCCTTTATCTGCTAATTCGCGCAAAAATAAATCAAGGTTGTTTGATCACAGTCAACACCGCGTCATCGCGCGTGATCGTGTAGACCACGTTGGCGTTCGGATACGAAGTCAGGTCGAGATTATAGCGGCTGGTCGCAACCACGTAATCATAATGATCGGCGCGGGCCGCTTCGTAAGTCGAATAAATCTTCAAATCGGGCCGGACATATAGTTCCAAAATATGCGTCGGGCCTTCGACCCAGATCGGCGCGTTCGCCGGAGCATTTTTGTCGAGCCATTCCGCGGCTTCGCGGTAAGATGTGCCCCAATAATCCAATTCGAACTTTCGGTACGCGCCATGCACGCCGCCGATGAAACGGTTGTAATAAATATATTCGTACGGATGCAGATTGATGCCGCCGATGATTCCCGGCAATACAAGAAGCCCGATCAACGCGGCTTGCAGCGCGGGACGTTTGATCTTCTCGAACAAAACGCCGGCCATCATAAAGACTGGCGGCAGAATAAAAAAGACTTGGCGGAAGTTATCATATAACGGCGAACGCGTGACGATGAATCCGACGAGCGGAAGGATGAACCAGACGAGAGTCAGGATCAGCAACATGCGGCTCTCGATCCGCTTCTTCACGGACCCGTAAACGGTCACCGCCAAACCAGCCGCGAACAAAAACCAGACCGGCTCCGTTAACTGAATCCCAAGCAGAACAGGCAGATACGAGCGAGGAATTTCCGTGGATAAATAAAAAGTACCGTCGAACAAAACTTGTCCGCGCCACGGATATTCTGACATGACGCGCGCGCTCTCGATGAAGTGTCCGATTGGATCGGGCCAGAGATAAGGCCATGTTAAATACATCGCAATGAGCGCGGCGATTCCATACACGATCAACGCCGGGACGGATTTCCATCTCCATTTCCATAACGCGTAGGCGACGACCATCAACCCCGCAAACGGACCGAGGATGCGGATGGATGTGGCAACGCCGAGAAAAATGGCGGCGGGCAGAATAGAAAGTAGAACGTGGAAGGCGGAAGGGACTTTGCGCCAAAGCCAGAAGATAAAGAAAGAGGAGAGAAGAAAGAAGAGGGCGCGAGTCCATAAGAACAAGACGAAGAATTTTTCGATATAAACTTCGGGCTTGACTTTGTGGATTCCGGATGCAAGGCTTGCGATCAACGATGGGAAAAACGATGTGTTTCCCGCGGCCGCGGCGCGGACAAGGCCCTCGATCCACGCGGAAAAGGTTGGGGTGGCAAGATAAAGTCCGAAAACGGAAGCCAGCCAGAGGGCGGTCAGAACGAGGAGAGTCGGCTTGAAGCGCGGAGAAAGCCCATCGAACGAAACGGTTACCAGCGAATCAAAAGCCTTCAATCCCAAAAGAAGGGCAAGAAGAAAGAAGGTGAGGAACGGAATGTCCTTCGGGCTGATGAAGGCATGGCCCCAAAAAAGCGGCTGTGTAGCGAAAAGCAAAGCCGCGCCAAAGCTGGCGTTTTGACTCAACCAGCGTTTGCAAAGTTCATAGAAGGCCCAGGTGCAAACGAGATAGGTGATGAAGTAAATCAAATGGCGCAGATCAGAGATGTTGTAGGGAAGGAAAAGATGGAGGAAGCGCGCACCCAACGCGACAATCATGACATACGCGGGACCATAATTGTCGTACGTGTTGCCGGTGAGTGGAATCGTGCCGGTCAGCGGCCACGTGGAATAAGACTTCAGCGCGTTATCGGCGTATTTGAAGAATTGCAATTCATCCCACGACTCGCCGTATTGCGTGAGGGTGAGAATGGCGATCAAAAGAGCGATGAGGAGGAGCAGGATGATCGGCCACTGTTTGATGGATCGAATTTTGTTGAGCGTGATCACCTGCATTGTTCTCCAAGGCCAAGTTCTTTGACAAGGGCGAAGGTGGCGCCGCGCCGTCCGATGCTGTACACCGTCGTCGCTTTTTTGCAATTGCGTTCGTCTAAATTCTGACGCGTCAAAATCACGGCGTAATCATAACTGTTTTGCGGAGGGTCGTCGCCAGACGTCAGGACTTTCATATCGGGCCGCGCATACTGGCTGACCACCGGGTCGGGACCGAATGCGTAAATCCCGGCTCCCTGCGGCGCGTTCGCATCAAGATATTGCATGGCTTCCTGAATGGACGTGCCCCAATAATCCATTTCAAATTGACGATATGCGCCGCCCGTCCCGCGAATGAAGCTGTTGTAATAAACGTATTCATACGGATGCAATCGAACGGCAGGGTAAACGCCCGGCAAAATCATGATCACTAGAATCGCAGCGCGGGCCGGAGCAGCCTCAATGTATTTGAATGCCAAATCCAAAGCAAAACCGGCGGCGAAGAAAAGCGGCGGGAACAAGAAATAAAGCTGGCGTGCGTTGTCGTACAACGTGCTGTTCGAGATCACGATTGCAGTCGCGGGAATAAGAAACCATCCAAGAAATAGAAGCATGGCTTCCAGATTTTCTTTCCTTCGCAGGGATAAAGCCGTGATGACAATACCCGCCAGCGACAAAATCAGCAAAGGTTCAGTGAGCTGCAAAGATAGAATGGTTGGGAAGAAGGAGCGCGGCAACTTATCGGCTTCGTAACGCTGTCCCCGGAATAAAACGTTCTTGGTAAAGGGAAACTGCGACATGTAGTGGACGCTTTTGAGAAAATCGGCCAGCGGCGCTTTCCAAAGAAAAGGCCATGTCAGATAAGCGACCAGGCCTGCGAGCAAGAAATAAGGGATGGTGGAATAAACTGCCTTCAGACGATTTTTTGCCAGCGCGTAGATCAACACGAACAATCCGGCAAGCGGACCGATGGCGCGAATGGAAATCGTCAGCCCTAGAATGATCCCGGCTGCGAGAACCAGGATAATTTGTCGCCGTGACCCGGCGGGCGCATCCGCCATGCAAAATCCCAGATAGATACTCGCCAGGAAGAAGGTCAGGAAGGGCATATCTTTGGGATTCATGAATGCGTGCCCCCACAATAAAGGCTGGGTCAGGAACAAAAGCGCGACGCCAAACGCCGCCCCATTGCTCATCCACCTTTTGGCAAAGAGATAAATAAGCAAGACCGCGGCGAGGAAGGTCAGGAAATAAACCAGGTGCCACGCATTGACGATGGTCCACGATGGAATGACCATCATCAAGAATCGCGCCAGCAGGTTTGCCAGCATGAAGTAAGCCGGGCCATAGTAGTTCAGGTCAAAGGGAAAGCTTGCAAGGCCCTGCGGACGAAAAAGATAATGATACGCGTTGATCGCGTAATCGCTGTATTTGTAAATCGTCGGCTCGTCCCAGCTTTGCCCGTAATCTTTGAGAGTCACAAGACCCATGACAAGACTGACGGCCAGTAAAGCGAGGATGGGAAAGGATTGGCTTTGAAGAATCTTCTTCATCGGGCTTATTTCATCAACTGTTCCACGCGGCTCTCGCCCACGCTGTAATATTTCGCGTCCTTGTGGTGGACGATGATCGCGGCGGTGGATTGTTCAGGGATCAATTGATACGCCGAGCTGAGACTCATGCCGAGTTCGGTCGTGACGGCGGGCAGTAACCCAAAAACCTTTTTGTGGTCTTCCAGTTCAGGGATGGCGGGATAACCCCACGAGTAACGCTTGCCTTGTTCCTCGCCGATGCTGAGTTCGCGGCGGATATGGTTGTGCAAATAATCGGCAGTCGCTTCGGCGGCTTGAACGGCGAGTCCGTGCGTGAAGTAGGCTTCAGAGTAATCGCCTTTGGCTTGCAGCGCGTCGAATTTTTGGGTGGCTTCCTGTCCAACGGTTACAACCTGGAAAGCGACCACATCCATCTTCCCGGAATCAACTGGCGCGAAATAATCCGACAGCGCGAGATGATCGTCATACGGTTGGCGCGGGAAGGCAAAGCGTGTCAACTCATCGGGCGAGGCGGAGTTAATGGTTTCAGGATTGTAGAGGATCAATTCATCGCCATCGGATTGGCACGGGAACAAACCGTAAACGCCCTGCGGCTTGAGCCATTTGAATCGCAATACATCCTTCGTCATCTTCTGCAAGCGCGCATCGAACTCGGCTTTCAACCTTTCCCATTCGCCGCCGTGCGCGTTCTTCGCGCCCCACGACAACCGATACAACTCATTGAGGCTGAGATGCTTCAACACGATTTCCAGCGGCATGTCTTTGACGACGCGCGGACCCCATTTGAGCGGATGATTGATCGGCTCAGGCTGGACCCGGGAGCGGGTCGCCGTTTTGCGATGCTCCGGCACCTGCGAAGCGCGGCCCATCTCGAGGTCCGCCTCGCGGCGGATCTGAATCAATAACTCTTCGCGCTTCTCCGGGACGATGAGCTGGTCCATCGTGTCGAGTCCCTCGAACGCGTCCTTGCAATAAAAGACTCCCGGCTCATGGGCGCTGCCATCTTCGGCGAACAGGATGCGACGTCCGAAGCGGCGGTTGATGGCTGCGCCGCCCACTAACACCGGGAACTTCAAATTGCGGCGATGCAACTCGTTGACGATCAACGGCATTTGCTTGGACGTGGAAACTAATAGCGCGCTTAATCCAATCGCGGTCGCGTTGACTTCAACGGCCTTGGTAATAATTTTTTCCGCAGGAACTTGCTTGCCCAAATCAATCACATCGTATCCGTTGTTGGAGAGAATCGTTTTGACCAGATTTTTTCCAATGTCATGCACATCGCCGTAGACGGTTGCCAACACAACGAGTCCTTTGCTCACGCCTTCTTTCTTCTCAAGATAATTTTCGAGATGCGCGACGGCTTTCTTCATCACTTCCGCGGATTGCAACACGAAGGGCAGGATCAATTCGCCCGCGCCGAACTTGTCGCCAACTTCTTTCATGGCGGGGAGCAAGACGGTGTTGAGGATGGTAACGGCAACCTCGTGTTTGCTCGCCCTCATCCCCGACTCTTCTCCCGAAGATGGAAGGGAGCCAGAGTTCCCCTCTCCTACGGGAGAGGGGTTAGGGGTGAGGGACGCGGCGGGCAATTTCTCTTCTAAGACATCCCAAATTACATTGAGTACATCTTGCGTTTTATTCAGCACATCGCTATCCCAAAACCTGATTGCTTTGATTCCATGTTGCTCCTGCAAAATCTTTGTTCGTTCTTCATCATATTTGATTTGCTCGCCTTCACTGTGCTGGCTTCCATCTAGTTCGATGCCAAACTTTGCTTCATGGCAATAGAAGTCAAGGATGAATCCTGCAACAGGATGTTGTCGGCGAAATTTTGCATCATGAACGCCGCGATTGCGAAGAAGCTGCCACATCAATTTTTCTGCGTCGGTGGCGTTTTGACGTAACTCGCGAATGCGTCCTTTGAGTTCTTCGGGGAGGCGCGGGTTGTGTTTGATTGGCTTTTCGCCCTCACCCTTCCCTCTCCCAACGGGAGAGGAAGATTCGGCCCTCACCCTGCCCTCTCCCGAAGGGAGAGGGAAAATGCCGCGATTGATAATCTCATCAATATCCGCTTCGACGCCTTCCTTGTGGCGATGCAGGATGGCCCAATGCAGACGTTGTTCGGGCGTCATGTCCGCGGTGGGGCTGGCAACGGTTTGGGCGGACACGCGGTCCGCCCCTACAGATTCAAAATACTCGATGTAATGCTGGAGCGCGTCGGGGCGGCGGTTGAAGATCAAATCTTCGGCCAGTTCGCGTTCCTTTTCGTCAATCTCGGCATACGGCTTGACCTGCGCGGCGTTGACGATGGCCATGTCGAGGCCGGCTTGCATGCAGTGATACAACATGACCGAGTTCAAAACAGGCCGCGCGTGAGGCGCAAGACCGAATGAAAGATTGCTCACGCCCAAGGATGCCATCACACCGGGCAGATTTTGTTTGATGAGTCGAATGCCTTCGATGGTTTCAATGGCTGAATTGGAGAATTCAGGATCACCGGTTGCTAATGTGAAGGTCAATGCATCATAGACCAAGTCCTCCGGCTTGAGTCCGTGTTCATTGACGGCAATGTCGTAAATGCGTTTGGCGACTTCAAGTTTGCGTTCGCGAGTCTTCGCCATGCCATTTTCATCAATGGTCAAACAAATCACAGCCGCGTTATGTTCTTTCGCCAACTTGAAAACTTTGTCGGCTTTGGCGCGGCCAGATTCGAGGTGAGTCGAGTTGATCAAGCATCGTCCTGGCGCGGTCTTCAACGCGGTTTCAAGAACATCCAATTCGGTTGTGTCAATGACCAACGGAACATCCACGCCCATCTCAAGTTTCTTGACGACCTTGCGCATCAGCTCAACTTCGTCGGGACGCTCGGTGACCGCGCAGGAAATGTCCAACGCGTGCGCGCCGCCGTTGACTTGTTCGCGCGCCAATTCCAAGATGCCATCATAATCTTCTTCGAGCAGCATCTTCTTGAACTTGCGCGAGCCTTGCGCGTTGCATCGTTCGCCGAGCAGGGTTGGCGGAGGATCCTGTCGCATGAGAGTCGCCGACATGGCGGAAGCCAGCTTCGGATCCGAATGAAGCGGTTGGTCGGTAATTGGTAATTGGTAATTGGCGAGGCGGTCAACGAGGAGGCGCAGGTGGTCGGGAGTCGTCCCGCAGCAGCCGCCAACGATTCGGACGTTGTGCTTGGTCACGAATTCATAAAGGTCATTCGCGAACGGTTCGGGTTCGAGCGGATATACGGCCTGCCCATCCACGTTCAATGGCAGGCCCGCGTTGGGGATGCACGAAACGGGCAGCGTGGAATTTTCGCCGAGGACGCGGATGGGCTCGCGCATGTGTTCGGGGCCGGTGGAGCAGTTGAGGCCGATAACGTCAATGCCCATGCCTTCGAGGATGGCAAGCGCGGCGGCTACGTCGGTGCCGAGCAACATGCGTCCCGTCGTGTCGAGCGTGACCTGGGCCTGCAGCGGCAAAACAATTTGAGTCTCGTCGAAGGCTTTGTGACAACCCGTGATCGCAGCTTTGACTTCGAGAATGTCCTGCGAGGTTTCGATGAGGAGGATATCCACGCCGCCGCGCATCAGGCCGACAGCCTGCTCGCGAAAAACGTCAACGAGTTCATCGAAGCTGACGTTGGAAAGTTCGGGGTCGTTCGTTGATGGAAGTTTGCCGGAGGGACCGATGGAGCCGGCAACAAAGCGCTGTCGGGGCGCACCTGTGTGTGCGCCTTCTGGGCTGACACTTACAGGGCTGACACTTAGGTCAGCCCTTACAACGGAGTACTCGTCGGCCAAACGGCGCGCTAACCTTGCCGCGGTTTCGTTGATCTCGATGACGCGGTCTTGCAGGCCATATTCCTTCATCGTGATTCGATTCGAGCGGAAGGTGTCGGTCTCGATCACGTCCACGCCGACATCGAGAAACGAGCGATGGACTTTTTCCACGGCTTCGGGATAGGAGATGACGAGGTAATCGTTGCATCCGTTATATTGTTCGCCGCCGAAATGTTCAGCGGTGAGATGTTGATTTTGTAAACTTGTGCCCATCGCACCGTCGAAGACGAGGACTTTCTTTTCGAGGGCATCGAGGTATTTTCTGTTTGTATATTTTCTTTCGGTCATGTTTGTTTCCTTCGTAAAATTAAATCACCAGAGATTCCAATTTACCATTTTCGGCAAACAACAAGTTGCCGATCCACTCAATGTTTTCGCCGTTGACAATGATCCCATCACCATCTTTGCAGCCAAATATTTTACGCCCACGAGTTACGGAGTATTCAACCATTTTACTTTCTGCTGACTCAATCTTATTCACATGCGGCAAGAAAGCAAAGTCAACGAGGTTTAGCGAGGAGAGGTCTTTGATGTCGTCGGATGGTTTTTCTCCGCAAATGTGTGTTGTGGATATTTCTGGCGTCATTAATATCGCACCCGCGCTCACACCGATCAATACACCACCGTTTGCTACATATTCACGCAAAGAAGAAAATAATTCTCGTTTGCGTAGCCAGTATAAGAAATTGTATGTGCGGCCTCCTGACAAATGGATTGCATCACATGCAAAAAGCTCATTGATTTTGCTGGGCGCATATTCTATTTCCAGTTCAAAATAGACAGATAAGTCGGCACCCAACGATTGATAATAAATCTGTTGTTGTTTAAACCATATCCTTTCAGGATCAGTAGATGAGGGAATGTATCCTATTGTTGGGCGTTGTTTATCAATCAAATTGATTAATTGCTCGTCCATTGCTGACGACTGCCCAATTTGTTGGTCACTGTAGAAAGCCAGCTTACGATTCATTGATTTCTTCCGCTTCTTCCAGCGCGGACTTCGCCCACGCCTTTATATCTTCGCAATACACTTCCGCGTTCTCCGCGCGGACATCCAGAATCGTTTTCGTCCATGTGGTTTTATTGATCACGGGCTTGCCATCTTTAGATGTGATTTTGAACTTTCTCTTACCGCTGTCCACCAAGTCCTTGTTTTGCCTTCTGATGAACTCGGGCGATTTATTTTCCACGAGAAATTCTCTCAATAACTCTCGCTCGTACAGCCAGCCTTCGCGCGTCAACTTGCTGGAGTGTTGAAGCATGAACGTCGCCACCGTCAAATTATGTACCGTGCCAAAGTACGCCGGATCTGAAAATTCCAGCGCCATCAATTCATCGAAGCGCGCTTGACATAAATTGTCAGCCGCGCCGCATTCGGGACAGTTCATTTCTTCTCCCACAACCAGATGACAAAATCTTGTGGGAAGGTCGGTGCGCCAAAATCGTTGAGCTTTTGTAAGACGGTTGCGCGATGGTCAGTGCCATGATTGCCGATGTGTAAAAGAATTTGCCAGCGCGGTTCAGACATATCCTTCCCGGTTTGTGACAATTCATCTTCGCTCAGGTGATTTATGTAATCGGTCAAATCGTTTGCTACGTTTTCGAAGACTTCGCGGGCCGCGATGCGCGTCGGATAATCTTCGGATTTCAAATGGCCGACATCCGGTTGGTTCTTCAATCCCGCCAGCCAACGGCGATCCACGCTGGTGAGATGTACCATCAGATTTCGAATGGAGCCGCGCGAATAAGAATCGTCCGCGGAAAATTGTTCGTCGGTGATTTGATCAATCGAATCCCAGACGCGCCGCGTCGTGGCAATGTGATATTCGATGTAAGTCTCGATCAGTTCAAGTGAAGACATAGCTCTCTCTTTTCAGTTGTCATTGCGAGATAACGCGGGATTGCCACGTGGCGCCAAGTCGAAGATCCCGCACACGCGGGGGCGCCACTCGCAATGACATTATCCAACAAAATCGCCTCTCGAAATGAGAGGCGACATGATCATAACAACATCATCTCTCATCTCCCAGACTCTTGTCTGCCGAAATTGGCACCGTAGTTGGTCACGTGGTCTTTTGGTCTGGTAGTCGCATGGTCGGTTGACCACAAGACTAAGCGACTTTTCGACCATAGACTAACATCGGTTGCCGAGGCTTCAACGGGTCGGTCCCTCAGCCTCTCTGGATGAGTACAGCTCGTATTGAATTGTTGCGGGAGTCTATCACGGCGGCAGGGGAATGTCAAATTGACCGGTTGTGAGTCTTTGTGATAGGCTTGCGATTAAGTTTTTTTCTTTAATGGCAATGGATTCGATTCGGACTCTGAGTGCTTTTGATCGGATCAAACTTCCTTCCGACTCGCGCTGGATGATGATCCTGCGTCTGCGGATGGCTAATTTAACGGCTTGCTGCACCGACGCGCTCACATCTGCTCGAAGATTTGAAACCTGCGTTGGCTGGTACGGAGACGACCGCCATTTTAATCGCGCACGATTTTCAGGAAGCGCTCAGTCTGGCAACGCACATGGTTGTGATGCAAAACGGACGCATCGAACAAGCCGGAATGCCGCAGGATGTGTTCGTACAACCAGTCAACGATTACACAGCAAGGTTTCTTGACAAATGAAGGGCGGAGTTTTTTGTATGACGCGGCACACCAACATGATATACTGCCCTTTAACAATTCGATGGAAGAGGCAATCGTTTATGAGCATTCGACGTGATCCCAGCGGACGCCTGAATATCGAATCGCCCTTCATGGGTGAATCGATGATGGATAAATCTCTGCTTGCCAGCACGGACGGCGGACCCATTTATCGGCTGATGCCCGACCTGATCGTGGTCAAAGTAGGAGGGCAAAGCATTATTGATCGCGGGCGCGAGGCGTTATTTCCGATTCTGGATGAATTGGTCGAAGCGCGAAAGACTCATAAGATTCTGATCACTACCGGCGGAGGAACGCGCGCCCGCCATGCCTACGCCATCGCGATTGACCTTGGCATGCCCACAGGTGTCCTTGCCAAACTGGGCACGAGTATCAGCGAACAGAATGCGTTGATGGTGGCGATCCTGCTTAGCCAGCGCGGCGGAATCAAGATCGGCCACGATGATTTGGCAAAACTCCCCAACTACATGATGCCCGGCATTCTGCCGGTCACTCATGCGATGCCGCCCTATGGTTTGTTCGAGCGTCCGCCCGCGCTGGGACGAATCCCGCCGCATCGCACAGATGTTGGTGCGTTCCTGCTGGCAGAAGTGATGGGCGCGGAACGCTGTGTGTTGATCAAAGATGAACAGGGACTTTATACCGCCGACCCGAAGAAGGACGCGTCGGCAAAGTTCATCTCGGAGATCGAGGTCAACGAGCTGCTCGCTCTTGACCTGAACGATTTGGCCATTGAGCGCACGATGCTGGAGAGTCTGAAGACCGCGCGAAGTGTGCGCGAGGTATTTATCGTCAATGGTTTGGTGCAGAACAATATTCCGCGTGCGTTGGATGGCGAGAACGTGGGCACGCGGATTTATGTCAAGGCGTGACAAGTATCCGCGGATTTACGCCAATTCTTCGGGAGCGCGTCCGCGCGAATAGAAAAAGGCCGGCGGACGTCCGCGAAGATTAGCGGATACCCGATTTTCGATCCATACGACGCCTTCGCATTCGCCGCAAACGGATATAAGAACTACGACACCTGGGACAGCGCGCCGGCGCGCCCTGGCCGCTGCCGTGCTCGACCTCCCAAACGTGGCCGCAATCGGCGCATTGCCAGTAATGAGTGGCCACGCGAAAGGTCCCGCCCTCGATGTGCAAGGCCGCCCCTTCGGTCAGCGCCTGTGCCACTTTGACATGCGCTTCATTCACGATGCGTTGAAGCGTAGAGCGTGAGACGTTCATCTGCTCAGCGGCTTCCTCCTGATAACGGTTTTCCAGATCAA
Source organism: Chloroflexota bacterium (assembly GCA_021787595.1). Classification (GTDB taxonomy): domain Bacteria; phylum Chloroflexota; class Anaerolineae; order Anaerolineales; family Villigracilaceae; genus Fen-1038. The sequence continues at coordinate 10,400 of JAJYLQ010000011.1, read as the reverse complement.
CGAGGCGCAGGGCTTCGAGTTCCTCATGGAAGAGCGTGATCGTATTCAGTTGATGAAGCGGCACGCCCACCGGTTTGAAAATTGCGGGCGTCGCTTCACGCCAGACGCGGCGGCGTTTGCGCGGTCTAGGCATTGCCTCCCCGGTTCGCGCGCCGACGGTTGCTTCGCTTCTGGCGCCTGCCGCCTCCGGAGCCTTCACCGGCGTCCTGGCCCGTCCCGCGCGGCAGCATTACGACCTCTGCGCCGATGGATTGGGCGATGGCGTCCAGTTCCGATTTGCGGACGTGAATCTGGAAGAACTTTAGATCGCTTCCTTCTACGCCGACAATGGCGAAGCGAGGCAGGCCTTCGCCTTTGCTGATGCGAGTGCGCTCGCGCACGAATATCTTTGCCATAAAAAAATCCTTTCGTTGGATGTTATGGGCATATGCCCATAACTAGTATATACCGGACCGAGGAGGGCTGTCAATTCGGTTGCTCCTTGCGCTGTCCCCGGCGCAAGATTTGCCTGCAGGCAGTCGCCGCGGACACTCAAAGAACAAAGTGCAGGCGGCAACCGGAGCAGGTTTGCTAACAAACTTTGAGTACGCCCTGTGGCTTCCGTCAGGCTCTCTGTTTTATCGTTACGGAGTACAATCTGGAAGGATTATAGAGTTCTTCCATGATGCCTGAAGCCATAGATGCACAATCACAGGAACGCGAACGCCGCCGGGGCATCGCCGAGGGGCTGCGCGGGATTCTCGCGGTGCTGAACTCCAACAAACCGCTGGACGCGATCCTCGATTACATCACCTTGTACGCTGGCCGTTTGCTGGAAGCAGACGCGGTCGCGATCTACCGCCTGCAGCCCGAAACCAATTTGCTCAAAATCCAATCTTCGCATGGGTTGAGCCGTGAATACTTGCAGCATTCCACGGTGATCCTCGGACAAGGGCCCACAGGGCAGGCGGTGAATCTGGGCGAGCCGGTCGCCGTCACAGATATAGAACATGCTACGGATGTCCTAACCCGGCCTCTCGATCCGGAAATGACGCGGCTATTGAAAATTCTCTCCAAGCGTTATCGCTCCGAACTGTCTGTGCCGCTTATCGTCAAACAGGATATCGTCGGCGCTTTGAATCTCTATTATGCCAAACCGCGCGTTTTCACTCAGGATGACATTGATCTGGCCGTATCGTTTTGCGACCAGACCGCGCTCGCCATCGAAAATGCCCGCCTGCGCGAACAGGCTCAGGAGGAGGCCGTGACGGCGGAACGCAACCGCCTCGCGCGGGAATTGCACGACTCGGTCACCCAAACCATCTTCTCTGCCAGCCTGATCGCGGAGGTCCTGCCAACCATCTGGACGCGTGACCCCGATGAGGCCCAGCAGGGTTTGGATGACCTCCGTAAGCTGACAAAGGGTGCGCTGGCCGAAATGCGGACGTTGCTTCTCGAACTGCGACCCATCGGTCTCGGTGAAGTTGGGTTGGAGGATTTGCTCAAGCAGTTGGCTGAAGGTGTTTCGGGGCGTATTCGAGCGCAGGTAAAAGTTCATGTGGAAGGAACAGCCGTTTTGCCGACAGAAGTGAAGCTGGCATTTTATCGCATTGCCCAGGAGGCGTTGAACAACGTGGCAAAACATTCAGGTGCGGATAACGTGGAGATCGAGATCGAATCCATTCCTGGTTCGTCATCGCGCAGCAGGCGAAAGAAAGCGGATTCTGATCCGCCAGCGTTTTCTAAATCCGTTTCGCTGACGATCCGTGACGATGGCCTGGGCTTTGATTCAAGATATGTGATGGGCGAGCATTTGGGATTGGGCATTATGCGCGAACGCGCCTCCAACGCGCAAATCGCTTTGTCCGTGCGGAGCAGGCAGGGTCAGGGTACGGAAGTTTTGCTCCACTGGCCCGAGGTGGAGCATTGAGTTTTCTTTGAACACGAAGAACACCACGGCGCAAGGGAAAAAAGAGTCTTTCCTTTATGCGCTTTGTGACCCTCGTATCTAAATTTTTTATTATGAGGCAGATGGAACTATGAAAAAAGGACAGATACGCGTCATCATTGCGGATGATCACGTGATGGTTCGCAGCGGCCTGCGTCTCTTCTTATTGGCGTTCGAGGACTTGAAGCTGGTGGGCGAAGCGATGAACGGCGAAGAGGCAGTGCGCCTGTGTGCCCGCGAAAAACCCGATGTGGTGCTGATGGACATGGTCATGCCGGTGATGGACGGCGCGGGCGCCACGCAGCAAATCTGTTCGCAGTTTCCGCACACGCGCGTCATTGGCCTGACCACGTTTTACGAGACGGAGATGATTCAGAAAATGCTCGATGCCGGCGCGATCGGTTTTCTGTTGAAAAGCATTTCAGCCACCGAGTTGGCGAAAGCAATCCGAGACGCGAGCGATGGCAAGGCCACGATTTCGCCAGAAATTCAAGACCTGCTTCGCGGCCGGCGGTCATCTCCATCTCAATTTTCAAAATACAATTTATCGGAGCGCGAGAGGGAAGTGCTGGCTTGCATCATAGGCGGGTTGAGCAATGCGGAGATTGCACGTGAGCTGGTCATCAGTCTTTCCACGGCCAAGTTTCACGTCAGCAGCATTCTCAATAAATTGAATGTATCCAATCGCGCCGAGGCCGTGTCGTTGGCCATGCGCGAAGGTTTGATCAATACTTCCGATTCAAAGAAGAGTCGAGGTTAGCGCTTCGACAGCTTCGTTCGCCGCGCATTCGACTTCCGGGCTGAGAGGCTCGTTCAATTCGACAGAGACGGGTTGAATACCGAGCAATGTGATTTTGCAGTTCAATTCGAGAGTCAGATAATGAGCAAGCATGTAGAACAAGGAGCATGTCATAACGCCGCCACTTGCAGTGGAAAAATGGTTCGAGGCTTGCCCCGAGGCCGGTACCTTTCATTCATGAAAATTTATGGACAAAACCAGTCAAGAATAATGGTTTTTTTGTGTCATATGTCAATTGACGGCAAAATCTCCAGCGTGATAATTGCAACCTGGAAGATCGCGCAGCTTGCAATTAGAGAGATAGCTGAAAAGAGGCCAATGTGGATGTACCGCCCGTTTCGCACCCGACATGGAGCAATATCGTCGCTGGCAAAGCCAGATACCAGTTTGACTTTCTGGCGACAAAATTCCTTTTAGGTTATTTGACACGCCAGGTGACCAGGGATCCATCGCCGCGTACCATCCAGAGATCCGCGCAGGAGCTCCACGACATTTTTGCCCGCAATGCGGATCTGATTTCCGTGCAACGCGATCTGATCAAAATCTTCGGCAGGGATTCGGTGCAGGGATACATGTATGATCCCATTGAGGTCAAGGCAAAGATCGCTCGCGGCGAAAGATTGTTGCTGGCAGGAGATGAAAGCCTGCTCAGATCGTTGCCTGCAGGAAATTGGATTGGCGGTTCAATTCCATACTTTATGACCGAACAGGGAGGATTGTCCACGCGGCAAAAAATCTATGTCACTACACTACCAGATAGCGTCTTGGACTTCTCGGTGAAAGTCTACGATTCGGAAACGCTGTCCAGCGTTTATACAGATATGACCGGCAACGGCTTTAGCGTCATCATCATGCCGGGCTCATCCAAGACCCATCTTGCATTCGCCCTGCGCGCGCCGCAATATAAGGATTTTGGGCACAGCCCTTTGATCGGCTGGATCGCCGGCGTGCATCTCGATGATCTTGGAAAGGTCACGCCCAAGGTGTTCAACGGGCAGACCCAGGCCGTGCTTGAAGACAGTGCGGTGGTCATGCATTGTTTATTGCCGTCCACTCACGTGGCCGAAGTGGACTACCTGAATATTTTCGAGCAGGGGAACGGCGATACGATTACATTTTCACAAGATGGTTTCAGCGCGCGCGAGGCGTATATCAACGGCGTCCGGGTGAATTTCGCGGAGTATGTGACGCGTCAACATTTGGATACGAGATTGCCCCTCGTTGCCGATTACTTTGGGGCGATGGTCAACGTCAGCTTTCAAAACGTGGACGCAGCGGCTCAGGAAGTCCGGTTCTATGCGCCAGTCTTTGCAGGAATTTCTTATAAACATGCGAAGCCTTTCAAGGATTATGTCCAGCAGTTCACTGCGAAAATGCCATTGCATTTAAACAAGAATCCTGCTTTCTCATGCAATTGCATATTGAATTATTTATATTCGGAATTGGAAGGAAAGCGCACCGGGGATATCACGGGGCCGACCACGTTCGGCGAGGTGGTTTACCAGCTATTGAATCAAACGATGGCGTATCTGACCATCACGGACCGCGCCAAAAAGTAATCGGCGGTGAGAGATTTGATTCAAGCCTTCCTATGACTTGGCAGGGCAATTTACATTAGATTGCCGAGCTTGGCTCGGCTTTTTTATTTTCCGAGAGGTTCCAGCTGCAAGGGGGTCAGGATTGATTGAAATTGAAAAGGAACAGGTCGAATCTTCAGGGACGGTCAATTGAAAATATCAGCGCAAATTTGCAATGACAAGTGGATACCAATTTATTCTGGTTAACATGAATTGCCCGACAAGCAATTTCTGCTTCAGCCGCCGCTTGCACTTTGTCCTTCGAGTGTCCTTCGCGAAGCACTCCCATGGAGCGCCGCCGAGAGCATGACTTTGTAAACCAATCAAGGTTAACCTGAATAGGAGGACTCGCCTGGCCGAAAGTACAGGTATTGTGATTGGAGCTTAATAAAGAAGACTCTGCTTTCAGCCAGGCCGTTGGGGAAATGTTGCCACTATACTATTTATTGCGTACCAATGTGCAATCATCAAAAATGAAGGTCAATTTGTTTTTATATGGCTCCCTGGCAAGATTTGGCGGCGGACGATATGTCGCCCAGATGAGCGTTGATCTGGGGCCAGATTCCGGCAAGATGGAATTGTTGAATCAACTTGGCATTCCAAGGGAGGAAAGGGGATATTTGTTCATCAACTCAGTGCTGTGTGAAGTGCCGGGCATGGAAACCGGATCGAACGAATTGCTCAAGGATGGCGATCACGTGGGAATCTTTTCAATTGATCGCTTATGGCCTTATCAATACCGGGACGGGATCCGTATGTCGGAGGGATTGAAAGCCGCGTTGGGGGAACGTGGCGCCATGCATCATTCCTATAAATAGAAATCGTTTCCATAGAAGAATACAAATTTTTTCAACAAGAAGGAGTAACACAATGGCAAGGAAAATTTTGAGAATCAACATGAGCACCCTGAAAGCCGCTTACGAAGATGTACCCGAAAAGTGGGCGCGTTGGGCGGGCCGCGGCCTGACCTCCGCAATCACCTGCGACGAGGTGGATCCGCTATGCCACCCGCTCGGACCGAACAACAAGCTCGTGATCGCTCCGGGCTGGGTGACTGGCACGCCCGCCGCACCAAGCAGTGGACGCACTTCGTTCGGCGGCAAGAGTCCGCTCACGGGCGGCATCAAGGAATCGAATGCGGGCGGTTTGAGCGGACAGATGATCGCCAAACTTGGTTTGGGGGCAATCATCATCGAGGGGACCCCCGCAAAGGGAAAGTGGTACACGCTGGTAGTGAGCAAGGATGGGGTCAAGTTCGAAGACGCGGCGGATCTTCTCGGCAAAGGCATGTACGAAGTGGACGAAGTTTTGTGGAAGAAGTATCCCAAGACCGCTGTCATTGGTATCGGGCAAGCCGGCGAGATGAAACTCTCCAATGCGGGCATCTCGGTGAACGACCCCGAAAACAAACCGGGACGCTATGCGGGCCGCGGCGGCATGGGCGCGGTCATGGGCGCGCGCGGCGTCAAAGCCATGGTCATCATTGACACAGGCGGTCCCGGCGTTGACATTGTGGATAAAGAACTCTTCAAACAGGGCCGCAGGAAATTGACCGAGTCGATTCAGGAACATGGCTTGACGAAAAAAGCCGGCGGCTTGAACGCCTTCGGCACCGCGGTGCTGGTCAACATCCTGAATGAAGCGGGCGGCCTGCCGACTCGCAACTTCAGCGCGGGTCAATTTGAGGGCGCGGCAAAGATTTCAGGTGAGGCTATGGCTGAGTTATGCGAGAAGCGCGGCGGCGAAGGCATGATGGGGCACGGCTGCCATCCCGGATGCATCATCAAGTGCTCCAATATCATCCCGGATGAAAATGGTAATGCGGTTGCCTCTTGCGTTGAATACGAGACCACTTGGGCGCTCGGCGCAAACTGCGGCATTGACGAATTGGATTACATCGCCAAGATGACGCGCGAATGCAACGACATCGGCCTCGATACGATTGAAGCGGGCAATACCGTTGCCATTGCAATGGAAGGCGGCTTGCTCAAATTTGGTGATGCGGAAGGCGCACTCGCAACCTTCGATGAAATCCGCAAGGGTACGCCGCTGGGCCGCATTCTTGGTCAAGGCGTGGAAGCGACAGCCAAAGCGTTCGGTGTGAGCCGCGTGCCGGTCGTCAAACACCAATCCATGCCTGCCTATGAACCGCGCGCAGTCAAAGGCATCGGCGTCACTTATGCAACGACGCCAATGGGCGCAGATCACACTGCGGGTTACACCATCGCGCCGGAAATCGCGGGCGTCAGCGGCAAACTCGATCCGCTCTCCAATGAAGGCAAAGCAGAACTCTCGCTCACCTTCCAAGCCGCTACCGCGTTCATTGACAGCACAGGCTATTGCTTGTTCATTGCATTCCCGATCCTCGATATTGCGAAAGGCTGGGAAGGCATGGCTGAGTCGGTTGCGGGAGTGACCGGACAAAACATCACCGGCGCGGATGTGGTTCCGATTGGCAAAGAGGTTTTGAAGATGGAGCGTCTCTTCAACGAACGCGCCGGCTTCACTGCCGAAGATGACCGCCCGCCGGAGTTCATGCTCAACGAAGCTCTGCCGCCTCACAACGTGAAGTGGACCATCACCAACGAGCAACTCGATTCCGTCTTTGCGTGGGTGCATGACGGGCACGCAGCTTGATTTCGTTAAAATCTTCCGGGCAGAACCTCGCCCGGAAGATTTAATAAGGTGGCAGTCGCTTCCATGATTATTCCATTTTTATACAGAAGCGACTGTCGCCTCTGAAAATAAATTATGCCCATCCAATTCCAACATATCCTTTGGGGATATGAGCTGACGTATCCCGATTCGTGGACACATCAAGCGGTCGAGGATGCAGATGCGTTTACCGCGCCGATGGATACGCTCAATCCGGACCTTGGAGCGGAGCCCGCTCAATTGGTCGTGCGCGGCGAATGGAATTGGCAGCGCCAACCCATTGAGCCGTTGTGGAATCGTCACATTGGAATGCTGGCGGGGATGATGGGCGCGAAGGAAGTCGGCTCAGCGCCATGGAAACTCGGCGAGGCGGTTGGACTCGAAGCAGAAATCGTTTTGCCGAAAAAAGATAATCGCCGTTTGTGGACGGGCATTCTCATGCGCGACTTTCGCGTTCTGCACTTCATGGTCACGCATCCAAAAGAAATGCGCGCAGAGTTCGAGCCGGTGGCAACACAAGTCATTTCCAGTTTGCGATTCCCTAATCGAATCCTTGGAATCAAAGTCAGCCGTGAGGGAATCCCCCTGCCGCCGGAATATGAACCGGTTGACCCCACAACCATCCTGGCCGATATTCTCGATCCCGAAAATTGGCGCGCGTATTCGGGCAAGGCTGGCATCGGCGCGTTACAAGCATTTTATCTGCGTGAAGTTCCGATTCACAATTGGGACATGGAAGAATATGTGCCTTTCCCCAGTTCATCCGACCTGGGCTTCGCGCGTCTTCAATTGCGCCGAGGCGATTCGAAGATCATGCTGGGCATGATGCCTTACGATCCGTCGGGCACGATCGCCGCCTCCAGCCCGGCAAATGTCGTGCTAAAGGTTGCATGAGGAGGCGATGAAGATGCGCGTCACCGTAAAACTCTTTGCCACCCTCGTTCGCTTCAAGGATGGCACGCGCGCCGGCAAGCCTTTTGAAGTTGATCTGCCGGATGCTTCCATCGTGCGGGATTTGATTGACCATTTGAAAATCCCGCCTGAAGAGACTCATGTTGTATTCGTCAACAACATCATCGTGGAGAACGATTCGAAACTCAAAGATGGCGATGTGGTCGGAATGTTCCCTCCCGTCGGCGGCGGATAGATGACACTCACCGATCGCTTTGGCCGCGCCATCACGTATTTGCGTATCTCGGTCACGGACCGCTGTAATTTGCGCTGCGTGTATTGTCTGCCTCAACATGGCGCGCAATGGCTGGCGCGCGAGAATCAATTGTCAGTGGAGGAGATTGCGCGGGTTGTTGAAACCGCGGCGCGGGTCGGGGTGAAGCGGATTCGTCTCACGGGCGGCGAGCCGTTGGTTCGTCCCGACATGGCTGAGATCGTGGCGCGCATTGCGTCCATCGCGGGCATCGAAGAAGTCAGTCTCACGACGAACGCGATGCTGCTCGAACGACTCGCGCGTCCATTGGCAGACGCGGGGTTGAAACGCGTGAACGTCAGCCTTGATACATTGGATGCGGATAAGTTCAAGCGGATCACGCGCGGCGGAAGCCTTGATCGGCTTTGGCGCGGGCTCGCCGCGGCGGAGGCGGCGGGTCTTTCTCCGCTCAAACTGAATACCGTTGTCGTGAACGGACTCAACGCTGACGAATTGCCCGCGCTCGCGCGTCTGACGATCGAGAATCCGTGGCACGTGCGCTTCATTGAGTTGATGCCGGTGGGCAACGCACAGGATTGGGGCGAAGGTTTTCCTGTGCGGAGCGAAAGATATTTTTCTCTGCAAGAAATGCGCGCACAACTTTCCACCTTCAACCTTGAACCTGCAACGCAACCCAAAGGCAACGGGCCGGCGCGCACATTCCGCATTCCCGGCGCGTTGGGCACGATTGGATTCATCTCGCCGCTCGGCGAACATTTTTGCCAGAACTGCAATCGCCTGCGTCTCACCGCCGATGGCTATTTAAGGCCCTGCCTTTTACTGGATGGCGAGATCAATGTGCGCGAAGCGTTGCGCTCGAACGAGCCAATCCTTCCATTGCTCCAAAGGGCCGTGGACTCCAAGCCAGAAGGTCATGAATTACTGATGCAGCATTACCCCGAGTCCCGCCGCATGGCGCAAATTGGAGGATAGGCTTATTCATGAATCAAAAACAATTGGTCAAAGCCCGCGTCGACGAGCAGGGCCGCGAGGAATGTTTATGAAATCCAAGTGATGATGCCGGTTTCAGTCGTATCGTAACCGCCGAGATTGTTAATGGCGGCTTTGGCTTGCACCGTATCCAGCCACTGATACAAAGTTTGGACCGACTCCATTTCCCATTTTTCTGCGGGGATAACGAGATCATAACGTTCAGTGGTCAACAATTGAAAGTCCAAGCCGAAGACCAACGCGGCGGTCTCGACTCCCAGACCGACATTCGCCTCCCCGCGACTGATCGAGCGCGCCACCTCGGAGTGAGTCATCTTTTCATCTTGATAGCCTGAAATTTGCGATGGCTCGACTCGCGCGCGGCGAAGCTGGGCATCCAGCCAGACGCGTGTGCCGGAGCCTGGTTGCCGATTCACAAAATGGATTCCAGATCGAGTTAAATCTTCCAAGCGTTTGACGCCTTGCGGATTCCCCGGCGGAAGGATCAATCCGACGCGGCGATGCGCCAATGTCAACAGGGCCACTTTTTGTCCGGGCAATAATTTGCGAACGAAAGGTTCATTATACGTATCGGTGGCTTCGTCCCACAGATGACAACCTGCCAAGTCGGCTTTCTTCTCCGCTAAAGCGATCAGTCCGCCCATACTGCCGGTAAAAGTTAATTGCAACGTAAAGCCTGGGGTCACTTCATGATAATGAGCGGCGACGAGCGCCATCGCTGGGTCGTGACTTCCAACGAAACGCAGAACGCCGGGAGGAAATGTTTCCGGTGGCATACTGGAAAACGTTCGCCAGCGGTCGAGTGCCGCACGCAAAGACTGCTCGACCTCTTCTGGCGTATATCCCGATGTCATAATATCCAGCAAAAACGCCTCCGTGCGATTGAATAGCATGGCTCGACGCAGCGGAGTCTGATCTTGTTTGGGCGGATTCTCTACTATACCTTACACGGTCACAAATTGCGCTTTTTGAAAGAGTTGAAAACGCAAGGTAAGCAAAGAATCGAGATCGGATTTGTGCTTTGTGGTAGTTTCCTCCAGGCATTTTGAAATGGCCGCTTTGAAGGCAGGAAACTTTTCATAGTAGTGCGAGTACAGACATTTCTTCTTGACGAACTTCCAGACGCGCTCGAAAGGCTCTTCATAATGCACCTCGAATAGGTAGTACTGTGTCAAGCATGCTTTGATAAGTGCGATTCGGATTATCCTGTCTCCATACAAAGGAGACAGGCATGGTGAAGAAATATATGGTGGACTTGAGTGAAGAGGAACAGACATTGCTGAACGA